>CAYVFC010000103.1:0-29501 GCA_964450715.1 uncultured Sandaracinaceae bacterium | reverse complement strand
CGGTTGCTGCTGATCCGTCTCAGCGTCCGGAACCTGTCGCGAGCGAAGCGCCGGTGCCGCTGGATCTGGATCTGGAGCCGATTGCCGCTGATCCGTCTCAGCATCCGGAACCTGTCGCGAGCGAAGCGCCGGCGCCTTTGGATCTGGAGCCGGTCGCGGCGGAGCGATCGCCCGGCGGTGAGCCCGGGCTGGCCGACGAAGTGCAGGGCGAGCCCGAGCTGGTAATCGCCGCACGGGTGGGTGGGCCCGAGCCGGACGACGATGGGCAAGAGGGCGAGCCCGAGCTGGTGGCCGATGAGCGAGAGGACGAGCCTGGGCTGGCCGACGACGGGCAAGAGGGCGAGCCAGAATTGGTCGGCGACGAGCAAGAGGGCGAGCCGGAATTGGTCGACGACGAGCAAGGCGAGCCCGAGCTGGTGGCTGCCGAGCAAACCGGAGAGCCCTCGGCGCAGGGCGACGAACAGGGCGAGGTCGAGTTCAGCAGCGATGAGCTGCCGGACGTGCCGAGTGCGGCTGGGTTGGACGCGCTGCCCGAAACCCTCGAGACAGAGCGGAGCGAGGAGCCCGCCGAGCCTGAGACGTTCGACCTAGAAACCGCTTCGCTGCCGCCCATAGCGCCGCCGCCTCCGATGGCGTCCGCGGCGAGGGCCGCCGCGGTAGCAGCGCCCGCTCCGCAGGAGAAGCCGAAGTCCGGCAAGAAGTGGTTGCTGATCGGAGCCGGGACGTTGCTAGTACTGGTCCTGGCTGCCGCCGGCGTCCTGTACACGTTGCAGCAGCAGCAAGAGGAAGCCGACCTACACGTCGGGGCTGCCACGTCCGACGACGTACTGCAAGGAAGGTTGGCCCGGGTTCTGCGCGCGGCAGCCGCGGGAGAGCAAGGCAGCGGCGTCACGCTGGGCAAAGGCGCGGGAGCACCGGGCCGCGCGGCGCCGCGCGGCGCCATCGTCGAGCCGGGTAGCACGGTCAAGACCGACCTAAGCACGCGCGCCCGGCTCGATCTTTCCGACGGCGGCTTCCTGGTCCTGAATCACGGCACCGAGATTGCGCTCGACGCCGGCAGGCAACGCCACGTCGAGGTACGCACCGGTCAGGTGCTGGTGGCGGTGGAAGCGGTTGACGCCGGTCCGCCCCTGACCGTTTCCACGCTGGCCGGGAGCATTCAGGTGACCGGTACCCGGCTCGACCTGAGCGTCGAGGGCGCCAGGACCGTGGCGCGGGTGATCCATGGCCGGGTGCGCGCGCAACCCGGGGGGAAGGGCGCACGCGAGATCGCGGCCGGACAGCAGGCGGTGATGTCCAAGGGGGCGCCGCTGGCCGTCGTACCGGTGACGGGGCTGGCCAGGGCCGTGGCCTGGGCCGATCTGGAGAGGTACGAGAATACCGAGGTCGCGCGCGGGCTAGGGGAGTTGCGAATAGGTCCCGCGGGCGACGCCGAAACGAAGGCGCGCTCGGCACCGCTGGTCGAGCACCGCGTCCGGGTCGACATCGTTGGCAGCCTGGCGCGCACCGAGGTCGAGGAGGTCTTTGGCGGCGACGGCTCCGGCCAGCAAGGGGAGTCGGAAGGGGTATTCGTTTTCGGCCTGCCCTTGGATGCCTCTCTGGTCGCCTTGCAGGTACAGGTCGAGGGTGCATGGCGGCCGGCGCGGTTCGCGGAACGGGAGGTCGCTCCCGGTCTGGTGCGTACACCGGGCCGCCGGATTGCGACCGGGCGCAAGGGCAAGGCCGAGCCCGAGCAGACCTGGTCCTCCGATTCCTGGCAAGATCCCGAGGCGGTGGCGTGGCGGCGAGAGGGCGGCTTCGAGATTCCCGTGCCTCTACCAGCGGACGGAGCCGAACGCCGCATCCGCTTCGCCTATACGCAGGTCATACCACCGCTCGGCGGCGAACGGCTCTACCGATATCCCCTGCCGCACGCCGAGGGCGCGACCCCGCTGGGCCGGTTCAAGCTGGACGCGCACCTGCGAGACGTGGCGGGCGATTCCATCCGGGCGCAGGGCTTTTCCGCCGAGGTGGCGGAGCGTCAGGGCGCCCAGGCGGTTGGCTTCGAGCAGGAGCGATTCGTACCGGCCGGCGATCTGGTTATCTCCTACCGGCTTTCCGGGGAGGCCTCGCGCTTGCGCAGGTGGACATGGAGCGGCGATGCCGACCCGGGCTCGTTCGCATTGGATACGGACGGGGGGCCCGGGCGGGCTGACGGGTCGGGGCCGATCCCCGCGAATGAGGGGGAGAGATACCTGGCCCTAGCCGTACGCCCGGAGCTTCCCGCCGCGGCGGCCCCGAAGCCGACCGACTACGTGCTCGTCGTCGACATCAGCCAGTCCATGGCCGGAGAGCGTTTCGAGCGGGCGCGCGAGCTGGCCGAGCATCTGGTGGGCGAGATGGAGCATACCGATCGCTTCCTGCTGCTGGCTTGCGACGTGACCTGCCAGATCATGACCGACAAGCCCCTGGAGGCGTCGGTGGGGGCGGCGGCGCGGACTCGCAGCTGGCTGGGGTCGCTGCAGCCGGCCGGCGCCTCGGACCTGGGGGAGGCGATGCGCGAGGCCGGGAGCACCGTCCAGGGCGAGGCCAAGGCGCGCCGGCAGGTCCGCTTCATCTATCTAGGCGACGGCGGCGCCAGCGTGGGCTACCGGAGCGCGGGGCTGCTCGCCGCTCAGGCTCGCGCTCTGGTATCCGGCGAGCAGCGCGGAACGCTGACCGCGGTAGGGATCGGTGAGCGGGCCGATGCCGCCCTGCTCTCCGCCGTCGCGCAGGCGGCTGGCGGGCATTACCTGGCGTATCTCCCGGGTCAGAGCCCGGCCGGGGCGGCGCTCTCCGTGCTGGAGACCGGGTACGGCGCCCTGCTCGAGGATACAGAGATAAAACTACCCGAAGGGATCGAGCAGGTGGCACCCGCGCGGATGCCCTCCTTGCGTTCGGGGGAGGAGCTGCTGGTGGTGGGCAAGCTGACGACGGGCGAGGTGAGCGGGCAGGTTGTGCTCTCCGGCCAGGTACAGGGCAAGCCCTGGTCCGCGACTTATCCCCTACAACCCGTCGCCGCCGAGGCGAGCCGCTCCCCGCTGGTAGCCGGCCTCTGGGCCGAGAGGACCGCGCGAATGTTGCAGGCGGAGGACGGAGCCGGCAATCGGCAGCGTATCATCGGTCTATCCATACGGTACGCTGTGCCTTCCCGGTTCACGCGGCTCCGCGTGTTCGAACGAGAAGTGGCGATGGGCCATCCCGCGGACGGACAGCCGGGATCCGTCTACGGCTGGAGCGCCGAGGAAGACCCGCGCGCGGCGAGGCTGCTCCGCGGGCTCGTACCGTCCGGGGAGGGGGACGCGAAGGGCGGCGAGCAACGGGGAGCGGATCGTGGACGAGGCAGCGACGGCGACCAAAGTATCGTCGAGCAGGAGACCGACACGGGCCGGGTGTTGGACGATAAGGAATCGGCCTGGTACGCCAAAACCGGCAAGGCGATAAAGGGCGTGAAGGAGGGTCAGAGCCAGCTCGAGCCCGGCGCCTCGGTTCCGCCCGCGGAGCTCGCGGCGATGGAGGCCGCGGCCGCCCGTTTGCGGCAGAACCCGGACAGCCGCGACCGGCAACGGGTGCTGGTTCGCGCTCTGTGCCGGATCGGCAACCTGGGGCGGGCCAGCGGGGTGATCGACGGGTGGCTAGAGCGCGACGCCCGGGATCCGGCAGCGCTGGCTTTTCTCTCCGACGTGCTGGGCCGGCAAGCCAAGCGCGACGAGGCGATCCGTATGCTGTCGGGCATTCTCGATCTGCGTCCAAACGACGCGGCGCTGCAGCGGCGGTTGGCGATCGGCTTCGAGCGCGCGGGTATGGCCGAGCGGGCCTGCTCGCATCGGGTAGCGTTGGCCGAGATGCAACCCGACGACCCGGTCGCCGTCGGCGCGGCAGTGCGCTGCGAGATCGCGCTGAGACGCGAGCCGAGCGCCGCGCAACTGCTGGCGGCGGTGCCCGACGAGGCGACGCGCGAGCGCGCGCGGCAGGAGGCGGAAAAGCCGGCGACCGCCGAGCCGGACGAGGACGGTGCGCTGTCCCTAGTAGCGAGCTGGGCGGGAGAGGTCGACCTCGACCTCTCGCTGATAACGCCGGGCGGCGCGAGGCTCAGCTGGCTGGGCGGACGCGAGCAAGTGGTGGCCAAGCAGGTGGCGGATAAGGACCGCGAGCAGCTCGGATTGAGCGATATATCCGAGGGCAGCTACGTGATCGAGATCTCGCGTATCGCGAAGGAGGGTGCGCCCGTCAGCGGAAGGGTTTTGGTCAAGCTGCACGGGACTTCGCGCGATCTGCCCTTCCGGCTGACCGGCGAGCGGGCGGTGCTGGGGCGACTGAACGTGGTCGCCGGTTCCGGCCTGGCGTCCAGGTAGGCACCACCCGCGAGGCAGCGTGACCATCATCCGACGCGGCCCGATCTTTTACGGTTGGTACATCGCGGCCATGGCCTTCGTGGCCCACTTCATGGCCACGGGCAGCGCCTTTTACATCTTCAACGCTTTCATGCAGCCCCTGGTCGAGGAGCGAGGGTGGACCTATACGCAGATCAACCGCGCGCTCATGCTGGGGCCGGCCATCGGCATCGTGTCGCAGCTGTTTTATGGGACGATGGTCTACCGAGTAGGGCCTCGCGTGATCATGAGCGTGGGGCCGCTTTTGGCGGGGATGTTCTTTATCCTGCAGGGCCGGGTGGAGAGCATCTGGGCCTTCTATCTCTGCTACGCGCTGCTCGCCGTCGGCAACGGCGGCATGAACGGCATCACCTCCACCACGGCGGTCAACAACTGGTTCGCCAAGAAGCGCGGCAAGGCGCTGGGCTTCTCCACCGCGGGCATCTCGCTCTCGGGCGTGGTCGTACCGCTGGCCGGGTTGCTCATCCTGGAGCAAACCGATCTCGAGCACGCCTATCAGTGGATCGGTTGTGTCATCCTACTGGCCAGCCCGCTGGCCTGGCTGGTGATCCGGGATACGCCCGAGAAATACGGCCTGCTGCCCGACGGTCTACCCGTCGATGGTTCGCCGTCCGACGAAGGTCCCGAAACCAAGTCCGGCGCGGATTTTCCCGGCCCGATCACCCCGCACCAGCTCCCGACCGTCGCCGGCGAGCCGGGCGGGACGGCGCAGCGCTGGAACCTGCCGATGCTGCTCCGGACGGGCGCCTTCTGGAAGCTCGGATTCAGCTACGCCATGATACTGGCTGGAGTGGCCGGCACCATGTCCCAGCTCAAGCCCCGCTTCAACCACATGGGGTTCGACGACCGTACCGCCATGCTGATGATGGCGGCCACCGCCGCGCTGGGCACCCTGGGCAAGTTCTTCTGGGGAGCGCTCTGCGACCGCATCGACCCGCGCCGGGTGGTCGCCACGCTGGTCGGCTGCGGCGCGGCGGGCATCGGCATCATGCTGGCCGCCGACTCCTTCGCGGCCATCGCCCTGTTCATTCTGGTCTACGGGTTCGCCATGGGCGGGGTAATGTCCACGCTTCCCATCATCGTGGCCGATCTCTTCGGCCGCACCTCCTTCGCTTCGGTTGCCAAGTTCATGCCGCTATTCTTCATCCTACAGGGCATCGGGCTGGAGGCCATGGGGCAGAGCATGGATCGCGCGGGCTCGTACGACTACGCCTACGTGCTGTTCATCGGGCTTAATATACTCGCTATATTCCTGGTGCTCTCCATCCGTCGTCCGCGAAGCGGTGGTTCCCTCTTCCCTCGGGGATCAGGGTGAGGGGGGATCAGGCCTTGGGCCCGAAGCCGACGATGATGTAGCCGCCCGACTTTTCGTCCTTCTGGATTTCCAAAAGCTCCCGCTCCCGCGCGTCCTCCAGCAACTGGTTGAAGCTCTGGTAGCCCTGGAAGGTCTCCGAGAAGTTGGGGCGCTTGCGTTTGAGCGTCTGCTTGACCATCGACCCCCACAGGTTGTCGTCACGCTCGCGGAAAAGGCTGTCCACGGTGTCGAGCACCATCTCCAGGGCGTTCTCCCGGCGCTTGTCCAGGTCCACGGCGTTCTCCGCTTCGTCGGCCTTTTTGTCCCCGCCCCGCTTCTCCTCCGCGTTGGCGGGGGTCTTGCTGTCGGCCTTGCCCTTGTCCCGTCCCCGGTTCTTGCCCTTATCCTTATCCTTGTCCTTGTCCTTGTCGCGTTCAGCCTTGTTCTTGGTTGCGGCCGGCCTGCGACCGGCGCGATCGCGCGCCCGGATGAGATCGTCGTAGTAGATGAACTCGTCGCAGTTGTCGACCAGCAGGTCGCTGCTGGAGCTCTTCACGCCCAGGCCGATCACCTTCTTGTTGTTCTCGCGCAGCTTGCTCACTAGCGGCGAAAAGTCGCTATCCCCGGAGATGACCACGAAGACGTTCAGGTGCGACTTGGTGTAACAGAGGTCGAGCGCGTCCACCACCAGGCGGATGTCCGCCGAGTTCTTTCCCGAGTAGGTCACGTCCGGGATCTCGATCAGCTCGAACCCCGCCTCGTGCAAGGGGCGGCGGGCGGGCTTGTAGCGCTCCCAGTTGCAGTAGGCCTTCTTGACGATGATGTTGCCCTTGTCGAGCAGCCGCTGCAGCACCAGGTTGATGTCGAAGCTCTCGTGCTTGTCTTTCTCGGCCCCGATAGCCACGTTCTCATAGTCGCAGAAGATGGCGATGTTGGGTGCGTAGTCCTTTTCCACTTGCATAACGATGCGTCACGGCGATCGCCGGTGCGACGATCTCTGCTGCCGTCTCCTTATTTGTTTTGTTTATCTTCGGGGTCGGCGCCGGCACCGGCCGTTCCGTCCTCCGCCGGATCGGCCGCCTTGGCCTCATCGCCCGCTGGGACGTTGGTGGGTACGGTGTCGTCCAGGTGGCGGGCCACGAAGCGATCGAAGGCGTTCTGCCCCTTCTCGAAGTTCACGATACGCAGGCCCATGGCCACCGGTCCCCCTTCCGGCTTCTGGTTGTGCCAGACCACCTCCATGTTGACCGAGACCTTGCGGCCCTCGTCGGGGGTCACGAAGGAGACGTTGAGCTTCGAGCCGATCTCCGACGCCTTGTCGGTCACAATGGCCATGCCCCCGCGGCTCATGTCGCGCGCCACCGCCTCGGCCTTGAGTTCCTGTCCCTCGCACCAGAGCTTCTGGTGGCTCCTGAATCGCGGATCTCGCCTCTTCTCGTCCATGAATCGCTTTTCCGGTCCTTATTTTCGCGGTCCTAACTTTCCCGGCCCTTGGGGTAAGTCTACCACGGGGTCAGCTTCGAGCACCCGCCAAATTTCGCCCTTGTTTTCAAGGGTTTCCGGCCTCCCCTCCGGTTTGCGCACCTTGGCGGTCACCCTAAGGGAATCGGCCCGTGACAGTAAAGAAAGGTGCGCTCCGGGCGCCGGGCCGCTCACCGATCAGCCGCAGCCCCCCGGCCGGCGCCATTGCATCGGCCGGCCGCTCGCAGTAAACCGGCCACTCCGACTCCGAACGGATCGGTACCACCTGTTCGCGTGGATCGACCCGCTTGCTCGGCTCGCTACCTCGACCACAGGAGACACCCTGCGACCCGCATGACTAGCGCCATCACCGACCGGAGAAAATAGACCATGAAGAACCGCACAGCCCTCCTCGCAACCCTGATCGCCGTTCTCGCGCTTGCCGGCTGCAAGCCCACGCCGCCTCCCGGCGCCGAGCCCACCTCGGCCGCGGCCGAGCAAGGGGCGGCAGCCGACCAACAGCAGGCCGCGGACGAGCGAACAGCCGCGGCCGAGCAACGGGCGCAAAAGATCCGCGAGGCCCGGGCGAGGGCCGAACAGGCCCGTCCGACCGGTCCCGCCGCGGGCGATATCCCCGCGCCGCCCGATGTGGCCGCCCCTCCGGCCGACGCCGAGAAGACCGCCTCCGGCCTGGCCTCCAAGGTCATCACCAAGGGCACCGGCACCGTCCACCCCAAGGCCGAGAGCATGGTCGAGGTCCACTACTCGGGCTGGACCACCGACGGCAAGATGTTCGACAGCTCGCACAAGCGCGGAAAGCCCGCCCAGTTTCCCCTCAACCGCGTCATCCCGGGCTGGACCGAGGGCGTGCAGCTCATGGTCGAGGGCGAGAAGCGCCGCTTCTGGATCCCCCAGGACCTGGCCTACAAAGGCCGCCCCGGCCCGCCCCAGGGCATGCTGGTCTTTGACGTGGAGCTGCTGAAGATCGTCCGCTAGGGCCGCTTACCTTCCAGCGGCAGGATTCCACTCGCCGCCTCTGGTCCTACCACCCCCCTCCTGTCATTTCACCCCTCCTTTGTCATTTCACCCCTCCTTTGTCATTTCACCCCTCCTGTCATTTCGACCGGAGGGAGAAATCTCTCCCCGACCTCCCGCTCGTCACCGTTCACGAGACCGTTTATATCGGCGGATACGAACCGGGTGGTTAGGACGAACTGGACGGCGGTGGTAGCGCCGACGCTGGGGGTGAAGCGGGCGGTTCCGGAGGCAGCGGCGGCACGCCTTCCGGCGGCGGCGTGGACGCTGGTCCTTTGATACTTGGTTTGTCGGCGCGACGCGGAAAAGGCCCGGGGCGCTAAAGAGACAGCAGATCGTTCCAGGCGTGGTTGAATACGCCTCGCCGGACTTGGAAGCTCTCGCGAGTGCGGGAGATAAGGCTCGTCGATTCTACGATGTCCCCGAGAGTGCTCCTGGCCCGTAGCAGAGAGGACGCGTGTCTGGGAAGGATGGTGGCGCCAGACTTGATCTCGACGAGGTGCAAGGCGCCGCCGATCTCGAGAATGAGATCTACCTCCAGGCCGTCGCGCGTTCGCAGGTAGTACAGGGAAGGGATCTCGCCGAAGTGTAGAAAACGTTTCCAGAAGTCGGTGACGATCAGGGTCTCGAACAGGTGGGGAAAGTGAGGGCTGTTCAGCAGCGAGGCCCGATCGCGAAGCCCCAGCAGGTAGCAGGCCAGCGCCGTGTCGTTGAAGTACAGCTTGGGGCTCTTGACCAAGCGCTTGCCGAGATTCCGGTAGTAGGGATAGAGAAGGTAGAGCTGGTATCCTGTCTCTAGTAGCGATATCCATCGCCCCGCCGTCGGTACCGAGACACCGATCTCTCTCGCCAGATCGGAGAGGTTCAGTATCTGTCCGGTTCGTGTCGCACAGAGACGAAGAAAGCGCTCGAACTGGCCGAGATCGCCCACCTGCGACAGGTTGCGAATATCCCGCTCCAGGTAGGTGGCGATATAGGAGCCGCACCATAGATCCTTGTCCACGGAAGAACGACTGGCGACCTCGGGATAGTGGCCGCGTAGCAGCACCTGGCCCGGGGGCGGCTTTCGGCTCGACGGTGACCGTAGGCGTCGCCCCTTCTTCACCAGTGCGGTCGCGTTCAAGGCGTCTTCCCCCCGCCCGATCCTTTCGACGTAAGAAAAGGGTAGCAACGAGAGCACGGCGGCTCGCCCGGCCAGCGATTCGCTCACGCCCCGCATCAGGGCGAAGTTCTGAGAGCCCGTCAGCACCCATCGCCCGGCCTTGCGGCGCTCGTCGATTTCGCTCTTCAGGTAGGGCAGCAACTCCGGTACGTACTGGATTTCGTCGAGGACGCAGGGAGGCCGTTGCTGCTCGAGGAAACCGCGCGGATCCTCGCCGGCCCGCATCCGGGTATCGGGATCTTCCAGACTGACGTACCGGTGAGAATTTTTCAGTAGCTGGCGAACCAGGGTCGTCTTGCCGGACTGCCGCGGACCGGTGACCACTACCGCCGGGAAGGATCGCAATGCACGGCGAACGGTTCGAGCCAGAATGCGGGGCTTCATGGTTCGATATTAATGCTTCATATTTAACATTACAAATTAAATATTCCGGGTATTGTTTGGCGGCTCTTTCGCCGTCGCGCGGCACAGGGCAGGCTGGAACCGCTTTCCCGGGGCCGCCAGTTGGCTCTTCATTCCTGTCCCGCGGAAGGCCCCGGTGTGCTAGAAGGCCGGGCATGAAGCTCGGCATCATCGGTCTTTCGCTCTCCGGTCGCTCGACCGTGTTCGAGGTGTTGACGCGCCAGTCGGTGGGCGATGGGGTGTCGCGCACCGAGGACCGGATGGCGGTGGTGCGGGTTCCGGACGAGC
Source organism: uncultured Sandaracinaceae bacterium (assembly GCA_964450715.1). Taxonomy (GTDB): domain Bacteria; phylum Myxococcota_A; class Polyangia; order Polyangiales; family JAFGIB01; genus CAYVFC01. The sequence continues at coordinate 19,447 of CAYVFC010000103.1, read as the reverse complement.
GGGTGGACGTGTTATCGGGAATGTTCGAGCCCAAGAAGACGATCTACGCGCAGGTGGAGTATTTCCTGCCCGGGACGGGGAAGGGATCGGGATCGGGGTCGGGCGGCGGGGGTCGGAAGAAGGACGAGGCAGGGTGGCTGGCGGTCAAGGAGTGCGACGCGCTGATCCAGGTGGTGCGCAACCACGGGCCGGACCGGGATCCGGTGCGGGACTTCCGCGCGCTGGAGCAGGAGCTGATCCTGTCGGATCTGGTGCAGGTGGAGAAACGGCGGGAGAAGATCGAGCTCGAGCAGAAGCGGGGCAAAAAGATGAACGCGGAGGAGCAGGAGCTCTTTCGGGAGTGCCAGCGGCTGCTGGAAGAAGGGGAGTGCCCGCTCAGGCGGGCGCCCTCGGTGGCGGGGAACAAGCTGTTGAAGGGGTTCTCGTTTCTCAGCGCCAAGCCCATGCTGGTGCTTTTCAACAACGAGGAGACGGAAGGGGGGCTTCCGGAGCTGGGGGAGATCGGCGAGCAGGAGAGGTGCATGGTGGTGCGCGGCAAGCTGGAGCAGGAGCTGGCGCGCATGAGCCCGGAGGAGGCGGCCGAGTTTTTGGCGGAGTACGGAATCGAGAGGTCGGGCATGGACCGGGTGATCCAGGCTTCCTATGAAGCGCTGGGGTTGATGTCGTTCTTTACCGTGGGCAGCGATGAGGTGCGCGCCTGGACCATCCGGCGCGGCACGCCGGCCGCGGAGGCGGCCGGGACGATTCACTCGGATATGCAGAAGGGCTTTATCCGCGCCGAGGTGGTCTCCTACCACGACCTGATCGACGCCGGCGGGTTGCCCGAGGCGCGCAAGCGCGGGCGGCTGCGGCTGGAGGGCAAAACGTATCCGGTGGCGGACGGAGACGTGATCAACGTCCGCTTCAACGTGTAGGCCCGGTAGCTAGTCGATGTCATTTCGAGCGAAGCGAGATATCTCGACGGTGCAGATTGCCTCGTATCGACGGAGATTTCTCGTCGCCTTCGGCTCCTCGAAATGACAGGTAGGGTCGGGCCTACAGGTAGCCCTTGGCCTTGAGCAGCTCGGCGTTGAGGATACCGCCGCCGGCGGCGCCGCGCACGGTGTTGTGCGACAGGCCCACGAAGCGGCAGTCCAGCAGGTTGCAGCCGCGCAGCCGGCCCACGGTCACGGCCATGGCCTTTTCCCGGTCGCGATCCTTGCGCGGCTGCGGCCGGTTGTTCTCCTGGCGCACGACGATGGGATGCTCGGGCGCAAAGGGTAGGCCGAGCTGTTGCGGCACCGATCGGTAGTCGGTCCAGATCTGCGCGATCTGTTCGAGCGACGGCTTCTTGTCGCCGAACTGGAGGCTCACGCAGGCCAAGTGGCCGTCGATCACGGGAACGCGGTTGCAGTGGGCGGTGATACTGATCGACTCGTCGTCGATGAACCGGCCGTTCTCGATTTTGCCGAAGATCTTGAGCGGCTCCTTCTCCGATTTCTCTTCCTCGCCGTTGATGAAGGGGATGACGTTGTCGATCATGTCGAGCGACGAATGGCCCGGGTAGCCGGCGCCGGACACGGCCTGAAGCGTGGCCACGAAGGCGCGCACCACCGGAAAGCCGGTCTCGCGCAGGGCCTGCATGGGCGCCATGTAGCTCTGCACGCTGCAGTTGGGCTTGACCACCACAAAGCCCTTGTCCCATCCACGCTTCTTCCGCTGCTGGGGGATGATGTCGATGTGGCCGGGGTTGATCTCCGGGATCAGCACCGGCACGTCCGCAGTGCCGCGGTGGGCCGAGTTGTTGGAGACCACCGGGATGCCCGCGGCGGCATAGGCGTCCTCGGTCTCCCGTATTGCTTTCTTGTCCAGCTCCACCGAGGAGAAGACAAAGGCGCACTGGCCCTTGGCCTCCTCGATGGCAGCGGCGTCGTGAACGGTCAGGGCGCTAACCGCGGCCGGGATGTCCGCGTCCATCACCCAGCGGCCGGCCACGGCCTCGGCGTAGCTCTTACCGGCCGACCGCGGCGAGGCGGCGAGATAAGTGACCTCGAACCAGGGATGGTTGGCGAGCAGCCTGATGTAGTTCTGGCCGACCATGCCGGTCGCGCCGATCACGCCCACGGGTATCTTTTCCATTCCTCTGTTCCTTTCCTGAAAGGCCCTATTAACGCCAAAACCCCGCTCCCTCAAGGGAACGGGGTTTGGGAAAAATCCTCTGTTCTATTCTAGAACCCTGCGTTCCCTCGAGGCCATCCGGTGCGCGTAGTCGTACCGGTGGCGGTCGTGGTGGTGGTGGTCGTCGCGGTAGTCGCCGAGCTCGGCGGGCACACTACGCCGCATCTCCCGGCGCGCGGGGCGCGGTCGAAGTTACGGGGGGCAGCGGCCGACGGGAGCGGTTCCATTACTGGTGAAGACTATCTTCGTTGTCGTCCGAGTCAAGTGGGAAACGGTCCGCTTTTCAGACCTCGTCGAGTCCGAAGGCGAACCGGAGAGCGTCGTCCAGTTGTTCTATCTTGTCCCTCGCCAGCTCGCCGGCTCGGCCTTGCAGGTCGGCGATGGGTATCGTCACCCCTCCCCGGAGCGGGCAGGGGATTACTGCATCTGGCAGAACAGGTGGCCGCTGTGGCAGGCGTAGCCCTCGGGGCAGGTGGGGTCGTCCTCGCCTTCGCAGACGCGGGTGCAGTACTCATCGTTGTAGCAGAAGTCGGCGCAGTCGGTGTCCTCCTCGCAGCCCGCGTCCCCGGCACCCATTTCGATGCCGCCGCCGCCCGAGATCTGCTCGCAGGCGCCGGTGGCGCAGCGGAAGCCGATCCTACAGTCGTTGCTCTCGATGCAGGAGAGGTTGCAGTTGCCGTCCTGACAGCTGTACCCATCCGCGCAGTGAGAGCTATTGGTGCACTTCACGCACCTGCGTCCCCACTGGCAGTAAAAACCCTGCTTGCAGTCGTCGTCGCTCTCGCAGCGCAGCTCGCACAGCCCCTGGTTGCAGGCGGTAGCCGCCGGGCACTCGCTGTCGCTGTCGCAGACGACGTCGTCGTGCACGCAGATAGAGTTGTCGGGATCCTCGGTGTCGCAGCTGTAGTCCTCCGGGCACTGGCCGTCGCCCCCGCAGGGCCCCATGGCGCAGACCATGCCCGCCTGCGCCACGCTCAGGCAGAGGTATCCGGCCGGGCAGGCTTCGCTCTCGCAGGAGCGGGTGCAGTAGGGCGCCATGCCGCTCAGCCCGATCAGGCAGTGCTGGGCGCAGTCGCTGTCATAGGCGCAGATGTCGCCCAGGTCGTCCGGCGGGGGCGTGGAATCGCCGCCGCCGCCCCGGCCGCCGCAGCTCGGGCACTCGCAGGTGCCAGCGTCCATTCCGCGGCAGGTTTCGTCCTTGGTGCAGCCGGAACCGGAAAACAGGACCACAGCCAAGGCCAGTACAATCGCCATAACAAAGATCGAATCGCGCCGCATGAGGTCGCCTCCTGTAAGCCGTAAGAACATTTTAAGAGTACCGTTCCTGACTTGGGGACTCAACCGTGGGAGGGGGGGCGAGCCGCACCGTACCGCTACGATTTCGTGGGGGCATCGATCGCGTAGGGGCGGGCCTTGCGCCCGCCCGTAATTGTTGTCCGGGAGGGGGCAATAGAACCGAGGCTTCACCGCGTTACGGTAAAGGCAAACGCGCCGAACCGGCCGTGGTGCGAGAGCGAGAGGTCGATGGGTAGCCGGACCCCCTGGAAGAGGGCGCGCGGCACCCGTCCACGGCGAATCAGCTCGATCCGTTGCCGCGGGATCTCCAGCCACGAGCCCAGGGCGCGGGCGGCCATCTGCCTGACCTCCAGGCCGGCGACCAGGGCATCGCGCGCCCGCGAGGAGAGCAGGGCGGTCTCGAAGTACAGCGCGAACCTCCGGCCGGTCCCGCTCGCGGGCCGACCCACGGCTCCGCGCGCGGTCTGCACCAGCTCGGCCGCGGGCGCGGCCACCACGTGCACGAGCTCGTCCGAGAGCTCGGCGAGCAGCGAGAAGACCGAGTCCCCGAAGCGCACGATTCCGGCTCGTTCGCCTCGTAGCTCGACCTCGAAGCGGCGGGGCGAGAAGATCGTGCGCGGATCGCGCTTTTTCGCCGCTTTGTAGGCGCTCTCCTTGGCGGCCCACATCAGCCAGCGCATTCGGTTACCCTGCTCGTCCGGGCCGATCCGCTCCCGCTCGGCCGGCGTGAAGACCCGCTGGTCGAAACGCGGATGAAGCCCCCACGGACGGGTTTCCGGGTCGCAGAGGTCGACGATGTCATTTCCTATCGGCAAGGTTTCTTTACTCCTACTGCACGAAGAAGCGCCGGCGGACGCGCCGCGGGGTCGCTCGAATCGGCGCGGTCAATTCCTGCTGGCGAAGTACTTCTCCTCCATGGCGATTAGCTGGTCGACTATCTGCTGCGAGAGGTCCCTGGAACGGTGCATTCCCCGCTGCTGGGACCTGGCCTCGATCAGCTCGATGTCCACGTAGAACGATTCGCCCTTGACCGGCACCCCGCCCCACGTCTCCTGGTGGTCGCCCCGCAGGTAGACGCAGAGCGTGCGGCAACCCGGAGCGGTGGCGATGATGCGGCCCACGCCATAGGCCGCGCTGGCCGGATCGACCCGCCCGCTGCGGCTACGCCCGGCCTCGGGAAAGACGAAGACCACCTCCCCGATGCGCAGCAGGTAGGTGAGCTGCTTGAGCACCTTGGACACCTCCCGGCGGTCGCCGCCCCGCTCGATGGGAACGCTCTTCATCAAGAAGATGAACAGGTGCTGGTACCAGGTGGCGGCGAAGTTCTTACGTTCGGGCACGTGCCAGGGCAGGGCCGAGAAATGGAAGATGTACCAGGGGATCGAGCCCAGCGCCCAGGAGGCGATGAAGGAGTCGACCATGGTCAGGTGGTTGGCGCAGATCATCAGCGGCCACTTCTTCTGCCGCAGGATCTCGGCGTACTGCTTGCGCACCTCTTTCACGTTCCGGATGCGGTAGCCATAGATGACCCGCATCCAGAGCCCTATCAGGGAAAGCAACAGAGCACAGGTAAGGCGACCCAGCTCGCGCTGGGCCAGCAGCCCGAGCCGGGTCCACAGAGGCGGTACCGATCCAGTCACTTGGGTTACGGATTGGTCTTCTTCCCGATCAGGGTGACCGCGTCGCCCACCGTGTCTACTCCGTCGGCGTCTTCATCCGCGATCTCGATGTCGAACTCGTCCTCGAAGGCGAGCACCACGTCGACCAGGCGGGCCGAGTTCACCTTCAGGTCTTCCAGTATGTTGGTCTCCATGGAGACCGTGGCAAGCGCATCGCGGTTCTTCACGTAGGGTTTCAGTATCGCGATGACCTTGTCGAAGATTTCTTGCTCCGTCATCTCCGAATCTCCTTCTGGGGGCGCCGGGCCCCTAGCTGTTCCATTTGCGAAATACCAGACAGGTATTGACGTCTCCGAAGCCGAAGCCCGCCTTGATGATGGTCCTGAGCGCGGGCATCTCTCGCATTTCTTGCGGTATCGAGGCCGCGTAGGGCTCGATATCCGGGTGAAGGTCTTCGCAGTTTACGCACGGATGTGCGTATCCCCCGTGTACCATGAGAACCGCGGCGATCGACTCGATACCGCCGGCGGCTCCCAGCGCGTGGCCGATCATGGACTTGGTGGCGGTGATGACCGGCATCTGGTCCGGCGCCCTGCCGAGCGCCCTGGACCAGGAGGCCACCTCGTAGGGGTCGGCAAAGGTGGCGGTGAGATGCCCGTTGATGACGTCGATCTCGTCAGCGTCGATCTTCGCATCCTCTAGCGCCGCCTTGATGCAGCGTGAGACGCTCTCCGGGTTGGGGGCGGTCATGCTGCCGCCGCCGCGCTGCCCGCCGCAGTTGATCGCCACGCCGAGTACCTCGGCGTAGATGCGCGCGCCGCGCGCCCGGGCGCTCTCGAGGCTCTCCAAGTGCATGACCCCGGCGCCGCAGCTGGGCACGAAACCGTCGGCCGAGGCGCTCAGCGGCCGCGAGGCTCTATCCGGAGTGTCGTTGTACTTGCGGGCCAGCACGCGCATGGCGTCGAAGCCGGCCCAGATGTAGTGGCTGGAGCCTTCGGAACCGCCGCATAGCATGCGCTCGGCCAGCCCGGCGCGGATGCGGGTGCATCCCTCGGCGATGGCCTCGCTGCCCGTGCTGCAGGCGCTGCTGTTGCTGGTCACCTGGTTGCCGAGCGCTAAAAGCCCCGAGACCCTGGCCGAGACCCCGCTGCCCATGATCTGCTCGACCAGGGTGCTTCCCAGCCGCCGCACTTTGCCCTTGTTGGTGTTGGGGATGAGCTTCTCGGCGATGGTGTCCAGCCCGCCGATGCCGGTTCCGATCACCGCGCCCGCGTCCCAGTTCACGCGGTCATCCCCAACCTCGGGCCGCTCGAAGCCGGCGTCGGTCCAGGCGTTGACCGCCGCCAGGCAGCCATAGCGGTGGTTTGAGTTCATGGCAAGCAGCTCGTCTTCCTCAAAGGTTTGCTCGCAAAGCTCGTCCACGCCCTGGGGGATGCCGGCCACGGTGCAGCCGAAGTTCAGCTCCTTCATGATGGGCAGGTGACGTATGCCGGAGGTGCCGTTTCTGAGAGCCGCGTCGAACCGTTCGAGCGTGCTGCCGTTGGGAGCTACCACCCCCAGCCCCGTGACCACCACGCGCCGAGTCACAGGATCACCCCCATGCCCGAGACCGTGCCCGAGCAGACCAGCACGTCGTCGGCCGCCCGCCTTACCTCGGCCTCGGAGCGCATCTTCATGCGCCGGAAGAAGCGCTTTTCGGCCCGAGTGATCACCTCGTCCCCGGGGCGCACCAGACTGGAAAACTCCACGTTCGCATCGGTGAAAACCGCCACCAGTTTCTTCGTCTCATCCACGCCGAGCTCCACGGCAGCGACGTAAATGCCCAGAGCCACTACCGCAGCTTGAGCCATGGTTTCCAGCAGGATGACCCCCGGGGTCACGGGATTGCCCGGGAAGTGGCCGCGGTAGAACTCCGCCTCGGGCCGGAAACGGTACCTGGCCACGATGTGCTTGTCGTCGATTTCATCGATGGCGTCGATGAACCGAAAGGGCTCCTGCTGCGGAACTAGCTCCAGGACCTGTTGGGGTGTCAGCACAGGACCCACTGCGGTCTCCTCGATCCGGGCTCAAACACAGGTCCGGTTACAAAGCAGCGACATTATCAGCCACTCGGCCGAATTTGCAACCCGATTTCAGGGGACCGGTATCCTCGGACCAGGGTTGTCGAATCCGGAAGCTCGGGATATCGAGTGCCGTTCGGTGGTTACGCCCTCGGAGATTAGAGCGCAGTAAAACCGAGCTTCCGCTGTACCTCTCCGGGCCTACCGCTGCTGTCTACCGCTGTGTGCGACGTAACCGTTCAGGGGGGGCAGTGTTGTCTGAGAAGACGGCGGCCAATCCATCCCGAAAAACCGGCTTTCGTCCTCGGGCCGGCTCGTCAGGTACAGGGAGTACCATCCTCGCCGGCCCTGCGGGCGCGCTCGGTTTTTCGGGCGCCTTGGCCGCCGCACTGTCCAAGGCCTGAACGCTTACCGTGCGACCTCAGCGCCGGGCCTACCGCTGCTGTCTACCGCTGCGTGCGACCTCAGCGCCGGGCCTACCGCTCCATGCGACCTCCGCGCGAATGTTCGGAGCGCGCGGGGTAATCCGGGTAGTGAATATCACGAAAGATACCAACCTTGGCTCGCTCGATGGTATAGATCGGGCTACCGTCTACCAGCACGGTGGCGTCCCCGATGGCGATGGCCGAGCCTGAGTTGGGGAGCTCCTGGTAGCGGACGATGTTGATCTCGTAGCGGACGAGCTGGTCGTAGGGCCTTATCTGCCCCGCGAACTCGACTTCTTTGCAGCCCAGCGCGCGGCCCGTGCCGATGCCTCCGCACCAGACGCAATAAAAACCGATGACCTGCCAGACCGCGTCCAGCCCCAAGCAGCCGGGCTGAACCGGGTCTCCCAGGAAGTGGCAGTGGAAGAACCAGTCGTCCACGGCGATGTCCTGCTCGGCGACGATCCGGCCCTTGTTTCCCTTGCGGGTGATCTCGGTGATCCGGTCCACCATCAACATGGGCGGAAGCGGCACGTGGGCGTGCAGCCCCTCCGGCGGATCGTCGATGAGACGCCCGTAGGCGAACGCTAGGATTTCTTGCTTGTCGAAGTGGGAACGACCCTTGAACTCCTCGTACTTCACGGCTTCTCTCCCACGCGTAACAGGTAGCTGGACCAGCTCAGCCCCGCTCCCACCCCGGCCACGCCGATGTCGTCTCCAGTGGTCCAGCTGTCCCAGTTCATCGATATTACAGACGCGGATCCGGCCGAGGCCGTGTTGCCGAAGTATTCCATGTTGGAATGGTGGCGGTCGGCCGGGATCTCGCACCGTTCGCATACGTTATCGAGCATGAGCAGGTTGGCCTGGTGGCCCACAAAATGGAAGCGGCACTTCGGTGTGCCGTAGCGCTCTTGAAGCTCCTTTACCAGGGTCACGGTCCGGCTGATGGCGAACTTCTGGACGGTGCGGCCTTCCTGGAAAAAGTGGCTCATCCTGGGTACTACCACCTTCCCGTGCCCGGCTGGGCTCGAACCGAAGGTGTTGCCGAGCATCTGGATGTGGCTGGGGACCTTGGTGGATACGACCGCGGCTACGGCACAGTCTCCCCACAGCACGGCCGACGCGCGGTCGGTGTAGCTCACGTTGGGCGTGCAGTTCTCCGGAATCACCATGAGCACGAATTCGGGCAGCTTTTCCGGTATCATGCAGGATAACGTAAAAAGCGCCGCGTGAAAGCTGGTGCAGGCCGAGTTGATGTCAAACGCGGGCGTTTCGATTTCCAGCTTGGCGGCTATCTTGCAGCCCTCGGCCGGGGTGACCCTCTCGGCTACCGAGGTTCCGCCGATCACCAGGCCGACGTCCTCCTTCGATATTCCCGCGCGCTCCATGGCCATGCGCGCGGCGCGGGCGCCGGTCTCGTCGTTCCGGTAGATCTGCGCCTCCAGCCCGGCGCCCACGTCCTGGTTTTTCGTCTGCCGGATGTAGTCGAGTGGCAGCACGGTGCGGCGCGAGCGAATCCCGACCCGCTCCATGATCCACTCGTTGTTGGTGCCGATATCCAGCTCCTCCAGGAACTGGTTGGTAATCTCGTTCTCCGGGTGGAAATGGCCCACCGCGTGTAGATATATGGTCAAACGGTGCTCCCGTTCTATCGCCAGGCTGGCCGGCCGGCTTTTATTTCAAGGAGAGGTATGCGCGCTTTGTCGCTGCCACGCAAGGGAGGGAGTGCCATCTGCTACGAAGTGAAATGTCATCTCGAACGAAGTGAGAGATCTCCGCCGAAAAGAAGGAAGTTTCTCCCTTGGTTTGAAATGACGCGGTTTTCGAAATGACATGGTTTCACCCCGGTGTTCGCCTCCCGGGTAGGTGCGGGCGGGGGTACGTGCGCGTGGCCGGACGTGGTATAGCGCTTATTGCCGAGGCTAGACGAGGATGAACGAGAAAAAAGCCGATCTGATCCCCGTGGCGCTCGTATCGCTCACCGCGCTGAGCGCGCTTCTGCTGCTGGCCGCGCTGTATGCCATCTTCGCGATGGCGCCGTTGGAGAGTCGTATGGGCATCGTGCAGAAGATCTTCTTCTTCCACGTACCCAGCGCCTACGCCATGTACCTCTGCTACGCAGCCTGCGCGGTCGGTAGCGGACTGTATCTGACGAAACGCAAGCCGATATGGGATGCGCTGGCGCTTTCGGGCGCCGAGGTGGGCTCGCTTTTCTGCGTGATGGTGCTGACCACCGGGCCTCTCTGGGCCCGCAAGGCCTGGGGCGTTTACTGGACCTGGGACCCGCGGCTGACGACCACGCTGCTGTCCGGCATGATCTTCTTCGCCTACCTGCTGTTGCGTTCGTTCGGCAACGCGGGAGAGGTCGAACGCCGTTTCGCGGCCATCCTGGCCGTGGCCGGCGTCCTGAACCTGCCGGTCGTCCATTTCAGCGTCAGGCAGTGGCGAGGTATGCACCCGGCGGTGATCACCGGCTCGGGGGGCGGCCTGGATCCGGCCATGCGGCCGGCGCTCTTGTTCGGCTTCGCCTTGTTCACGGCGCTGGCGGTGCTGCTGGTTTGGATGCGGGTGCGGGCCGAGCGGGCGCGGCAGAGGCTGCAGCGGATTCAGAGCCTGGCCGCCGAGCAGGGCCTGATGGAGGATTTTTGAGATGTGTTCCGAGCTTCGAATGGGCGCGGTGGCGCTGATGCTGGTTGTCTCGCTGGGGATGACTGCAGGTCGCGTGCAAGCGCAACAGGAAGAGGCAACCGCGACAGCGCCGGACCAGGGCGCGAGCGGTCGAGCGACGGCGTTTCGGGCGGTTTCCGGCGCCCGGACCGAGCAGGTATCGGGCCTGCAACTGATGGTCGCGGCTTATGGCTTGATCTGGTTTCTGGTGCTCGCTTACGTGGTGCGCCTGGCCGCTCTGCAGGCGGCCTCGGAGCGAGAGCAGCGCCGGCTCGAGCGGTTGCTGGCGACGGAGCCATCTTCGCATTCCGGAGGCGATTAACCCCCGATTTGGTGAAATCTTCGCCCCTGGCGAGCGTCATACATATGGTTCGGCGGACCGGTTTTTCCGTGTGCCCGCGGCCGCGTATGAGTATTCTTCGGGCGTTTCGCTAGCCCGTGAATTTTACCGGTCGCAGCCCCCGAGGCGCGAATCGAGAAAGGAGCCAGAGATGAGTCGAATAGGGAAGCAGCAGGCGCGGAAGTACCTGGGTGGCGCGATGATCGCCGCGTTGGCGTTGTCGGCCGCCACGGCAATGGCCCTGGATCCCAAGGAGAAGGATCCGAAAAAGATCTTCGCGGCCATGGAGGATCGCGATCTGGGGGACAAGGGAATCGCGCGCGTCTCCATGACACTCGTCGATAGCTCAGGGCGCAAGCGGCAGCGGCAGCTGATGAGCTGGCGCCTGAAGTTCAACGGCGGCACCAAGCAGCTGATGATCTTCGAGAGCCCGGCCGACGTGCGCAACACCGGGCTGCTCTCCGTCGACTACGACGACGCCAAGAAGGACGACGACCAGTGGCTCTATCTTCCCGCGCTTCACCGCGCCACCCGCATCTCCGGCTCGGACCGATCGGGCTCCTTCCTGGGCACCGACCTGAGCTACGCGGATCTCACCAAGCGGGACGTGAACTCCTACAACCACAAGCTGATCAAGGAGTCGGTCAAGGTGGACGGCGAGGATTGCTGGTTGATCGAATCGCGGCCCAAGACCGACAAGGAGAAGTCGGAGACGGGTTACCTGAAGACGCAGTTCTGGATCAGCAAGAGCAAGCTCTTCCCCATGCAGATCAAGGCCTGGGTGGAGAAGGGCCAGAAGCTCAAGTACCTCAAGTTCACCGACATCAAGAAACACGACGGCGTTTGGCTCGCGCACACCACCACGGTGCGGACCATGAAGAACGACAAGGTCGAGTCCACCACCATCATGAAGTTCACCTCGGTCAAGTTCAACGATCCGTCGGTGAACGACTCGATGTTCTCACAGCGCCGTATGGAGCAGGGGCTGTAGTCGGCACGCCGACCCTGTCTCACCCATTGTGGCCACCCGACTGTTGATCGTGGGCGGCGTCGCCGGCGGCGCCACCGCCGCGGCGCGGGCCCGCAGGCTCGACGAGGAGGCGGAGATCATCGTCTTCGAGAAGGGCGAGTACGTCTCCTTTGCCAACTGCGGGCTTCCCTATTACATCGGCGATGTCATCAACCGGCGCGAGCGCCTCTTCCTGACCACGCCGGCGGCGCTCAGGGAGCGCTACGAGATCGAGGTGCGGGTGCTTTCCGAGGTCGTCTCCATCGACCGGGAAAAGAGGCAAATCGCGGTCAAGGATCTCAAGGCCGGCCGGACCTATACCGAGAGCTACGACAAGCTCATCCTCTCGCCCGGGGCCGAGCCCATCCGTCCGCCCTTGCCCGGCATCGACCTGGATACGGTGCTGACCCTGCGGACCGTGCCGGATACCGACCGCATCAAGGCCATGGTCGACGAACACGGCGCACGCTCCGCGGTGGTGGTGGGCGGCGGTTTCATCGGCCTGGAGATGGCGGAGAACCTGGCGCGCAGGGGCTTACGGGTGACCGTCCTGGAGGCGCTCGACCAGGTCATGCCGCCGCTCGATCCCGAGATGGCGGCCATGGTCAGCGACCATTTGGTCGAGAAAGGGGTGGCGTTGCGTCTGGGCGACGGGGTCGCCTCGTTCCGCAAGCAAGGGGAGGAAACGGTGGTGACCAGCTCGGCGGGAGCGGAGGTCGCCTGCGACATGGTCCTACTGTCCGTGGGGGTACGGCCCGAGAGCCGGCTGGCCCGGGAATCCGAGCTCGAGCTGGGGCCGCGCGGTCATATCAAGGTGGACGAATACCTGCGCACCTCGGACGACGACATCTACGCGGTGGGCGACGCCATCGAGGTGAAGGATTTCGTCGACGGCTCACCGACCGCCATTCCGCTGGCCGGTCCGGCCAACAAGCAGGGGCGCATCGCCGCCGGCAACGCGCTGGGCAGGCACGTGCCCTTCAAGGGCACGCAGGGCACCGCCATCGTCAAGGTGTTCGACCTGGCGGTCGCCTGTACCGGCTGCAACCAGAAGACGCTGGAGCGCAAGGGTATCCCCTGCCTGGCCTCCTATACCCATCACGAGTCGCACCCCTTCTACTATCCCGGCGCGGAGGTGATGGCTATCAAGCTCCTGTTCTCGCCGACCGACGGCAAGGTGCTGGGGGCGCAGATCGTGGGCGGCGACGGCGTAGACAAGCGCATCGACGTCATCGCCACCGCCATCCGCGCCGGCATGACCGTGTACGACCTGGAGGAGCTGGAGCTCTGCTATGCCCCGCCCTTTTCGACGGCCAAGGATCCGGTGAACGTGGCCGGGTACGTGGCGGCGAACATGCTGCGGGGCGACCTGGAGACGGTCAACGCGACCGAGGTAGACTCCGTGGACCGGGAGCAGAACGTGCTGATCGATCTGCGCGAGAAGAGGGAGATCGCTCTACGGGGCCAGATCGCCGGGTCGGAGCATATTCCCCTGTACTGGTTGCGCAACAACTTACCCAAGCTAGACAAAAGCAAGACCTATATCGCCTACTGCGCGGTCGGTTACCGCGGGTACGTCGGCTACCGGATCCTGGTTCAGAACGGCTTCAAGGCGAAAAACCTGAGCGGCGGGTTCGAGAGTTACCTGCCGATCCGGAAGAAGTAAGCGTCCCCCGGACGGTTTGGATTTTGGGGACGTTGTTGAGTAAGTAATCGAGATTAAAGGTAGCTGGGTTGTTACGTTGCAGAGCTTTTAGGTATTAAAATCAGAACTCGTTGCTCGATTACTTAATTACTCAACAACGTCCCCCTACCCACGCTTAATTACTCAACAACGTCCCCCTACCCCTACCCCCTACCCTACATGAGCGAGGAACCGAGATACGTGGCTAGCGAGCGCGCTCTGCTCACCGAGCTGGGCGATGGCACCGGGGTGCTGCTGGACCTGGACTCTAAGTTCTACTTCACGCTCAACGAGACGGCTATCTTCGTCTGGAAGGTGCTCGGCGACCGGGTCGGGCTTACCCGCGCCGAGCTGGCGCAGCAGCTGTCGCGCGCCTTTGACGTCGACCAGGCGCGGGCAGCTGCCGACCTCGAGCCCGTGCTCGAGGAGCTGCTCGTCGAGCAGCTGGTCACCGTGCTCGAATGAGCGCCGCGATCTGCTCCAACTCGGCCCGGGGCTCCTCCAGCAGCCGCCTGCCCAGGGAGATCTCGTAGCAGCGGGAGCGGTCGACCAGGCGTCCGAGAAGCTCGAGCTGTTGCTGCCGGTGGACCAGATGATCGCAGGCCACCCAGGCGCAGGCGTGCAGGATGCATCCCAGCGCCTCGGCGCGGGCGAGCGGCCGTACCGTACTGGTGCGATCCGAGCCCACGGTCGGAACGATCAGGGTCAGGGGCGAGCGCAGCGAGAACAGGCCGCGTCCGGAAAAAGCGCGCCGGGGATCGATCTGCCACTGCCGCTTGCTCGAGGGCGGGCCCGGGGTCAGGTGGGGGGCCAGCGAGGGAAAGGCCTCGGCGGTCCTGTCCGTTACATGGATCCGCCGGGCCCAGCCCGCGGCCTCGACCTCGGATCCGCAAGGCTGGAGCAGCACCGCGTCGTCGCTCAACCAATTGGCGCCCGAGTCGTACAGCGCCAGCGAAAGGGTGCTCTTGCCCGAGCCCGAGTTGCCCGGCATCAGCCAGCCATCCCCGCCGGGCAGGCGGGCCGCGGCCGCGTGCAGGTGAAAGCGGCCGTGGTAGCGGAACGCCAGCAGCAGCGCCATGGTGACCGCCACCGCGGCGAAGACAAAGGGATCGTCGAGCGAAGAGGCGTGGACCCGTGCCGCGATGCTCCGTCCGTCAGGTGCGATGCGTAGCATCGACGCCCCGTCCCAGACCAGCAGGCTTCCGTCGAGCAGGAAACAGTAGGTCGGGCCGTGATAGAGCACGCGCGTAGCTCCGTTCCGGCCCGGATCTGGCAGAGCATGAGGGGTGAGACCTGCGTGGATGACGATGTCGGCGGCCTGTTCCGCGGGCCGGTCCGGGTCGTCCGACGGCGCCGGGCCGATCGCCTCGCGCGACGCACCGGGATCGAGGTCGGCCGTCTCCAGCACCAGGGGCATGGCGATCTCAAAGGGATCGACGGGTAGATTCCCCGCGTCCCAGGCCAGGTCCAGGCCGGCCAGCCGGCGCTGCTTCATGGCTCCCGCCGCAGTAAGGGCTTGAGCGCGGCCTTCCAGAACCGCGAGAGATAGATCGGGTAGATGCGCGGTGAATCCGGCTGCAAGCCGTAGCGCCAGGCCAGGTAGGCGCGAGAGGGAATCCAGGTTCGCACCGCGTATTCGGGGCGATTGGCGATGTCGTACGCGATCCGCGACGCGTGGGCCCAGAGGTTGGAGAGCTCGGCCAGCGGCAGCGCCACGGCCGGGTCCAGAACCGCCAGCCGGCGCACCAGCCGGCTCGGGGCGTCGTCCGCTTCCGGTCGCTCGAAGACCGCGTCGTAGATGACCCGGACCGTCCACAGGAAGGCTTTCTGTCCGGCCGAGGGGGAGCGTAGCCGGCGCCAGGGCACTCCGTCCGGGAAGAGCGCCCGCAGGTCGCAGAGCAGCCGCGGCAGCTGGTCGGGCTCCCAGTGGTTCTGCCCGGCGACGTGCTCGCAGAGGTGGGCCGCCAGATCGACCCGGCTACATAGATCAACCTGCACGCCGTGCACCTGTAAAGGCTCGGATCGTTCGAGCCAGCCCGCGAAGCCGCCGGAGGAGGCGAAGGCGGCCCCTGGCACCCGGTAGTGCAGGTCCGCGTTCACCCCGCTCGGCCCTCTGAGCGGCGCCCAGGCGTAGCCGTCCGCCAGCGCCAGCATCGTGTCGGCGATCCTGCGCCCGTCCGGTCCCGGGTTGAGCAGCTGCTCGGGCAGGTGGTAGCCTTCCGGTTCGAGCACGGCCAGCGCCTGCTGGAAGCGGTCCGGATCGATCAGCAGATCGAAATCGATGGCGTAGCGCATCGACCGATGGGGGTAGTCGCGCAGCATGAGCGCGGCTCCCTTCAGGACCACGCTTCGTATCCCCTCCGCCTGCAGTGTCGAAACGCATCTGGCCAGCTCGGCCAGAAGCCGGGTGTTGTAGGCCGCGGTCTGCTGTAGGCTCTCCCGTAACTGGTCGGCGATCGCCGGGTCGGCGCCGAACGCCCGCCGCGCGGCCTCCGCATCGCGACCGCAAGCCGTCTCGGCCAGCACCCGTTGCGCCAGAAGCGGCAGGATCATACCGCGCCGCGCGGCTCGAACCACGGCGAGCCAGTCGAGCGGCTGGCCGGCCTCGACCGGAAACCGCAATGGCTCCCGGATATCGAGAATCGAGAGCAGCAGCCGTCGTTCCGCCTCACCGAGCGCCATGACCGCTCTCGATTGTAGCCGAACGCTCCGTGCCCGTCATGGCAGCGACCGCCTCACCCGACGGACCGCGAAGGCGCTTCCCGTAAAGCGGTTCGATTCAGAACTGCGAGACGTCGACGTCGGCGCTCTCCTCCGGGGATACGGCCGGGCTGCCATTGAATCTGTCGTCATCGGTGCAGCGGGTGATCAGCTCGCCGTCAGTGTCCATTACCGCGATCTCCGCGTCAGAATCGAAGGAGTCGCGGCTGATGGCTATCTTGTCGCCGCCGCAGTAAAAGCCGGGTTGCTCGTCGCCGCGAATCCCGATCACGCGCTGGGTCCCGCCGGCGAGCGTGCGCTCGATCAGCTCCGTGGTGTTGCCGACGGCGCGTGCGAACAGGATCTTGGTTCCGTCCGGGTGAACCGTGACGCCACCTACCACGCCCGAGCCGTCGGTGACCCGGGTCGGTGTATCCGAGGGCGTGGCCGAGGACGGCACCGAGTAGATATCATAGCTCGTCCCCCCCAGCTTCCGTACGAAGTACACCGCGCCGTCCGGCCCGACATCGTGTCCGCTGTCGCCCTCGGCCGATTGCGTGATCTGGGTCCGGTCGCCCGTGGTCGCGTCCACCAGGTAGAGCGCGTCCTTGTCGCCCGTATTGACCTTGCCGGATACGACGAGCTCGGTGCCGTCCGGCAACCAGCGCGGCCGCGATACGGTTAACAGACCGACGTCTAGCGCGGCGTCGATGCCGGCCGCGAAGTCCAGGATATGGACCTCCGCTCCGTTGGCCGCGTGGATGGCGGAAAATGCCAGCCGGCCGTCCGCGGACCAGGAGGGTTCGGTCTCCGAAAACAGAGCACCGCCGTACTCGGTCAGCCCGGTGCCGTCGGCCTTGACGAAGAACAGCTGGCCGAAGCCCGAGCCGTCGATCTGAATGAACGCGATCCACGGGTTGGTCGGCGAATCGGGAACCGGGTACGGGCCGCTGCCACCATCGCCACCGCCGCCGTCGCCACCATCGCCGCTCTCACCGCCACCGCCGCCGTCGCCACCATCGCCGCTCTCACCGCCACCGCCGCCGCCGCCGTCGCCACCATCGCCGCTCTCACCGCCACCGCCGCCGTCGCCTCCGTCTCCGCCGCCGCCTGCCCGGCCGGAGGTCCCGCCACTACCGCCGTAACCGTCTTCGGCAAAGGGTGCCGGGTCGTCGCCTCCGCATCCGGAGAATATAATGAGTAAAAAGGAAACCACTACGACTGCGAGAAACGCAAAAGGCCCACGTTGCGTGATGTGCATCGAATCGTCCTTTTTGGCGCGAGGTGTGCGTTCGATTAATGATATCCGCTGTGCGCCACGAGTCAATCGAGCCGGGGTGCTCGATCGACTCGCCAAGGCGGTATTTCAGGTGAACTCGCCCTTCAGGCGCAGCGCCGGCAGCTCTATCCAGCGGTAGGAGGCCAGCGCCGCGGCGAGCGACAGGGCGCCTCCCACGGGCAGGACCCACGGCAAGGGCACCCGCAGATGGTGTGTCAGCACCAGGAATACGGGGTAGTGCCACAAATAGAACCCGTAGGAAATCTTGCCCAGGCCCACCAGCGGCTCGAAACCGACAATGCGGTGCAGCAGGCCGCGCGGCCCGCTCGCTGCCGCGAACACGAGCAGGCAGGTGGAACCGGCGATGAAGGCGAATCGCCAGAGGTGGTTGGCGCGGTCGTCGAACGAGGCGGTGAAGAAGAGAGCCGCCCAGCTCGCGGCCACGGCCGCGGCGGCCGCGTTTAGTGCCAGGCGGGCGGTGCGGCCGAGCTCGACCCGGAGGCGGCCCGCCCCGTGCAGCACCCCCAGAGCGCTTCCCAGCAGCAGGCCGTCGGCCCGGGTATCTACTAAATAGTAGAGGCGGGCGGGATGGATGCCGGCCTGCAGTAGCGCCACCCGGTAAGCCCAGGCGACCAGAGCCAGCGAGGCGATCAGCGCCGCCAGCCGTACCGGGTTGCGTACCCTTGCTGCCAGCCAGGCGAGCAGAGGAGGCCAGAGCAGGTAGAATTGCTCCTCGAACGAGAGCGACCAGGCGGTTGCCAGGTAGACCGGCCGCGCCGACAGGCGCAGGGCCCGCGGGATGTTCGCGGCCGGCAGGACCGTCGCGCCCGCGTCGACGATGTGCCGTCCGATACCTTCCGTATCCAGCACTGCCGCGACCAGCAAATAGAGGGCCACCAGGGCGAAGAGCGCGGGCAGCAGTCGCAGCGCCCGGCGCAGGTAGAAGCGCCGGAAGGAGAAGGCGCCGCGCTGCAGCTTCTCGCGCAACAGTATCGAGGTGATGAAGAAACCGCTGAGGACAAAGAAGATATCCACGCCCAGGAACCCGCCGGTCACCCACTTGTTGCCGTGATAGGCCACCACCGCCAGCAGCGCGACGGCCCGCAGCCCGTCGAGCTCGGGAAGGTAGCCGATGCGCGAGGCGTGCGCCGAACCGGTCACGGATCACCGTTGCGCGGCCAGGCGAAAGCGACGCGGTAGTCGGTCGGACGCCGTTCCATGAGCGGCTCATCGTCGAGCGTCACCCAGGCGTGCGCCTCGAAGCCGTCCGCGCCCCCGGGCCGGACGCCGATGATAAAGCAGGCCGGAAACCCATGGCGCCGCAGCAGCGCGTAACGCATGAGCGCGCGCGTCAGGCAGGCGCCGCGCAATGGGCGCGCCCGGCCGGTCATCGCTTCGCTGACCGCCTTGATGGTTGGGAGCGCTTCGGCAGGTGAAGCTTTCCGTTCGCCAGTCGGCGTCAAGGCCCGCAGCACCCGGTCGAACGGCAGCGCGCGCATCAGCACCGGCACGGCGACCCGCACGGCCAGCGCTTGAAGCGCCACCCGTAGCTCGAGTCGGTTCATTCCCCGAACCCGGTCGTACCGTACGAGGGAAAAGGGCAAAACCGATCGTTATCGGTCTCATCGCGCGCGCTCTCGGCCCCTGGCCCCGGCTTTCGGCGCGCGCGCGCGGCGCGGGGACCGGCCGAGCCGCCCTCGGTCCAGTAGGGCCTGCCGTGATAGGCGAGACACCAGTTGCAGGGAACATGCCGGGTCAAGTCGTCGATATCGGGTTGCCGGATGGCGCGCAGCCTGGCGCGGAGCGTTTGATGCACCATATCGGTGAAGCGATCGTGGGCTTCGGCCAGAGACATATCGTGCAGGTCGCCGGCGACGTCTCCGTGCGGGCTTTCTCCCGGTATACCCGAGAACTGACAGCACAGGGTCAGCCGTCCCCGGTAGTCCACGTGCAGGTAGCGGTGCGACCACATGTCGCACATCTGCAAGGGCGACTCGACGTAGTCCGTACCGCACCGAAAACACTCCAAGCTGAACATCGCGTGGACCCGGTCGATGCGGTCGACGGCGCGCCGCCGTTCGGACACCGGCAGGTATAGGCTGCGGTCGAAGTCCGTGCCGGTCGCCTGCGCGAAGCTGAAACTCAGCTTGTTCGCGCCTAGCTCCAATGCCGATCAGTTAGCGTAACTTCTCAAAAAGTCCTGGCGGGGTC
>CAYVFC010000102.1:0-29765 GCA_964450715.1 uncultured Sandaracinaceae bacterium | reverse complement strand
GGGCCAATGCAATCCGCGCGTCCCCCGCCGGCCGGCCCCGGACCGCCCGCGCCCCATCGAAAAGCCATAAACCCAAGAGCGTAACTGGATGTGTAGAATGATTAGGCGCAATGCTCGTCCCTACGGGGAAGACGACGCGGTTTAGGGCGCTTAAACCACCACCAGCGGCGTCAGCATCTCCCCCGGCCGCAATCCACCGTGGATGGCCCGGTGTCTGGCGCTGCTTCCCGTGGGCGCCAGGTAGAGCTTGGCCGGCCGCGGGGCGATGCCGATGAAGGAGCCCAGCCGCTCCTTCATCAGCGGAACCAGCTTTCCGGGACCGTAAAGCTTCATGCTCTCCGCTTCCTCGACGGTCAGCAGGGCGAACAGCTCGCCGAAACGGGCGGAGAACTCCCGGGCGAACGCCTCGTCCTCTCCCGGCCTCAGGTGGAAGACCGGTACCGAGGGCTCGCCCGTGGGCGGGCAGGCCATGAAGCGGACCAGGGGGTCGTCCGGGCCAAGCGTCACCACGCGGTTCTGACGGACGTCGACCAGTCCGTGGTCGCTGGTGACGACGAGGCGGGCGCGCGACCCCAGCGCCTTTGCCAGGCCTCCGAGCCGAGCGTCGAGGTCGAGTACAAGCGCGTCGATCCTGGGATCGGACGAACCCGCTCCGTGCAGCAGCGTATCGAGCTGCGGAAGGTATACGTACACGAAAGCGGGCCTGTCCGCGCCGGCGACGAGGTTTTCGGCGACGAGCATCGCGCGCTCGAGCGTGGTGTACGGTACGCGGGGCGTGCCGCCGGCGAGGTAGCCGGCGAAGACGCTGCCGGCGATTTCGCCGGGCAGGACCGAGTGGAAGTCGAGATCGAGGCCGGGCCAGGCGCTGGGAACCGGATAGAGCGTGCTCGGAGCGATGCCGAGCTCGCTCAAGGGCCGGCCGCTGGCGCGTTCGGTGAACAGCAGGCTGACCGCGCTCAGCTCCTGGCGGGTGAGCCTCGTCCACCAGCCCGGGATGCAGTGGTCGCAGGGCCAGAGCCCGGTGGCCAGGGTGGTCAGGGCAGAGGCGGTGGTGGCGGGAAAGACCGCTCGCAACGTCCTGGCCAGGTTATTGCGGAGAAACGAGCCCGGGGGAAGCCGTTCGACGAGCTCTGCGCCCAGCCCGTCGACCAGGACCAGAACGTGATGGCGCGCTTCGCCGACCAGAGCGGCCAGGGATCTGGCGTTACCGTCGAGCCCCTCCCGTTCCGGTGCTCCCCCGGCGAGTTGAAAGGCCCGTACCAAGTCGGCGAAACCGGGCTCGCCCGAGCAGGGATGGACCAGCAGGCCGGACTCGAACCAGCCGTTCGCTCTCTCGGTGTCGCTCATGGCGATCGTTATTTATAGCACTGGATATCGAGCGCGCGATCGCTGTACCATGCCGCCGCTTTTAAGGTACGGAGGTCGCGAGATGACTCGACGGGTGTGGATATGCGCATAGGCGTTCTGGGTGCGGGAAGCTGGGGTACCGCCCTGGCGCATCTGCTCGCGACCAGCGGCCACCAGGTCGACCTGTGGGCCTTTGAATCCGAGGTGGTCGAGGGGATAAACGCCGGGCACAGAAATCCGCTCTACATGTCGAACGTCACTCTTCCCGACTCGATCGTCGCCAGCCGGGACCTGGCGAAGGTGGTCGAACGTGCGGAGATGCTCCTCTCGGTGGTTCCGGCCCAGTTCGTCCGGGGCATTCTGCCGGAGGTCGGCCGCCATCTCTCGACCGGCATCCCCATCGTGGTCTGCTCCAAGGGCATCGAGCGCAAGAGCCTGGCCACCATGGAGCGGGTATTCGCCGACGAGCTCCCCGAGCAGTCCGAGGCGGGGTACTGCGTGCTGTCCGGTCCCTCGTTCGCCGCCGAGGTCGTGCGCGGTATGCCCACCAACGTTACCCTGGCCTCGCGTTCCGTCGAGCTGGCCAAGCGGGTCCAGTCGGCTATCGCCACCCGTTTTTTCCGGGTATACACCACCGACGACGTGACGGGAGTAGAGCTGGGGGGCGCGCTCAAGAACGTCATCGCCATCGTCACCGGCGGCAGCGACGAGCTCGAGCTCGGCTACAACACGCGAGCCGCCATCATCACCCGGGGGCTGGCGGAGATCACCCGGCTGGCGGTCAACCTGGGAGCGAGACCGGAAACCCTGCTCGGCCTTTCCGGGGTGGGCGACCTGGTGCTGACCTGTACCAGCGACCTGAGCCGGAACCGTCAGGTAGGCAAGCTGCTGGCGCACGGGCGCCACCTGCCCGAGATCCAGCGGGAGATGAAGATGGTGGCCGAGGGGGTTCCCACCACCGAGTCCGCCTACCAGCTGGCGCACGGCCGCGGCATAGACATGCCCATCACCGAGCAGCTCTACCAGGTGCTCTACCAGGGCAAGAGCGTCGCCGAGGGGATGATGGCGCTTCAGGATAGATCGTTAAAAGACGAGTGGACGGATCACTGACCGTCGGCCTGTGCCTCTCTCTCCAGGTACTCCCACTCGTAGGGCTCTTCCTCGTGTAGCAGGGCCGAGAGGCCCGAGTACAGGGCGATGAGCAGGGCGAGGCCTACCGCCAGTAAACCCAGGCCCGCCTGGAAGGGACGCTTTTGGTAGGTCGGAAGCGCCTCCCGCCGTAGCTGGATCTCTCGATCGATCTCCTCGATGGTCGAGAGCGCCCGGCGGGCGGTTTCGAAGTCGTGATCGGCCACGTTCTGCAGCTTGCGCTCCATCCCCAGCCTTCCCAGCTCGACCAGGGCGGCCTCGCGCGACTGCTGGACCTCGCCGGCCCTATTATCGAATTTCTGCTCGTCCTGCGCCCGTATTTCGGCAAAGGACTTGCGCTTTTCGTTGAGCGCATCGACCTCGCTTCTGATCTCGGCCAGCTTCCCTCGCAGCGTTTGCAGCTGCTGGTTTCTCTCGTCGATCTCCGACTGCGCCGCCGCTATCTCGGTCCGCCGCTTCTCGCGCTCGTTTTCCACCGAGGCCTGCCATCCGGAGTCTGGCTCGCCGATCATGTTCTGGACCAGGGCGCGGTGCTCCTCCTCGGTCTGGCGGTCCTTGGCCCGCAGTTCCTGCAGGATCCCCTGGTGCTGCCGCAGCTCTTCGAGCAGCCGGCTCTCCTCGCCTCGCAGCGGCGCCGCCTTTTGCTGGGTCTCCTCGATGGCGCGGGCGGTCTCCTTCATCTGCTCGACCGTTGAGGCCCGTGTCTGCTCGCGGCCGCTCTTCAACTCGTCGAGGTCCCGGTCGGCGGCGCCGACAGCGCGTACCTTTTCCGCGAAAGGCTCTCGCCGGGCCAGCTCCGGCCTGCCGCTCATGGCTTCTCCGGCCGCTTTCAATGCCCGGGTCATCTCCTCGGTCGGCTGCTGCTTGCGGCTCTCCCGCTCCTTCACCTCGGCGCGCAGCCGATATTGCCTCCAGAGCACGCGCAACGCGTAGAGCGGGTACTCGATCGGCTTCGCCGGCACTTCGCCGTACCCACCGATCTGTCGTATCTGTTTTCGCTTCTTTCTGGCCGCGATCTCTTCCGGGCTCTGTTCCGGCTCCTTTCTGTCCCTCGGCGCCGCTTTCTTACGGGACCGTTTCTTCGGCCCCTCTGCCTCCAGTTCCAGGGCGGGCCCTTCCTGCAGTTCCCCAGCCAGCGGGTCGTCCAGTATCCCGCCGCCGAAGGGGTCGTCGCCGGGCATCTGCGGTACAGGCCCGCTCTGCTCGGGCGCCGCCCCGGATGGGCGCGCGGATACCGGCGGAGGGGGAGATGGCGTCCGTGCAGAACCGTATTCGACCGCTGTGATCGGTTTGCCCTCGACCAGTCCGGCGGGCGAAGGCGCGGAGTGACGCACTGCCGGCCGCGCCGAGGGGGGGGCGCTCGGTACTACGGCGGTTCCCGGTTCGGCCATCATGGTCGGCAACACCGCGATATTGCCCTGCTGAGCGGGCGGCGCAGGGGTTCCAGAAGAGGGCCGCCCGGATGGCGGACCCGACGGCTTCCGGTCCAGATCCAGGTCACCCCATCCGGAGGGGCGGGGCGGAGCGGGCTTTTCCGGCTCGTCGAACCAAAGGGCGCCGCAGCTCTCGCAGTGCTTGGCCCCGGGGCGAATCGCGATTCCGCAGTTCGGGCAGTGGGTCGGATTCGGCATGGGGAATTTTAAAGATTATTCGCGATCGGGCCGGTTTTCCAGTGCTTCTTAAACACCCTCTCAAGCCGAGATGCGCAGGCCGAGATCGCGCGCGATCCTGAGATCGTCCTGTACCTGCCGCCCCTTCACCGTCAAGAGGTTGCCCACGATCATACCGTTGGCGCCGGCCAGAAAGACCAGGTGCTGTGCGTCCCGGAAGATCTCGGGTCTACCCGCGCCGAGCTTGATGTCCTTGTCGGGCATGAGGAAGCGGGCCAGGGCGATGATCTTGACCGCCTCCCAGAGAGAGACCGGTTCCCGGTCCTGCAACGGGGTGCCGGCGATCGGCACCAGGAAATTGATGGGCACGCTGTCGGGCTCGAGCTCGGCGATTTCGTAGAGCAGATCGATACGGTCGGCCTCCGTCTCCCCCATCCCCCAGATGCCGCCCACGCAGGTTTCCAACCCGGCCCGCTTCGCCGCCTCGATGGTTTCGACCCGTTCGCTGTAGGAATGGGTCGAGCAGATACTCGGATAAAACCTCTTCGAGGTCTCCAGGTTATGGTGATAGCGGGTCAACCCCGCTCGCCGCAGCGCGACCAGCTCGGCCTCGCCCAGCGTGCCCAGAGAGGCGCAGGGGAGCTGGGTGAGGCCCTTCGCGCCCAAGCTCTCCACCGCCTTGCCGACGGCGTCGAGCTCGGTTTCCCGCAACCGCTTGCCCGCGGTGACGATGCCGAAGCGCTTGCTGTGACCCTCTTCCTCTCGTGCGCTCTGTACTATGCGTTCCGGCGAGAGCAGCGGATAGGTCTCGATGCGGGCCTGGTGGTGGGCCGACTGGGCGCAGAAGCCGCAGTCCTCTCCGCAGCGTCCGCTCTTGGCGTTGACGATGGCGCAGGTCTTGAGGGTGTTCCCCCTGAAACGGGCGCGAAGGCGCGAGGCGGCCTCGAGCAGGGAGGCGAAAAAGCCCGGCCCCAGCGCATAGATCTCCTCGGCCTCGGATCTCTGCAGCCGCTTGCCCGACTCGATCGCCTCCGCGATCCGGCGGATGGCGTGGATCATGGCTTCCGCTCGTTCTCCGGTGTGAAACGTATCGAGGCCTCGTCGTCTATCGAGACCATGATCGCACCGGCCAGAAGTCCGGCGAAGGCGACGGCGATCCCGGATACGACCAGCGCGGCGTTGGCCCGCTCTTCACAGGGTCCTCCGGCGCAGCTTCCCACCTCCGATCTGTCCGCGTATCCGATCAGGGTCAGCGTAAGCCCTGCCAGCAGCGAGCCGCCGCCTGTGATCCATCCGGCGGTGCGGATACCGGAGTTGGAACGGTAGGTACCCTCGACCCTGCCGGAGCCCGGCACTTGCACCGGATCATCGAGCACCAGCAACCCGCTCTCCGGCGTGGAAAGCGCCATGCGGTAGGAGCCCGCGGGTATGGAAGCCTCGCAGGGGGCGGTACAGATGCGGTCGAACCTGTCGCCCACGCTATGCACGCTTCCCACGAACCAGTCGTTGCAGGGGTAGCCCGTCATGCCTACCACCGTACCGTTCCGTCGATCCACGCCGGTGCCGAGGTGGAAGGTCAGTTGCGGGTGCTCGGCCATGAAGCGCAGCCTCGCCCTCTCGCCGTGTACGGTGATCAGCGGGCCGTCCGCTTCCCCCGCCGACGCTTTGCCGCGCTCGGCGCGCGAGCGCTCTCGCTTCTCATCGTCGCTCGCTTCGTCCCTTCCCTCCGCGGCGGTCGGAGAAGCGCCGGCTTCCGCCTCGACCCGGGCCACCTCCTCCAGCTCGAACCGCCGCGTTTCGCCCGTGACCAGAACCATCACCAGGTGGCTGCCGGGTACCAGCTCGCTCATCAGGCCGCGGTACTCCGATCCGTCCCGTAGCTTTACGACATGATGGGACGCCGTCCCGGTCGACCGCGTGTCGGCCTCGCCGACCGGAGCGGGGAAGTCGGCCGGCGGCTGGATCGCGGGCGTACCGGCTGCCGTGCCGTCTTCGGTGGAGGCGTCGGCCGCAGCATCTCCCGCGGCGGATGCGGGCGACTGCGCCGCGGTCGCGCTCGCCGCCTGCAGCACCGCGAACAGAAGCAGCGCGGTTCGCAGAGGGCCCGGTCCGGAAGAGGCATTCGCCATCTAGGTACGATACTCCAACAGGCGCGGGGCCGCCATCGCCTTGACTGTGCGCGGGGAGACCGACACCATCCCAGAACGGATTCGCCGGCGAAGCAACCGCATGCACGAGCTACCCGTCACCGAGAAAATACTGGAGGTCGCGCTCAAGCACGCCCAGGGTCAAGACGTCAACCGGATCGTGCGCATCCACCTGCGGGTGGGCGAGCTCTCCGACCTGGAGCCCGAGTGGATCCAGCGTTACTTCGACTATCTCAGCAAGGGGACGCTGGCCGAGGGCGCCCGTTTGGAGATCGAGACCTCGCCCATCGTCCTGCGCTGCAAAGCTTGCCAGCGTTCTTTCGAGATCAAGAAGGACGGCCTGGAGGGCGTGCGCTGTCCGGACTGCGGCGAGAGCGGCTGCGGGCTGGTCTCGGGGCGGGAGTACTACCTGAAGAACATGGAGGTGGTCTGATGCGCGAGGTCAGGCTGATCGAGATCAAGGAGGATATCCACGCGGACAACAAGCTGGAGGCGGAGAAGATGCGTGAAAGGCTGGCCGCTAGCGGGACCTTCCTGCTCAATCTGATGTCCGCGCCCGGCTCGGGCAAGACCAGCACCATCCTGCGGACGGTCGAGGCTCTGGGCGCGGATCTGCGCTGCGCCGTCATCGAGGCCGACATCGACTCCACGGTGGACGCCGAGAAGATGGTGGCGCGGGGGATCGAGGCCATCCAGCTCAGGACCGGCGGCTTCTGCCACCTGGACGCCTCCATGGTGACCAGTGGGCTCGGGCAGCTCGACCTCTCGGGCCTCGATCTGGTCATCATCGAGAACGTGGGCAACCTGGTCTGTCCGGCCGAGTTCGACACCGGTGCGATCAAGAGCGCGATGATCCTGAGCGTGCCCGAGGGCGACGACAAGCCGCTCAAGTACCCGCTCATGTTTTCGGTATGCGATGCATTGCTGGTCAACAAGATCGATTACCTCGCTCTCGGCGACGATGCCCTCTCCGATTTCAACCGCGACCTGCTGCGCGAGCGGGTTCGCAAGCTCAATCCGGACATCGCCATCTTCGAGATCTCGGCTCGAACCGGCCAGGGGGTGCCGGAGTGGACCGGTTGGCTGAGGACCGAGATCGAGCGCTTTAAAAAACCGTAGTCGGTCGACACCCGGCGTCAGGCCTGGGGACAGCGCGGCGGGAAACGCCTCGTCCGGGTTGCCACACGGTAAAAAAGGAACATGCTTCCGGTAGATCACGGAGCCCGCCCGGCGGGTAGGGCTTGAAGCCTGTACTCGGCGAGCATACCATTGCCGTGGATGCGGAAGAGGAACCCGATGACGCCCGTATTTCCTGGAAAAGGCAGTCGAATCGAGGTCGGTATAGGCGCTTTTCTTTCAGTTCTGTTCTGGACCGGTATCGCGGTCTGCGAGGAAGTGACCCCGGCGGCTGCGGAAGAGGGAACCGAAGCGGCTACCGAGCAGACGATGGCCGCCGAGGAAGTGCCCCGGACGGACTCGAAGGCAGCGACCCCGGCGGCCTCGGAGCCGGACGAGAAGGAAGCGTCTGCCGGGAGGGGAGCCGGCGGGGTGGTCTCCGCTACCGGCATCGACGGCATGATCCACGACGGGGTGGTCAGCCTGCTCGAATCGAGCCTGCAGAGCGCCGTGCGCTCTGGATCGGTGGCGCTGCTGGTTCGCCTGGATACCCCGGGCGGCCTGCTCGACTCCACCGGCGATATCGTGCAGCTGATACTCAACGCGCCCCTGCCGGTCATCGTCTACGTGTCGCCCTCCGGGGCCCAGGCGGCGAGTGCGGGCGCCATCATCACCATGGCCGGCCACATCGCGGCCATGGCCCCGGGTACCAACATCGGCGCGGCCACGCCGGTCTCCATCCAGGGAGAAATGCCCGAGGCCATGCAGAAGAAGGCGACGCAGCACACCGCTTCCTATATCGAGACCATCGCCGAGCAGAGGAACCGCAATCCGGAGTGGGCCCGCAAGGCGGTCATCGAGGCCGAGTCGATCACCAGCCGCCAGGCGGAACAGAACGGCGTCATCGACCTGGTGGCCTCCGACGTCGATGACCTGCTGGCGAAGATCGACGGCCGGACAGTGGAGGTGAGGGGCGAACAGGTGACGCTGAGCACGGCGGGCGCTCGGGTGGTCGAAGTCCAGTTGGGCTGGAGGGATCGTTTCCGCATCGGGCTGGCCGATCCCACGCTCGCCTTCCTGCTACTGGTCTTCGCCGTGCTGGGCATCTACGTGGAGGTGAACAACCCGGGCTTGATCGTGCCCGGAGCGTTGGGAGCGCTCTGCGCGGTCCTGTTTCTCTTCGCCATCGACGTGCTTCCCTTCAACCTCTTCGGGCTGCTCTTGATCGCGCTCGGCATCGTCTGCTTCGTACTGGAGATGAAGTTCACCAGCTACGGGCTTTTGGCCCTGAGCGGGGTGCTCTGTTTCGGTTTCGGCGCGCTGCTGCTCTTCGACGTCCCCGACCAGATGTTCGATCCTCGGACGTCGTCGCAGTTCCGCGTTCCCCTGGCCGTCGTGCTGCCCTCCACCCTGGGCATGGGCCTGTTCGTCATGGGCGTCATGTACGCCGTGGTCAGAGTCCAGCGGCGTCAGGTGCTGACCTCCAGCGAGGGGATGCTGGGCGAGACGGGCACCATGCGACAGCCGCTCGAGCCTGGAGTCGAGGGACAGCTTTTTCTGCGCGGCGAGATGTGGCGGGCGGTGGCGAACGAGCCGCTGGAAACCGGGCAGAAAGTAGAGGTCATCGGCCGCGAGGGCCTGATCTTGAAGGTGAAGAAGGTAGGGTAGAGGTTACGGCGGTGCGGTAGTATCCTCCGGCTGGCGCTCGGCGACAGCGGGGAGCGGGCTGGAGCCGCTTTCGCGCGACAGGGGCGGCCGAGGAAGAAAAGGAGAAAATACAGATGCCTTTCGGTTTATCCATTCTGGTCGGGATCGCTTTTCTGCTCTTCATGTCGGGAGTGCGAATCCTCAACGAGTACGAGAGGGGCGTGGTTTTCCGGTTGGGCCGCATCGCCGATACCAAGGGGCCTGGCTTCAAGTGGATCATCCCCTTTGTGGATAGACTGGTGCGGATCTCCACTCGGATCGTCACGCTGGACGTGCCGCCCCAGGACGTGATCACCCGCGACAACGTTTCGATCAGCGTCAACGCGGTCATCTATTTCCGGGTGATGGATCCGGTAAAGGCGGTCATCGAGGTCGAGGACTACCTTTACGCGACCAGCCAGCTTTCGCAGACCACGCTGCGCTCGGTGCTGGGCCAATCCGAGCTGGACGAGCTGCTTTCCGAGCGGGAAAAGGTCAACTCGCAGCTGCAGAGCATCATCGACCTGCACACCGACCCCTGGGGGGTCAAGGTGACCGCGGTCGAGGTCAAGCACGTGGACTTGCCGCAGGACATGCGCAGCGCCATGGCGCGCCAGGCTCAGGCCGAGCGCGAGCGCCGGGCCAAGATCATCAGCGCCGAAGGCGAGTTTCAGGCGGCGGAGAAGCTCAAGGAAGCCGCGTCCATCATCGGCCAAGAGCCGGCCGCGCTTCAGCTCCGCTACCTGCAGACCCTGGTCGATATCTCTTCGGAGAGATCTCCCACCACCATCGTCCCGCTGCCCATCGAGTTGCTCAGGGGCTTCGATGCCCTGAGCAGGAAGTAGCGCCGGTTTCGCTACCGCGTTGAATTGGCGAAGGGATCAGCCGGCGCCGGGCTCGTTTCCGGGTGGAGCGAGGCTGCTAGAGCACCGATCGGGTTGAAACGTCTTTGAGTTCGCGAGGATAGACCGCGAAATCATGGAGTTTTCAACCCGATCGGTGCTCTAGCCTTGCGGTAGTCGAGCGGCGTACGACCGGTCCAGCGCCGGAAGGCGCGATAGAAGGCGGCCAGGTCGGAGAAGCCGAGCAGGAAGGAGATCTCACCCATGCTGTGCTGGGTTCGTTCCAGGTAGCTCAAGGCCAGCTCGCGGCGCAGCTCGTCGACCAGCTTCTTGAAGTTGCTACCCTCGTCCGCCAGCCGCCGGTGCAGCGTGCGTCGGCTCAGGTGTAGCTGCTCGGCGATCCGGTCGGCGTTGAGCTTCCGACCCGGTAGCTGCTCGTTGACCAGCCAGCGTACGCGGTCGGCCAGGTTTTCGATCCGCGGCAGCTCCGCCATCAGGCGGTCGGCGTGGCGGCGCAACAACTGGTGGAGCTTGGGGTCCGCGCTCTTCAGCTTCATATCGAGCGCCTCGGTGCCGAAGAGGAACGCGTCGGCCGGCGCGCGGAACCGAATGGGCGAGTTTCCGTAGATCCGCCGGTAGGCGGAGGTGTCCGGCGGGGCCTCGTGGTCGAACCAAACCTCGACGTCGGGCGGCAGATCGGGGCCCAGCCAGAGCGTCACCATCCGGTACAGGGCGGCCGATTGAAAATCGGCCGCCGCGCGGGTGAGCGGAACCCGCGAGTGAAGCCAGGTGAAGACCTTTCGCCCCCTCTCCTCGAGGGTGAAATCGGCGGCGTCGTTGACCAACGGGATGTAGCGGATGATGACCTCCAGTGCCTCGCGACCGGTGGTGCAGGAGGACGCCGCGTATTCCAGCACGTCCAGGTCCCCGAGCATGGCCTCCGCGGCCGCGTGCAGGCCCAGGTCCTCGTTCCCGGTCAGCTCGATCGCGGCCTGCAGCAGCTCGAGCAGGATCTCGATCGGCAGCCGGTCGTCCGCATCCCTGGCCAGCAGCGGGTCGAGCAGCTCTTGCGGGATGGCCGGGTGGCCTTGCAGCACGCTCAGGAAAGGGCGCACCAGACGCATGGAGTAGGATAGATCTGTCTGCCTGGAGGGCGGGGACACGACCCGAATTCTTACCAGGGATTACCCCGGTTTCAAATCCCGCGCCCCCCCGAGACGCCGGTAACAGAAAAGCGATCAAGTCGTATTAGGTCGCGCTACTCGATCAGGATCAAGGTACAGAAGCCGCCGATGCACTTGTGCTCCGGGTCGCAACAGTCCGCATCCGAGGTACAAGCCTCGTCCAGCTCCGAACAGCGTGGCGGCTCCTCGGGCGGAAGGCCGCAGATGCCGTCGGTGCAGAAACCGCTACAGCAGTCGATGCCCCGCTGGCAGGGCTCGCCGTCCTGCTTGCAGGGCTCGAGCGCCGGGAAGGCGCGCATGTTTCCGGCGTCGATCTCCTGACCAGGGAGCACGAAGGCCGGGTGGCTCGGATCCACCCCGTAGGAAAACTCCTCGCCCGGGATGTTGACGGCCGCAACCCAGATCTTCTTGGTGTTGCGGTCGAGCAGGTCCATGTGGCTGGTCACGTTGCCGAAGGTGCGGCGGCTGGTGAAGTAGAGCCAGAAGTATCCCCCCGAGGCGATGGGCGCCATGGTGGGGTAGAAATCCAGGTGCTCGTCCCGCGCGCCCTGCGGCAGGTAGGATACCCCGTTCATGAAGCCGCCCGCCTTTTCCATGTGCACGGGGGTCAGGGTCTGCAGATCGACGATGTAGAGATCGCTGCGGTAGACCCCGATGGTGTTGCCGAGGGGGTCCAGGGTGCAGCTGGCGAAATGGTTATCGTCGCCCAGCGCGAAGATGACCTGCTTGTTGTCCGGGGTGAAGATCGGCCAGCCCGGGAAGAGGCCGTTGGGGTCGGTGTAGATTATCTGCAGGTTGGAGAAGGTGTTGGTGGAGACGTCGAAATCCATCACCGCCAGCGAGTGCCCCTGCGAGTCCTCGTGATAGTTGAAGACGATCTTGGTGCCGTCCGGCGAGAACATGGGCATCTTGGCGTACTGGACCACCCCGTCCCAGCCCGGTGCGGATAGCTGCTGGCCGGTCCGGGTGTCGAACAACCTGGCCACGCGCGGCCCTACCATGGCGTAGACGTTGTGATCGCCATAGGGGAAGAAGGGCTGGCCGCCGGTGGTGCTGTCGGTCGGCGAGCCGTTGGTCATGACGCGCGATCCGTCCGGATAGACCGCGCTGAAGCCGGCTTCGTCGAGCTGATCGACCAGGAAGGGCGGATTGAGGCCGGGATTGGCCTGCAGGTCATAGGATGCGCTGTTGAAGCCGCCCGGTACGTAGGGGTAGAGATGGGCGGAGGCTACCAGCATCCCGCCGTGCGACGACACCGAGTGGCAGGAGATGCAGGGACCGAAGGGAATGGGCTGTGCCACCCCATCCATGGTGAGCAGCACCTCGGGCTCGACCGCCCCGGGGCTGATGCGCATGACCGCGCCGTTCATGTTGGCCTTGGGAGAGTCATAGGTGTTGTAATAGACGGTTCCCTTCAGGCTTCCCGGCGCCAGCGACCAGGTCTGGGTAGCCGGTCCGCTCACCGCGCCCCCGGAGCTCACGGTGAGCTCCATGGTCAACAGGTCCGTCGCGCTCAGGTTCTTCTCGAAGGCCGCGTCCCAGGCGTGCTGGGGGATCTGCAGCCGTGGTGCGTCGAGCGGGCCGAAGCAGCCCCGGTACTCGAACTCGGCCGAGCGCAGTTCTAATAGCACTGCGTCCGCCGTGTTGGAGGACGACTGCCACTGCAGGAACGGCGAGATGATGGTTCCCGGAAACACGGTCTTGTCATAGGGATAGAGCATGCTAACCGTGCCCACACCGCCGCCCGCGTCGAGCGCGGCTACGGTGGCCGCGTCCACGGGGCCGGGGCACTCGTCCATGACCAGCGGTCCCGCGGGCAGGGGATCGCTTCCGGCCGTTCCATCCCCGCCGCCGCCGCTCGAGCCGCCGGTTCCGCCGCTCGCTCCCCCGCTACCCGAGGTCCAGGAGAAACCCGAGGTACCGCCCGTACCCCCGGCCGGCGGCGCTCCGCCGGCTCCGCCGGAACCGGCCGATCCGTTCGCACCGACACCGCCAGAGCCGCTCCGGCCGTTTTCGTTCTCGGCAGAGCAGGCCGACAGGGCGAGCAGGGCGCAAAACAGAAAACAGTTAATGAAGATTAAATAATTACGCATGACGACCCCTTCTTTCTGCGAATTGTCGTCCAATGTCCCTTTATTTTACGTCGGCGTACCGCCCACAAACAGGGGCAGGATTATCTTCCCGAGCCAAAAGATTGACCCCCGGGGAACGAGCGAGCGAGGAGGCTTAGAGATACGAAAAGCGCGGCTCTGGTATGCGCTCTACCCCGCCGTCTTTTCCTCGTTACTCGGGATACCCGCGAGCGCCAGCACACCCACGCCGTAGACGACCAGGGCCAGCGCCAGGACCATTTTGAACCCGATCACCATGGCCAGGATGGTGCAGAGAACCGAGGCGATGACCGAGAAGAAGCCGTTGACCGCCCAGGCCCAGGCGACGAGCTGCCGGCGGTGAGAGCCGATTCCGGCTACACTCCTCAACCCTACCGGCATGAAGGATCCCAGCACCATCCCGAGCGGTGCGATCAGCAGCGTGACCAGCCCGATGCGCATTGCTAAGGCGTGGCCGATGAACGCTTCGATGACCGGGGGAAGCAAGAGCCGGTAGGCGAGGATGATGGCGGCCAGCAGCGAGACCAGGATCAGCAGGATCCAGTTGCGCCGACCTGAGTAGCCGTCGCTGAGCAGGCTTCCGATACCGGAGAAGACCAGCATCCCGAAAAGAGTCACCGACAGCGAATAGGTGGGATAACCCAGAAAGAGCGTGAACATCTGGATCAGCACCACCTCGATGAACATGAAGCCGAGACCCAGCGAGGCGAAGTAGATGCCTACCCGGGTCTTGTGGGGAACCTCGAGCCAGGTCTTGCGGATGGCCAGCAGCGGCAACAGCAGCAGGGCCGCGGCCAGCGCCGTCACCAGGGCCAGCAGCACCACGGCGACCTGCTCGCCGATGCCGTTCTCGAAATCCAGCACGCTGCCGGTCTGCGGCGGTGGGTCGAACAGGGCGCGGGTAAAGCCGGTGAAGTGCCAGAAGAAGGGCGAGTCATCCCGAACCGGGTCGACCAGGTAGGGATACTTCGCATAAAGCTTGTCCAGCTGCGTCTCCGGCAGGGTGATGGCGTAGTGGGGCGGGCCGGCCAGCCGTTCGCGCCCGTGCACGTAACGCACCTGCCCTCCTTTAATCTCGCGCAGCGCCTCGCCGAAGCCCGATATCGCCCGGCTGTCGAAGGGAGTGCGGGCCAGCAGCACGATCGACTCCTCGAAGGGCGGAAAACCGGGCGAGCTGGCCAGCAGCACCCGCCGCGAGAAGTTACCGATTCCCATCCCGGTAAAGGCCCGTCGCGCGGTGGTAAGGTAGCGCGTGGTGCGGTTGGGACGGTTCGCGTAGTCGATCTCGCCGAACTGCGCGCAGATCACGCCGTTCTCAGAGAGACGTTCCAGGCTCTGCTGCAGCGTCTCCACCGTGTAGAGGTAGCTTTCTGAGAGCACGTAGGCGCCCGAGCTGGAGGCGTTCATCGCCGCGTAGGAGTCCGGGGCGACGAACCAGATGAGATCGTAGGTGTCTCGGCTCTGTTGCAGGAACCAGCGTCCCTCCCCGTTGATGAGGTCGACGCGCGGGTCTTCCGCCAGCCGCCCGGTGAGCTCGGCGTAGGTGTCCGTGAGCAGCGAGACGGTGACGGGATTGAGCTCCACCGCGGTGACCTGCGAGGCGCCGAAATAGAGCGAGGCCAGGATCTCCTGCCCTCCGGCCGCGCCGATGATCAGCACCCGCGGTTCCGGCGGCAGCACCGAGAAGGGAAGGGCGCGCGGATCTCGTACCAGGTACTCCAGCGTCTTGATATTTCCATTGAAGGGCCTCAGCCCCGAGCCCGGCTGGCCATCGTGCAAGAGGATGTAGACCGAGCCGCGCTGCTCGACCAGAGGGTGCTCCGCCACGTCCACGCGGAAGACCGGGTGCCATTGCGAGAACTCGATCAGATCCGCCTGCCGGAAATTGTCGAAATGCTTGGCCCGGTCGACCGCCGGGTCGGGCAGCAGCCGGGGGTCGAACAGGGCGAGCAGCGGGCCGGTGCAAATCGCTGCCGCGGCCGGTAGCAGCGCCTTCGAACGCGCCGCCGTCCTCAGGCTGGCGGCGGCGAAGAGCAGGGACGACAGCATCACCGTGGCCGGCGGGCCCAAATCGGTCAGCAGGGGCACCGCGGCGGCGCAGCCTAGGGCGGCGCCCAGCAGGTCGGCTCCGTAGAGACGGCCGGCCGCCTCGGGTCGGTTGCTGAGGATGGAAGCGATGATGATGCCGGCCGCCAGGAAGGGAAGGGCGAGCACGGCGCAGAGCAGGGCGAGCTTGGCCATCTCGGCCGGACCGGAGGCCAGCTGCTCGACGTTGATACGGGTTTTCGCGATCAGCGGGTAGCCGCCTGCGGCGCACGCACTCGCCAGCAGGCTCAGGTTGGCGACCAGCCGTCCCGGCTCCATCTCCCGCAAACGTTTCCAGACCGTGACCAGCACCCCCCCGGCCCCAAGACCCGAGAGCCCGACACCGATGATCAGGTAGGTAAAGAGGTAGTAGACCTTGAAGGAGAAGATGCGGGTATAGGCGATCTCCAGCAAGATGGCCGCCAGGGAGACGGCGAAGATCTCGGGGTAGAGAGGGAGCTTGCGCATGGGCTACGGTCGGTCGTCCGGCAACGCTCCATACCACGAACGAGCCAGGAGTTTCGAGACACCAGTTTTAAACCGGGACGGTCCTAGTTTCCTAGTTAACGAAATTGTCTTTGGCGGCCATTAACTAGGAAACTAGGACCGTCCCGGTTTAAAGGCCGTCCCGGTTTAAAGGCCCACCCAGGCGCGGGCGTTGTAGAAGAGGCGCATCCAGGGGGAGTCTTCCGGCCAGCCGGGCGGGTGCCAGGAGTGCTGCACGGTGCGGAAGAGCCGCTCCGGGTGGGGCATCATGATGGTAGCTCGGCCGTCTCTTGAACAGAGCCCGGTGATGCCGGCCGGGGAGCCGTTGGGGTTCTCCGGATAGCGTTCGGCCACCGCTCCGCGGTTGGAGGCGAAGCGTACGGCCACGGTGCCGCTCTTCTCGGCCGCCTGCTGCCGCTGTTCGCTGCCGAAGTCGGCCCGTCCCTCGCCGTGGGCCACCACCACGGGAAGCCGCGCACCCTCCATGCCGGAGAGCAGGACGGAAGGGCTCTTTTCGATAGCGACCGTGATCAAACGGGCCTCGAACTGCTCGGATAGATTCTGTACGAAGAAGGGCCAGTGGTCCGCCCCGGGGACCAGCTCGCTCAGGCCCGCCATCATCTGGCAGCCGTTGCAGACGCCCAGGGTGAAGGTGTCGGGGCGTTGGAAGAAGTCGAGAAGCTGCTCGCGGGCGGGAGGATTGAAGAGAATGGACTTGGCCCAGCCCTGTCCGCCTCCCAGCACGTCCCCGTAGGAGAAACCGCCGCAGGCGGCCAGCCCGCGAAACTCGCGCAGGGAGACGCGGCCCGCCAGGATGTCGCTCATGTGGACGTCGACCGCGTCAAAACCGGCCCGGTCAAAGGCCGCCGCCATCTCCACCTGCCCGTTCACGCCCTGCTCGCGCAGGATGGCGACCCTGGGCCTGGCCGGAGCGGTGAAGAGGGGCGAGGCTGGGTTGTCGGCCGGATCGAAGGGCACTGCGGGATTCAAGCCGGGGTCGTCCGCATCGGCGAGAGCGGCGAATTGCTCGGCCGCGCAGCGGGAGTGGTCGCGCAGGGCCTGCATGCGATAGGTGGTCTCGGACCAGGTCCGGTGCAGCCAGGCGCGGCTTTCGGCCAGGATCTCGCTGCCTCCGAGCCGGAAGACGAGGCGGTCGTCGTCCGAGAGCGATCCGAGGTGATGGGCGTGTCCGGACAGGCCGAGCGCGGCTAGCTCTCGTAGCGCACGCGATCGGTCGTTGCTGCGGACCTGGATGACCGCGCCCAACTCCTCGCTGAACAGAATTCGAAACGGGTCGCTGCCCAGGGCGTCCAACTCGATCCGGAGGCCGGTCCTTCCCGCAAACGCCATTTCGCAGAGGGTCGCGAACAGACCCCCGTCCGAGCGGTCGTGGTAGGCGAGCAGCACTCCCTTTCGATTCAGCTGCTGTATGGCCGAGAAGAAGCCGGCCAGCAGCGCCGGATCGTCCAGATCGGCCGCTTCGTCGCCCAGCTGGCCATAAACCTGCGCCAGCGCCGAGCCGCCCAGCCGGTTCTTGCCCCGACCCAGGTCTACCAGGATCAAATCGGACGGGCCGAGATCGGTGCGGAGCTCGGGCGTGAGCGAGGCGCGCACATCCGCGACCGGGGCGCAGGCGGTGACGATGAGCGAGAGCGGTGCGGTTACCGACTGCTCCTTACCCTCCTGTTGCCAGACGGTGCGCAGGGACATGGAGTCCTTGCCCACCGGCACTGTCAAACCCAGCTCGGGGCAGAGCTCCATGCCCAGCGCGCGCACCGCCCGGAACAGCGCCACGTCCTGTCCCGGGTGGCCGGCGGCCGCCATCCAGTTGGCCGAGAGCTTGATCGAGGAGAGTCGATCCACGGGAGCCGAGGCCAGGTTGGTGACCGCCTCGCCCACGGCCAGGCGCGCGGAAGCGGCCGGGTCGATCAGCGCTACCGGCGTGCGCTCGCCCATGGCCATGGCTTCTCCGGTATACCCTTCGTAATCCGAGAGCGTGACCGCCGCGTCCGCCACCGGCACCTGCCAGGGGCCGACCATCTGATCGCGGCAGATAAGCCCGCCCACGGTGCGGTCGCCGATGGTGATGAGAAAGGTCTTGTCCGCCACGCAGGGCAGCCGCAGCACCCGCAGGGCGGCCTCCCGCGGGTCCAGGCCTTTCAGGTCGAGCGGCGGTAGTGCCACCGACACGCTGCTGACGTCGCGCACCTTGCGGGGAGGGTTGCCGAAGAGCAGGGGCAGCGGCAGGTCGATGGGCAGGTTGCCGAAGTGGCGGTCGCTCAGCCGGAAGGTCTCCTCCTCGGTGGCCTCGCCCAGCACGGCATAGGGGCAGCGCTCGCGCTCGGCGATGCGGCGGAACCGATCCATCCGCTCGGCGTCGACGGCGAGCACGTAGCGCTCCTGCGCCTCGTTGCACCAGATCTGCATGGGCGACATGCCGGGTTCGTCGTTGGGCGCTTCACGCAGCTCCAGCCGCGCGCCGCGTCCGGAATCGTGCACCAGCTCGGGAAGCGCGTTGGACAGCCCCCCGGCCCCCACGTCGTGGATGGAGACGATGGGGCTGTTTTCGCCCAGCGCCCAGCAACGGTCGATGACCTCCTGGCAGCGGCGCTGGATCTCGGGGTTGTGGCGCTGCACCGAGGCGAAG
The DNA here is from genome assembly GCA_964450715.1 of uncultured Sandaracinaceae bacterium. Taxonomy (GTDB): domain Bacteria; phylum Myxococcota_A; class Polyangia; order Polyangiales; family JAFGIB01; genus CAYVFC01. The sequence continues at coordinate 11,355 of CAYVFC010000102.1, read as the reverse complement.
TCGAGCTCCGCGCTACTGGTTCCCGAGGCCATGGAGGAGGCCGCGCCGCCGCCCAGGCCGATGAGCATGGCCGGGCCGCCCAGCACGATGATCTTGGCGCCTGCCGGGATGCGGCCCTTCTGCACGTGCTCGGGCCGCACGTTGCCCAGCCCCCCGGCCACCATGATGGGCTTGTGGTATCCGCGCACCTCGGGCCCCGCCGGGCCGGGCACGGTCTGCTCGAAGGTGCGGAAGTAGCCGCAGACGTTGGGGCGGCCGAACTCGTTGTTGAAGGCCGCGCCGCCCAGCGGGCCCTCGATCATGATATCCAGGGCGGAAACGATGTGATCGGGCTTGCCGTGGTGTTCCTCCCAGGGCTGCTCGAAGCCGGGGATGCGCAGGTTGGAGACCGAGAAGCCGGTCACCCCGGCCTTGGGCTTGGCCCCGCGGCCGGTTGCGCCCTCGTCGCGTATCTCGCCGCCCGAGCCGGTGGCCGCACCGGGGTAGGGCGAAATGGCGGTGGGGTGGTTGTGGGTTTCCACCTTGAGCAGGAGGTGGATCTGTTCGCTCTGTCGTCCGTATACGCCTGTCTCCGTGTCCGGGAAGAACCGCTTGCCCGCGGACCCGGCCAGCACCGCCGAGTTGTCCTTGTAGGCAGAGAGCACGCCGGCGGGATTGCGCTGATGCGTGTTGCGGATCATCTCGAAGAGCGAGCAAGGCTGGCGCTCGCCGTCGATCACCCAGTCGGCGCGAAAGATCTTGTGACGGCAGTGCTCGGAGTTGACCTGGGCAAACATCATCAGCTCGACGTCGGTCGGGTCGCGGCCGAGCTCGCCGAAGCTCTGCAGCAGGTATTCGATCTCGTCATCGGTCAGAGCTAGGCCCAGATCCCGGTTGGCCGCTTCCAGCTTTGTCTTCCCCCCCTTCATCACCTCCACGGTTTGCATCGGTGCGGGCTCGTCCCGTGCGAAGAGCCTGGCCACGTCGTCGTCCGCCCGCAAGACCGCCTGGGTCATACGGTCGTGGATCAGCGGAAGCAGTTGCCCGATCTCGTCGGGCTGTAGGCGGCCCGTCTCGGTGCGGACGAAGTAGCGCACACCGCGCTCCAGCCGGCGCACCTGCTCCAGTCCGCAGATGCGGGCGATGTCGGTCGCCTTGGAGGACCAGGGGGAGATGGTTCCCGGCCGCGGGACCACCAGGAAGGGCTCTCCCTCGGGCTGCGGGGCAGGTCGCGCCGGTCCGTGAGCGAGGACGCGGTCCAAGACGGTACTCTGCTGGGCGGTGAGCGGCTGCGAAACCGCGGCAAAATGGACGAATCGGGCGTCCAGCCCCGTAGTCGCGGGTATCCGGCTCTGCAGCGAGGCGAGAAGCTTGCCGGAACGAAAGGGAGTGAGCGCGGGCGAGCCGCGAAGCTCGAGGATTGTATGCGTTCTATCTGACATGGCGTTTCAGGAATTCGGTCACACCTTCGATACCGGCGGTCTGCTCGACCGCCGGCGGGGTCCCGGGCAGCTCGCCCGTCCCGCCGTGGAACACTATCACCGGACGGCCGTACGCGTGAGCCAGGCAGACCTCGGAAATCGTCCCCGCGCCTCCCGGCAACGCCACCACCGCGGTAGAGCTGAGGACGTTGATGTGGTTGCGGCTCATGGGTTCGGTTCCCTGCGCCCCTAGCAGGTGCAGGTGGGTCTGGATGACGATGTCGACCCATCGATTGGGGCTGCCGGGCGGGGGCTCGGCCGAGCCCTCGGCGCGGCTGGGCAGCACGCCGATGACCGTTCCTTCGGGCTTGAGCCGCTTGAAGTGCTCGGCTACCGAGCTCATGACGCCGCCTCCCCCTCCCACCAGCAGGTAGGCCCGGGTCCGGGCGATCGCCTTGGCTACAGCGGACGCGAGCGCGTCATGGCGTTCGCTTCCCGATCCCATGACTCCGACGATGGGAATCATGGCATCCGTCAGAACCGCGGTTCGCCCAGTGGATCGGGACCGGGCTGCTGACCCAGTAGAACCTCGAAGCTCGCGCGTACCGAATGGGCGAGCGCTTTCAGGTGGTATCCCCCTTCCAGGGAGAGCAGCAGCCGTCCCTGGCATACCTCGTCGGCCAGCTGCTTGACCAGGCCGACCACGCCGGCGAACCCGCTTACCGTGATCTGAAACCCGGAGAGCATGTCGGCCCAGTGCGGATCGTAACCGGCCGAGACCAGGATGAACTCGGGCTGGAAACGCCGGGCGGCCGGCAGCAGCTCCTCCTCGTAGGCTCGCTTGTACTCTCTATCCTTCGTTCCCGCCGGCAGCGGCACGTTCAGGGTGTACCCTTTGCCCGCGTCGACGCCGTCGTCCCGGCGGGACCCGGTACCCGGGTAGTGGGGGTACTGGTGGGTGGAAAAGTACATCACCGCGGGATCGTTGTAGAAGATGGCCTCGGTGCCGTTTCCGTGGTGTACGTCGAAGTCGACGACCAGGATCCGGCTCAGGCCGTGCTTTCGTATAAGGTACCTGGCCGCTGCTGCCACGTGGTTGAAGAGGCAGAAGCCCATGGCCCGGTTGGCGGTGGCGTGGTGGCCGGGGGGCCGTACCAGGGCAAAAGCGTGCTCGACCTCGCCGGCCATGATGGCGTCGGCCGCGCTTAGCACGCCGCCCGCGGCGTAGAGCGCTACCCGGTACGAGGCCGGGGAGGCGAAAGTGTCGCCGTCCATCCAGTGGCCGTTTCCGGTCGACGCCCGTTCCACCAGCTCCAGGTGGCGCTCGCTGTGTACCAGGCGAAGCTCCTCCAGGGTGGCGGGCCGGGGAGCAATCCGGGTCAGCTTCTGCGCCAACCCGGACTGCTCCAGGAGCTCTATAATGGCCTCGAGCCTTCCGCTGTGCTCGACGTGATCGCCGGTGTCGTGCTCGAGGTATATGGGATCGTAGACCAGGCCTACCGTCATCGGAGCTCCATCCGGTTGTTGGCTTTTCGTTCTCGCCCCGGGTGGCCGGAGCCTACTTGAGCTGGTCGCGCCCGAATCCGAGAATGCCCCGCGCGATGATCAGCATCTGGATCTGGCCGGTGCCCTCGAACAGGTCGGTGATCTTGGAGTCGCGCATCCATTTCTCGACCAGCCAATCCTGCGAGTAGCCGAGCGGCCCCAGCAGCTCCACGCACTTCTGGGTGACCAGGGTGGCCGAACGTCCGCTCTTGGCCTTGGCCATAGAGGCCTCCAGGCTGTTGCGCAGACCCGCGGTCATCAGGGCCGAGGCCCTCCAGGCCAGCAGCCTGGCCAGCTCGAGGTTTGCCTCCATGTCCAGCACCGCCTTCTGCACTACCGAGAGCTGGTTGATGGGACGATCGTAGGGGAAGGTATAGCCCTCTTCCTCCAGCTTCTGCTTGGTGAACTCCATGGCCGCCCGCGCGATGCCCACCGCCTGGATGGCGATGATGGGCCGGGTCCAGTCGAAGGTCTTCATCACCCCTTTGAACCCTCCCGTTTTCTGCTTGATCTCGGGCGAGCCCAGGATGTTGTCGTAGGGGATGCGGCAGTCGTCGAGCGAATAAGACCCGGTGTCCGAGGAGCGGATGCCCAGCTTGTCCTCCAGCTTGGTCATCTCGAATCCGGGCGTGCCCTTCTCGACGATGAAGCTCTTGATAGCGGCACGGCCCTGGCTCTTGTCGAGCGAGGCCCAGACCACCACGGCCTGGCAGCGATCGGCGCCGGTGACAAAGATCTTCTCGCCGTTCAGCACCCACTCGTTGGTCTTCTCGTCGAGCTTGGCCGTGGCCTGGATGGCGGCCGAGTCGGAGCCGGCTCCGGGCTCGGTGATGGCCATGGCCGTGTACTTGCCGCCGAAGCGCTTGGCCTGCTCGGGCGTGGCCACCGCCATGATGGCCGCGTTGCCCAGGCCCGCGTTGGAGGCGCCGAGAGTGAGCCCCGCGTCTCCCCAGTAGTACTCCTCCGTGGTCAGAATGCCGGTCAAATCGGCGCCGGGCTGCGGGCCCAGCTCCTGTCCCAGCGCCATGGTCTTGAGCCCGACCTCGGCCTGGGCCGCCTGGATCTGATCCTTTTCCTTGATGTCATCGTGTTCGTGCTCGTGGGTGTCGTAGTACCGGGCGATGGGCCGCCAGTACTTCTGCGCGGCCTCGTTGGCCATCTTCTTAACGAGCCTGTCCTTTTTCGAGAGACTGAAATCTATCATTAGATACCTCCTTCGGGGATAAATCCTATAAAGTTTACCTGTTCGTTTTGCCTGTAGGTGTAGCCGGACCCGGCTCTAGGCCATGGTCAGCCCCTCGATGGTGCAGAACGCGCGCCCGTTCCGGAACCACATCTCGACCGGATGTTCGCGGATGTACCCGTGTCCGCCCAGGACTTGAACCCCGTAGTCCACGACCTTCATGGTTTGCTCGGCGCAGTACATCTTGGCCAAGGTGGCGTCGCGGGTGGCGTCCTGGTTCTGATCCAGCCGCCAGGCGGCCCGCCAGGCCAGCAACCGCATGCCGTCGATCTCCATGGCCGACTCGGCCAGCATGAAGGCGATGGCCTGCCGGCTGGCGATGGGCTCGCCGAAGGCCGTCCGCTCCCTGGCGTATTCGAGCGCGTACTCGTAGGACGCACGGGCCACGCCCACGGCCATGGCGCAGAGATTGGCCCGGGACAGGTTGAGCAGGCGCAGGTAGTCGATGCCGTGGTCACCGCCCACCCGGCGGCTGGCGGGAACTTCGCACTCCTCGAAGGTCACCGGAAAGAGCGGCAGGGGATTGAGCCCCATGTTCTTCTCTCGCTCGCCCACGGTCATCCCCGCGGTACCCTTGTCCACGATGATGGCTTCCACCGATCCCGGGCCCGCGCCCTTGGCCGTGGTGGCGAAGACCAGGATCTGTTCGGCCCGGTCGGCGATGGGGACCATGCACTTCTTTCCGTTGAGGACGAGCGAATCGCCGGCCGTTTCCACCGTGGTAGCAAGGCTGAACGGATCGAAGCCGATGCGCGGCTCCATCACCGCCGCGGTGGCCGGATAGAACTTCTCGCCGCAGAACTTGGGCAACCACTGCTTTTTCTGTTCGTCGGTACCGAACTCCAGGATGGGCAGCGACATCAGCGAGGGTGCCAGCGCTCCGAGCGCCAGGCTCACGTCTCCGTAAGCGAGCTCTTCCAGCGCGATGGCCGAGTTGACCGTAGAGCGCCCCAGCCCGTATCCCCCGTATTCCTCGGGTACCGGCTGCGGGCAGAACCCGAGCTCCCAGACCTTGTCCATGATCTCGTCGGGAAGCTCGGACTTCTCGTCGCACTCCCGGGCCTTGGTCCTCAGCTCGTTCTGCGCAAACTTGCGCATCGTGTCCTGTATCTGTTTCTGGTCGTCATCCAAGGTGAAATCGGCCATCTATCTGCCTCCTGTATGTAGAAAAACGCGTGGATCGCCGCGAGTCGGCGTCCGATTCACGGTAGGATCATTTCCCGGGAGGTTCAAGACGGGGCCCGGGGAGGGTTTCGAGACCCTGCGGAGGGCGTTTCCTGCGATTCCTCGAACCGCCGCGCGACGCCGACCCGCAGAACGGGCGCCGATTCTCAAGCGGACAGCGGTGCTGCTACCCCCTCTGTCGACGGTTGACGAGGATCCGGTGGTGACGCTCCGCGTCCTTGAGGCGCGGTTCAATGTCGGCAGCTCGACGGAAGAGCTTCTCCGCCACGCGGTCGTTGCGTTCGGCCAGCGCCAGATGAGCGAGAACGTAGTAGGCAAAACCCTCGTGGCCGGCGGCGGTGGTGTGGGCCTCTGCCATCTTTTTCAGATCGATCCGCGTCACCTCCCGGTCGGCCGAGGAAGTGGTGTCCCGGAAAACGGTCCACAGGTAGTACAACCGATACGCCTCCTGCTCCGGTGCTATCTCGCAGGCATGGCGGAACTCCTCGCGGGCGCCGGGTATATGCTGTTGGATCAGGTAACGCCACCCCCTCGTCCAGGCGTCGATGGCCGATTCTCCGCTCGGCTCCGGCGCGGCCGGCTCCTCGACGACCTCCCGTTGCTGGGGGATACGCTGTAGAAGCTCCTGCACGGCCGTATTCCCGGTGGCCCTTCTGGCCGGTATCTTGACATCGCGCTTACGGAGCTCTCGACTCAGGCGATCCAGCGCCAGCGTGGACCGATTCAACGTTCTCTTTACGGTCTTGCGGGGCACGCCTGCCCGGGGCGGACGGGATGACGCCGGTACGCTGCCGCTCCGCGTTCTCGCCGTGGGAGTCGCACGCGGCGGCGAAGGCTGCGGACGGCGACTCCCCGAGTCCGCGGGAGGGGGTTGAGCCCGGACGGGCCTCTGGGGAGGCGGGGGCTCGGCCCGGAACGGCTTCTCGGGAGGCGGCAACGGTCTGGCCTCGCCCCGGCGCACCGTATCCTCGCGGCGACGGCTGGCCTCGGCCGGTACGGGGGGAGGGGTTGCGCTGCCTTGCGCCATGGGGAACAGGGGGAACGAATCTACCACGGACTCTCCCTCCCCTTTCCGGTCCCACGCCTCAGCCGAGAACTCGATGGAAGAGGAGAGCTTGAGCGCGCACATCACCTGCAGGCCGTCGAGCGGATCTAGGCCCGAGCGCTCGATAGCGGCGCTGACGGTGGTGGCGCCGTCGCAGGCGTATACCATTCTCATCTCCGCGTCGGATAGGTCGAAACGAGCGGCGATGGACCCGGTGGGGTCGCGCCGGCGCACGTAGTGCAGAGCGTTTTCCCCGAGAACGGCTCTTGCGCGCGGCTCGCCGTAATGGGTCTTGATGCCCGCGAGGATCAAGGGACCGATACTCACCCGGAAGCGCGCGTGCCCGGCCGATTCGCCGCGGGTGTCTTCTACGAAGGTCTCGCAACCCCGCCAGCTCACCGCCTCGACGACCTTGTCGCGCAGCTGTCTGGTGATCGAGTCGAAGATCTGGTCCGAGGTCAGGTAGCCCTGCTCCAGCGCGATCTCGAGGAACCGCAGGTCCTCGTTGTCGACCAGCTCCTCCGTCATCCGCGCCACGATGGTGGCGTACTGCTTCCGCGAGATGATCCCCTGCTCGAGCAGGGAGCGGGGCAGCGATCCCCTCAGGGTGGAATCCTCGACGAAAACCGGATCGCCGATATCGAAGGTGAAAAGGGTCTGCCCCTCTGCGGTCGATATCTCCACGATTCCGGTAAAGGCCTGCTCCTGCAGTTCGCAGAACAGCTTCGCTACCTGGCCTTCTTTGTTTTCCAGGCTCGACCCGTTCGGGTGAGCCGAGTTTCCGTCATTCGTATACAATGATGGTCCTATCGTAGAATGGGAGCCGAGCGCAAAGCAGCGGCCTGATCCTCGGTGATGGCGGTATCGCCGTCCTGCGACCAGAACATCAGGTTATCGGCGCCGAAACCGAGGCACTCCTGTACGGTCAGTATACCATTCCCGTCCTCGTCCCGCTCGTTTCGGCATTCGGGAGTGTCGGGAAGCGGATCCAGGACGGTCCCGTCCATCTCGGTGGTGTGAAACAGGCCGAGGTGGTGCCCGATCTCGTGCGCGATTACCTTGCCCAGAATCGCGGCCTCATCGATGGAATCGGTGCTGAAGGCGATGCCCGATGCGCCCGTTCCCTGAAGCCCGAGCGGCCCGGGGGTGCTGCCCGAGATGGCCAGGGTATCGGCTATCTGTTTGACGAAGAAGAGATTGACGGCCGGAGCTTCCGCGCCGGCCGAGAGGGCGAGAAGCTCGGGAAGCGCTTCCAGCACGGCGTAGCGCTCCCGGATGATCTGCAGCCGCTCCCGCAGCCCTCCGGCGATCTCGAACTGGTGTACTTCTCCTATGCCGATGCCGGCCTGCTGATAGATCTCCTCGACATAGTGCAGCGCCTCCTCCAGAAGCGGAGGACCTCGATGGCCGGCCGGCTCCCAGTCGAGCCCTCCGACATAGAAGACGTTCAGATCGAGGGTGCCCCCGGGTTCTTCATTGTTGAGCACGGTACGCCTCAAGCTGCCGGGTTTGTCGGTTTCCAGCTCCACCTCGTATCCGGCCTCGGATAGCACCGCGCGCGGACCGTTGGGCAGCAGGAAGGCGGCGGGATGGCTCTCGTGGGCGACCAGCCTGGTGCCGACCGCGATCGGATTCAGCGGCGGCTGCTCGTCTCCCCGCCACTGCTGCGCGTACAGCGCGGCGTCGAAGAGCACCACCGGATCGGGGTCGAGGGTGCGTAGCAGATTCGGGCAGAGAGGCGAGCGGCAGGGGGTGAAGGCCGGCCAGGCCTCGTCTCCCAGGTGCTCGAGTACGTAGAGCGTCGTCGATCCGCCGGACGGCAGTTCCAGCCATACGCTACCCGATCCCGGCAGGAAGTCGTCCAGCACCTCGCTTCGCGCTTCGCCGCCGGCCGGCAGAACGGCGATGGAGACGCAGGCTCGTACCGGTTGCAGCGCCGCGTCGCCGGTACGCGCATACGAGTCCGCGCAGCGCCCGTCGCTCCCGCAGTCGTCATCTTCACTGCAAGGGATCGAGCAGGTACCGGTCAACAGACAGATGTCGCGCGGGCAATCCTCGCCTCGCTGGCACGGCTCGGCGACCTCGGAGCTCAGCTCCTCTGCGACGCAAACCAGTTGCAGCGGCTCCAGATCGCTGCCGGTCGAGTCGGGGTCGGCCACGCACGCCCCTCCCCGGCAATCAAGGTCGGAGCTACAGTGCTCTCCCGCGCAATCGCATGGCGGCTCATCCGATCCACAGGCGCCGGCAAGGGCCAGCAACGCGATACAGATCGCCTTGGGGGATCCGAGCCACACAAGGATCATTCTAACGGAAGGCCATTTTCCCGCCAGCGTCCGGCGAGAACTTGCCTCCCCGCCCCGACCTCATCAATCTGTATATTATGGAGCGCTCTGCGGCCGGTACGTTTCGCAACCTGATGATCCTGCTCGTGCTGGCCGCTTGTAGCTCCCCTGCTGATTTCGGCCAGGAAAGACGCGCCGGACGCGGGCTCTCCGCACCCTCCGCTCCGCAGGCGAGGCCTGCGGAACCGAGGCGGGGGCAAGCCGACTCGGCGCTCGCGCGTCCGATCCGTCCCGATCCGACCGGTGAGATCGATGCGGGTGGGAAGGGCGACGCGGGGAGCGGGGTTGCGGACGCGGCAGCCGGGAACGAAGCTGGGCGCGAGGTGGACGCCATTCTGGCGCTCGGAGGCGACCATTCCACATCGACCGGCTCTTGTCGCGACGGAAGCCTGAAAGGCGGGGTGGCCCTGCCGCTACTCGGCCCGGGATTCCTTCACAATCCGCGCCGCCCGCGCGAGGCCCGCTTCGCCACGGCCGAGGTCGTTCAGGCGATCGTGCGTGCGGCTCGAGTGGTGGCCGAGGAGATGCCCGGCCCGAGCCTGGTCGTAAACGACCTCTGCCTCCGGGAGGGCGGGCCCATAGCCCAGCACGGCTCCCACCAGAACGGCCTCGATGCCGATATCCTCTTTTATTACCTGGATCGGTCCGGCAAACCGATACGGCCGGTCGGCGTGCCGCTCGATCCCCAGGGATGGGGCTGGGATTTCAAGGATCTCGCCACTGCGGCGGACGATGTCCGTTTGCGGCTGGATCCTCGGCGCACCTGGCGCTTCATCTGGGCCTTGCTGGAGAGATCCGAGGCCGCGGTACAGCGGATCTTCATCGCCGAGCACCTGCGAACCATGCTGGTGGAGCAAGCGCGGCGCTCCCGCGCTCCCCGTGAGATCCGCGAGAGGTTCGAGCAGATTACCTGCCAGCCGGGGACGCCTCACGACGATCACATGCACGTTCGTTTCTTCTGCGCGCCGGACGATATCACGGCGGGATGCGAGGACAGCCACCCGATCTACCCCTGGCGGCGCCAGCAGCTGCAAGCGCTGGACGTCGAACCGGTAGTGGCGACGTATACCCGTTCTCAGCGCAAACGCGCCCGCGCTCGCACCACCACTCCGGCGCAGGCTCGCCGCCGGGCCGGACGAATGCACCGCAAGGTCCGGGAGTTCCTCGACCAGCGGAAGAGCTGGCAAGAGAAACCGAGCCCGGGCCGCCCCTACTGCCGGTGAAGCCGACCGATTAGCCCAGCCCGCAGCTCTCCCAGGCGCGAGGGGCCTCCGGGAAGCAACCGTTCAGTGTGGGTAGTCGGTATCTGAAACGACGGCGGCCAATGCATCCCGAAAAACCGGCGCCAGAACTGGGGCGATTCTGTGCAATCACCCGGGCGTCCTCGGGCCGGTGTACTCGGGGCCTGCGGCCCCTGTGTATTGCCGCTGGATTCGTGCAGCTCCGCGGACTGTCGTCCCCTCCGCTTCGCACGAATCCACCGACAACCGTCAGGTACGTGAGTACAATCCTCACCGGTCCGGCTGGGCGCCGAGCTTTTTCCGGCGCCTTGGCCGCCGCGCTGCCCAAGGCCTGAGCGCTTACTCCGGGAACGGTATAAGATGCCGCCGTTCTTGTCGGTCTCGCACGACCGGCAACCCGTAGGGTCAGCGTTTTTACCGGAATTCCGGGAATCGGAGCGAGCAGTGGTTTTTCGTCTCTCCCGGGCGATCTGCACGCTTCCGGCCTCCTGCTGCCGCTGGTACGCGGGGCCTCCCAGCGACGGCCAATATTTGCGCTGGCGAGGGGGTGTGCGCACGAAAAGATCCGGTCCGGCGCTAGATGGCAATCGCACGATATTATTGGATAAATTCTGATTCTGGGCGGGCCTCCGGCCACCAAAGGCGTTTCCCCACCGCCTTTTTTGGCATTTCTTCGGGCCGTCGATATGCTGCCGCTGAGGAAAAAGCTGCATCCTGGAGCACGGAATTCGGGAAAGTGAAGATAGGGCTCCTTTTTTTGAACGGTTTATGGCAGAGTATGCCGCAACAGCAGTACCGCACTTTCATGTCGATATGGCGGAGGCATGATAGTCGCGGGTAGGGCAGCAAATAGCGGTAAAGAGTTCTGATAGACGTCAAGGTAGGACGGAAGCCGCCATTCCGTGCCAGTCGAAGTTGCTAGTAACGCAGACGAAGCAACTTATAAAAACGAGGAGAAGAAACATGCTCAAGAAGCTTTTCATCATTGTTGCTACCGCAGCTCTGGCAGGGTTTGGCGTAGCTTGTGGCGGAGCCGAGCCGGCTGTCGAGGAAGCTCCTGCTATGGACGAGGCCGTCGGTGACGAGATGGCGGAGCCCATGGAAGAGGAAGCCGTGGAAGAGGAGCCTGCTGCGGAAGAAGAGGCCCCTATGGAGGAAGAGGCGGGCGCAGAAGAAGACGCCATGTAGATCTGGCGACTTCCTTTCGCTTGCTATCGACAAGTCGTACACACAACTCGCTTCAGAGCGGGTTAATTACTTAAACGGACGCGCCTCGTCTTGTCCGACGGGGCGCGTTTCCTTTTAGGAGGCACCGCAAAATAAACGATACGAGACCGGGCGCGTCGGCGGAGCG
>CAYVFC010000101.1:0-29921 GCA_964450715.1 uncultured Sandaracinaceae bacterium | reverse complement strand
CCTTTTTCAATAATGGTTATGCGCGATTAGGCGGCTTAAGCGAACACGCGTGGAGAAGCCTGCAACACTTTTCGTCTCTTGAGGGCTTTACCCTGAAATGGGCGCGCCTATTCTATATAAGGAGCGACGACGAGGAACAGAGAGGGGTATTCAGGCTCATCCGAGATTCGGGCGAGCGAGACCGGGATAGCGTGTCCCTGAGCGGGTGCGAACAGCTTCGCGACTATCTATCGCGAAAGCAGGTCGGCGAGTTCCTGGCCCGGTTCTGTCTGCAGGATCGGGTGGTGGGAGTTGCCAACTGCTGCAGCGGTGCTCCCGTATCCGTGCGGAGCGTGATCGAGGAATATGCTGCGCGCTGGCCGCAACTCCGGCTCGACTTCGGCAAGCAGCCCTATCGTTCATTCGAGCCCATGGCGTTCTGGGGGAATCGAAACAGAATGGACGAGGTACTTCGAGTCGCGGCACTCTCTTCCGAGGGGATCGCGCATTTCCCGCCCCAGGAGCGGCCATGAGCCTGCCAGCGACTTTATGGTACCTGGATCCGAACGAGCTGCGCGAAGTGGTCGGGGATCGCGATCTGTACTTCTGGGGCGCCCGCCATGGATACGGCATGTGCGGGGTTTTCGACCGGCTGGGCCTGAAACCGAAGGGCTTCATCGACAGCAGTACCGCACTGGTCGGTCAGAAAATGCTCGGCTACCCCGTTTACCTTCCCGACAAAATCCTCGGCGGTTCCGCCAACAAACCGTACGTCGTCATCACCTCATCCTTTTTCGCCGACGAGATATCGGAGCAGTGCCGCAAGTATGGCCTAGTCGATGAAGAAGACTTCATTCCCTTCACGAAGATCCAGCATTTCGACTACCAGGTCGACGTGTCGGGCGTGTGCAACCTGCGTTGCATATCCTGTCCCCGGGGCAACATGCCGCGGCACCCGGCCGCCGGATTCATGTCCGCGGCGACGTACCGGAAGGTCTTGGACAAGATATTACGAGAGGACCCGTTCACGGGGGTCGTTACGCTTTACAACTGGGGGGAGCCTTTGCTGAACGAGGACTTACCGGAAATCGTCCGGCTATCCAACGAAAGAGGGGTCCTGGCGGCGGTTTCGAGCAATCTGAATGTCCGCAAGGATTTTTCCGACGTCATCAGGGCCAGGCCCATGTGGTTCAGGGTTTCCGTGTCGGGATACGGGAAGAGCTACGAGGTAACGCATACAGGCGGTGCATGGGATCTGGTCGTGGAGAACATGAACCGGCTTAAGAAGTGGCGAGAAGAATTCCATCCCGACATGATCGTCGAGATATTTTACCATATCTACAATCACAACAACCGGGACGACTTCCAGAAGATGAGGCGTTTCTGCGAGGAGATGGGCTTCACTTTTCGCTTTCGGCATGCTGCGCTGGCGCCCCTGGACAACATCTTGGCTGTCATCGAAGGGCGGGAGATCAGCCCGGAGGCGAAACGGACGATGGATTTGCAGATACTGCCGGTCAGCGAGGCTATGGAGATCGCGCGCACGCAGCGAGAGCGGGAATGCTGCTACGAGAGATGCCTGTGGATAACCTGGGACGGGAAGGTGGCGCAGTGCATGGAATGGTATGCGGATGGCCGGACGCTGGTTCCCGGCGGCTTTCTCGGCACGCCGATCGACGAAATAATAGCGTCCCGCCGTAATAGCGACTTCTGCAAGAGATGCAAGGCGGATGCCATACACAGGTGTTACGTGGTGTATGGCGACGAGGAGTTGATCCGGAAAAGAAAGAGCGTCGACTTTTTTTAACAGGGAGCGGGGATACGTGGCAAAACGGACGGGTCGAATTAGAGCCCATTTTAAAAATACGGACCGAGTATTTCGGAGCGCGGCGGGCCCGGATGCAAGAAGCGAAGACGAGGAATAGCGACGCTGTTTCGAGGAGGAGCGACGCCGCAGATGGGTCCGCCCCGCTCGAAAGACGACGGGAGTGTTTAAAAAAACGGGCTCTAGTGCATGGAAGAAGATCCGACGTCTTTCATTATCGGCGGGGGAGGCCGATCTTCAATAGAGTGGGTAGAAGGTAGATAAGATGTCGAAAAGACTATGCCCGATTTGCGGGGGGCGTGAATCGAATCATCTAGCAAATGTAAGTTGTGCGCTATTTGACGATTCGCCGGTATCGGGCAGTTTCGCTATTGTGAATTGCATCGCCTGCGGCTTCGTTTTTTACGATTCGCCTTCGGACGAGGCGCGATGGCAGGCGTTCTATAAGGAACATTACCTGATACATTTCTATTCCGTGCGTGAAAACGATGACGAACAGATCAGGTATTTCAAGAGACTGGTGGACTTTACCGCGGATGCGGGTTTACCGAAATCGGCGAGGATTGTAGACGTTGGTAGCGGCCCCGGGCATTTCCTCTCCGCTCTAAAAAGATCGGGTTACAACAACCTATGCGGTATTGAGGTGTGTCAAGAACATATCGACGAAATGAATAGGAGAGGGATAGAAGCTAAGTACTCGACGATTGAAGGATTGCCTTTTGTCGACGATTCGGTGGATTTCTTGAGTTCCTTTCATGTGCTGGAGCATTTACTGTTTCCGAACCGTGCGGTGGGCGAAATTCGTCGATGTCTACGGGAGAACGGACTCGCCATGGTAGAGTTGCCGGATGTAAGTCGTTATGACGAGGTGTCCGGAGTCACCCCTTTCGTCCATTTTATTTTCGAGCATATCAATCACTTCGATCTAGTTCATCTGCGCAGTCTTTTCGAGAAAATGGGTTTCGAATACGTAGATTATGATAATGATACGAAGGACGGTGTCCCGATTTTGCGTGCTCTGTTTAGGAAGGTCGGGAAAGAAACGGTAGGAGAGAAGCGGCCAGAGGAAACGGTCTTTCCAAAAAAGATGGCCGGTTGGTTCGCCGGTGGCTTTCGTTTTGAATATCCTGAATTAGAGGCGGCCTTATCCGGGACGGATCGCGTCCATTTATGGGGAATTTCGTACCAGACGTTGATGCGCTTCTCGCATAGCGTACTCAGGGGCGAAAACGTTCTATTTTACGACATCGATCGTAGAAAACAGAACAAAACCGTTTTGAATAGAAAAGTCTATCCGCCTAGTATGCTAAAAGAACTGGATAATAACTCGGTCGTTGTCATCGGCGTGGGGCCGTCTGCGAGGAACATGAGAGACTTGTTGCGTGGTTGGGGGTTCTGCGGACAAGTCTTTCTTTTATAGAAAGAGGAAATGGGCACAGGGGAATAACCGTATTCTATCAACGAGAGGCGCTAGCGGCGATTTCTGACCATGGGTAAAAATTGAGGCTCGATCCGAAATCCAAGAGGGGAATAAGCGGAGCAAGGGGAATAACGGGCGGGATCATGGCGGATCTGGAAATAGTGCAACCGGCTGACCTGAGAAAACGAGTGGAGGGACGCGAGGTGTTTCTGTGGGGCGCTTCCATCGTGGGATTTGGGGTATGCAGGTCTCTAGAGCGCAACGGCATCATTCCGCGTGGTTTCATCGATAGCAGCATCCGTCTACAGGGAAAGCGGGCCCTGGGGTATCCGATACACCGGCCGGAAGGCGTACTCGACGGCGCTGGAGGGCGGGAACCGCGGCCCTTTATCATAATCACATCCGCGCACTACGAGCACGAGATTGCCGAGCGGTGCCTGGATGCGGGCCTGAAGAGTGAGAGCGATTTCATCTCGGCCCTTTTCATAACGCCCCTCGATCCGAGCGTGGATATCTCAGGAGTATGCAATCTTCACTGCATCTCCTGCCCGAGGGGGAACATGGAGAAGCAACCGGACACCGGTTTCATGAAAGCGGGGACCTACGCGCAGGTGATAGACAAGATTCTCGAAGAGCTTCCCTTCGTTGGAAGTGTTCAGCTTTACGCCTGGGGAGAGCCTCTGTTGAATCCGGATGTCGCTGAGATCATCCGGATGACCGTTGAGCGCCGGGTGCTATGCGCGCTGTCGACGAACCTGAGTGTCCGCAAGGACTTCACCGAGGCGATAGCGGCGAGGCCAGACTGGATAAAGGTCTCCGTATCGGGATTTGGTAAAGGGTACGAGCGGACGCATACCGGCGGTAACTGGGAGTTGTTGGAGAAGAACATGCGGAAGTTGAGCGGGCTAAGGAGGGAGTACCATCCGGAGATGTTCGTGGAGGTCAACTACCACCTGTACAGGCACAATACCGGTGAATCGTGCGACCGCATGAAGGCGTTCTGCGAAGAGCTCGGATTCATCTTCAAGCCCAACTATGCTTATCTATATCCGCTCGATCACATCATGGCCTATCGGGATGGGAAGGCGCTGACCTCCCAGGCGCGGGAGACGATGGATATGTTGCTGCTTTCGATCGACGAGGGCATCGCCAAGGCGGAGCGACAGAAGCACCTTCCCTGTCCGGAAGAGCGCTGCTTTCCGATCGACTGGAACCTGAATGTACGTTTTTGTGGGGCCTATTTCCTGCCCGTTATCGCCGAGAACTTTTTGCAGGTGCCGCTGGTGGATTTGGTGCGCAAGCGCAACGCCAGCGAATTTTGCAGGAAGTGCCGTTCGCTCGCCATCCACCGGTTTACCGGGGTGTACATAGAAGAACAGAAAGCTGGCGATCAGGGAAAAAGATGAGTGAAGCGCCGCCGCCCGCCGTAGAGAAGTACCTCGCCTTCCTCAAGGGCGCCGGAGACCGTCCGCTCCATATCTGGGGCGCAGGGAACCAGGGGCGTGGACTCTGTAGAGCGCTGGAAAGGCTAGGCACCAGGGTAGAGGGGTTTCTGGACAGTAGTCCCCTGGTGGCTTCCGCCGGAGCGCTAGGGTACCGGGTAAGAACTCCGCAACAGTTCTTTTCCGAGTATGGAGAAGGGCCCAGGCCGTTCATAATAATAGCTTCATTCTTTTTTGAAAAGGATATCGCGGAAGAGTGTATCAGGGCCGGTTACCAGCCTGACGAAGATTTCATATCGTATACATCTATCAAACCGCACGATTACGCCGTGGACATTTCCGGCGTCTGCAACCTCAGATGCATATCGTGCCCCCGGGCAAAACGCGACCGACGCAGGCCTCCCGAGGGATTCATGAAGCTCGATACCTTTATCAAGGTGCTGGACAAGATCGTTTCGGAAGACCCTCTGGCCGGAAGCGTTCAGCTTTACCAGTGGGGGGAGCCGCTTCTCAACCCGCAGGTTGCGCAAATCATCGAATACGCCAACAGCCTCGAGGTGCTGTGCGCGGTGTCCAGCAATCTCAACAGCGAAAGAAACCTCAAGGAGGCCGTGGCGGCCAAGCCGGGTTGGTTCCGGGTGTCGGTCTCGGGATGGGGCAAGAACTACGAACGCACTCATACGGGGGGATCGTGGGAGGCGTTTTACCGGAATTTCGAGCTGCTCAAAGAGTACCGCCTTGCATACAGCCCCGGTATGAAAACCGAGGTATATTATCACGTCTATAAACATAACCGGGGAGAAGATGAAGAGCGTATACGCGATCTTTGCGGGGAAGCGGGATTCGAATTTCATCCGGTTTACGCCTATTTGATCTGCCTCGACGACGTTCTCGAACATCTCGAGGGCGGAGCCCTTCCGGAAGAGGCGAGACAAGCTGCGGAAATGCTGGCGCTGCCGTTGGAAGAAGGCATGGAAAGGGCGAGATGCGAAAGGACGGAGGAATGCCTTGCGCTAAGGTGTATTCACGTGAACTGGAACCTCGAGGTTAGTAACTGCATGATGTTTTATTATCCCGAAGACAACAGGGCGGCGGACAATTTTCTGGAGACGCCGCTTTCCGCTATCGTAAAAGAAAGGCGTTCCAGCGCGCTTTGCAGGCGGTGCAGAAGCCAGGCCTTGCATCGGTACTGCAGCGTTTATTCGAAGGCCGACGCGCATCTATCGGTTGCGAAATGAAGATACGGCATATAACGCCTCACCTCGGCGGCGGAGTGGGCCGCGTAATTCTTTCCTGGCTGAGTAGGGCGAATCGCCTGGGGGGACAGGAGCACGAGATATTGTGCCTCGAGGACGCCAACGAGTCCGCGCGCGAATCGGCGGGCAGGGCGTCCATCGGATTGACCGATACGATGGATTCGAAGCCGGAACGGCTTTGGGAGGAGATCGGCGCGGCGGACATCGTCGTTCTTCACTGGTGGAACCACCCGAGGCTCTACAACCTGATGATCAACCAGGAGCTTCCGCCTTGTCGCATGGTATTATGGTCGCATGTGGCGGGACATTCGGCGCCTCACATATTCACTAGGAAACTGATCGCCTATCCGGACCGTTTTGTCGTATCGACTCCTTACAGCCTGGAAGCTCCGGCCATGAAATCCATTGACCGGAGGTACAAGGATCAGCATGTACGCCTGGTGTTTACCTGTGCGGGTACCGAACGGGTGTCCGAGGCGCGGCACGAAACGCATGATGGTTTCAACGTGGGGTATATCGGTACGGTTGACTACTGCAAACTTCATCCCGCCTTCGTCGAGATGAGCGCCGCGGCGGACATCCCGGATGCGAGATTCATCGTTTGCGGAGGCGATAGGCACGAGTCGATACGCAAGGAAGCGGAAGAGAAGGGGGTGGGTGAAAGGTTCGTGTTTACGGGACCGGTTGCGGATATCGTTCGTCGACTGAACGTTTTTGACGTGTTCGGTTATCCGTTGTGCCCGGATCACTACGGAACCGGAGAGCAGGCGGTGATCGAGGCGATGGCGGCGGGTATTCCGGTGGTGGTTTTCGGAAACGGCACCGAAAAACATCTCGTTGAAGACGGTGTAACCGGACTCGTCGTACAAACCGAGGAAGAATACTCGGCTGCACTGGAGAGGTTGTACCGCGACAGGGAGCTCAGAGCTACCCTGGGTAACCGCGCGAGGGAAATCGCCGTGAAACGATTCAGCCTAGACGAGATGGTTGACGACTGGACGGAAGAACTTGCGGACCTGATAAACGAGAAAAAAAGAAAGCATACCTGGAACGCCGCCGGAACGATGGACGGAGCGGAACTGTATGTCGAAAGCTTGGGTGACGCTGGCGGTCCGTTTCGAGCCAGCCGGGAAGGCAAAGACGGGTCATCTGTAGAAGAGGCCGAGCAGGCGATTTCCCAATTGAAGGGAGCATTTCTCTCGGAAACCCGCGGGAGTCCCTTCCATTACAAGGCCCTTTTCCCCGATGATCCTTGGCTGAACCGGTGGTGCGCGCTCCTGGAAAATGCACGGACCTGAATCGGAGTTTTCCCGCCGTCTCGAGGTTACTGCCTTTCAGCGCAGGCCCTGCCATGAGGATATTACTAGAGCACATCTCAAAAATGCGGACCGAAATCGCGCCCCCGCTCGCGATCGCGTATCTTTCGGCACAAGCCATGATGGGACGGGGGCTCAGGCTGTACAGCCCGGGACGCGTGGTGGACGAGATGGAACGGCCATATGACGAGCACGGACTGAACTACTTCGGTTTCGTGGATGACAATTTAACCCTAAAGAAGCAACATATTCTTTCCATCGAGGGCCAGGTGTATCTAAAGCCCTATAACATGACCGTCGATAAGGTTTTAGAGTACGAGAATCGATTTGACGAAATGCGGATGCTTTCTCGGCGTGCCAGAAGCCTTCAGGACAAAGGCGGAAGGTCATGAAGCCGCGGAGACGCGATGCCGACCGGGAGTGTCCCCTGTGCGGCGGAAGACGGGTCGAGGTCATAACCGATCTGACATTCAGCATTTTTGACGATTGTCCGCTGAGGGCTTCTTTTTCGCTGGTTTCCTGTCTAGAGTGCGACTTCTGTTACTACGATACCCGCTCGACGCCCGCATCGTTCAACGGCTACTACCGGGGAAACGCCTACTATTTTAGCGCGGAAACCCCCGGTTCGGGCGGCAGCGGTCCGGAGGAGCAAAGGCGATTCGGCGAAACGGCCGAATGTCTCGCATCTCACCTAGCCGGCAAGAGCGCGAAGATATTCGACGTCGGATGCGGTAAGGGGGGGCTGCTATCCGTAATGAAGGAAGGGGGTTTTTTTGACCTCTATGCCGTCGACATGCTTCCGGAATGTATTGACTATGTCGCTGAAACGCTGGGAGTTCGAGCCGAATGCGGAAGCGGCGAAGCGCTTCCGTTTGATGGTACCGTACCGGATTGCATTATATATTCGCACGTACTGGAGCACGCGATATTTCCCCGCGGGGTTCTGGACGAGGCGAGGGGCCGCCTTGCCGATGACGGCGTCATTTACATCGAGGTTCCCGATGCGGCGCGATACGGGGAGTCGTCCGCCTATCCCTATGTCGATCTGAACCTCGAACACGTCAACCATCTCGATATGACCCACATGTGCGCTCTGGCGGCCGCCTCGGGATTCGAGGCGGTGGAGACGGGCGTGAAAGCGCTGCACAGCGAAAACGGAAGCGGAACCGGTGTTCCGTGTATTTACGGTGTGTTCAAGAAATCACGGAAGCGGGACACGGTTGCGGTCCGGTCCCGAGCGCTTTCCGTTTCTCTTTTGGACTACATTCGTCGCTGTGACGATTCGCGGGTGCTGAAAATAATGGATGAGGTTTCCGTCTCGAATACCCCCGTATATGTCTGGGGAATATCGCAATACGCGCAACTTCTGCTCGGGCATACGTCGCTGGGGAAATGCCGGATAAAAGAGCTGGTCGACGGTAACGTCTACAAGCGATCGAAGACGATTGGCGGAAGAAGAATACTCCCGCCCGAGATACTAGCAGATGCCGGGTCAGAGGATGCGGTGATACTGACGGCGGTGAATTATCTGGAACAGATGAGGAGGTTCCTGAAAGAAATCCGGTTTGTCGGATACGAGATCGAACTATTAAAAGACGCTTCTTACCGCTACTGAACGAGGAATCGCCTGCGTTTTCCAGGCCTCCTTCTCGGGATGGCGCCTGCGGCTGCTCGTGATGGCTCCCCACAGCCGGGCGGTGGTGCCGTGACGCCCAGGGAAAAAGGTCTGTGATACGCTCTGGCAAGATCGAAACCGAAGGAGTACCTGAACGGTAAGGGGAGGCTGGAGGGATCGTATGTCGGAAAGGAAGAACCCAGAGGCATATTCCACGGACCCGGTGGAGGCTTTTATGGAGGAGTGCCGGGAGAGGATCAACGGTTACCCAGAAGACACGGCCTTGCAGGACAGCGGAAGATCATTTCTTAGCGAGACGCTCAGAACGCGTTACAGCTACAACTTCACGTGGCTAGGAAGGCCGATAATCCAGTATCCCCAGGATATCGTGGCCATGCAGGAGATAATATGGAGAGTAAAACCCGATTGCATCGTGGAAACGGGCATCGCGCACGGCGGTTCACTCATCTTCTTGGCGTCCATGCTCGAGCTTCTCGGCGGCGATGGGACCGTGGTCGGGGTGGATGTCGATATACGCAGCCATAACCGGAAGAGGATCGAGGCGCATCCGATGTTCCGGCGCATAAAGATGATCGAAGGCTCTAGTGTCGAAGACAGGATTGCGGAACAGGTATACGGAGCCGTTTCGGGATATTCACGAATACTAGTGAGCCTCGACTCCAACCATACCCACGATCACGTCCTCCGGGAGCTTCGGCTCTACGCCGGGCTCGTTACCGTTGGTAGTTACTGTGTCGTCTACGACGGCGTAATCGAGGATCTGCCTGAAGAAACCTGCAAGGACCGGGAGTGGGGACCGGGAAATAATCCGAAGACCGCGGTAAGAGAGTTCTTGAAGGCCAATTCGGATTTCGAGATCGACGGCGAGATCGTAGCAAAACTGGTAGTGACTGCCGCGCCCTGTGGATACCTGAGGAGGATGAGGTGAAGGGAGAAGTCGATCGACGGGGGTGACCCTTCAGTTCCCCTCCGGCCCGGCGTTTCTGGCGCGTAACGCTGCCCAGAACGACGCGAGTCTCGCCACGGCATCGAGCCGACTGGCAGCGATGGCGGAGGCGAGTACCGTTACGCAACCGAGCACGGCCAGACTGGCCAGAAGCAACAGCGGATGCCAGTCGGACTGGATGAGGATGCGGCCAACCGCCACCACGGCCAGGGTCGCCAGCAGGGGACGTCCGATATCATCGAGGTACCAGCGCCATTTTTCGGAGGTTAAAAACCAGCGATGCATGATGGGGACGGCGATTGTTAGCTGGCCGATGTTGAGCAGCAACCATACGATCGCCGCTCCGATGGCGCCTATCCATTCGGTGAAGACGATCATCAGAGGCACGATGAGCACCACGATCACCAAGCTGCCGAGAATGGCGAGTCGTAGCTTTCCGTAGGCTAGTTGCAACGCGTAGGGCATATGCATGATGCTGTTGATGGACATGCCGATGATAAGAACCCGGACCAGCAGGTGGGTGTGCTCGGCCGTGACCGGGCTCTGCGTCCACAGCAGCAGTAGCTCGTGCGAGAACGAAGCGATCACGAGCGCGGTAGGCAATACGATCGCCGACAGCAGCTGGGTGCTCTTGTGGTACAGGTTCGCGAGTTCTTCGGTCGCGCCTAGCGCCACCAGGTTGGTCAAGCCGGGATAGACGGCCGTGAAGATAGGGGTGGTGAAGCGATGAAGATTCACGCTGACCAGGCTGGCCAGGGTGTAGTAACCGAACATTTCCAGGCTCAACATGCGGCTCAAGATGACCTTGTCCGCCTGTGTGATCAGGATCGACATCATGGTCGTGCTGGTCAGGCCCGTAGCGAAGCGCCAGGTGTCGAAGAGTTGTTCGCGTCGAAAGCGCGGTGCTTCCGCGTGGAGTGGCAGGCTGCGCCATAAATAGAGCAGCGAAACGACGACGTGGATGACGCTGATAGCCAGTTGAAATAGAAAAAAAGCCTCCACCTCGGAAGAGACGAGCCATAGAATTAATACGGCCCCGGGACCTCGTAGCGTGGCCATGACCACGTTGATGCCGTTCAGCAATACCTGACGTTGCAGGCCCATTAGGCCGCCGGAATAGAATCCCAAAGGCCATTGAAAAGCGATCACGACTCCCATGATCATGACGGCTCTTCGAACGTTATCGGGAGACAAGTGTTCGGCTTCTATCCAGTGGTAGGCGATGAAAGGAGACAGAGCGACGACACCGATGCCGATAACCACGGCCAGGGCCCAGTAGGGAATCTCCAGCGTCCGTACCAGGTCGCGCATCTCCCGCGCGTGGTCCTCTCGTACCGCTAAGCAGGCGATCTCGCGGTTCAACGTATTGCTCACCCCCGTGCCCAGAACACCGAGCAGCGCCTGTAGCGTGGCGAAGACGCCTACCAGGCCGTACGACTCGATTCCCATGAAGTGAATGAAAAACGGCACCGAAGCCAGGCCCATGAGCCCGGTCCAGATGCTTCCTCCGAAGTTCGCGATGATGTTCTTTTTCAGTACGTTCATAGAGGGTAGCTGTCTGCGCCGTTGCCTGTCTCGCGAATTGATCGGGGCGCCGCGGCAGCCGGTTTCGTCGAAACGATGCGCGATAGATGCCTGGAAACCGCCGCGCGAAACCGCTGCCTGTCAACGCTTCATCCGGCGGGTGACAATACCGTCTCGAAGCCCTTTCGTCGAGCGTTTCTCGGTCCGTTGCGCGGTATGGAGTCCGGCGCGGTTACGCGCTTCACCACTCGTTTCGCTATCCTCAAATGCGGTCTCTTTCGGTCGTCGTTTCGGCCGATCGAGCGAAACATAGGCGCGGCGCGACGTCGTGGTATACTCGCCACGGTTCCTCCAGACATGACCGGTACCAGGAGACCATCGATACCGAAGGGATACGGCAGTCGCCCGTCTTTTCTATGACCGACACCTTTAGCCCTTGAGGACGATTCATGAATCGATGCGAAGCGGTACAAAGCTTCACGGTTGTTATACCCACGCGTGAACGATGCGATACGCTCGAGCACACGCTCAGAACCTGTGTGATGCAGGACTACGACAGGCTCGAAATCCTGGTCAGCGACAACTACAGCCAGGATCAGACTCGCGAGGTGGTGGAATCGTTCCGCGACAGCCGGATTCGTTACCTGAACACCGGCAAGCGCGTGAACATGCCGAACAACTTCGAGTTCGCTTTGTCGCACGTCAAGCCGCAGGGGTATGTCATCTACATCGGGGACGACGACGGGCTGCTTCCTAATGCGATGCGCGATCTGAACGCAGTCATCGGCGAGACGGAAGCGTCTGCAATAAGGTGGGGCTTCCCCAGGTATTTCTGGCCCACCATCGAGCATTCCGAGGCGAACCGCCTGATAATCCCCTCGCTGAGTAGACGGATCACGACAAGGGATTCAGCTGCCAGGATACGGGAAGTCATCCGTTTCAGGGCGACGTATGGATCGTTGCCGGCTCTATACCTCTTTTCGGTTGTACGATACGAGGTGGTAGAAAGGGTAAAGAAACTATCCAGTAACGGTAGGTTCTTCAACTCTAGCACGCCCGATGCGTACTCGGGTTTTGCCATCGCGGGGGTCGTCGAGAGCTACTTGAATTCCAAAAGGCCCTATACTATTTCCGGGACTTCGCATCACAGTCTCGGGGCAAGCACGTTGGAGGATACTACTAACAGGATTCCGCGGAGGTATTTCGATGAAGAGGATTATCCCTATCACCCCAGCATGGTCAGATGCTTGAGTTTTTACTCGTCAATAGTCGAGAGCTTTTTTCAGGCTCGAGAGCACATCCCCTCCTTGAAAGCTTTTTCTCCGGACATGGAGGAGTTATTTTCAGTGATGATGTCGGAGGCGGCCCGGAGGCCGGAACGGGTATATACGGAGATAAAGGATGCCGTTTTGCGAATGGGGGAGTTGAATGAGATGCCCGGGGCCGCACGGCGGGCTGTAGCGGAGAAGCCTCCCCGGGCGCCTGGACTGAGGAGTAATCTGTCCGGCCGGAATATCGGTAAGGCCCTGCGGTTCGCGAAGGGGGTTTTTCGGGAGGATTACTACAAGGGAATGCTATATCTCGATTGCGCCCCCTTTTTCGTAAAAAATATCTACGACGCGTCGGTTCTCTGCCACCATATCCTCACCCTCAAGGATGAGGGTTACCTCGATCCGGTAGCGGTTATCAGGTCCGCGTCGAGGTACGTGAAGACCCGGGTTTTTTCGAGCAAGAATAGGATCGGATAGCACGACGAAGCGGGGGCGGTTGACACCTAGCGACGGATCAGCCGATTATCGCGCTGATTCGCCATGAAAACGGTAATACTATGCGGCGGTAAAGGTACCCGGATCCATGACCCCGGAGAGGTCCTGCCAAAGCCGATGCTCCCCATCGGCGGCAGGCCCATCCTCTGGCACATCATGAAGATCTACGCGGCGCACGGGATTCGCGACTTCGTTCTCTGCCTTGGCTACAAGGGGTGGACGATCAAGGAGTTTTTTCTCAACTACCGCGCGATGACGAACGATCTCACCGTGCGCCTCGGGATGCCGGGGGGCGTCCAGTTCCACGAGAATGGAGAGGACGAGGACTGGCGCGTGACGCTGGCGGAAACCGGTGAGGACGCCATGACGGGGGCGCGCGTGGCCGCCATCCGCCGATACGTGGCCGACGACGAGCTGTTTCTGATGACCTACGGCGACGGCGTTGCGGATATCGACATCAAGGCCTCGATCGCGCATCACCGGGCGCACGGCAAGATCGCGACCGTCACCGCGGTGCGAACCCCGAACCGCTTCGGGGAGATGGCGGTCGAGGAGGGGCGCGTCCGTGAGTTCAACGAGAAACCGCGGGAGAGAGTCGGATACATCAGCGGAGGTTTTTTCGTACTCGACGCTATGCGCATCTGGCCGTACCTGGAGGGAGGCAGCCACGTCGTTTTCGAACAGGCTCCGCTCCGGCGTCTGGCCGAGGATGGCGAGCTCATGGCGTACTGCCACGAGGGTTTCTGGCAGCCGATGGACAACTACCGAGAGTACCAGATGCTCAACGAGATATGGGCTTCGGGTCGGGCGCCGTGGGCCGTTCCGCGGCGGAAGGACGGCTAGTGTCGGCGAAACCGGTCGATCTCCGCGCGGTGTACGCGGGTCGCCGGGTGCTCGTAACCGGGCATACAGGCTTCAAAGGCAGCTGGCTCGCGTTGTGGCTGTCCGATCTGGGGGCCGAGGTGTTCGGCCTGGCTCTGGCCCCGGAAACCCACCCCTCCCTCTTCCAGGACGCCGCGTTGGAGGGCGTCTGCCGCCACCGGCTGGCTGACGTGCGCGACCTGGCGGCGGTTCGCGCGGCGGTGGACGAGGCCCGGCCCGATCTCGTCTTCCACCTGGCGGCGCAGGCGCTGGTGCGGGTCTCTTACAAGGACCCGGTGGGTACCCTGTCCACCAACGTCCTGGGCACGGCGCACCTGCTGGAAGCGGTGCGCGTCGCTGGCCGTCCCTGCGCCGTGGTCGTGGTGACGAGCGACAAGTGCTACGAGAACCGGGAGTGGGCGCACGGCTATCGCGAAGAAGATCCCCTTGGCGGGCACGACGTCTACTCTTCGAGCAAGGGCGCGGCCGAGCTGGTCACCACCTCGTACCGGCGGAGCTTCTTCCCGCCGGAGCGGCTGCGCGAGCATGGCGTGGCCGTGGCCAGCGCGCGGGCGGGAAACGTGATCGGCGGCGGCGACTGGTCCCGCGACCGGGTGGTGCCCGACATCGTGCGTGCGCTTGACTCCGGCGCCTCGGTCGTGCTGCGCTCGCCGCGCGCGTGCCGCCCCTGGCAACACGTGCTCGAGCCGCTGGGCGGTTACCTGCTCCTCGGCAGCCGGCTGGTCGGCGCCGACGGCGCGGACGCGGCCGGATTCTGCGGCCCCTGGAACTTCGGACCCGATCTGGAGGGCGCCCGGACCGTGTCCGAGCTGACATCGCTCTGCCTGCAGGCGTGGGGAGAGGGGGGAACCTGGCGGGAAGAGCCCGCCGCTGGCGATGGCTGCGAGGAGGCGGGGCTTCTGCGGCTCTCCATAGACAAGGCGGTTCACCTGCTAGGGTGGAGCCCTCGCTGGAACCTGGAGGAGGCGGTGCGGCGGACCATGGACTGGTATCGGCAACACCTCGCGGATCCCGGATGCGCGCGCCGGGCTTGCCTCGACGACATCCGCGCCTACTGCGAGGCCTGACGGCTCCGTCCGGGCAGGCGCGAGCCGGTGCAAACGCGCTAGGATGGAAGACATGAACCCGGTCGAGGACGCTTCCGCCCAGCCTGTGGCCGCGAGCGAGCAGGTGCTCGGGGTGCGCGTCCACCGGTTACGGGAGGGGGAGCTTCTGGACCGCATCGGCGGGCTGCTCGCCGGCGGCGGCAAGCACCTGGTGACCTACGTCAACGCCCACACCCTGAACCTGGCCGCGGGGGACGAGCGGCTGCGCGAGGCCTACCGAAGGTCGGCCATAACCTACTGCGACGGCGCCGGGGTGGTGCTGGGGGCGCGGCTGCTGGGCCGGCCCCTGCCCGGGAGGCTGACCAGCGCTTCGTTCATCGACGGCTTCTGCCAGAGGTGGCGGCAGGACGGCACCAGCCTCTATTTCCTGGGCGCCCGGCCGGGCGCGGCCGAGGAGGCCTGCCGGCGGCTTCAGGAGCGGCACCCGGGATTGCGCATCGCCGGTCACGGCCACGGGTACTTCGAGCGCAACCATCCCCAGGAAGCGGAAGTGTTGAGCTCCATAGCCGCCGCGCGGCCGGATATCCTCTTCGTCGGCTTCGGCACGCCCGCGCAGGAGCACTGGGTCCTGGACAACTGGGAGCGGCTGGAGGCCAGGGTCGTCTGGCCCATCGGCGCCCTGCTGGAATACGTTTCAGGGGCGGTGCCCCGGGCGCCGGAATGGATGCAGCAGCGCTCGCTGGAGTGGCTCTTCCGGCTCCTGCTGGAGCCGCGCCGGATGTTCGCGCGCTACGTTGTCGGCAACCCGCTTTTTCTCTACCGTGTCCTGCGGGAAAGGATCACCCGCCGGTGAAGGTCGCCATCGCCTACCCGCCGTTGCAGGGCAAGGGCAGCCCCATGCTGACCCAGAACCGGCAGTTCCAATGGTACCACGTGGGCAGCTACATCTACCCGGTGGTGCCCGCCTACGCCGCCACCCTGCTGGCGCGGGAAGGCCACCGGGTGATCTGGGAGGACGCCATCGCCGGGCGCAAGACCGCGGAGCGGTTCTGGCGCATCCTGGAGCGGGAGCGGCCCGACCTGGTGGCCATGGAGACCAAGACCCCGGTGGTCAGGCAGCACTGGGCGGTCACCGATCGCATCAAGCAGCTGCTGCCCGATTGCCGGGTGGCGCTGATGGGCGACCACGTCACCGCCCTGCCCGGGGAAACGATGAAGAACTGCAGCGCCGATTTCGCCATAACCGGCGGCCACTACGATTTCCTGTTGCGCAGCATCGTCCGCCACCTGGAGAGCGCGGAACCGTTGCTGCCCGGCGTATACTTCAGGGAAGGCGACGAGATACGCGATACGGGCCCCTTCGGGCACGACCACGACCTGGACTCGCTGCCCTTCATCGATCGCCGCCTCACCCGGGCCGACCTTTACGGGGAGAAGTGGAGGCGGTACCGGGAGATCTACTACACCATGGCCGGCCGCGACTGCCCCTGGCACCGCTGCCGCTTCTGCTCCTGGACCACCACCTATCCCCGGTTCACCCGCATGTCGGTGGAGCGCGCGCTGGACGAGATCGGATACTTGATACAAAATCACGGCGCGCGCGAGATCTTCGACGACTCGGGCACCTTTCCGGGAGGCGAGTGGCTGCAGGAGTTCTGCCGGGGGATGATCGAGCGCGGTTTTCACCGTAAAATCCTCATCTCCTGCAACATGAGGTTCGACTACCTGCAGGATCCGGAGGTGCCGCGGCTGATGAAGCGGGCCGGCTGGCGCAAGATCAAGTCGGGCCTGGAGTCGGCCAACCAGCAGACGCTGGATCGCATCTGCAAGGGGGTGACGGTGGAGCAGATCGCAAACGGCTGCCGCAACGCGGCCCGGGCCGGCATCGACGTGCACCTGACGGTGATGGTCGGCTTTCCCTGGGAGACCCGGGAGCAGGTGCGGCGCACGGTGGAGCTGGCCCGGCAGCTCATGCGCGAGGGCTCGGCCGAGATGCTGCAGTCCACGGTGGTGGTCCCCTATCCCGGCACGCCGCTCTACGCCGAGGCGGTGGAGAAGGGCTGGCTCACCTGCGCCCCGGACGACTACGAGAGGTTCGACATGCGCGGCTCGGTGCTCAGGACCGGCGACATAAGCTCCGACGAGATCGTGCGCTTCTGCAACCAGGTCTACCGTTCCTTTCTCTCGCCGCGCTTCGTGGCCCGGCAGCTCGCGCGCAACATCACCGACCCCGGCTACCTCCTGCGCGGAGCCCGGGCGGTAGTGGGCCACCTGCTCGATTTCGGTACCGGAAAGGAAAGACCATAATCCCGGTAGACATCGGCTCTCACGATGACGTTTACTCACGATGACGTTTACTCACGATGATGTTTACCAACGATGACGTTTGCTGAAGCGACCGCGCCTCCACCGTTCAGAGGAAAGAATATGCACTTCAAACCCCGATTCCTGGTTTCCGCCATCGGCACCATGCCCTTCACCGATACCGGGCACGCCGTGGACCTGACCCTGCGCCTGCAGCCGGAGGCGCCGGCCTGGCCCCAGCTCCCGCAGCTGGGCCTGAACGAGCAGATGGAGGTGCAGGTGGCCGAGGGGCTGCCCTGCCTGACCATCGACCGGGAGAAGCGCCGCATCTTCTTCGACCTGTCGGCCGACTGCTCGGAGGCGCTGGCCCGATTCTACCAGATCTATCTCGACGCCACCGAGGGCGAGCCCCCGCCGGGCGACTTCTCGCTCCTGGCCATCGGTCCCGACTTCGCCGCCGGCCTCTACGCCCTGGAGGAGGCGCTGCGCGCCGGCGCCGGCCCCCGGCCGCCATTCGTCAAGGTGCAGAGCGTGGGGCCGGTGAGCTTCGCCCTCAACGTCAAGGACCGCAACCAGAGAGCGAGCTTCTTCGACGAGCAGCTGCGAGACGTGGCGGTCAAGGCCATCGCCGCCAAGTGCCGCTGGCAGATCCGGCGCTACCGCGATCTGGGGGAGCGGGTCATCTGCTTCGCGGACGAGCCGGTCCTCTCCTCCTTCGGCAGCTCGGTCTACGTCTCGGTCGGGCGCGGGGAGGTGGTCTCCATGATCGCCGAGGTCATGCAGGGCATCGGTGCCGAAGGAGCCATCAGCGGCGTGCACTGCTGCGGCAACACCGAGTGGAGCATCCCCATCGACGCCGGCGCCGACATCGTGGCCTTCGACGCCTTCGAGTTCGGGGAGAGCATCGCCCTCTATCCCGAGGCGGTGAAGCGACACCTGGAATCGGGCGGCGCGCTGGCCTGGGGGGTGGTGCCCACCTCGGAAGCCATCCGCGAGCAGACGGTGGAGTCGCTGGCCGAGCACCTGGAGCGGGTCATGGCCGCCCTCGCCGCCACCGGCATCGACCGCGCCCTGATCGCGGAGCAGGCCGTGATCACGCCTTCCTGCGGGGCGGGCACCATGCCTCCCGGCGATGCGGAGCGGGTCTTCGAGCTCAACCACGCCCTGGGCCTGGAGATGCGGCGGCGGTACGGGTTCTGATACGTCGCGGTCGCCTGACGGATGGCCCCGGATCCCCGCGCTGCGGCCAACCTGAGAGCTTGCGGGCCGGGTGCGGTTGGTGGTTAGATACTTGCCGCGGAGGAGAGAGCGGGGCGGAAGGCCGGGATGAAGACCGTTCGAGAGCTCAAGTCGATGGCGGACGAGCTGCTGCTGGCCGGCTCGTTCATGGAGGCGCTTCACGCCTACTGCGCGCTGCTAGACCTGCAGCCGCTGCACCTGGACGCGAGGCTGCGGGTGGCCGACGCCCTGCTGGCCCTGGGCGAGGTGCAGCGCGCCGCCCTGGTCTACACCTCGCTGGCCCGCCACTCGGCCAATGCCGGCTACCCCCTGCACGCCATCATGGCGCTCAAGATACTCTCCCAGCTGGACCCGCAATTCGTGGGGCTGCTCAAGTCGGTGGCCGAGCTCTACGCTTCCGGCTCGCCGCGGCTGGGCCGGGGCGCGCGCATGGCGCCGCCCGACCCGGAGCAGGAGGTCCCGCCCGACCTCGAGCTGCATCTGCGGGTGGTGCCCCCGCCCGATCAGCTCTTCCGCCGTGCCGAGTCGGTCGGCTCCAGCTTCGAGGGCTCGGGCATCCAGTACCCCGAGCTTCTGACCCCGCTGCCGCTGCTCAGCCTGCTTCCGGCCAAGGACTTCGACTCCGTGCTCAAGGCCATCAAGCTGCTGCGGGTGCGGCCCGGCACCCCGGTCATCGTCGAGGGCGAGGTGGGAAACAGCTTCTTCGTGCTGGGCCGTGGCAGCGTGCGGGTCACCCGCAAGGAGAAACCGGGAAAGCAGATACAGCTGGCCGTGCTCCACCCGGGCTCCATCTTCGGCGAGATGGCGCTGCTCAACAGCGAGCCGCGCAACGCCACCGTCTCGGCGGTGAGCGACTGCGACCTGCTGGAGTTCGACCGCGACGCCCTGATCGCCGCCAGCAACACGGTGGCCAGCATCGCCAAGGCGCTCTCCTCCTTCACCCAGGAGCGGTTGCTGAATAACCTGATGAAGACGGCCGCCCTCTTCAAGCCCCTGGACGAGAAGCAGCGCATGGATCTGATGCGGCGCTTCCTGGCCTACGACGCCGAGCCGGGCGCCGCCCTCATCCGCGAGGGCGAGCCGGGCAAGGGGCTGTTCCTGGTGCTGCGGGGCAAGATGGAGGTCTCGCGCGCGGTGGAGGGCCGCAAGCAGACCGTGGCCACCCTTCTGCCCGGCGACATCTTCGGCGAGATATCCCTGCTCAACGAGGAGCCCACCACCGCCTCGGTGGTGGCCACCGAGAAATCCACCGTGCTCTTCCTGGGCCGGGACTACTTCCGCCGCCTGGTCGAGGCCGTGCCCGAGATCCGCGGCTACATCGAGCAACTGAGCGAGGAGCGGCAGATGGATCTCAGGCTGAGCGAGGTCTACAGCCCGGCGAGCGACGGCGGCGAGGGGGACGACGACATCGTCATCCTGGTGTGACCCCTCCTCCTGGTTGCTCTCCCGGACCCGAGGCGGCGCCCGCGATTCAGGTCTTCGGCCATAATGCTTCACCGGCCGGGACGAGGATCTGGCGCACGCCAGGAAGCTGATACGCCTGGCCGACGATCTGGACTTGATAGACGCGCACCTGGCCCGGCTGGTCGAAAGGCGTTATCCCGGCGCGGAACGGGCCGCGGATTAGTTCGACGATCTGCGGGACGACGAGGGCCTATGAGACCGGGCCTGCTGCTGCACGCGCCCGACCAGGCCGAGTTCGGGCGGCTCTACCACGAGCTGTCAGCGATCGGCGCTCCCGCCGTGGGCAAGCGCAGCCGCTGGGCCTACCGAATCGAAGGCCCGGAAGCGCTGGTGGCGCTGGCCGGGGAGATGCTGCGCTACGATCCGCGCTTGCTGACCATTCTCCTGCAGCTGGTGCTGGAGCGCTGGGAGCGCCTCGATCCCCTGGTCTTGCGGCGGTGGATGGAGCGGATGCGCTGGCCCCAGGCGTTGCTCGTGGTATTCGAGTTCGCCCGCGGCGCGTCCTCCGACCCCGAGCTGCGCTATTTCGCCGACTACCTGTCGGCCGGGTGGCGCCGCGTCGAGCCGGCCGAGCGCTTTTTTCTCGATGTCGGCCGTCCCCCCGACCGGTCGTCGAGGCGGGTCTCCCGCCGCAACCTGCGCGCCCATCCCCGGCTCAGGCTTTCGGGCCGCGGCCGCGGCTCGTACTGGCGCGCCGCGAGACCGCCCTCGCGCCGCGGTAGCGGTACCCCTGCCGGGTTCGGTGTCGCCGGCGGCGACGGGGGATAAGATGCCGAAGAAGAACGAGCCGTTTTGAGATCGGCCTATACCCGCGTTCGGCAGCGGTCTTGCCGTCCGCTATCCCTTATCCCCTAACGGCGCGCTAGCCGGTTTTTCTTCCCGGTTTTTCGGGGCTTTTTCGGCTCGCTTCCCGGCCCTGGCGAGCGAGAGGCACGGGCGCCTGAGCTGAGACACGCGCCGCAACCGGCCGTCGACCGCGCTCGCGGACATGTCGGCTTTCATTCGTTTTCCCCCTGCAGTCTCGAGATGTCTTCCCCGTCGACGGCGCTACCACTGATCGACTTGAGCTGAATCAGCCCTTCCCCGATCCGGCCGACGGTTCAATTTCCGGATTCCCCCCTCGTCCGCCGCAAAGATTTCAGCTTTTCGCAAACGGTGCGTGGATCAGGAGGGATACGCCGGAGAACGCGCGCGCCCGTAGCCGGTAACTAACGGTTATTGCTCCGGAATGCTTGCGTCGTGCGCCCGCCCGGCTTCGGTATGCACATTGCACCTTTCGAACTCCAGCGGAGAAAGGTCGTAACGGCAGAAACCACGACAGACCGGAGTGGACGGGGATCCTTATACGGTTCCCATTGCGTTCTTTTACGGTGAGTGCGAGAATATTCAGAGTCACAAAAACACGTATGATTACGTATGGTTATGTCGCAGATCGTATGCAGGCTGGGGATAGCTGCGTGCATGTGCCTAACCATACGTCGGAGTGTGTATGTGTAGGATAAATATTTTATTGTTCTATGCCGTACTGCTGGCTGGCTTGCTGTCGGCCTGCTCGGACACGGTGGAGCGCTACCAGGACGGGGGCATGGACGGCGGAGCCAACTGCGTCGACAACGATGGAGACGGCTACGGCGTGTATTGCCCGCTGGGTCCTGACTGCGACGACGAAGATCCCGCCATCCACAGCGGGTGCGCCGACTGCACCGCCATCGAGGAGGGCTGCCTGTGCGAGCCCGGGTCCGAGCCCCAGTCCTGCTACCCCGATTACGAGATCCTGTCCGGCGGGCAGATCCTCTGCTACGAGGGGACCCGTTTCTGCCGCGACGGGCGCTGGAGCGCCTGCGAGTCCATCGATAGCTACCTGCTCTCCTCGCGTTCCTACCTGGGCAAGATCGTGCCCCCCACCGCCACCCGGGAGGCCTACTGCTGGGGCAACAACGCCGGAGGCCAGCTGGGCGTGGGCGACGAGAACCCCACCAACCTGCCGGTCCAGGTGTACGGGGTGGGCGGCACGGGCTTCTTGACGGGATCGGAGACCATCAGCGGCGGCGGCTCGGGCAGCGGAGTGTCGCACTCCTGCTCGGTGACCGACATCGGGGAGCTCTACTGCTGGGGCAACAACCAGTACGGCCAGGTGGGCGACGGCACCAGCGGGAACGAGAGGCTGGAGCCGGTCGAGGTGAGCATCGCGGGCAAGGTGGCCCAGGTGAGCGCGGGCTCGGATCACACCTGCGCGCTGGGCAGCGACGGCCAGGTCTGGTGCTGGGGCTCGGGCGCGGACGGCAAGCTGGGCACGGGAAACACCTCCAGCTCCAGCGTGCCGGTGAAGGTCAAGGCCCCCAACGGCACGGACGATCTGACCGGCGCGTTCGAGATCTCGGTCACCGGAAATCACGCCTGCGCCATCACCGCCGATCGCAATGCCGTGTGCTGGGGCCTGGGATCCGCCTACCAGCTGGGCAACAACGGAACCAGCTCCTCCAGCATCCCGGTATACGTGCATAAAGTGGACGGGGGCGGCACCTGCAACGCCGGGGACACCTCGGGCTGCCTCAAGAACGTGCGCGATATCTCGGCGGGCTTCGAGCATAGCTGCGCCGTGCTGGCCGGCGGCCAGGCGGTCTGCTGGGGCGCGGGCACCGAGGGCAGGCTGGGCAACAACAGCGAGGACGCCGCCCCGGTCCCGGTCAACGTGGTGGGCGTCGACGGCGTGGATCTGCTCGACTACGCCCACAGCATCTCCGCGGGCGGAGCCCACACCTGCGCCGTGCTCACCGGCACGCTGTTCAACACCCGGGTGGCCTGCTGGGGGCTGAACGCGTACGGCCAGCTCGGCAACGGCGATGTTGCCGGGCAGAGCAAGCTCGTTCCCGTCGCGGTCTACACCAGCCCGCCCACTCCGCCCCAGGGCAGCGGTCTCTGCATCCCGGACAACAACGGCGACAACGGGCACGACTACTGGTTCTGCCAGGGCGATCCCAGGCCCTGGGGCGGCGCCGACGGCGCCAGCGCCTGCACGATCGTCCCAGTTTGAATCGGTAACAAAATGCTGCACTCGTTGATACTGCGCTTCGATTTGCTCGATATCCGGACAAGCGCGCGCCGCGATCGGCTCCATGCTTTTTCGGTCTCCGTCCCCGAGTAGACCCATCGCGTACAAGGCGAATGACGCCTTTCTTTCTTCCCTCCCGAGGACTTCGCCTATTAAGTCGAAGTACTCTACGAGTCTCTTCTGACCTTCCAAACCCAGTAGGAACTCTTTCATACTCCTTGAAGATCATGCCTGATCTTCCGGTTCAAGCCCCTCCCGATCGGAATTTCGTAACCGATCGAAATGATCAGCCTTTTTATGCTCGCTTGCGGCCAGCCGACCTAACACAGTAGTGTTAAGGCGAGGGGGTTCACCCATCCCCGAGCGGGACCCTAAATTAGCGAAGCGAGTCCGATCTATGTGGCGTACAACCTCGACCTTCTCGGGATCCCATGTGAAATTCATGGCCGCGTAGATACCGCGTGCCTATGAGTTCGGTCAATTAGGAAACGGCGGAGGCCTACGCAATGGTTCGGAGTTGAACTCCGAACAGAGGTGGAGGCGGCGGGAGTCGGTTCGAAGCGAAAAGGTCCAGCCTGCTGGAACTCTCCACGAGACTGACGACCGCCACGTTGGTTCGGAGTTAAACCCCGAACACTGGTGGAGGCGGCGGGAGTCGAATGCGCCCTGCAGCCCACTCCAGCCCACTCCAGCCTACTAGATCGGTGCGAGGGGAGGCGAATAAGGCCGCTGGAGTAGGCCGG
The DNA here is from genome assembly GCA_964450715.1 of uncultured Sandaracinaceae bacterium. Lineage (GTDB taxonomy): Bacteria > Myxococcota_A > Polyangia > Polyangiales > JAFGIB01 > CAYVFC01. The sequence continues at coordinate 6,081 of CAYVFC010000101.1, read as the reverse complement.
AGTGGGCTGGAGAGGAGCGGATTTGTTACACGCGTAACAAGGCTCCGAGCGCTGCTGAAAGCATGCCGGGAGGCCCTGAAGGACGGGGAGACGGAGCGGGCGCACCGGTAGGTCGCAGAGGCGGTTATCAAGTATACTTTCCCATAGGGCCGGAAAAAGGACCCCGCGTGAAACCGCCGCTTCAATGCGGCGTAAACGCCATGCAATACCGCTCGCAATACGTGACCATGCGCGACGGCGTGAAGCTGGCCGTCGATATATACCTTCCCTTGACGACGGGTCGAGGCGAAAAGGTCCCCACCGTACTGCATCAGACCCGCTACATGCGGTCGGTACAGCTACGCCCGCTTCTGAAGAAGCTCAACCGCGACCTTCCCTTCGACCATTCCATGTTGTTCGCCAAGAGGCGGCGGCGAATGTTGAAGAACGGTTACGCCTGGGTTGACGTGGATGTACGCGGATCGGGCGCCTCGTACGGGAAACGTATCGCTCCCTGGTATGTGGACGAGATCCGCGATGGCGCCGATGTGGTGGACTTCATCATCAAGCAACCGTGGTCCGACGGAACCGTGGGCTCTTTGGGGATTTCTTACAGCGGGACCACGGCCGAGTTTCTACTGGTCAACAAGCATCCCGCAGTCAGGGCCGTGGCCCCCAGGTTCGCGCTCTTTGATATCTATTCAGACATCTCGCATCCGGGCGGTATCCGCGCCGAGTGGTTTCTCAAGAACTGGCGCAAGATGAACGACGCGCTGGACAGGAACGCTCCGCACGAGATCGCGGGCTGGTGGGCCAAATTGTTCATAACGGGCGTCAATCCGGTTGCCGAGGATCGCGGTCGCGTCATGCTGAAAGAAATCCTGAAGAATCGCACCGAGAACTTCAACGTATATACACAGTCGCGCGAGATCGTTTATCGGGACGATATCTGGAGCCAGGATCCTCTGCACAGGGGAGAATTAGCGCTCGATGACCTGCCGGGTTCCCCGCTCGACCTTCCGGGCAGTATAGCCCTTATCAGCCCGCATAGCTACGCCGATGACATAGAGGCCTCGGGCGCGGCTGTCTACAGCTACAGCGGCTGGCTGGACGGCGCCTATCAGCACGCCGCCATCAAGCGCTTTCTCAGAGTAAAAACGCCCGGCAGCCGTCTGATCGTCGGCGGCTGGAACCACGGCGGCGGCTGGAACATCAACCAGCGCGACGGCCCCAGACGCTCGGATTTTGACCACGACGGGGAGCTGCTCGGATTCTTCGATAAGCATCTTAAAGGGATCGATTCGCCGATAACGGACGCGCCGCCGGTGCGTTACTTCACCATGGTAGAGGAAAAATGGAAGACGGCCGACAGCTGGCCAGTGGCCGGGGCGCAAAACCGTATTTATTATCTGGCTCGCGAAAACCGACTCGGCAGGCAAGCGCCCGCGGAAAGCAGGGGCGAGGATATCTATCGCGTGGACGATACGGCCAACAGCGGACAAAAGACCCGTTTCCGAACCCTGGTCGAGATAGACGGCAAGGTAAAGTATGGCGACCGCCGCCGGGCCGATGAAAAGCTGCTCGTCTACACCTCCGAGGCTCTGACAGCCGATACCGAGGTCACGGGCCACCCCGTGGTGACCCTGTTCGTCAGCTCCACGGCCGAGGACGGTATCTTCATCTGCTATCTCGAGGACGTTTCGCCCACGGGCCGCGTCACTTATGTGACCGAGGGCCACCTACGCGCGATTCACCGCCGGCTCAGCGACAAAATGCCCCCCTACCCCCACCCGGTCCCCTTTCGCACCTTCAGGCGCGCCGACGCCATGCCGCTCGTGCCCGCCGAGATCGCGTGCCTGAAGTTCGATCTGTTGCCCACCTCTTATCTGTTTGAAAAAGGACATGCCATTCGCCTGGCCATCGCTGGCGCCGATACCAGCCATTTCGAGAACCTGCCCGAGTCGCCCCCCACCCTGCGCTTTCAACGCAACGCGACGCACGCATCCTGTATCGAGCTTCCCATCGTGCGCGGGTGAGGGTGCGCGCCTTGCGAAAACCGATCCGACTCAAGGCGGCCCGCGGCTTTTTTTCTTTCTTGGGCCAGCGCCGGGGCTGTCTATTGGATACGAATACGACGCCGGAGATCCGGTATCGATTGAGGTTACCCTACGTGCAACGGATACCTACGTGCCAACTTGGCCGAGACAGTCGCCCCTTGACAGTCGCCCCGCGTGTCAGCGACGTGATTCGCCGAACGCTTACGCCCCTTCGAGATTACTGAACCAAGAGGTAGGGCGAGAACCGGCATGAACGATAGAATCCATGGTTTCTTTGACCCCGGCTGCATAACCGGAGTAACCGTTCAGGGGGATGCGCGTTTTTGATCACGTGCCGGTCGCGGGGCGATTTCCTGGATCATTTCGATCGGTTAGCGAGGGGGATCGACAGCAAGAAAAATTCGTGTTGCACACAAAAATGTGCAGGACGCGGCGACACGAATTGCTGAGCTGGAGCAGGAGCTGGCGGACAAGGTCGAGCAGATCGAGCAGCAACGCCAGCGGATCGAGCAGCTAGAGGAACTGGTCGCCCAGCTACGGGAGAGGATTGATCGCAACTCCGGCAACTCGAGTATGCCTCCATCGAGCGACAGCCCGGAGGCGCGGCAAAAGAAACGAAACAAGAGAAAGGACGCCAAGAGGAAGCGTAAACGGGGCGGGCAGCCCGGGCACCGCGGCAACTCGCGTGAGCTGCTCCCGCCCGAACAGGTCGACCATACCGAGGATCTATTTCCGGACCTATGCGAAAATTGCAGGTACCGCCGGGGTAATCAGCAAGCCCCTGGATCAAGACCCCCGCGTCGTCTTTACAGTCAGGGTGAAATATCGGTAGCGTAGTTGTCTGAGGGCGTGGTTAATGATGCATATTAACCCTCCAGTCTTGCCACCCTGCGTTGGTCACCACGTATCGCATCTTTGCCTTGGTTCCGGTCGGTACGCTGCAGTTTTTTGTTATCCCCTTTATATCTATTTTTTTATCCGTAGTTCCATTTATTGTTGTGAATAAACGCTAAGGCCATCAGTACTCTGTCGTAGGAATCGCCTGGTCTCGATATTGCCATCCACTGCATGGTACTTTGGCCATATCTGAACCATATCGTCGTCCCTACGTTTGATTCCGCACGGAAATTCATTCTATACAAAGGAATAGACACCATCCACACCGAGTCTTCCTTAATATTTATCTCGTACTTCGTTCCCAGTATGTTTCTCCTTTTGACCTTCCCGACGGTTTCTCCCTTCTCCATTATACCGAATGACGCCGGAAAGAATGACTCCCGTCGTATAGTGATAATTTCCTGTTCCTTTTCGTCAGTAAATACGAACTCTTTTCTTATGAGTACGTTTCTCGAGGACGTCTCGGAGCCCGTCGGGCGTACCGAATATCGCCAACGTAACGTACCCGGGTATTCTGATATCGTACCTCGAGTACCGTTTGAACCTCTTTCGACCTCGATACAATATACCGTTCCGTTTTCTATTGTATCGACGTCCGGAACGGTGCGGTCGACTTTCTCTTCAGACATTCCGGCTCGTTCCGTCCTTTTTAAAATAGGGATAACGTAAAACTCAGCGGCCGACCTCCGGTCTCCAGTCTTGCCACCCTGAGTTGGTCACCACGTATCGCATCTACGTTTTGGTTCCGGTCGGTACGCTGCAGTTTTTTGTTAGCCCAATCATATTTCTTTTGTATTCATCCTACGGCGTCACTCTTTTTCTTCCGCCGATTGTGGGAACTATTTCTACCAGGGTCGCGCGGACGCGCCTTCAGTAAGACATACGAGCGCCACTCGTATCCAAACACCACGAGGGCCCCGATCCCTTCGCAGCTACCGGCGGAGGGAATATCTCCTTCTTCTTACGTCTCATTCGCCCCTCTCGCCGGAAGCCTCTCGAATCCCCTTCGTTCAACACACATTCTTCGTACTTCTTTTCTTTTCAGTACAGCTTCTTTTCCGAAGGATATCCCCAAAGATATACCGACGTCTACCTACACGACTTTTCGTCGATTCTTCTTCGAATTAATTACGGGCTAACGTAAAACTCAGCGGCCGACCTCCGGCCTCCAGTCTTGCCACCCTGCTTTGGTCACCACGTATCGCATCAATGCCTTGGTTCCGGTCGGTACGCTGCAGTTTTTTGTTAGGGGAATTATATATTCTTCTATTCTTTCCTTTTCTTCAAGGTACGGTAGAGCTCTACTCAGTTCATCTCGGTGCAACCCGAGACGAATACGTTCAGTCGTTTATATTATGTCGTTTCCCGCCCGCAGTCTTGAGGCAATTAATCGGGCCATCGATAGAAAAACAAATGGGCTGACGAATCCGAACGGCTCTCTGTTCGTGCTGAAGGTAACGTATCCGAACGGCTGATCCGTAACCTTCATACGTCGACCCACCTATGCCCATTTTTGCCGTCTTCTTCCTTCTCTCTCAATCTTGCCGAGGTTTTTCGGTCATCCCTTGGAAAACAGATGGGCCGACGCTTCCGAACGGCTTTCTGTTCGTGCTGACGGTAACGAGTCCGAACGGCTGATCCGTAACCTTCATACGTCGACCCACCTATGCCTTCCTTTCCCCTCTTTTTTTACCCCCTAACGTAAAACTCAGCGGCCGACCTCCGGCCTCCAGTCTTGCCACCCTGCGTTGGTCACCTCGTATCGCATCTACGTCTTGGTTCCGGTCGGTACGCTGCAGTTTTTTGTTAGCCCCTTTATATGTTTCTATATATTTCTTATTCTTTTGTTCTATTAACCGGACGACCGCCGTTCCCTCGTAAGTCTTATAATACGACTATTCTTCTTTTTCTTTTCAGTTCCCTTTCGACGATTTCAAATATTTCTTCTAACTCTTCGTACGTCCCGTCGTCTGGAATATCTTCTTCTTTATTTAGTGAACTTGCGAGGTCGCCCGCCAGCTGCTCCCACCAATATTCATCGTCCGAAATACCTATCGTTCCTTCGTTATCCTCGTTCTTCTTCAACTGTTCTCGTATTCCTTCGAACGGGTAACCGTACTTAAGTACGAGTTCCCTCTGCCTTTTGGTGAAAGCAATGAATATTTCTTTGTTCATTTCTTTTCTTTTTGGGCTAACGTAAAACTCAGCGGCCGACCTCCGGCCTGCAGTCTTGCCACCCTGCGTTGGTCACCTGGTATCGCATCAACGTCTTGGTTCCGGTCGGTACGCTGCAGTTTTTTGTTATGCCAATTATTTATACTTTGTATTCTTTCGACAGCGTCACTCCTTCCCATTCATCGATAGCGGCAAATATTGCTTCCCGCGTTGCGCGGATGCGTTTTCAATAAGGCATACGTGCGCCACTCGTATCCATTCGGCACGAGGGCCACGCTTCCTCTGCAGCTACCGGCGGAGGGAATATCTCTGCCTTTTCCTTTCATTCCTACACATTCTCTACGTTTCACCGACCCGTTTCCTCAAGAATACAACGACCGGCACTCTTTCCCCAAACCCTCTAATTTTTCGTCCAGGTCGCCCGCCCTACGGTTTCAAGGACCGTTTCGTCTTCGTTCTTGCCTCGTCCCCTTCTTCTTAATTCAGGCATAACGTAAAACTCAGCGGCCGACCTCCGGCCTCCAGTCTTGCCACCCTGCGTTGGTCACCACGTATCGCATCTACGTCTTGGTTCCGGTCGGTACGCTGCAGTTTTTTGTTAGGACCAATATATATTTGTTCTATTTATTCTTCTTCTTACCAATCTCTAAAGACCACGCTAACGCGTTCATTATCGTTCTATTTATCTCGTTCTCGATTCCTTGGAATAGCTTCCCGCCCTTCCCAGGAGCCTTCTTTATCTCTTCGAAGACCGTTTCGCAGTGCTCTAGATCACTTATCGCGTCACTCATGCATTCGATGGTGTGGTTCGGACCGCCTTCTCCCTGGTATTTTTTGAAACCAACAAGTACGGATTTCAGCCGTTTTGCGAGTTTCGAACAATCTCCTTCCTTTTCTATAAGGAGAGAGAACGTCATCCTTATTTCAGACCTCCTGACCTGAGGGCGTAAGGGTCTGAAATCACGAGGGTCGT
>CAYVFC010000100.1:0-30160 GCA_964450715.1 uncultured Sandaracinaceae bacterium | reverse complement strand
CCGCGGCGCCGGCACCGGCCGGGCCACGGGCCGCTGCACGGGCATGGGCCGGGCTACCGGGCCGGGCGCGGGCATCTGCTGGCGCGCCTGCTGCTGATTGCGTATCTCGGCGACCGACCGCTGCGCAGAGGCTGCCACCAGCGCCTCGCACTCGTTCTGCTGCAACCCGAAACCGGCGACGCAGTTCGCCACCGAGGTGGGGCCGGGCCGGAAAAGCAGCGCCAGCGCACGGCCGTTGAGACCGCCGTACAGGTAGAGGCGGGCTTTGGCGTCGTTGACCATGTCCTGCTGCGGACCGGCGGATGCGGCTCCAAACACCGCGATTCGCATCGCCCGGCGGATGGGGTCGTTCATGCCCGAGAAGGAATCGGCCGCCTTCTGCATCTTGCCTGATACCTTCTTGACGAGCGAGCGGGCCTCCCGTTTATTGAGGCCGCTGTGCTCTGCGAGCTTGCCGACCACGTCTGCATCCTGCGCTTGCGCGACCGCCGCGGCGACCGCGAGCAAGCACGCGAGTAGTGGAACTCTTAGATAAATTCTCGACACGGCACTTCTCCTACCCCTTAATTCTTCCTAGCAACTTTCAGCACCTGTGTAAAGTCGGTACGCTCGTGGCCTTCCTCCGCAAATGGAGACCATCGCCGGGTCCGCGGCTGCTCCGCGTAGCTCCCGGAACGCCATCGTTTCCAGGTAGGACGGAAGGGGGTCGAATGCCATTCATTTCCTCAGTTCCTCCCACAATTCGATGGCTGTCTCGGTCCACACCGGAAAACGCATCTCCGCCGCCTCGAGATAGCGATCCTTCCAGGCGGCCTTGATGTCGAGCACCGGCGAGCCATCCAGCGCGTCGAGCCCCCGGGTGGTCACGACATTGCCCTGCACCTCGAGCAGGCGGCAGAGGGTCACCCCCAGTCGGTTCGGCCGGTGCGGGGATCGGGTCGCGAACAGGCCCACCAGCGGGAGTTGCTCGAAGCCCATGGGATGGATGCGGGCCCGGTAGCCTTCGGCCGGCGCCGCGAGGTGCATGTAATAGACGACCTCCAGGTGGCTGAACCCGCTCAACCCGTCCAGCGCCTCGACCAGATCCTCCCGGATGACGATATCGGCCTGTACCTGACGGAAGCTCTTCAGCCCGCGCACCTTCTCTGGACTGCGGACCCATCCGATGGGCTCGAACTGTATGGGCGTTCCTTGCATTATTTATCCATTAATACACGCAAGGTTTCTGTCGCGATTCCGTTTCGAGATTTCTCACTTCGCGAGATACGACAATCGCTCGGTTCTTGCAGGAACCGATATCAAAAATCCAGCTCCTCGCTTCCCTGCGGTATCTGCTCGGGAACCGGCTCCGCGCGCGGTTTCTCCTCCCCCTTTGCACTGGGTAGCGCGGGAAGGTGCACCGTCTCGAGTTGGCGCGCCAGCCGGCGCCGGGTACGGCGGAACCTGGGCATCTCGGAAGCGGGAAGCGGCTTGCCCGGTCCGTTCAGGATGGGCTCGGGATCGACGAACTTGCCGTTCCGCTTCACGGCGAAATGCAGGTGCGGACCGGTCGACCGGCCCGTGTTGCCTACCGCACCGATGACCTGCCGCTGCTGCACCCGGGCTCCGCGGCGGATGCCCCGCGAGATGCGGGAGAGGTGGGCGTAGAAGGTCTCGTATCCGCCGTCGTGGTGCAGGTAAACGAGCAGACCGTTGGCCCCCTTCTCGCCGGCGAAGCGCACGGTACCGTCGGCCGCGGCGCGGACGATGGTGCCCGGCGACGCCGCAAAGTCGACGCCGAGATGGGGGATTACTCTTTTCAAAATGGGGTGCTTGCGCCGCAGGTTGAACCGCGAGGAGATATGGTCGTAACGAAGCGGCGTACGCAGCAGGCTGCTCTGCATGGCGCAGCCCTTCTCGTCGAAGAACTCGGCTTTGCCCTTTCTGGGCTCGAACCAGAAGGCCCGCAAGGTTTCGGTGCGCTGACCGCGATACTCCAGTGCCGAGACGTCGCCGTATCCGACGAACTTCCCCTTCACGTATTGCCGGTCGACCAGGATTCGGTAGCCGTCGCCCTGCCGGGTATCGCGCTTGAAATCGGCCCTGCCCTCGAACACCTCCACGAACACCCCGGCGTATCCCCGGTCCAGCCCCACCGCGTCCATGGCTTGCCCCAGAGATCGCTTGATGACGCCCCCCATGGCGGTCGATCGCTTCTCCACCGGAACGGTGACGCGCTTGGCCCTGAGCTCGCCGTTGCTTTTCCGCTCCACGCGGTAGCTCTCGGTCGCGCCGACCCGATACTCGAAGAGAGCCAGACGGTTGTCGCCGTCGCGCTCCACCACCAGCTCGTCCTCCGGCCTGCACTTGCGGAAATCCACCAGCTTCTCCAGCGCCTTGACGAGTTGCGTGGCCTCGTCGCTCGACAGGCCGGCGGAACGCAGCGCGTCGCGAAATCCGCTGGCCTGGCCGAAGCGCCGGATTCGTCCCTTGACCGGTCGCTCGCCGGCGGAGCGATCCGGTTCGACGGTCGTTGTTTCCTCGGGCGCGGCCGCGGCCTGAACGGACTCCTGCACGGCCTCGTCCGGATGCTCGACCGCTCCGCCGCCCGAGCCGGCCGGTCCGGTGTGATCGGTTTCGGCCGAACCAGCGTCGGAGATCGCTGCCAGCGCCGCGTCCCTACCGGCGTTGACCGCGATGACCGAGACGCGCTGCAGCCCCAGAAGCCCGGGTACGAAAAGCGCGGCCGCCGCTCCGCCTCCGACCACGCAGAGCACGACCCCGGCGCCGACCGCGTTGCGGATGCGCACCGCGCGCCGCTCCTGAAACAGCAAGGGCAGGTCCACCGATGGAATGGGCCGGTGCTCGCCCCAGCCCTTGCTCTCGTTCCGTTCGCCCGTCATGCCCGGTACAGGGCATATCAACGCTCGGCACCGCTGGCAAATGCCCGGCCCCGATCGACCGCCGCCGTCCTCTTCCCCCGCTGCAAGCGCGAGACGGCCCTCATTTCTGCGGACCCTTCGGCAAATGGTTACTTTCTGTCATATGAACCCCCTCCCCGGACCAGGAGAGAACAGGGTGAGCGAAAACAACAGGGCCGCCGAGGTCGCCAGATTGCATCACGCCGCGCTTTTTCGCTGGGCGCGAGCGCTCGGGCGCGGAAACGAGGAGGAAGCGATGGAGATCGTGCAACAGACCTACCTTCAGGTGATCGAGGGACGCGCCGATCTGCTGGGAGCCGATGATCCGGTGGCCTTTCTCTTCGGTGTGGCGCGCAGGGTTGCCGCCTCGCGCAGGCGCCGCCGGTCCATCTGGGGGCGGATACTCAGGCTGGAGCTGGGCCGCTCCCCGGTCGCGCCGGCGGCCGTCGATCCGGAGAGCGAGGCGCGGAAGAATGAAACAGCGCACAAGGTACGCGAGGCCATGGGGCGGCTGCAAGGTCGACAGCTCGAGCTGGTCGAGCTGGTCTTCCTGCACGACATGACCATCGAACAGGCAGCGCGGTTGCTCGATCTATCCGTGGGCACTGCCCGCACCCACTACCACCGGGCCAAGCAGAAGCTCGCCAAGCTGCTGGAACGAGAAGCAGAGAAGACCGATGCGCGACGATGAGCTGAAGGCCCTTCTGCGTTCGCAACGCGAGCGGAATCCGGTTCCGGAATTCGACCGGTGCTGGAGCGACGCCCGACTACGAGCGGCGAGAGAGGGGAGCCGCGCGGACTGGCGCTGGGGGCTCGGGCCCGGTCTGGTGGCGGCCCTGGGCGCGGTAGTGGTCGCGCTGACGATCCTGGCGCCGGAGGAGGCGCCGTCCCGAACCCCTGCCTCGGCCCGGCGCCTACAGACGGCTCGAACCGCCGCCATGGCGGCTGTCTCCGCGGAGCAGACCCTCACCATAGCCGAGCAGGAGGACGAGCCGGCGGTCGCGCAACCGCTGGCTCTGGACTGGCTGCTCGAATACCCCGGCGCGTTGTCCGAGAACGGATACCGCCCCGCGGACCCGATGGATTTCCTGTGGGAAGGCTCGGAAACCGACTTTCTATTAACCATGAACATCCCGGCCTGGAACGGAGCGGGGGAGAGTGAGGTGTTATGAAACAGTCGCTTGCCATTCGGTATTCGTTCGCCATCGTGGCCGCCTGCCTGACCGCCTCGGCCGCCACCGCGCTCGCCCAACCCCGCCCAGGCGGTAAGCACGGCCCGGGACCGGGGGGGTGCCCCTTCGCGGAGAGGGGACACGGGGAGCACGGCTGCCCCCACCGGGCCATGGGCGGCGGCCCCGGCAGCCCCGGCGGCCCCGAGGAGCACCGTATCCGCAAGGAGATGATGAAGCACCTGTACCGGGTCGAGATGGTGCGCCGACACTCCGACGAGATCGGTCTCAGCGACAAGCAATACGAGAAGCTGCGCTCCCTGGTAGTCAAAGTAAAAAGTGAGGTGGAGCAGATCACCTGGGACATGGATCGCGAGGCGCGCAAGCTGGTCGAGCTGGTAGAAAAGGGCGCGAAGACCGAGGCGATCCATGCACAGATGGATCGCGTCTTCGAGCACGAGAACCGGATCAAGAAGCTGCACCTGGGGCTACTGCTCTCGGTGCGGGAGGTATTGACCGTCAAGCAGCGTAAGCGACTCGACGCGATCAAGCAGCAACGCCGCGAAAAAATAGCCGAGGGGACGAAGCCCGGAGGCTATAAGACCAGCAAGGCCGCCGGCAAGCCGGGCAAGAAGCGCTGACCCCCTCCCCTCGCGCCCCCTCCGGATCACCGGAACCGCGTGCCCGGGTATACTCCCGAGTTTTCCCGGGGCCACCGGTCTCCCGAACCTGTCTGCCGCGCGGTTCCGGTGATCCCGCGTACGACCATCTCTGGCTACGAGAGCGTATTCGGCCTACAGCCCGTTACGCTCGATCACGCCGCGGTACCAGTGCCCGCTCTGCTTGATGGTGCGCTGTTGCGTCTCGTAATCGACGCGGATCAATCCGAAGCGCTTGCCGTAGCCGTGCTCCCACTCCAGGTTGTCGAGCAGGCTCCAGACGAAGTAGCCGCGCAGGGGAACGCCCTGCTCAAGCGCGTGGTGAGCGGCCGAGAGGTAGTCGCGTAAAAAAGCGATGCGATCGTCATCGCGCACCTCGCCTCCCTCCGGGCGGTCTTCGAAGGCCGCCCCGTTCTCGGTCACGTACAGGGCTGGCACCGCGTACTCGCGGTGCAGCCGCAGCAGCACCTCGCTGAGCGCATCCGGATAGACCTCCCAGCCCATGGCGGTGTACCTGGCGCCCGGCAAGCGGTGCTCGGGCAGAAGCTCGGCGCGCAGCGGATACAGATCGGGGTTGTCGCGCAGGAACAAGCGGCTGTAGGTGTTGACGCCCAGGAAGTCGAGAGGCTGGTGGATATCGCGCAAGTCGCTGGGCTCGACCGGCGCGGGAAAGTCGGCGAGCAGCTCCCGGGTATCCTCCGGGTAGCTGCCGCGCAGCATCGGATCCAGGTACCAGCGGTGAAAGAAGCCATCGAATCGGTGAGCAGCCTCGCGGTCGGATGGCTCGTCGCGAAGCGGTTGGGCGGGAAGCATCGATATGGCGATGCCGATCTCTGCCTTCCCGCACGCGTCGCGCAACGCCTGCACCCCCAGTCCGTGCGCCAGGTTGATGTGGTGCGAGGCAGCGGAATAAACGGCGAAGTCCGCCAGGCCCGGGGCCTTCTCCCCGGTGAGATAGCCCAGGATAGCGAATATCTGCGGTTCGTTGAGCGTTATCCAGTACCGCACGCGATCGCCGAGGGCGCGGCCGACCGCGTGTGCGTAATCGGCGAACCAGCCGGCGACCGATCGGCTAGGCCAGCCGCCGGCTTGCTGAAGCGCCTGGGGCAGATCCCAGTGGTAGAGGGTGAGAAAGGGTTCGACACCTGCCGCCAGCAGCTCGTCCACCAGGCTCGAATAGAAATCGATCCCGGCCCGGTTAACCCGGCCTCTTCCGGCGGGCAACACCCGGGGCCAACTCACGCTGAACCGATAAGCGTTCAACCCCAGCTGCCGCATCAGCGCCACGTCCTGCCGGTAACGGAAGTAGTGCTCGCAGGCCCGGTCCCCGGTATCTCCGTTCTTGATCTTTCCCGGCGTGTGGCTGAAGCGATCCCAGATGCTCTCGCCCTTGCCGTCGGCGTCGTGCCCGCCCTCTATCTGGTAAGCGGCCGTTGCCGCACCCCACACGAAGCCCTCGGGAAATCGCTTGCACACGGATGGCTCCCCTATCGCCGACGCGCGCCTGGCGACCGGCTCAGACGCGGCCCTCGTTCACCAGGCGGGCGAAGTGGGCGAACGAACGGTCAAAGGTGCGCTCGGCGTCGGCCGGAAAGCAGCAGGCCGGCAGCTGGCGGCTGCGCAGGTGATAGGTCAGGCAATCGCAGCACATGCCCTTGCGCGCGCAGGGGTCATAGGTGCAGTTGCACTTCTTCAGGTTCTTTTCCTTCTTGCATTCCGTCATCGCATACGCCTCCTGCTTCAGATGTTCCGCTCGTAGAGAATTCGTAGGCCCTCCAGGGTCAAAGAATCGACCACCTCGTCGATGGTTCGGGATTCGGTCCGGATCAGCGACGCCAGCCCGCCCGTGGCCAGGGTCGTGCAGGGATAGCCCATCTCCTTGGCCAGGCGCTCGACCAGCCCGTCGACCAGCTCCACGTAACCGTAGATGATGCCGGATTGCATGGAGTGGACCGTGTTGCGTCCCAGCACGCGCGGCGGCTTGGTGAGCTCGGCGCGCGGCAGCTTGGCAGCCCGGGAGAAGAGCGACTCGGCGCTAATCTGGATACCGGGCGCGATGGCCCCTCCCAGGTACTCGCCGCGATGCGAGATGCAGTCGAAGGTGGTGGCGGTGCCGAAATCCACCACGATCACCCCGCCCCGCACCCGCTCGTAGGCGGCCACCGCGTTGACGATGCGGTCCGCCCCTACCTCGCGCGGGATCTCGTAGAGGATGGGCATGCCGGTCTTGACGCCCGGACCGACCACGATGATCTCGTGCCCGAAGGCTGCCCGCACCGCTCGCACCATGGTCTCGGTAAGCGAGGGCACAACCGAGGCGAGGATGCTGGCATCGACTTTCTTCGGATCCAGATCGGCGAGATCCATCAGGCTCGACAGCATCACGCAGAACTCGTCCGAGGTGCGCCCCCGGACCGACTCGATGCGGAAGTGGCGGACCAGCTCCTCTCCCTCGTATAGACCGAGCACGGTATGCGTATTGCCGACGTCTATCACTAGCAGCATGGTATTCGTTCACCTCATAAATGAATTGGTAGAAGCCCCCCGCGTCTTTCCGACCGGCAATTCGGCGCGTGCGCTCACCCCCCCGTCGGCGGTCGCGTCGGTAAACGCTTACGTCTACCTCAGCGCGGCCTGAGAGAGAGCGAACGGCGCAGCAGCTCCCCGAAGGTGACCGGTTTGGCGTCCGGATGCGGGCTCACCACCGAGGCTACCGCCCCGGCGGCTTTCGTCAACTCGGCAGGCGAAACGCGAAAGGGTTTACCCGGGGTCACCCGGGCGGTTCGTACCGGTTCTGGGGCGGCGAGTTGCGGAGCCGGTACCGGGTGCGCCGGATGCGCTTCCGCTACGGGCTCCGGCTGCGCGGGTCTCCTGGCACGAACCGCCGGCTTTTCCTCGAGCCGGGGACGGGAGGGAGGGATATAGGGCTCCTCGACAGCTGGGGCAGGTGCCCGAGCGGCGGGCGCGGCGCGGGGCGCGGCCCTTTCGGCAACCGGCGGCGCGACCGCAGGAGCGGCAGCTGGTGCCGCGGCTGGCGTGCCCGCGCGACGGTTACCGCGATTGCGCTGAACCCGCTCGAGAAGCTCCTCCAGCTTCTGGACCTGAGCGTTCATGCTCCCTCCGCAGCGGACAACCTGGAGACGATTGCCCCTACCCCGTCACCGTTCTTCGCCCAGGTCCATACCCTCTCGGCCACGGCCGGATCCACCACCAGGTAGCGGCGGGAGGCGGCCACCGGCACGCAGGCCACCTCGCTTCCGGAAAAGGTCGAGAACATGCCGCCCAGAAGGGCCGCCACGGCCAGGTTCTCGCTGTCCAGCGGCGGTATCTGCTCTACCTCCAGGGCCAGGGCGTCTCCCCAGCGCTCGAGCTGCACCCTGCCCCAGCCATACAGCGCCATGACACCGCCGGCGTGCGCCATGACCAGCTCCGGGGGCAGCTGGTCTGCCGGCGCGCCCAGCGTGGAGGCGATATAGGAGCCGAGCTGATTGCCCAGCTCGCGCACCGCAGTCAAGTCGCCTCCACGAACGGCCGTGGCGATGAGCGGGGCGAGCACTTTTTCCGACAGAACCAACACCCGCGTGCCGTTCTGCGCGGCAACCATGCCCCGGGCGAGATCGAATTGAAAGAAACCGGTTGGATCGAATTGAGGTTGGCTCATTTACACCTTCACAATACGTTTAAAGGCTACCTGGGTCTGCTGTCAAATCCTATGCACTTTTCCCCGTTCAGCACCCTGCAGGCAATGGCGGACCGAACCGCACGATGTGCGGTTCGGTCCGCCATTGCCTGCAGGGTGCTCGTTCGAACGACCGGATGCGTTCCCCGACTCGCGCGCCCGGTATTTCCGCGTCCGGAACGTCGTTTCGGCCGCTTATTCCGGGTTGTGGGTACCGCAACCGCCCTGGCCATCGGCACGCTGTCCTTCACTCCTTCAGCCGCCTCGGCCCAGTCTCCGATCCGGGCCTGGGCCGAGTGGGTAGTGGCCCGGGGTCAATGGAAGGGACCGACCGTCGCCTACCCGGATCTGGAGCAGAGGCCTCGGCCGGCGCCGTTCAAGCTCGATTCCGATCTGCGGCCGCTCAGCGTGCACGCGGCGGCCGAGATCCCGTTCGAAACCGCCCGGGCCGCTCTGGACGCCCTGGAGCAGGCGCGGGAGCTGTTGCTGCAGACCGGCTGGCCGGAGCCCTTTCCGGACGGCGGCCTGGGACGTACCGCGGGCTTCGACCTGTACCTGGACCCGAGGAGCGAGCAGCCCGCGGCCGCGTTTGCCGATGCCCCGGTGAGCTGGAGCGAGCTGGACGGCGTTTCGTCCTTTGCCGTGCTGAATCCGCGCCTGGTGCATCCGGGACAGCTGGAGGCCTGCGTGGTCGACGCTTACGCGCAGGCGATCCTGCTGGGACAGGACCCGGCCGAGGCCGCTTCCTGGCGGCGCGCCACCAGCGCCTACCTCGCCTGGCTAGTCACCGGGATCTTCGGCTGCGCCGACGAGGTAGCCGAGCAACAGCAGCAGAGCTGGCGCGGATGGATCACCGGCGCTCCGGAATCAGGCAGCGGCGGCGCGCTGTTTTTAGCCCTGCTCTCCGAACGGGAGGACGGCAACACCGGTACTTTCGTGAGGGAGCTCTGGCAGTTCGCGCGCCAGAGCTCCCGCAGCGTCCGCGGTCCCGACCTGCGCGCCTCGCCCGACCTCTGGGAAGCGCTGGACCGCGCGCTCGGCAATGCGGGCGAGTCGCTGGACGAAATCGTGCTGGAGATGGCCGTGGCGCGCTATTTCTCGGGAGCGGAGCCGAGGAGGCGGGCGGGAGCATACCTGGCGCCGCGCACGCTCCGATCCAACGCGGCCGTGCCCGTGCCCGTGACCCTTGCGCTGGACCGACTGCCGGCCCGTCTGCCGGTTTCCGATCCCCCGCTCGAAGCGCACGGAAGCGCCTACTACCTCGTAGACACCTCGGCCGCCTCCGCTCCGCTGAGATTGAAGGTGTGGCTTCACGGCGAGATCGGTGCGCGCTGGTCCCTGGCGGCGGTGAGGCTCTCGGGCGACGGTCGGGAAAACGGGCGCACCACGGCCACCGCGCGCAACGGTGCCAGCGGCTTTCTGGCAGCCGAGCTCGGACCGGAAGTCGACCGCGTGCTGCTGGTGGTGACCCATCTGCCGGTACAGAGGGTCGATGCGGATCGCGACACGGACAGCGCCCGCGCCTTCCAGCTGACCGTCGACCGCGTGCTGTACGAAACCGAGAATTGAGATCCGCGCGGCGCTCTGCTCGCGTACCGGCGGCCAGCAGCGGTTGCCGGGATCGGTACGGCGCGGGTGTTTGACCGCACAATATCCCCATGACATGAATCATTCATGCACGACGATGGCATGGAGCGAATCGCTACCGGCGCGGGAGCGCTCGAGAACGAGTTCGTCGAGAAAAGCAAACAGCAGGGCCGGCCGGTAGTGGGCTATCTCTGCGCGGCCACCCCGGTCGAGGTGTTGGAGGCGGCGGGCATCCTGCCCTATCGCGTCCGCGCGCTCGGCAACGGGCAGACGCAGACCGCGGACGCCCATCTCTCCCGTTTCAATTGCAGCTTCTGCCGCTCCTGTCTGCAGCTGGTCCTGGACGGCCGCTACGCCTTCCTGGACGGGGTGGTGGCGACCAACGGCTGCGACCACCTGCGCGGCATGATGGAGAACTGGCGCTACGCGGCGGACCCGGGGTTCTTCCACTACCTGAAGGTGCCGCACGTGGCCGACCCCATCTCGCTCGGCTTCTTCGCCGAGAACCTGGCGCTGTACCGGCAGGCCGTCGAGCAGCACTTCTCGGTCAAGATCAGCGACCAGAAGCTCTGGGACCAGATCGAGTTACAGGCAGAGGTGCGCAAGCGGCTGCGCGCGCTGTACGCCATGCGGGCGCGGCCGAATCCGGCGCTCAGCGGCGCCGAGGCGCTGCGCATCTTCCTGCTGGCCACGGCCATGCCCTCGGCCGAGCTGCTGCCGCTGCTCGACGGATTCATCGCCGCCCGCGAGGGGCACGCCGTGCCGGAGGGCCGCGCACGCCTGCTGCTCGGGGGATCGGCCACCGACGAGGTCGAATTCGTCGAGATGATCGAGCAGCAGGGGGGATCGGTGGTCACCGACGCCCTCTGCTACGGCAACCGGGCCTTCTGGGCGGATACGGATATCAAACGCGGAACCGATCCCCTGCCGGCCCTGGCCGAGACCTATCTCAAGAAGTTGCTCTGCCCGCGGATGTTCGACGACTTCTCCGCCCGCAAGGGCTTCATGCTCGAGGCCATCCGCTCTGCCGGGGCGAACGGGGCCATCCTGGTGCACAACAAGTTTTGCGACCTGCACGGCGTGGACAACGTACAGTTGCGCATGGCCCTGGAGGCCGAGGCAGTGCCGGTGCTGACCATCGAGAAGGAGTACGGCGCGCTGGCCGACATGGGCCGGATGAAGACGCGGGTACAGGCCTTTCTGGAAAGGATCGGGTGAAGCGGTGAAGGCGAGAGCTCCGCGGGGTTTGATCGACCGGCTCTCGGTCGAGCTCAAGATGGCCACCCTGCTGCCCGATGCCGTGTTGGCGGGCGGCGGCGCCGCGCTCGCCCGGATGGGGCTTTTCCCGGGCGATTTGCAGGCAGGCGTGGGGGCCTTCTTCGTTCCCGGCGTCAAAGAGGCGAGCGCCCGCTATCTCAAGATGACGGCCCGGTGGTTGCTCGATGCGCGCAGGGCCGCCCGCACAGGCAAAAAGGTCTTCCTGGTGCCCTTCAACTTCCCGGTAGAGCTCCTGCACGCCTTCGAAAACGCCCATCCCCTGACCAGCGAGGTGCTGACCACCCTGGGTGTGGTCTCGCTGCCGGGACAGGGCGAGAAGTACTGGGATATGGCCATGGGCATGGGGCTCCCCGACCACATCTGCTCGGCCAGCGCGGTGGAGCTGGGGTCGCTCCTGGGCAGCCGGGATTTCCGGCCCCAGGCCATCATCTCCTCGGCCCCGGGCGGTTGCGATACCAACGCCAAGATGCACGAGCTGGTCGCCAACCACCTCTCGATTCCCCACTTCTTCCTGCAGAAGCCGCCGGACGACAGCGGGCGCGGCCGCCAGCAATACGCCGCCTATCTGCGCCAGCTGATCGCCGAGCTGGAGTCCTTCCTGGACGAGCGGCTCGACGAGGGCCGGTTGCGCTCGGTGCTGGAGAAAGCCAACCGCTGCACCGAACTCTACCACGAGCTGTACGATCTGCAGAAGGCCGTGCCCTCGCCGGTACCCAACCTCTTCTCTATGATGATCTACGGGGTCCGCTTCACCATGTGGGGCACGGACGGCGCCGTCGAGGCCCTGGAGCAAATGGTGGAGGTCAGCAAGCGGCGCCTGGCCAGCCCGAAATACGCCGATAAAAAAGAGATCGCGCGCTGTTTCTGGGCCTACCTGAGCTATTACTTCGACCTGGCCGGGCTCTTCAGCTGGATGGACGAGCAGGGCTACAGCCACCTGGGCGACATGCTCGGGATCTGCTTTCCCCAGCCTATCGACACCTCCAGTTCGGACGCCATGCTGGAGGGGCTCGCCGAGACCGCCTGGAACATGCCCATGACCCGGCAGGTCGGCGCCGAGTCCGTCTCCGGCTCCTGGACCGAGGACGTGCTCTGGGCCTCGCGGCAGCTCAAGGCCGACTGCGTGATCTTCTGCGGCCACCACTCCTGCAAGCAGACCTGGGCCGCGGCCTCCATCCTGCGCAAGGAGCTGATGAAGCGCCAGAACCTGCCCATGCTATCGCTGCAGGGCGACGCCTGGATCAAGCGCATGACGCCCATGAGCGCCATCCAGCAGGAGATAGACGAGTTCATCAAGAACGCGGTGCTCAAGCGCGAGCGGTCGGGCGGGCGCACGCTGCGCCGGCGGCGCAAGGGCGGAGCCGACTCCGAAGCGACCGGGCCGAGCGGTAGTGACCTCTGAATTCCTCGACGCGAAATGGGTCGCGACGATGCCTCTTTTGTCGAGACGGTCGTCTCCTAATGTCATCTCGAGCGTAGCGAGAGATCTCGTTCGATGGAGATTTCTCACTTCGTTCGAAATGACATCGATACGACTGAAGAATCCCGCCGTTTCACCGGCCGTCGAGGAAGTCGGTAGAACCCGGAGCGCTCGGCCATGCTATTCGCGGGTATCGACATAGGCTCTCTCAGCGCCGAAGCCGTGCTGCTGGCCGACGGCAAATTGGCGGGCTTTGAAATCATGCCGGTGCTGCCCGACCCGGTGGCCTCGGCCCGGGCGGTGCTCGAGCGAGCGCTCGAGCGCGGCGGGAGGCGCCGCCAGGACATCGCCTACACGGTGAGCACCGGCTACGGCCGCGAGGCCATCGAGAAGCAGGCCCTGGCGGACCGGAACATGTCCGAGATCTCCTGCCACGGCTTCGGCGCCTTCAACCTCGATCGCTCCGTACGCACGGTGATCGACATCGGAGGGCAGGACGCCAAGGTCATCCGCGTCGACGGCCAGGGCAAGCTGGGCAACTTCGTCATGAACGACAAGTGCGCGGCGGGCACCGGGCACTTCCTGGAGGTGATGAGCCGCGCGCTGGAGGTCGAGCTCGAGGAGCTGGGCCAGATGTCGCTGCGCGCGCGCAACCCGGTGGCGGTCAGCAGCCGCTGTACCATCTACGTGGAGACCGAGGTCCTGCATTCCCTGCAGCGGGGTACGGACCGGGCCGACATCGCCGCGGGCATCAACCAGGCCATGGCCGCCCGAGTGGTGGCGCTGGTCCGCAGGGTGGGACCGGAGAGGGAGATCATGCTCACCGGCGGGGTGGCCAAGAACCCGGCCATCCGGCGACAGCTGCAGAGCGACCTGGGCTGCCGGCTGGTCTACCCGGAGATCGATCCGCAGCTGGTGGGTGCCTATGGAGCCGCGGCATACGCCATGCAAATGGGAGAAGCTTTGTGATCACCGCGGGCGTGGACATCGGCAGCCTCTTCACCAAGGCCGTGCTCATCGACGGTGAGATCTTGCTGGGAAGCGGGATGGTCCGCACCTCGGCCCTGGCCTCCAAGCAGGCGCCAGAGCTGCTGCACGAGGTCGTGCGCGGGAGCGGGCTCAGTGCAGACCGCGTCGACAGCGTCGGCGTCACCGGCAGCGGCGCCGAGCTCTATCCGGGTCCCGACTTCGCGGAAGACACCCTGGTCTGCCTGGGCGCGGCCACGTCTTTTTATCTTCCCGAAGCGCGCTTCTGCCTGGACATGGGAGGGCAGAGCATCACCGCCATCGCCATGAATCGAGAGGGCGAGGTGGTCGATTTCATGAAGAACGACAAGTGCGCCTCCGGCTCCGGACGATTTCTGGAAGTGATGACCGGGAAGCTCGGTACGCCGCTCGGCGAGGTGGACGCGGTCGTCGCCCGGGCAACCGGCGGTTTGGCCATCAGCAACCAGTGCGGCGTGTTCGCCGAGAGCGAGGTGATCGGCCTGCTCAACAGCGGGCAGAGCGCGGCCGAGGTGATGGCGGCGGTCTGCGCCTCGGTGGCCCGGATGGCGATCGCTCAGGCGAACCGCCTCGGGGTCGACGGTGCGTACGCCTTGACGGGCGGGGTAGCGCGCATCGAAACCATCGGCTCGGCCGTGCGGCGCGCGCTGAGCAAAGAACCGCTGCGATTCCCCTACGACCCGCAGCTGGCCGCCGCCGTGGGCGCGGCGCTGCTCGGCGATCCAGGATAGTTCCTTGAAGCTCGATGGGCCTCTTCGACGAACAGGTAGCTTTCCTGCAGGACCACATCGCGCGCCGGCGCGACCAGGGCCTGCTGCGCTCGTTCGATCCGTCCGCGTACGAGGGATGGCCGCGCGGATCGAGCCTGGTGCTACAGGAAGCGACCGCGGTCGAGTTGGGCAACCCGGCCCGCGGGTCGCTCTGCTTCCTCGTCTGGACGCCCGAGGTGCTACCCGAGGGCGACGCGATCCTGTTGTTGGGACCGGACATCGACGAGATCGGGCTCGAGGGCGCGCCTCTGGCCCGGGTGGTGCTCGTTTCTGGGGATTTCACCGACGCCTATGCCACCCATCGCGCCATCCGCGAGGCTGTTTTTACCGCCGAGCTCGAGGGCTTCATGTCGCGGGTGATGCCGAGCCGGCAGAGCATCTGGTGCCGCGTCTCGCACCAGGCGCGGCGAGGGGGGCTCTGCTTCGGCCACCTGGGCACGGCCCTTGCGGCCAATATCCGGCAAGCTCTGCCGGCGAGGGCGGTCCAGGTGCTCTTTGTCACGCGGGGCAAGCAGGAGATCCTGGCCCTGCGGGAGACGGCCGAGCAGGTGCGGCGCATCACCGGCGCGCTGGTCAAGATGTCCGAGGAAGAGCATTTCGACTGCGACACCTGCGAATATCGCCCGGTCTGCGAGACGGTAGAGGACATCGCCCGCATCCGCCGGGATAAGCTCGAGCGGCCGCAGGGCTGACGGGGGCGGGCCATCATCTACGCGGTTAACAAAAGCCGGGTGCTACGGTAGGCTGCGCCGTGTCGAGCGATCCTCGGGTAAGG
Organism: uncultured Sandaracinaceae bacterium; assembly: GCA_964450715.1. Lineage (GTDB taxonomy): Bacteria > Myxococcota_A > Polyangia > Polyangiales > JAFGIB01 > CAYVFC01. The sequence continues at coordinate 14,918 of CAYVFC010000100.1, read as the reverse complement.
ACGTGGAGACGGGAAAGGAAGCCCTCATGAGCGAACAGGTCGAAACGAAATACGACGCCATCGTGGTGGGAAGCGGCCCCGGAGGCGGTTCCGTGGCCCGGGATCTGACCCTGCAGGGCAAGAGGGTGCTGATCCTGGAGTGGGGCCCAGATCTGAAGCTCGAGGGAAAGCTGTCGCAGTACATCCGCTACGGAGCCTCTCCGCCCCACAGCATGGTAGTCACCAGCCAAGGGTTGGGCATAGTCCGGGGAATGCTCATGGGCGGAAGCTCCATCTTCTACTACGGGACCTGCTTCCCGGTGCCGGTGCAGATGCTGCGGGCTCACGGGGTCGATCTACAGCAGGAGATGGAAACAGTGCGCCAGGAGCTTCCCATCGGCCCGCTCAAGGACGAGATGTTCACGCCCATGGCGGCCCGCATCATGCAGAGCGCGCAGGATCTGGGATACAACTGGCAAAAGCTGGACAAGTTCATGTTCCAGGATCGCTGGCAGCCGGGGATGAAGTTCGGCTACTACGGCGACCCGCACGACGTGAAGTGGAGCAGCAAGATGCTGGTCGAACAGGCCGTGCAGAAGGGCGCGACCCTGCTCGATCACGCCCGGGTGGAGCGGGTGCTGGTCGAGGGCAACACGGCCACCGGCGTCGAGTACAGGCACCGGGGCAAGAAGGCCAACGCGTCCGCGGACCGGATCATCGTCGCGGCCGGCGGGATCGGTACACCCTTGATCCTGCGCCGCTCGGGTATCGAGGAGGCCGGGTACGACTTCTTCTTCGATCCGCTGGTCACCGCTTGCGGCACGGTAAGCGACCTCAGGGCAGGCGACGAGATCCCCATGTCGGCCGGCGTCCACATGTCGGACGAGGGATACGTGATGACCGACATGGCGCTTCCCCCGGCGCTGGACTCTCTGTTCTCGCTATCGGTGATGCGGGTGCACCGCGCCTTTTCCCAGGGCCGGATGCTGCGCATCATGATCAAGATCAAGGACGACCTGGCCGGCAAGATCACCGACGGCGGCGGGGTGCGCAAGTCGCTGACCAAGGACGACAAGCATAAGCTGCGCTCCGGGTACGAGCGGGCCAAAAAGATCCTCGAGAACGCGGGGGCCAAAGGCGTTTTCAAGACCGTACCCCTGGCCGCCCACCCGGGCGGAACGGCCAAGATCGGCCAGGTGGTGAACACCGACCTCAAGAGCCTCAAATACGACAACCTGTACGTTTGCGACTGCTCGGTCATCCCCGAGCCCTGGGGCTTACCGCCGGTGTTCACCATCATCTGCCTGGGCAAACGCCTGGCCAGGCATCTAGCCTGATCGCCTGGCGACGAGGGGGACGAAAGCTTGTTCAGAAGCAACCGGCGGAAGCAGAAGCGACAGGTCCTTCCGGTACCGGAACCGACCTCGGCCGGCCTTATCCTCTCCTACAGGTGCATGGCCGAGTGCGCCCATTGTATGTACGCCTGTACCCCCCGCTGGAAGAGCCCCTGGATCTCGGAAACCGATCTCGGCACCATCCTCGAACAGCTCGCCGGCCATATCACCCCCGCGCCCTGGGGACCGGACTCGCTGGGCCTGAGCGACGGGCTTCACTTCACCGGCGGCGAGCCCTTTCTCGATTTCGATCTACTGTGCACCGCCTTCGAAACGGCGAAGGAACTGAACATCCCCTCGCTCTTCGCCGAGACCAACGGATTCTGGTGCACGAACGACGAGGAGACCCGCGACAGGATGGCGCTGCTCAAGTCGAAGGGGATGCGCGGCCTAATGGTCTCGGTCAACCCCTTCTTCCTGCCCTACGTCCCCTTCGAGAGAACTGAACGCGCCATCCGCATCGGGCTCGAGCTGTTCGGTCGCAACCTGATGGTCTACCAGATCGACTACTTCCGCCGCTTCCGCGCCTGGGGCCTGAAAGGGCGCATCCCCTTCGACGAGTACCTGAAGCTGGAGAGCAGGGGGGATCTGCTGCGAAACGTCGAATTCTTCGTCATGGGTCGCGCCCCCTTCCGTTTGAAGAGCGTACTACAAGAGCTGTTACCGATGCGTCCGGCGGAGAGCTTCTTCCGCCAGGGCTGCAACCCTCCCTTCCTGCGCAGCTGGCACAACCACCTCGACAATTACGGCAACTACGTCCCCGGATTCTGCGGGGGCCTGTCGCTCGGCGACTGCCGCGATTTGGAGGGCCTGCTACGAGACGGCGTCGACCTGCAACAGCGCCCGGTCCTGGGTTTCATCGCCGACGATGACTTCCAGGGCCTGTTCCTCTTCGCCCAGGAGCGAGATTTCCAGCCCCAGACGGACGGCTACTTCTCAAAATGCCACCTCTGCCTGGATCTGCGGCGCCACCTTTCCGCGCAGGGCAGTTTCACCGAACTATCTCCCGCGGAATTCTACCTTCACCTCGACGAGCACGACGCCGAGACCTGACCCCCCTCCCTTCCCGCCCCCCCATGACGTTCGTCTACTGGACCATCGCTGCTTGTATCTGCCTCATCATGGGAACGGTCACCTCGCTGGCGGTGACCTTCGTGCTGGGGTTGACGCTGACCGCCAGCCTCTTGCCCGAGAACAAGAGGCTCTGGGACCTTTTCATTAGCGCGGTCATCTTCGTCACCTACCTGGTGGTGACAGCAACGACGGGGGCCGAGGTCCTGCCGGGGCGCGCGTTGCAGAGTTGGACCGAGGTATGGACCAGCCTGGAAGCGCTGCTACACGCGGAAGTGGTCTGGCTCTTTCGGATCGCGGGTTTCTGGGCGGCGATCGTCTTTCTCGTTCACCTCGTCCCCTACCGTCGAATGTGAGAAGGCGAGCAGACCGCTACCGCCGGGATACGCGTCCGTCTGTCGACGCCTCCCGTCTGCCCGCGCGCTCTTCGCGCAAGCGGGTTTTGCTGCTATAAGTCTCCGTGACGGGAAATCTCACCGTACGAATCCCGACGAGGGCGGCGCCACCTCCGGCGGCCGGGTCCTCGACAGAACCCCAAGTCAAGCATGGGCGACTTCTCACAGGCAATCGAGCTGGTCACCGTCGGCATCGGCGGCGTGTTCACGAACCTGCTGGTCCTTATGCTAGTGCTCATCGTCATCGGCAGGCTCTTCGGCCGCAAGAAGAAGGACAAGCCCGCCTGAACCCCAATCCCCGAGGAGAATGACATGGCAACAGAGGTCTACGCACCCATGGTCGGCAAGGTCGTCCGTTTCCTGGTCGAGGTCGGCGACGAGGTCGAGGAGGACGAGCCCATCCTGATGATCGAGGCCCTCAAGATGGAAACCCCGGTGGTCTCCCCGGTGGACGGCAAGGTCAAGGAGTTTTGCGTGAAGGAGGGCCAGGAGGTCGAGAGCGACACCGTGCTCGCCGTCATAGAATAGAGGATGCAGGGGTTACTCGTCTGACCTCCCGATTCTTTCCTTCCCGGATCCGACAACCGAGAACCGACAACCGTAGAAGGTACGCCCGTGAAATCCTACTTCCAGAAGATGAACGAGCTCGGCCGCCCGCTGAAGAAGCGGGAGCTTCTCCGATCCGACGACAACCTGCAGCTGGTCCGCCAGGTCGAGGAACAGATCGCCGTCGAGATCGAACGGGTCAAGTCGGCCGGCCTGCCCGCCGCCAAGATCAACGACCGCGGCCAGCTCACCGCCTGGCAGCGCATAGACTACCTGGTCGATCCCGGCACCTGGTGCCCGCTGCACACCATCTACGACCCCGGATTCAACGCAGAGGGCACCACCGGGGTGATCGACGGCCTGGCCAAGGTGGGCGGCAAGTGGGCGGTGGTCATCGCCTCGGACAACAAGGTCATGGCCGGCGCCTGGATCAAGGGTCAGGCGGAAAACATCCTGCGCGTCACCGATCTGGCCGAGCGGCTCCGCGTCCCGCTCATCTGGATCCTCAACTGCTCGGGCGTCAAGCTCACCGAGCAGGAAGAGGTCTATCCCGACCGCCGCGGCAACGGCGCTCCGTTCTTCCGCCACAGCCGGTTGAACCAGCTCGGCGTTCCGGTGCTGGTGGGCATTTACGGCACCAACCCAGCCGGCGGCGGCTACCACGGCATCAGCCCCACCGTGCTCTTCGCCCACAAGGAGTGCAACATCGCCGTGGGCGGCGCCGGCATCGTGGGCGGCATGAGCCCCAAGGGGCATTTCGACCTGGAGGGCGCCAGGCAGATCATCGAGGCGCAGAACCGGTTGCGCGCCAAGCCCCCCGGCCGGGTCGAGATCCATTACGACGAAACCGGCTTCTTCCGGCACGTCTACGACACCGAGCAGGGGGTGCTCGACGGCATCCGCCAGTACATGAAGAACATGCCCGCCTACGACCCGGGGTTCTTCCGCGTCGCCGACCCCGCTCCGCCTCGCTTTCCCGCCGACGAGCTCGCCCGCATCGTCCCGGCCGACCAGAAGCAGGCCTACCAGCTGGAGCAGATCCTGGCCCGCCTTCTCGACGGCTCCGAGCACCTGGAGTTCAGGCCCGACTACGGCCCGGAGATCTACTGCGGACTGGCCAGAATCGACGGCTTCCTGGTGGGCTGCATCGGCAACCGCCAGGGTCTGCTGCCGTCCGGCTACCCCGAGTATGCCGACTATCCGGGCATCGGTGGCAAGCTCTACCGCCAGGGTCTGATCAAGATGAACGAGTTCGTCACCCTCTGCGGCCGCGACCGCATCCCCATCGTCTGGCTGCAGGACACCTCGGGCATCGACGTGGGCGACGTGGCGGAGAAGGCCGAGGTGCTCGGCCTGGGCCAGTCGCTCATCTACTCCATCCAGCAGACCGATCTGCCCATGGTACTGGTGGTGCTGCGCAAGGGCACCGCGGCGGCGCACTACGTGATGGGCGGGCCCACAGCCAACGACCACAACGCCTTTACCCTAGGTACCCCCACCACCGAGATCCAGGTCATGCACGGCGAAACCGCGGCGGTGGCCTCGTTCTCGCGCCGCCTGGTCAAGGAGGACAAGGCCGGAAACGATCTGCAGCCGGTCATCGACCAGATGAACGCGCTGGCAAAGCAGTACCGGGAGCGCTCCCACCCGGTCTACTGCGCCCGCCGCGGATTCGTCGATGAGATCGTCCGCTTCGAGGATCTGCGCAACTACCTGGTCGCCTTTGCCGGAGCGGCCTACCAGAACCCGGCTTCCATCTGCCCCCACCACCAGATGCTCATCCCCCGCGTCATCCGCGGCTGATCGTTACCGGTTCTCGTGGACCACCTGCAAACCCTCGTCGGCCAGAGCGGCCTGGCCCAGCTCTCCTGGCAGCCCCCGGTCATGTGGCTGCTGGGAGCGCTCTTCATCTTCCTGGCCATCAAGAAGCAGATCGAGCCGCTGCTGCTGTTGCCCATCGGCTTCACCGTCATTATGGTCAACATCCCGCTCGGCGGCCTCATGCAGCCGCCGGGCGGCGAGGAGCCCATTCCGGGGCTGCTCTACATGTTCAACGAGTACGGCCTGAAGACCGATCTCATCCCCTGTCTCATCTTCCTGGGCCTGGGCGCCATGACCGACTTCGGCCCGCTGATCGCCAACCCCAAAACCTTGTTGCTCGGAGCGGCGGCCCAGCTCGGCGTCTTCGTCGCCCTGCTCGGCGCCGTGGCCCTGGGCTTCGATCTACGCGAGGCCTGCTGTATCGGAATCATCGGCGGCGCCGACGGTCCCACCACCATCTTCACCGCCACCTCGCTTCACGTCTCCGATGCCGTGCTCGGCGCCTGCGCCATTAGCGCCTACTCCTACATGGCCATGGTGCCCATCATCCAGCCGCCCATCATCAAACTTCTGACCACGAAGGCCGAACGCGGCATCACCATGAAACAGCTGCGCCCGGTCAACAAGACCGAGAAGATCCTCTTCCCCATCGTCGGCGGCCTGGTCATCTGCCTGCTGGTACCCAAGGCCACCCCGCTCATCTCCATGTTCATGCTCGGCAACCTCTTCGCCACCTCGGGCGTGGTCGAGCGGCTGCGCGACGCCGCCCGCAACGAGCTGATGAACATCGTCACCATCTTTCTCGGCATCGCCGTGGGCTCCACCATGCGCGGCGAGGAATTCCTCACCCCGGCCGTGATCAAGATCTACCTGCTCGGCCTGATCGCCTTCTGCTTCTCCACCGCCGGCGGCGTTATCTTCGCCAAGCTGATGAACCTCGCGGTCAAGGAGAAGATCAACCCCCTGCTCGGCTCGGCGGGCGTCTCGGCCGTGCCCATGGCCGCCCGGGTCTCGCAGAAGCTCGGCAACGAGGCCAACCCCAAGTGCCACATCCTCATGCACGCCATGGGCCCCAACGTGGCCGGCGTGATCGGCACGGTGGTAGCCGCCGGCATCTTCATCACCCTGGCGCGCTGACCACTTTCTCTAGAGCACCGATCGGGTTGAACCGTCTTTGAGTTCGCGAGGATAGAGGGGCCAGATATAGCAGCGCTATTTCGAGGATTTTTCCGAGGACGAAAGCCGCGAGTGCGCCCGCCCACGCGGCCGCAACCGGATCGTTTATTTTGCGGTGCCTCCTTAGTTCTCTTTGACGCGTAATATTCAGATTACGTTCCCGACCATTAATCTCTCCATGCTTTCCCGGAATATGATAGGCGTGGCCGCGATCTTTCTCAGGCACGTCGGACATAGACAGATCAGTTTGTCCGACCGGCAGATTTCCTTTCGAGGAAACTCCTCCCGACAAAGGTCACACTGGATCGTATCGTCGACAAGTCTTTCGGCCATCTCGCGTACCTCCCATCGAATTTGATCCGTCCGGTGTACTCGGCGTCATCTACCTCGTACTTCTTTCCGGTTCTCCCTTTCCACCACAACCCGCGACCCGCATTTGCCCCGGGACAGTCTTCATCCAAAACATCAGTCGATCCTTGTCGATCGTTAGTGCCTACATTTCGGAAAAAGAGGCAATGGCGCTTTCCACGAAAGGGACCATTTTCGCGGACGAGCTCTCCCCCCTTCGGATCGCTTCTGGCCAGCATTCGTCCGCGAACCCTTTAGGTCTGTCGCTCGAAAGCTGTCCGGGAAAAGCGGCCGTCCGGCCTATTTGCCGGCCGTTCCGGCAAGGGATCCCTCCCTGCTAACGGCGAGCGGGTTGCACGAATGTATCCCGCCGGAACGGATGCGTAGCGCCGGAAAACGCCTGCCTTGCCGCCGATTTGTTAGGGGGAGGGCAAAAACAGCCGTATGGCCGGTTTACCGTTTCGTTCGACAAGTGCAGTAGCCCGGAACCGTTCCATATCTTGCGCCCGAGCCTTCCGCCCCGCCGATTGCTCTGCCACGGAAACGAGAAATGCCGATTTTCTGAAAACCGATCAGTAGCTAGTTCCCGGAGTTGCTGCCGATTGACAGTCGATTCTCGGTTCTGACGAGCCCAGCCGTGGATTCGAAAACGCCACCGTATGCGATCGTCTCCCAACGAGAGCACCACGGATTCCGGCAGCGGGTTACGCCCGGATCTCGAGCGCGTCGCGTCTGCGTCTAAAGGCGCTGTATCGGTAGCGTCATGCTGGGCTCTCGGGCGAGTCTTGGTGAACGAGTTGGCCCCTCACGACTGAATGCCGTAACGCGAGCATTTCGGTGAGCTCGTCGGCTACGTAATTGAGCTGTTTGAGACTGCCGCCTACCAATTCGGCGTTTTCCTTGGCGCGATTCATGGCCCCGTCGATTTGCTGAATCGCATCTGTTATTTGGATCAAGGCTGTCGATTGCTCGACCGTCGCGTTAGCGATCTGGCGGGCCGAACGCGAGCCTTCCCGCGCCACGCCGGCAAGCCTCTCGATGAAGTTTCCCAGCTGCTTCAGCTGATCGAGGCTTTGGTCGATCTCCGCGTTTCCCCGCTCGACGATCGCAACCACCTCAGCCAAAGACTGATCTAGGGAACTAACTACTGCACCAATCTTCTTCGCGGTCTTTCTACTCTGCTCCGAGAGAACGCGCACCTCCTGTGCGACCACGCCGAAGCCGTGTCCGTAACTCCCCGCTTTCGCCGCTTCAACGGACGCATTCACCGACAGAATCTTCGTCTTCCCTGCCAGTTCGCCCAGATCCGCCAAAAACTCGTTGATTCTCTTTCCTATCTCGAAGAACGACTTGATAGTATTTGCGATCCTCTGCTGTTCGTCGTGGATCTTCGCCATGCTCTCTACCGAGCGGGCCTTAGTACTTTCCCCTGCCTGGGAAACCGACTCCGACTTCTCCGAGCCATTTAGTACCTCTCCTGCCAGAGACTGGTTGCGCTTGCTGGTTTGTTCGAGCTCAAAGCAGGTTACGCCGATCTGGGTCAGTGATATGGATTGCTCAGACAAAATAGAAGCCCCATCGGCAGTCGATGTGTTGAGCGCTCGTAAGACCTCTTGAACCCGTTGTGACAATTTGTCGATCCTGTCGAGCAATTGAGACTGCGTCGATTGCACGGCAAGTGTTCGACGCACCCGTTCGCTGCCGAGCCGCATAGAGATGGTGAAGAGAAATACGCATAACGGAACCATCAATAGAATCAGAGATATCCGAAAGGTCAATACAAGCCAGTCCGGAAAAGGAAAGGGAACAACAGCTCCGGTGTAGTGGAGGATCTGACTCACAAACAAACCGATGATCAGGGGAACGCTACATACGACGATCTGGCGTTCGCTGAGTATAACGTTGCCGAGCTGCAACGCGGCAAAGGCGGTGAGAATCCCCGCGAAGTACGAATACTTGAGCGTGAGCGCGATAACAACCGCATGAAACATAACGAACATGACGATCACGAAAACAACGCGGTTGTCATTCCGGCGCCGCATTCGCTTAAACCCGATGAACAGCAACGCCGAGGTCAAAAAGACGTTGATTGTAGAAGGCAAGATACGGAGATCACGGAAGGCAAACAGGCAAGTCAGTAGCATCAAAGCGAAGGGGACGGAGACAAAATAGAACGCGCGATGAAGCATCGTTTCCGTCAGTTTCCTGACGATCAGATTCTCCTCTGCTTCTAAACGGTCGATTGAATTCTCCAGCTGGTTCCGTTCGATAAACTCGCGGATATCGGATTCGCTCATCGCCCCTTCGAACTCGTCAACCAGGGTGCCTTCCCTGTAAAATCTTACCGAGGGAATAGAGCGAATCTCGAGCCGGACGCCGAGCCGAGGCTCCGCCTCGGTGTTCACTCTTACCAGTTCCAGTTGGCCGGCGCGTTCGGATACGATCCGCTCAAAGGCGGGCCCTTGGCTGCGGTTGCGATCGCTACCGGTAGCCCAGAACTCCACAAGTACCGGGATATCGAAAGAGCGTTGGATTACGCTGACCTCGAAATCCTGCAGAGCGTCCCGTTCCTTACTCAATTGACACCTCCAGATGATCCTCCCCTGTTTTCGTAGACATTATACATATTGCGGAACGCCATTGGAAAAAACAATTATTCAAATCCTTCCGGAGGTTCGGTCAGTGGCGGGTCCAGCGCAGAAAGCTGCCGGTCCAGAACCGTCCGGGGAGCGATAAACCGATAGCTGGGGCGGTTGGCACGGGGGACGCGCCCCGCCCGCCGGCCCCGGACCGCCCGCGCCCGGCCGGCATCGCTCTGCTATCCGGGAAATACGGCCTGCAAAACAGATCCGCATTTCAACCGGTACCATCGAAGAGGTGTAGAATGACGAGGCGCAAGGCCCGCCCCTACGGGCCGTATCGAATAACGCGGATACGCGGATCAGGCGATCTGCTGCAGCAGCCCGAGGATCTTCTTCTGGTCGAGCGGGGCGGGGTTGGCGGCCAGGTTGGCCACCTCGCGCGAGGCGGCAAAGGCGATGCGCGGTAAGGCGTCGGCCGGCACACCCATGTCCGAGAGGCGCGGGCTGATGCCGACATCGGCGTACAGGCAGAGCAGCGACTTCTCCAGGTCGTCGCCGCGGTCGATGGCAAAGGCCAGGTCGGCGAACTTCCCTTGGCACTGCTCGCGGTTGGCCCGCACGAAGCAGAGCAGCCCCATGGCCACCGCCCGGCCGTGCGCCTGGTGGTACTGCGCGCCGATGGCGTGACCGATGGCGTGGCCGATGCCCAGCCCCTTGAGGAAGGCGACCCCGCCGAAGGCGGCGGCCATGGCCAGGTCGGTGCGGGCGTCGATGTCCTGCCCGTCGCCATAGGCCTGGCGCAGGCTGCGGCCCACCAGGCGGGCGCCGTACAGGCCCAGCGCCTCGCAGTAGGGCATGTACTCGGTCTCCAGCGAGACGTAGCTCTCCACGCAGTGCGAAAGCGCGTCGATGCCCGATTCGGCGGTCAGCCTGGGGGGCATGGTGGCGGAGAGCTCCGGATCGATGATGGCCAGCGCGGGCAGGATATGGGGGCTGAAAATGACGAACTTGATGTTCCTATCCGGATCGGTCACCACCGCACAGGGATTGGATTCGCTGCCGGTTCCGGCGGTGGTGGGGATGCAGACGACGGGCGGGGTGGCGGCCGTGATGCGGCCCCCGCCCCCCATCATGGCCTCGAACTGCCGCATGGGCCCGGGGTGGGCGACGTGGATGGCGATGGCCTTGCCGAGATCCATGGCGCTGCCGCCGCCGATGGCCAGCACCGCCTCGCAGCCACCTTCGCGGTAGACGGCACCCGCGCGCTCCACTAACGGGATGGAGGGATCGGGCTCGACCTCGGCAAACAGCGTCGACTCCATGCCGGCCTTTACCAGCAGGCGCTGGATCTGCTCGGCCCGGCCCGCCTGCTTCATGAAGGGATCGGTGACCACCAGCAGCTTCTGCTTGCCCAGCCGCTTCACGGCCGTTCCGGTCTGGGCTAAGACCCCGGCACCGAAGACGAGCGGCGGGATCTTGGGCAGGCGCACCTCCCAGGTCTTCTTGCCCACCTTGAAGGCTTCCAGAGCGCTCCACATCTTCTCCATCTCGGCCTGCTCGACGTCGAAGGTCGCCTGGCCCGGACCGATGGGCTCGGAGCGGACGAAATTGCCGTCCGTACCGTGCGCCTGGTGGAACTCCGACTCCAGGTTGTAGGCGAGCTGCTGCTTGAGCGTCCGCTTGCCTATCTCCACCATGTCGTCGGCGCTCACCTCCGATCCGAAGCGCGCCCGGCACAGATCGGCCAGCAACTGGTAGATGGAGGCTTGCTTGCCGGGCACCGAGTTGAGGCAGTAACCAAAGCTGTCGCAGGTGGCGGCCTGTACCTGCGAGCGCAACGAGTTGGCCGCCTGCCCGCCCTTGCTGCCCGGCTTACGATAAGTGAGCCCCGCTGTGTGGTCCGCTCCCATGGGACTGGTGAAGTAAGTGACCCCGGTGCCCTTGACCCCGCGCGGATCGTGTCCCGGGATGGCTTGCCCCTTGACCGCCGGCACCCGCTCGACGCCCAGGTAGGCGGCGGTTCGCACCACGCCGTCGGCCAGCGCGTCCCCGAGCTCGCCTCCCCGCTCCATCTCCGCCAGCAGCGCCGTGGCCGAGTCCTCGTCGCCCATCTTCATCTTGCCGCCCGCGGCAGCCACCGCCAGGCAGGCGCCTATCTCGACCAGGTCGACGCCCAGATCGTCGCAGATGTGCTTGAGCCGGGCGATGGCGTCCGGATCGTACAGGCCCAGGTTGGTGCCCAGCATGGCCACCGCCTCGTACTCGTAGGCCGAGGCCAGCCGTTTGCCGTCCGGCCCGGGATAGACGATGGAACACTGCACCACGCAGCCGGGCATACAGCCGTGCATCTTGCCGCCCCGCTCGAAGACGTTGTTCTGGATGACCTCGGCGCTGACCCGCTCGAAGCCCTGGGGCGTACCCGAGCTGTAGTTGTCGGCCGGCATGCTTCCCGCCAGGCTGGAGTTGCCCACGGCAAAGGGGGTGCCGAAGCCGCTGAACAGCGCGCAGCCGACGTCGTGCTTCAGGGTGTGCACCCAGCCGGCCACCGTCTTCTTGAATAGCTCGGGGTCGGCCATCTTCAGCGGCGGCGCGCCGCTCGAGTCGATCACCACCGCCTTCAGCCCCTTGGCGCCCATCACCGCGCCCAACCCGCCGCGAGCGGCGTTGCGCGAGGGATCGCCCAGCATGTCGGTGAAGCTGACCGAGGCCGCCCGCCGCTGGCGCTCGGCGATGGGGCCGATGCTGATGATGGCGATCTTATCGCCGTATTCCGCCTTCAGCTTCTCGGCCAGCGGATAGTTCTTCATCCCCCGGTAGGCGTCGGCCGGCAACAGCTCGGCGCCCTTGCCGTCTATCTTCAGGCAATAAAGCTTGCCCGCGGCCGGCTTTCCCTGCACCACCACCGCCCGGATGCCCAACCGGTCCAGCTTCTGCGCGGCCGCCCCTCCGCTGTTGGCCTCCTTGATGCCCAGGGTCAGCGGGCTCTTGGCCCCCACCGAGATGCGCCCCAGCTGCGGCGCCAGCGTCCCCGCCAGGGGACCGGTGGCGATCAGCAGCTTGTTCTCGGCGCCGAGCGGGTCACAGCGCGGGGGTACCTCCCGGTGCATGATCTCGGCGATGAGCCCGGCCCCTCCTACCAGCTGCCACGGTGCCGGAAGCTCCTCGAAAGCCACGGTTTGTTTTTCCACATCGACGCGAAGGATTCTCATGGATAACTCCCGTAAAAATAGAATTTCGCAAATTGGCTTCCCGTTATCCTGCTGTCAACCGGGTTCGGTTTACTCTGAATAGGAGTACGGATCATTAATTCTTTCCCAGCTGGAAGCAAAAATACCCGCGGAAGCCGCCGGAGGCCACACCCGCGCGACGGGAGAATCGCCGCTGTACCGGCGGTCCGATTTTTCGAGAACCGCTAGCTGGATTCTGGTAGAAACGCTCGTTTACCGGGTCCTCTATCCGATCGCCTTGGAGGGACCCGCATCCAGGCAGGAGAGAACCCATGCGAGAAGCCTTCATCTGCGATGCCATTCGAACCCCGGTCGGCCGTTACGGCGGAGCGTTGGCTCCGGTGCGCTCGGACGACCTGGCCGCTCTGACCATTCGTACTATCTGCGAACGAAATCCCCAGGCGGCCTGGGTGGAGCTCGACGACGTGATCTTCGGCTGCGCCAACCAAGCCGGCGAGGACAACCGCAACGTCGCCCGCATGGCCTCCCTGCTCGCCGGGCTGCCGGTCGAGGTGCCGGGAGTAACCGTCAACCGGCTCTGTGGGTCGAGCATGGAGTCGGTTGCGCTCGCCGCTCGCTCTATCAAGGCCGGCGAGTGCGAGTTCCTCCTGGCCGGCGGAGTCGAGTCGATGTCGCGAGCGCCCTTCGTGATGGGCAAGGCGACCACGGCCTACAGTCGTTCGGCCGAGATCTTCGACACCACCATCGGGTGGCGCTTCATCAATCCTATCCTGAAGGAGCAGTACGGCGTCGACTCCATGCCGGAGACCGGCGAGAACGTCGCCGAGCAGTTCAAGGTCAATCGCGAGGACCAGGACCGCTTCGCGCTGCGCAGCCAACAGAAGGCGGCTGCTGCGCAGGAGAACGGCTTCTTCGCCGAGGAGATCGTGGCGGTGAAAGTGCCCAAGGGAAAGAAGGAGACGGTGCTGGTCGACCGCGACGAGCACCCGCGCGCCGACACCACCCTGGAACGGCTCGCCCGGCTGCCCACGCCCTTTCGCAAGAACGGCACGGTCACCGCCGGCAATGCCTCAGGCGTCAACGACGGTGCGGTGGCGATAATCGTGGCCTCGGAGCAGGCCGTCAAAAAGCACGGCCTCAGGGCGCGCGCCCGGGTCATCGCCTCGGCGGCGGCCGGCGTCGAGCCGCGCATCATGGGTATGGGTCCGTTGCACGCCACCCGAAAGCTGCTCGGTCGGACCGGTATCCCCCTCGATCGACCCGACGTGATCGAGCTCAACGAAGCATTCGCTTCCCAGGCGCTGGCGGTGATGCGTGAGCTCGGACTGGCTGAAGACGACCCGCGCGTCAACCCTAACGGAGGCGCCATCGCTCTCGGCCATCCGCTGGGAATGAGCGGCGGAAGGTTGGTCATGACCGCGGTGCATCAGCTAGAACGCGTCGGGGGCAAGCTGGCGCTGTGCACCATGTGCATCGGCGTGGGTCAGGGCATCGCGATCCTGCTCGAGCGTGTGTAGAGCATCGACACCTATTAATCGTCGAAGTCGAAGTAGAACCCGAACGAGAAGCGCGCCATCAGATAGACGGGGTGCAGCCAGCCGTTGACATCCGCCACGGTGACCACGTCGAACGCGTCGGTCTCGCGCACCTCCAGCGCGATGTGCTGCTCGCCGTCATCGCGGCAGCCCTCGGTGATCACATCGTTCAGGTCAGCGCGCCTGTTGACCACGGGAAAGCAGCGCTGTTGCTGGTTGAGCTCGTAACCGAGCCCGATGCCGCCGGCCAGCGTCACCGGTCCCCAGGTGCTGTGCGAACCGAAAAAGATGCCGATACGCCGTTCGGTGAACTCGAGGCTGTCGAGCTTACGGTCGCCATCCATGGTTTTATACCTGTATCCGTAGTTGGTGAAGATGGCCCGCAGCACGTAACCCTTGAACGGCTTGCCGTCGAGCCAGAATCCCAGGCCCAGGCTGGTGCCCGAGATCGGCCCCAGCCCGTTGGAGTGCTGCGACAGGCTGTCCTCGCGTCCGCTCAGGTTGAAGGAAGGCGGGGTGCTGTTGACCACGAAGATGGGTACCAGCTCCAAGCTGAGGAACTTCCACAGCTGGACCTCGAGCTCCAGCCCCAGCCGCCCCTCGATCAGCCAGTTGAAGGGATCGAACCGCACTCCGAAGGCGGGCATTTCGAACCCGCCGCCGCCGTTGTCGCGCTCGGCCGGATCGTCGTACGGCACCCCGCCGCCGTACCCCTGCTCGCGGTACTCTTCACGGCCCTGCAGGCCGTAGGTCTCCCGGTAAGAGTGGCCGGGCGGGGGCTCGGCGGAGTAGCCCTGCTGCGGCGGCTCGGCCGGCGGGGGCGGGGCGGCCGGTGCCGGCCCGGACTCGGGTTGCGGCGCTGGAGCGGGTGCAGGCGCCGCGG
>CAYVFC010000099.1:0-30773 GCA_964450715.1 uncultured Sandaracinaceae bacterium | reverse complement strand
CTTTTTTGTGCGGAATTTATTGGGTTCTTTCTATTTCGAGCCGGGAACTAGGTAAATCCTAAGACCTTCGCATCGAGAACCTTCCCGATGTCGGTTATAGGTGGCCGCTCACCGTGTAACTCGCCCAGTCAAAGACCGCTGTGTCACAGGTCTTCGCGACTATTATTGATATATCGGTGTTGTCGTCATAAGAACCGGCGCCCCGGGAGATAGTACAGCTGCCGGCCATATTTGTGCTACAGGAGTAGGTACCGGCGCTGGTGATGACAGTTAAGGCATAGCAGTCTTCGTTACTTCTGGCGTTCACCGAAAGGGTCAACGAGATGTCATTCACGCACAGCGCGCCTTCTGCGTAAAGCGCGAAGTAGTCTGGCGCGGAGCCTGTGGTCGAATCGAAGCCCGCGAAGGAATGATTCCGGGTGTCGCTCGGGATGTCACCGCTAAAGTTTTCGAAAGAGGTGTCCAAGCAGGAGAAACTCCCCAGGTGGGTTGCGTTGTCCGCACTGTGATTGCCTATATGGCTGTCCTCTCGTTCGCAGCCCGAGTCGTAGAGGCCATCGACGTCATAGTACTCGAATGTACATGCGGCGATGACGCAGCTGTTTGAGACGCAATTCACGGATGCGTGTAACGCGGATGCGCAATCGAGCGAATCGACACAATCCACGCAGGCGCCGTCGCCGTCGCAAGTACCGCCGTCTGTACCGCCATCCAGACCACCGGCATCGCCGGCGTTTATTCCACCTTCCCCAGTGCCAACGGTACCACCGACGCCGCCTTCGCCACGCGGACCGCCATCAATATCGCTCACGTTTTCGTACTCGTATTCGGAATCGATGACCAGATTGCACGATACGACCAGTGCGGACATCAAAGCGAGTCCGGAGGTTACCACGATATTCGTTCGCGTTTCTTTCATTTCAGAACTCCCAGGTCACATTGGCAGCGCAACCAGAAAGTCCACAGGTTGCCGCCGCTACTGGAGTGCCGGGCTCGGGTTCGATTTCGGCGATGTTGAAGACCAGCAAAGTAACGCCGACGCCGGTTACGACTGCTCCGCCGATAAAAAGCAGGTCGGTTACCGTGGCGAAAGTCTGGCTTCGGTCTGCCGCGTCTTTGGGCTTTGATTCATCCAGTCCGGCGTGGCACTCATGGTCGGGGCATAAACTTTCCAAATCGGACTGCGCTCCTAGCGCCAGCACGCCCGTGACCACGCCGCCTACTATGAGCGCCCCGCCCCCGGCGATCAGCGCGATAGGCAAAATAATACTGTCAGACTCCGATTGGTCTTCATCCGATACTGGCTCCTCATAAGCGTCGCGCTCCGGCGTTTCTGTGGGCGGCTCTTCCACCGCACCTTTTTTCTCTTCTTCAGCCGTGGATTCGGTTGTTTGCGGGTTGTCGTCGCCGGGTGACGTAATGGGCTGCGCAGGAGGCGGCGGCGAAGACGCCGCTCGCTCTCTCTCGACCTGGCGTTTCAGTGCCTGTAGTTTTGCCTCTAACTGTTCACGATTCTGGATCTCAACGCCGCTTGCCAGATACCTTTGAAGCGCTTCTAAAGCCTTTTCCGGTTGCCCCGCATCTCGGTTAGCCAGGTAGACGTTGTATAGCAGTTGCGGTCGGCCCGAGAGTCGGTGAGCCTCCTCAAACTCCCTTGCTGCGGCCTCGAACTCACCTTCATCGTAGAGGTTGGCACCTACCTGAAAGTGGGACCGGGCCCCGGCGTCGTAGGGGGATTCCTCGCTCGTTTTGTCGTCCTGGGCCTCGACCGGTTTGGCCTCCGCTACAAATATGATGAAAAGGCTCACGGCAACGGCTTTTGCTTTATGCAAATCCCAAGACCTTCGCATCGAGAACCTCCCCGCTGTTGGCTCGGTGTGGCCGCTCAGTGTGTAACTCGCCCAGTCGACGAACCTAGAGCACCGAACGGCTTGAAAAGCTCGTGATTTCGCGGCTTATAGGGGCCATATTCGGCGTTGTCCCTCCTCGAAGTGGCTCTACCACTGCTTCGTCGGGCCAAGCACCGAATCTGACACCCTCTAAACACACGAACTCAAAGAGTTTTCAACCCGTTCGGTGCTCTAGACGCCGCCGACCTGCCAACAAGCAAATCCCATCTCGGTACAGAGCGTTAGGCGAGAGTCGCTAAAAAGTCAATCTACCCAGCGCTACACAACCAAGAAGGACGGCCATCGGCAGTCCGTCACAGTGCTGCGAACCGGAACCTTTTGCGGCGAATAATGGCCGCGGCTGTTGGGTTGTAGAATGAGGGCCGCTATTTCAAGCAATGCTTCGCAGACTACTGGGAGTAGAAGGTTGCCCGACGAAGAATCCGGGTAACACGGTGAACCGGGAGGCGGAGAGAGGGGGGTGGCGATCCGAGAGGAATCTCGCTATTCTGACCGTGGGAGGAAAAAATGCCGAGGGTCCTGGGGATAATGCTTATTGGCATCCTGATAATGACGGGATGCGGCGACGATGACGACGGTTCGGCGGGCAGCGGCGGAACCCCCGCCGCGGTCGAGTCCGGTTCGGGCGGCGGAGGAGGTGGCTCGGATCCCCCGGTTGCGGGCGGAGCGGTCGGGGGCGACGGCATGGCCGGTTCGAGCGGCGCGTCCGGCGCGGGAGACGGAGGCGGCGAGTCCGGCGATAGCGGCGGAGAACCGAACGAGCCAGCCGTGGTGAACGTCGTCGATGGTTTTACCTATGATAATGAGCTGACGGAGTATACGAACAACGAAAGCTACAGCTGGGGTGTGACAACGGGAAGCGCGGTGCTCAGATTCGAGAAGATCGAAATCATCGGCGGTAGCGCTCGGCTCTTCATATCCAATCCCAGCGCTCTACCCCTGTTCGATCAGACCTATAGCGGAACGGAACAGGTTCCGGATCAATACCTGGGCCCGGCTTCCGCCACCGACTGGAAAGTTGATGTCACCTACGAGGGTGCGAGCGGGCAGTTCGTGTTCTCGCTGGAGGCGGTACCGCCCCCGGATTGACGGGTCGCAGGCGAGGCTGTGCGAGCCTTGCCCGGGTATACGGTACCCGCTTCCGTAAGATATTATATAAGCGGGAGGAGCCGTGGCAGCAGAGGGCTTCAGTTCGCCGTCGTTTATTGCGATCGGAGCGCGTGCGGCGAGGGTGAAATATTGGGGAGCCAGGGCTCTATTGGGTCTACTTACCGCATTGACGGTGCCGGCTGTAGCCCTGGCGTTGCCGGCTGTAGCCCTGGCCGACCCGCTCAAGCTCGTGCGGATCGACGGTCCGCAAATGAAGCTAAAGGCCGAGGAGCTGAGCTCGGCGGGATTCGACGTGGTGGAGGGGACCGTCAGTACGACCTCTGCGCAGCTGGTTGTGTCCTCTACAGAGCTGGAATCGCTGGTCAAACGCGGATTGAACCCGCAGGTACTGTCCGAAGGCCGGCCTTTTCGGTCCACGACCACGGGACCGGTTGTGGCGGCGGTGCCGGACGGTTACCT
The DNA here is from genome assembly GCA_964450715.1 of uncultured Sandaracinaceae bacterium. GTDB lineage: Bacteria > Myxococcota_A > Polyangia > Polyangiales > JAFGIB01 > CAYVFC01. Next base: position 27,294 of record CAYVFC010000099.1, on the reverse strand, counting down.
GTCGGTAGCCGAGATAGAGGAGCGCATGCGCGCCCTGGCGGATGCGCACCCGGCTCTCAGCAGGCTGGTCGACATCACCGATACCTATGGCCCCTCTCCCACCTTTGAAGGACGGCATCTGTACGCTCTCAAGATCTCGGACAACGTCGACCTCGAGGAGGACGAGCCGAACTTTCTCATGGTCAGCGCACACCACTGCCGCGAGATCGGTACCCCGGTCATCGCCCTGGAAGCGGCCGCCCGATTTACCGACCAGTACGGCGTGGACGCGACCGTCACCGGGTTAGTGGATACCTACGAGATCTGGATCGCCCCGCTCTGGAATCCGGACGGATACGCGCACGTATTCGAGGTAGACAACCTGTGGAGAAAGAACCGGCGAGTCTTCGCCGATACGGTGGGCGTGGACTTGAATCGCAACTATTCAGCCGGATGGAGCGCGACCTGCTCGGGAAGCTCCGATCCGGCTTCCAACACCTACAAGGGACCCTCTTCCGCTTCCGAGGTGGAAACGCAGACCATGATCGAGTTCTCGAGGGCGCGCCGTTTTGCCAAGGTGATCGACTACCACTCTGCCGGCCGGGAAGTGCTTTGGGGCTATAGTTGTCTCGGCCATCCCTTTGCCGGCTTCTGGCTGTCGGAGGCGACCTCGCTTGCGAACGAGATGGGGTACGAAGGAAGACAGAGAACTCCTTCCGCGGACGGGGAGCATCAACAGTGGCAGTTCGCCCGTATGGGCAGTCACGCGTTCCTGGTGGAAACGCTCACCCAAATCCAGCCTCCCCACCAGGACGCTCTGGCAGAGGCGGACAAGGTGTGGGACGGAACGCTTTGGCTGCTGGCGCGGCCCATTTCCGTTTCCGGACATGTCCTAGACGGCTGCACCGAAACGCCGATAACGGCTAGGATCGATTACCTGGGAGTTACTCTTGAAAACGATGAAAGCAACCATAGCGGGGGACAATTCGGGCGCTATCACGCGACCCTGCCTCCTGGCGACTATACGCTGGAGTTTTCGGCCCCGGGATATGAGTCTACCAGACGCGATATCTCGGTAACCCTCGAAAGCGCCCATCTACTAGAGGTCGAGCTTTTTCCCAGTAGCGGCGAGTGTTGGACGGGCGACGCCGGCCTGGATGCGGGCGGCGAACCGCCTGATCCGGATTCCGGTCAGTCGGATCCAGGCCCGGCCGATTCGGGCCGGGTGGATTCGGGCGGTATGGACGGTTCTGTTTTGCCAGCCGATGGCTCGGTCGCTCCGATCGATAGTGCTGTTGTCGGTATGGATGGTTCTGCTGACCGGCTCGATGGCTCGGCAGACCGGCTCGACGGCCCTGCCGGCAAGACCGATGGTTCGGCCGGAGCCGGTGGCGCACCGGATTTCGGCCATCCGCGCGACGCCGCCTGGGGAGATGGCGAGGTCCGGGAAGGCGACGCTGCCGAGGCCGATAGCGGCTTTTATCTTTCCGGAGGCGGGTGCGGCTGCGTTGTTCGCGGTAAACGCAATACACGGGATAACGGACGCGTTCCGCTGTTGCTGCTGGGATCTTTCCTGTTAGCGCGGTTGCGCCGCCGTCGAGCAGACCGATAACCTACCGCCTCTCCAATTGCCATTTCGAGCGTAGCCCTTGCCATTTCGAGCGTAGCCCTTGCCATTTCGAGCGTAGCCCTTGCCATTTCGAGCGTAGCGAGAAATCTCACCAAACCGACTTCTCTCCCTTTGGTCGAGATGAAGCCGCGGGGGCCACCGCGCCGCCGTACAGCGGGGGTTAAAAAATGAGCCTGAGTCTGTGCCCGTGCCCGTGCCTGATCCTGTTAGACAAACGGCCGGTATTCGTGAAATGCTCATAGGCGGCCGCTGCGGAACGACGGAAAGCGTTTTATTCAGCGGGTTAATTGTCGTGTCTGCGAAAGGGACGGGAGGCGGATGATGCTAAAGCTCGGCGTAACCATGAATAAAGGCATCTGCGTCAAGCAGCCGCGTCGGCCGGCTTTTTGCCAGACCCTACTGGTCTTCGCGTTTCTGACCGGCGCCTGTGGCTCTGACGACGACGATTCTTCAAGCGATGCTTCAGCAGGAACGAACGCTGGCGAAAACCACGCCGGGAACGGAGCAGGCGCGGGGGGTGCCGGGGGCGGCGACGCAAGTATTGCCGGCGACGGCGGTACGAGCGGCACTACCGGGGGTGCTGGAGGAACCGGCGGCGCCATGACGTACGAGGTTTCGTTCCAGTCCTGCTCCGATATGGCCGGCGACGAATGCCAGGGCGAGAGTTGCTGCACGACTCTAGACGTTCCCGCGGGCTCGTTCCCCATGGGGCGGGGTACGGAGCTCTGCAGTGACTGCGCGGACGGCTGCCCGGCGAGCGCCGACTGCCGCTCATATGAGCTACCCGAGCACCCGGCGAGCGTGAACGGCTTTTCCCTCGACAAGTACGAGGTGACCGTGGGGCGGTTCCGAAAATTCGTGGAGCAATACGACGGGACGCCTCCGAAGGAAGGTGCAGGAGCCCATCCGCAGATAGCGGGCAGCGGATGGCAAAGCGCCTGGAATGAACGCCTGTTATCGGGACGGGGCCAGCTCATCAACGAATTACGGTGCGACATATTCTCCTACACCTGGACCGACGCTCCGGAAGACAACGAAACACTCCCCATAACCTGTCCGAGCTGGTACGAGGCATTTGCTTTTTGTATCTGGGACGGAGGTCGGCTGCCGACGGAGGCGGAATGGGAGTACGCGGCCGCCGGCGGAGACGAAAACCGCCTCTACCCGTGGGGCAGCGCGCCAGCGGACGGCACGCTGGCGGTCTACTACTGCCTGGGAGACGAGAGCCAACCTTCAGACTGCGGCCTGTCGTCTATTCTGCCAGTGGGCAGCAGGCCTCTCGGCAACGGCCGCTGGGGTCACAGTGATCTGGCCGGTAGCGCGGAGGAGTGGACCCTCGACTGGTGGTCGGAGCTCTATTACGCGGATAAGCAGTCCGGTTGCTCGGACTGTGCGAATATAAGTGGGGGTGAGTCCCGCGTATTGCGCGGCGGACTCTGGTACAGCGAGGCCTCCGGCATCCGTAGCGCCGCCCGCAACGGCGGCGACCCGAGCTACCACCTCTACAACAATGGCTTTCGTTGCGCGAGGTAATCGGTAACTTGAGGTGCGTCAAGGAACGAAACACCACGCCACTAGAAAAAAGTTATAATTTACCGGTCCACGTTCCATGATCTGCTCCTGCTCCGAGGAGACAACGAATGTCCCGAGAACATTAACAGTAATTTCCGCTGCATCACTCACAGCAGCAACGGGCAGCCTGATCGCTCGTTGTCCAGAGACCCGCGCTGCAATCCTGCGGTCCATAGACCCAGATGCTGCTGTTACAGTCGCTGGCGGTGCGCAAAGGTCCGGAGTCGCTGCAGCTCAAAGAGCAGGCGCCACCTTGGCGCGCGCAGTAGTCGTTGCACGTGTCGTCCTGGCCGGTGGACTGGGGCAGGATACACTCGCTCCACCTGGGGATCGGACCGTCGTGTCGCGTCACGGTGTAGGTGAAGGTTGCACCCTTGCCCGCCTCCGCCTGCTCCTCGGCGGTGCACTCGCTTCCAGAGAACTCGGTGTACTTCACGGTAAGCGTTCCCGTGACCACATTCTCCTCCAATGCGCTTAGGAGGCACCGTAAAATAAACGATCGGTTTGCGGCCGCGTGGGCGGGCGCATTCTCGGCTTTCGTCCTCGGAAAATCCTCGAAATAGCGCTCTCGACCGCAGGGAGAGATCTCTGCGGTTTTTCCTCCGGTCGCGCTCGCGATTGCGCTCCGCCGACGCGCCCGGTTCAGTCTCGTTCATTTTGCGGTGCCTCCTAAAAACCTAAAAAGCCGAGGTAGGGTGGCGTCACCGTCCGTGTACTGATAGAAAAGACAGACGGCTCACCAGGTGGGTGGCAAGGCGCTGACTTTCTAATCGTACGAGACGCGGGATGGGACGCGAGTTCATCGACGGCAACGAGGCGACCGCGCGCGGGGCGGTGCGGGCGGGGTGTGATTTCTTTGCGGGTTATCCCATCACCCCGGCATCGACGATTCTGAGCTACATGCTCGAGCTCTCGGTGGGGGAAAACGACCTGGTGATACAGGCCGAGGACGAGATCGCGTCGATCGGCATGTGCATCGGTGCGGCCATGGCCGGGCGCAAGGCCATGACCGCTACCAGCGGGCCGGGGATGAGCCTGTTCAGCGAAAATATCGGTCTGGCCATCATGGGGGAGACCCCGCTGGTGATCGTGGACGTGCAGCGGCAGGGTCCGGCCACGGGCTCGGCGACCAAGGGGGCCGAGGGGGATATCCAGTTCGCCCGCTGGGGAACCTCGGGAGGGTTGCCGGTGATCGCGCTCAGCCCGGCTGACGCGGGCGAGGCGTACGAGCTGACCTACCGGGCCTTCAACCTGGCCGAGCGCTTTCGCGCGCCGGTGGTGGTGTTGAGCAACAAAGAAATCGGCATGACGCGGCAGAGCGTGCACCTCGATACCATACGCCTGCCGCGGCGCGCGGAGCGCAGGCGGGCCGGGCGGCGAGGGCGGTATCGCCCGCACGGGTTTGACCGAAAAAGACCCGAGCAGGTGCCGGCGTTTTCCCCTTTTGGGGGGCCGCACGCGGCGCGCTTCACCACCTCCACCCACGACCGCGAGGCGCTGCTCACCACCGACCCGGAGCTGATCCAGGAGATGATCGACCACTACGCGGCCAAGATACAGAGTGCGGCCGACCAGATCGCGCTGTACGGGGCAAACATGCAACCGGGCGCCAGGACGCTGGTCATCAGCTACGGGGTGGTGTCGCGGAGCGCGGCCCTGGCGGTCGAGCGGGCGCGCGCGCACGGGCGTAAGGTCTCCTGGCTGGTGCTGCGGACGCTCTGGCCCGTGCCCGAAAAGGCGATCCGCCAGGCCATGGCCGGCGTGAAACGGGTGGTGGTGCCGGAGATGAATTTGGGGCAGTACCGGCTGGAGATCGAGCGGCTGGCGCCGCCGGGCGTGCGGGTAAAGGGCGTCAACAAGATGAACACCACGCTGCTCTCTCCGGGCGAGATCGCCGAGCGGGGAGGGATATGATGGTCGTATCCAGCCGCAAGATCAGCCGCAATGGCCGCAGGACGACCTACATGACCGAGCGCGTCGGGCCGCTGCCCTTTTGCCCGGGCTGCGGTCACGGCCCGCTGCTGCGGGCGCTGGACCGGGCGCTGGTCGCGTTGGGTCCCGATCCCGAAAAGGTAGTGATCGTCACCGATATCGGCTGCATCGGGCTATCCGACCGTCACTTTGACACGGGGGCCTTTCACGGGCTTCACGGACGTTCCATCACCTATGCCAGCGGCATGAAGCTGGCCCGGCCCGAGCTGGAGGTGATCGTTTTGATGGGCGACGGCGGCTGCGGCATCGGCGGCACCCACCTGTTGAACGCGGCGCGGCGAAACATCGGCATCACGCTGCTAGTGGCCAACAACTTCAACTACGGCATGACCGGCGGACAGCACTCGGTGACCACGCCCACGGGCGGAATCACCTCCTCGACCCCGCTCGGCAACATCGAGGCGCCCATGGATCTGTGCGCCACCGTGGCCGCCAGCGGGGGGTCCTGGGTCTGCCGGGCCACGGTCTTCGATCCGAACTTGGCCGAAAACGTGGCGGCCGCCATAGAGCAACCGGGCTTCTCCATGCTGGAGGTCATCGAGCCCTGCACCGCCTATTACGCGCCGCGCAACCAGATGCGAAAAAAGGAGTTTTTAGCGTTGCTGCAGCGACTGCATTTCAAGCTCGGGATCTGCGCGGACAACCCGCGGCCCGAGTACAGCGCGCGCCGCCGAGAAAGAATGGTTGGAATGGTTGAGCGAAAATCCCCTCGCGGGCGCAGGCCGTCGATCGACGCCCGTTTCGCCCACACCGTCCGGCGGCAAACCGCCCTGGTACTGGCGGGCGGCGCCGGGCAGAAGGTGCGCTCCGCGGCCGCGCACCTGGCGCGCGGGGCCATGTACGCGGGGCTGCAGGCTACGCAGAAGGACGACTACCCCATCACCGTGCAGACCGGCCATTCGGTCTCGGAGCTGGTCTTGAGCCCGCAGCCGATCGCCTATACCGGCATCGACCAGCCGGATATCATAGTCGTGATCTCCGAGCACGGGCTGAAACGGATCCGCGCGCGGCTTCAGGCGGCCCCGGAGAGATGCACCATCTATGCCGACGCCGCCATCGCGCTTCCGGACACCGCGGCAGCGGTGCGCCCCTTGGAGCTGGCGAGGCTAAAGGCGCGCGGGCCGGATCTGTCGCCGGCCGTGGCCGCGCTGGGCGCGGTGCTGGCCGATACGGAGTGGTTTCCGCTGCAGGCGGTGATCACCGCCATCCGTAAGTTCTCCGATCCGGCGCTGGCCGGGGATACCGTCGAGGCGTTGCGGGCCGGGGCGGCGCTGGTTTGATGTGTTCGGATTGCCTTGTCATCTCGCCCGCCCGTTGTCCTATCGCCCGACGGGAGCGATCACGGGGACATGCTCGGCCGCGAGGAGATTTCTCGCTATGCTCGAAATGACAACAGTGGTACTTCGCTCCACTGTTGTCATCACGACCGAAGGGAGAGATCTCTTTCCCTCTCAGACTTCGAACCGTATCCCCTGGGCCAGGGGAAGCTCGCGGGAGTAGTTGATGGTGTTGGTCGCCCGTCTCATGTAGCTCTTCCACGCGTCCGAACCGGCCTCGCGCCCTCCGCCCGTGGCCTTTTCTCCGCCAAAGGCGCCCCCGATCTCGGCGCCGCTGGGCCCGATGTTCACGTTGGCGATGCCGCAATCGCTTCCCTCCGCCGACAGGAAGCGCTCGGACTCGCGGATATCGTTGGTAAAAATGCACGACGACAGCCCCTGGCTGACCGCGTTGTGCATCTCGATGGCCCGGTCCAGCGAATCGTACTTCATCGCGTAGACGATGGGCGCGAAGGTCTCCTCCCTGACGATCGGCGTCTGATCGGGCATCTCGACGATGGCTGGTTGCACGTAGTAAGCCTCCGGATAGAGATCGGCTAGCACGCGTTGGCCGCCAAAAACCGTTCCGCCCTGCGCCCGCGCCTTGCCGAGCGCGTCCTGCATGGCAGCGAAGGCGCTGCGGTCGATGAGCGGTCCGACCAGTGTATCCGGATCCAGCGGAGAGCCCACCACGGCCGAGCCGTAGGCGGTCTTGAGCTTGCTCAAGAGCTCGTCGTGAATCCGCTCGTGCACGATCAAGCGCCTGAGCGTCGTACAGCGCTGCCCGGCCGTTCCCATGGCGCTGAAGGCGATGGCGCGCACGGCCAGACCCAGGTCGGCAGAGGGCGCCACGATCATGGCGTTGTTGCCGCCCAGCTCGAGCAGGCAGCGTCCCAGCCGCGCTGCCACCCGCGGGGCGACCGCCCGGCCCATGCCGCAGGAACCGGTGGCGCTTAGCAGACGCACCCTGGCGTCGTCCACCAGGGCCTGGCCCACATCGCCGCCTCCAATCAATATCTGGGAAAGCCCATCCGGCGCATCGCCGTACTCCTCAAATGCGCGCTCGAACGCGGCCTGGCAGGCCAGGGCGCTGAGCGGCGTCTTGTCCGAGGGCTTCCACACCACCGGATCCCCGCAAACCAACGCCAGCGCGGCGTTCCAGGCCCAGACCGCGACCGGAAAGTTGAAAGCCGTGATCACCCCGACCGGGCCCAGCGGGTGCCAGGTTTCCATCATTTTGTGGCCCGGACGCTCCGAAGCCATGGTCAGCCCGTACAGCTGGCGCGAGAGCCCCACGGCAAAGTCGCAGATGTCGATCATCTCCTGCACCTCGCCCTCGCCCTCGGCGCGGATCTTCCCCGACTCCACCGCCACCAGCTCCCCGAGCGGCTGCTTGATGCGCCGCAGCTCTACGCCCAGCAGCCTTACCAGCTCGCCCCGGCGGGGAGCGGGCACGGTACGCCAGAGGCGGAAAGCCTCCTCGGCCCGGGCCACCGCGGGCCCTACCTCCGCGGTCGAGCTTGGCGCCACCTGTCCGATAATCGAGCCGTCGATGGGCGTGTGCACGTGAAGCTGCCCGTTCCTTACCCGATCGTCATCGATGCCGAGCGACGCGTAGAGCTCATCTAGTTGCATTATTCAGCCCCTCCTGTTGAATTTATCGGAGTTACCCGTAATACCGGCCGAAGCGGTTGGCCAGAAACAGGTCCAGCGCTACGTCTTCCTGGCGCAGAAAGCCGGTCGCGGGCAGCTTCCCCTCCCGGTGCAGGTCCACCATGGCGCAGAGACTCGCGGCCGTGGTCAGCTGTATGGCGGCCAGGTCGAGACCCTCTGCGGTCTGATAGTAGATTTTCCGGGTGAAGGTCTCCTGCATGAGCTGGCCGTCGCGCATTCCGCTCGCAGATACGAAGATCAAAACGACATCCTGTGTGGTCGCGGGCACCGCGTGCTCGAGCACGTCCTTGAACACGTCGCGGCGCTTGCCCAGCCTGAGATCGTTGACCAAAAACCGGATCAGCTGGCAGTGGCCCGGGTAACGGATGGTCTTGTAATCGAGATTGTCCACCTTACCGGCGAGCGTATCGCAGAGCGTTCCCAGACCGCCCGAGGTGTTGAAGGCCTCGTAGTTGACGCCGTCCATGGTGAACTGCTCGTGTCCCTCCAGCGGCAGCACCTCCCTCGGCTCGCCGTCGTAGATGACCTGGCAGGGATTTAGGTACTCGTTGATGAGGCCGTCGATGCTCCAGGTCAGGTTGTACTTGAGCGCATTGGAGGAGAACTTGGGCAGCGCACCCACGCGCATGCGAACCCTGCGCAACGTGTCGAACTTCTTCGACAGCTCATAGGCCGCTATGGCGATGAAACCCGGCGCCAGGCCGCACTGGGGCATGAACACGGTACCCGCGCCGTTCGCCAGCTGCTTGATGCGCCGGGTGGTCTCCACGTCCTCGGTCATGTCGAAGTAGTTCACGCCCGCCTGCCGGGCCGCCTCGGCGATGGGCACGCTGAGAAAGAAGGGGCAGGCGCTGATCACCACGTCCATGCCGCGGAGCGCCGCGCCGAGCGCGGCCGGGTCGCGGGCGTCGATCCGCTGTTTGCGCACGTCGTCCCGGTCGACTAGATCGAGCCGGCCGTCATCGTCGTCGCCCACCACCAGCTCGTAGTCGCCGGCGTTGGCCAGAAGATGGGTGATGGCGATTCCGACCGTACCCGCTCCCAGCAATAGAACCCGCGTAGCCATGCGGCACCCTCCTTCTCATCGATGGCGCTTCGGTCAATGTTGTGCAATCGCTACCGCTGAAGCAACCGGCCCACGGCCTCCCTGAGCTCCGCGGACAGCGGCCGCGGCTGGGCGCTGGGGGAGAAGCAGAGCAGGGCAGCGCCGGTGAGCTCGAAGCCCTCGTCACCCATGCGGCCGAAGGCGTAGGGGATCCAGCGCTCCTCTCCGATGATCGTCGGCATCTCGTCCGCCGGGAGCTGCTCGGACGCCGTGACGTCGTGATCGTACTCGTGCTCGATGGCCGAGATCAGAGAAGCGATGGCATCCCTGGGCGGCAGTTGTTTCAGGTTGGTCACGCAGGGCTCGGGCAGCGAGCTATCCAGCCCGGAGCTCGACGGGCCGAGGCTCGACAGGGCGGGGTTGGCCGCGTAGCTTTCCAGCGCGTTCTCGTTCAGGCGGTACAGGGCGCCCGCCCGGGCTCCGCTGGCGTCGATCAGCAGGCGAAGCGCGGTGGAGTAGCGCTCCTCGAGCGTGGTTTGCTGGGTCAAGACGGTGGAGAGGGTGCTGACGGCGGTGGTGACGGCCACGGGCGCGGGCGGGATATCGGATATGGTCAGCAAACCGCTCTGACGCGCCTCGGCCCGCAGCGCCTCGTAACGCGAGGCCAGGGAGGAGCCGCCGCGGCCGCGGCCGTACTCGCGGGCGCAGCGAGCAGCCGACTCGACGAAGGCCTCCTGGTCGCGCATGTAGATGGCCACCCGTGCTCGCGTCTCGTAGGCCCAGCCCAGATTGAGCCCCTGGATGCCGAGCTGCTCGCGGTATTCGATGCCGCGCTCTACCCGCTCCACGGCGCTTTCGAAGTCGCCGAGCATGGCCTCGATCAGCGCCAGCGGCAGGGCGACGTGGTGCGACATCAGCTGCAGACCTACCGTTTCACTTTGTTTCAAGTATTCGATCGCGTCGGCGTGGGCCTGCTGAATGCGGCCCAGCGCGATGAGGATTTCCAGCCGGCAGTCGACCATCCAGGGCCAGGTGGGGTGGCGTCCGGCCGGGGCCAGCTCGATCGCGCGATCGATGTGCTCCAACGCGACCTGGTGATTGCCGCGCAATTGCTCCATCACCGCCGGGCCGTAGTGGGCATAGGCGGCATAACCGGGGTGTAGCGCGACCAGCTCGCGGAGCCTCTCGGTAGCCCGGCGTACCCCGAGCAGATCGCCGGCGTGCGCGCTGGTGTCGAGCTCCAGCCGCGCGCTGGTGTCGACCATGGGAGGTCGCCGGCGGCTCTGCAGCCGCAGCCGCTCGATGCGGTCGCGACACTTCTCGGCCTCCCGCCAGTTTCCCTGCCGCAGGTGGTAGGCCCGCTGGATGTCCCAGGAGCCGACCTTCCAGGCCTCGTCCGCCTCCAAAAGCTCGGCATACTCGAAGGCATCGACGATACAAAGCCCGGCGTTGATGTGGCCCAGGGCGAAGTTGAGCGCATTCATCGCCCAGCGCCAGAACTCCTCGTCCAGCCCGCCGCGGTCCGGTTGCATCAGGCGGTCCCGGGTCGCCCCGTAGTCGATCCTGGCCTGTTCGTAGCGGGCCGCGGTCAGATGGGCGGAGGCGGGTATGGTGTGCCGTACGGTGTACTCGAGCGCATTGGATAGCGGGATGAAGGGATGCAGGTCCGGGATCGACTCCAGCAGGTCGTAGTCGAGCGAGATGGCGCCAAAGGCGGCCGCCTGTCGCGCGGTCAGCGCCAGGGTGGTGATGCCTTCGATGGGAGTGCACACCCGCTGGTCCGGCTCGAGCGCATCGTAACGAGCCTGCGCCGCGGCCAGGGCTCGATTCAGCCGTTCACCGGGGTCGAGAGAGTCCGGTAGCGCCAGGTAGTCTGTCAGGCCGCTGTCGACCTTCAGCCGATCGAATAGCTCGGCATAGTGTCCGGGCATGCCTCTGACACCGAGGTGGTCGCCGACCCGCCCGAGCTCGCGCAGCAGGTGAAAGCGATCGGCGGGCGGGCGGCCCAGCTCGGGTGCGGCCGCTATCGCCTCCTCGAGTATAGAGGCGTAATCGGCGGGAGCGGTATCGCAGCGGGTTCCCTTGGCTATTTCAACGCGCAGAACCACGATGGCCGGTCCGGCGGCTCCGGCGCGCAGCAGGCAGCGAGCTACTGAAATGGGGTCGGCACCGTGCTCGGTCAGATGCTCGGACAGGCGCTGGTGAATCTCCCGCGCGCGTTGCGGATCGGCCAGCTCACACACCCGCTCGCGGTCCGAGCCGCGTACGAAGCGAGCGTGCTCGCCGTCGAGCCGAACCAGGCCCTCCGACAGCAGTCGGTCCAGCGCCAGACCCCGCCGCCCGGGGTCGCGGTGCGAGCTGATCCCGTCGATCTGCTCCAGCGAGAGGTCGTACTCGAAAGAGAAGGCCAGCAGCTCTCCCAGCTCGCGCGCATCCTCGGGCAGCGAGAGGAAGCGCCGGTCCAGCGCCTCGGTCCACGCTTCGGGCAGGTCCTGCTGGGACAGCTCCCGCGGCAGCACCCAGCTTCCCTGCTCGTAACGCGCCTTGCCGGTCGCCACCAAGTGCTCGGCCAGCTCCATGGTGGCGCGCGGGTTTCCGTGCGAAAGGGCGTATACCCGGGTGGTGACCTCCGGCAGCCCGGGGATCTCTCCGAAAACCGAGCCGAGCAACGCCTCGGTCTCGGCGAGCGACAGCGGTTGCAGGATGATAGGATCGGCGTCGGCGCGCACGGCGCCGAGCGCCCCGTCCAGCACGGGCTCGGTGCGGGAGCTGAACACCAGCAGCAGGTTGCGGCGCGCGCCGCGCGTCAGGCCCGCCAGCACGGCCTGCGAGGAGCGATCGACAGCGTCGGCGTCGTCGACGGCGATCGCCAGCGGCCCCTCCGCGCAGGCGTGGCGAAGCACCGATCGCAGCGCCTCGTTCAACCGCGCGCGGGCGTCTTGCTCCAGCTCCTTTGTGGAGTCGAGCTTTCCCAGCAGCTTCGCCGATTCGAGGCTGCTGGTGCTGTGCGGCAGTAGATCGATGGCGCGGCGCAGCAGCTTGCCGGCAAGCGCCAGGTCTGCCGGCGGCGCATCGGCGGCCGATACCCGCAGGGTAGCGGCTCCGGCCAGACGCGCTTCCAGCAGGATTGCCGCCAGCAGTCGCGAGCGGCCGGTCCCCGGTTCACCCTCGAACCAGAGCGCGCGGCTGCGCTGGCCGCGTACCCGGGCCAGCGCCTCATAGGTCCGAGCGATTTCGGTCTCGCGTCCATGAAGGGTGGGAACGATGACGTAGGCCTGCCGCGTGTGCAGGCTCTCGTCGTCGGGCAATCCCGCGATCCGGCCCAGCTGCTCCATCACCTCGGCCGCGTTGCGCGGGCGCGCCTGCGGCTCGTGGGACAGCAGCGACAGTATCAGCGCGTCGAGCGCCTCGGGCACCTCTCGCGCGTGGTACGACGGCGGCGCCGGCCGCTTCAGCCAGACTTCGGGCAGCTCGCGCAGGGTGCGCGCCGGGTAGGCATGCCGCCCGGTCAGCGCCCAGTACAGGACCGCGCCCAGCGCGTACAGGTCGTACCGGCCGTCCAGTATCTCGCCGTGCAGCCCCTCGGGCGGGATGGCCGGGGGCACTCCCACGATCCGATCGACCGGTCCCATCGCCGTCAGAGCTCCGAAGTCGAGCAGCTTTGCGCGCTCCTGCTCGCAGCGCACGTTGCGCGGGGAGACATCGCGGTACAGCAGCCGGCGGGAGTGAAGCAACGCCAGACACGAAGCGATGTCGCGCAAGTAGGCGCACGCCCGTTGCCAGGGCAGGGGGGCCAGCTCCTGCAGATCCTGGCCCTGCAGCAGCTCCATGGTGTAAAAAGGCCTCGATTCGAACTCGCCGTACTCGAAGACCTCGACCACCGAGGGGTGCTTGAGCTCGGCCAGCGTCCGGTACTCGCGGGCCAGCATCTCCTGCATCAGCTGCGCCGAATGATGGGATACCTTCTCCGGTATCAGGCACTTGAGCGCCAGCGAGCCGCCCGATCGGAGGTCGTGCACCCGATATACCTCTCCCACGCCTCCGCGGCCGATCAGCTCCTGTACCCGATAGCGCTCGGCCACCAGCTCTGGCATGCCCTCGGACGGCGGTTTGGATCGCTCGGTAGACATACGCGATTCGGCGGTTCAGTACCGTCGATGGAACATTTCGGAACCCTCGGCTACTGGCCGCCGTAATACGATTATACCACGGCGCTGTTTGAGCGAGTTCCCCGGGGCGCTCCCGGTCTTGGCCCGTAATTATGTTGACCGCAGTCGGCCCGCGCAACCGCGTCCCTTGGCGCGCACGCGCTCGCCGGATTTAATGACATAGGATTATTTTTTTCCCAACCCGGGATACGGCGCCTTCGGTAGGCCGATCGCGGCTTCTGGGTGAAAACCGGGCAACCGGCTCGGCTCGTGGCCGTCAGTGGTCCCTGCTCCTCTACAGATGCGCGAAAGCGTTACCTTCGTCCCGAGATTTGGTTATAATACTATTGCGTAACAGCGATGCAAACCGACTCCGAGTACCGGATACGGGTAGAGTCGGACCCGTTTTTACAGTACGGTCGTCCCTTACCAAGGCGACGCCGGTCCGTCCGAGTCGGCGGACGCCGGCAGCGGTTTTCCTTTGGAGTCGACATCGTACCCAAGGTGGCCAATTCCAGGATATCGAGATAGGCGATGAACGCACGATCGAGCATACCACTCCGCAGCGGTGTGGATGACCTCAAGAAGCAACGGGTGCGTGTTCTCTGGAACCGGATCGATGACGAGGAGTTTTTTTCACATCCCTTCATCGTCGTTCTGAAAAGCGATATCAATCTCGATAGGGACGATGTAGGCTTTTACACCGATATCGCTTCGTCCAGTCATATCAAGAATCTGGACGAAATCGTGGCCGGGCGATTGCTCGATCCGGAATCGATAGCGATACGCGTGGTCTCGAAAAAGGCCGTAGAATCGCCCTACGCCATGGTGACCATCGGTCGAACGTCGAACTGCGATATCGTGATTCCTTCCAAGGTGGTCTCGAAGTTCCACGCGTATTTCATCCCGGACCCGGCCGTCCCGGGCAGCTATCGCATCGCGGACGGCGGCTCCAAGAACGGTACCTTTCTCAATTCGAACCGGTTGCTCAAGAACGCGCCCGAGGCGGTCGCGAACGGCGACCGAATCGAGTTAGGCATGGCCTGGGCTTTCCGCTTTTTCATGCCGGGCGAATTCAGAAAGCTGCTGAAGGCGTCCTATCGGGGCTAGCTAGAGCACCGAACGGGTTGAAAACGCCATGATTTCGCGGTCTAGAGGGGCCAGCTGCGGCACCGTCCCTCCGCGAAGTGGCTCTGCCACTGCTTCGTCTGGCCGGCATCCACATCTGGCCCCTCTATCCTCGCGAACTCAAAGACGTTTCAACCCGTTAGGTGCTCTAGGAGGTGTCATTTCGGCAGAGGTGGACCGTTTTCACCGCGGCCCTTATAATTCTACGGTGTCCGACGGCGTACCGCAGGCGGTCCCTGCGCGCAAATCCAGCCAGGAAGTCATCGCCGAGCGCTATCGCGTGCTCGATCTGATCGGCCGCGGTGGTATGGGCGCGGTCTATCGGGTGGAAGACCCGCATACCGACCGGATCCTGGCGCTCAAGCGCCTGACGCCGGACGGTAATGATTCCGGCGAGGCCCTCGCGCGATTCGAGCGCGAGTACCACACGCTCGCCGAGCTGAGCCACCCCAGCATCATCGAGGTATATGACTACGGGCGCGACGGCGTCGGGGCTTTTTACACCATGGAGCTTCTGGCGGGCGAGGATATGCGCGAGCTATCGCCCCTGCCCTGGCCCACGGTGTGCCGGTACCTGCGGGAGATCGCGACGACGCTGGCGCTGTTGCACGCGCGGCGTCTGGTCCACCGGGACGTGACCCCGCGCAACGTGCGCGTGACTCCCGACGGTCACTGTAAGCTGATGGATTTCGGCGTGCTCGCCCGCGTCGGCGACCAGGGGTCGGTGATCGGCACCCCTCCCTTCGTTCCCCCCGAGGCCTTGGAAGGCCAGCCGGTCCATCCCCGGGTCGACCTGTACGCGCTCGGCTGCCTCGCCTTCTGGATGCTCACCGGCCGGCACGCCTATCCCGCATCCGGCCCGCGCCAGCTGCCGACCTTGTGGGCGCAGCAGTCCGAGCCGCCTTCGGCCTTGCGGCCCGAGCAGGACCGCGAGGGCAGCGCGCTGGCCGAGGTGCCGGCCGGCCTGGACGCGCTGGTGCTCTCGCTGATCGCCCTCGATCCGCTGGCGCGGCCCACCAGCGCTGCGGCGGTCATCGACCGGCTCGACGTGATCCTGGGGCAGGATCAGGGAGAGGAGCGCGCGCTTGCCGAGAGCTACCTGCGCAGCGCCCCGCTGGTGGGTCGCCAGGCCGAGCGCGCCGCCATGCGCGAGGCCCTGCAGCAGGCATGCAGGGGGCGCGGCCTGTGTTTGCTGCTCAGCGCGCCCGCGGGTACCGGAAGGACGCGGCTGCTGCACGATATGTCGTTGAACGCCCGCATCGCCGGGGTGGCGACCCTGCGGGTGGAGGCCGAGGCCGAGCGGCGACCCTTTGGCGTGGCCATCGCCCTGGCCAGCCAGTTGCTGGCCCTGCTGCCCGATTCCGAGCTCGAGGTGTCGCGCGGGCAGGCGAAGGTGCTCTGCCGCCTGATCAAGGGGCTGGCCGGACGACTGGGCCTGCCACCGCCGCGGCCTCCCGAGGGCGATCCCGGCACCTGGCGCTCGCGCTGTCAGACCGCGCTGAGGGAGCTCTTCATCGGGGTATCGGCCCAGCGGCCGCTGGCGCTGCTGGTCGACGACCTGCATCGCGCGGACGAGCCCTCCGCGGTGCTGCTGGCGGTGCTGGCGCGCGCCGCCCGCCAGCTGCCGCTGCTCATCGTGGCCAGCGTGCGGGAGGGCGACGAGCAGGTGAGCCCGTCTGCTTTACACGATCTAGGCAGAACCGCACACCGCTTGCAGCTCGAGCCGCTGGCCGAACCCGAGATGCGCGAGTGGCTCGGCTCGATATTCGGCGACGCCGAGCGGCTGCCGCGCATGAGCCGTTTTCTGCACGAGCGCTCGCTGGGCGTGCCCGCCACCGCGGCCGAGCTGCTGCACTACCTCTTGGAGCGAGGTGAGCTTCGCTACCTGGACGGGACCTGGCTGTTGCCCAATGAGCCCGCCCGGCTCGCCTTGCCCGAGCGGGCCGACGAGGCGCTGCGCTCCCGTATCGAACCGCTGGACGCGCCGACCCGCGAGCTCGGGCAGCTGCTGAGTATGCGCCGCGGATCGGTATCGCTCGACGAGTGCCAGGCGCTTTTGCCGGACGCCGACCCATCGGCCGTGAACCGATACGTCGAGCAACTGTGTGCGGCCGGCGTGGCGGTGCGCGGTCCCGGCGGCGTGCGCTTCTCGAGCGAGCCCCTGCGCGAGATATTGCTGGCAACCGTTCCCGAGCCGAGCCGGGCGGGCTTTCACCGCCGGGTCGCCGAGGCCATGCTGCGGCAGCCGTCGCTGGATACGCCGCAGAAACTGGCCGCGGGGCTGCACCTGCTGGATGCCTCTGATGATCGGGGTAGCGACCTGGTGGTCGGCGCCGCGCTGTCGCTCTGCCAGGAGCACGACGAGCTGAGAGGCTGCGTCGACATGCTGGAGCGGGCGCTGGGGCGGCTTCGCGAGCGCGGCGAGAGCGCACCGCGCCTTTTGCTGCTGCTGGCGTCGCTCGGGCTGGGGGCCTACCTGGTCGACCGGCGCCTGGACCGGCACCAAGCAGAGCTAGCCGATACCCTGGACACGGTGTCCGGGCTCGGCCTCGCGCGTCGGCTGGCACGCTTTCTCGGTCCGTTGGGTGAGTTGCTGGGATTGGGGATCGGCCTTGTCCGCTATTTACTGCGGCCGCGGCGCGATCGTCTCTGCGGCCCGATAGACATCATACAGTACGGCGTGACCGGCCTGATCGCGCTGGCCGGAAAGTGCAGCGTGACCCTGGACGGGGCGGGCATCTGGCGCATCGTCGCTCGTCTGGAGCCGTTACGTCTGCTCACCCGGTGGCACATGGCGGGTTATACCCGCGCTTTTTGCCTCGGCCTGGGCAAGGTTACCGAGGACCGCTATGCGCGCACCGAGCACTATTTGCGCGATCTCGAGCGCCGCCTGCAGCGTCCGGGCTCGTATGCCGGGCTGGTACCTGACAGCAGGCGCCTGATGATCAACGGCCTGCACTACGCGCTCGGCGTTTTCGAGGGGTTTCGGGGCGATCCGCACGCGCTACAGCGCGCGCGGATTCTGGACCAGAGCGGGCGGGACTTCGACCAGCTTATCGCCGCCCAGTTGCGGCTGCAGTATCACGGCTTCCGCGGCGAGGCCGAGCAGGTACGCCGGGCTTACGAACGCATGGAGCAGTGCGCCATCCAGGCCGGAAGCGGCTGGCAGGCGGAGATCTGGTCCGGCATCACCATCAACCTGTTCGCCACCGCCTGGGGGGATATCGTGCTGGCCAAGAGGTCGATGGACGAGACCGAGCGGATCCGCGCCGAGCTGCCGAGCATCGAGCGCTATGCCTTGACCTCGCGTGCCGCTTACCTTCTGCAAAGAGGCAAATTCGGCGAGTGCGCCGATATCTACAAGCGTTTGCTGCCCCAGGAGCCGACCCAGTCGCGGATCGGCTGGTCGGTCAGCCACGGCCTCTGGGCCGAGGCGCTCAACCAGCTGGGTGATCCCGGGCAGGCCCGGAGCCTTTGCGAGAAGGTCTTCGTTACCGTGGATCCGGAGGACGCCAAATACTACGCCATGCGCATTGACGTGGAGCTGCCCTACGCCAGGGCGCTGGCCTTGCTCGGCGAGCACACCGCCGCCCACGCCCACCTCGACGAGCTGCTGGAGCGCTTCGGGCATACGGAAAACCCGCTGGTGCTGGGGCTCGTCCACGAAACCCACGCCGAGATCGCCTGGATGCAACAGGATCGCAAGCGCTTCACCGGCCACCTCAAGCAGGTGGAGAAGCACTTCACCACCCTGGGAAACCCGGCGCTGATCGCTCGCTTCCAGCGGCTAACCGACCTGGCCGGTGAAGAGGGCAAGCTGGCCACCAAGATCGCGACCATGCGCGAGGTCAACGCCTTCGAGGCGGCGCTTTCGGGCCTCGACGATATCTCCCTGGGCGCGCGCCACATCCTGGCCTGGTTGATGGAGCGCAAGGAGGGCTTCGACGGCTACCTCTTTGGCCGCGGCGACGAGCAGCCGGTGCTGTTGGCCGCCACCACCGAGAACGGGCCGCTGGCCGAGATCTATACCGAGGTGGGCGACGCCATCGCTGCCCTGGGCAAGGTCGACGACACCACCGCGCTCGGCACCGCGGCCGCCACCCAGCGCTCGCGCGGGGGCCCGAGCCGCCACATATATTTATTGAGTTATTTGCGCGCCGGCTACTACCACGGCGCAGGTGCGCTGGTGTTGGTGGGGCCTGAGCGCCGCGCGCCCAGGGTTCGCTACGAGCTGCTGCAGGCCGCCGCGCTGCAGCTCGACCGCTTGCGCCGCGGGAGTCGCGAAGCTGGTGTCGCTACCTAGCGAAGCGAGAGATCTAGTTGTATACCGTGCCTATCGTATACCTTGTCATCTCGAGCGAAGCGAGAGATCTATCTGTGCGCCGGGCCTATGCGTTATGGGGACGTTATTGAGTCTAGTTCCACGATTGTAATCGGTCCGGGCCTTGGGTACCCTGGCCTTTCATCATCATAACAAAAAGAGGGGTATCCGATGTCGGAGCTTACCGCTGTTTTGTTCGGTATTCTGGCCTGGTTTCTCGTTCGTTACGGGGTGGGCGGTTTTTATACGATAGGTCCCAACGAGCGCGCTGTGCTTACGACCTTCGGGCGCGCGCGGCGCTTGGAGGGGCAGACCACCGCGGACAATCCCAACTTCTCGCAGCTGCTCGATGCCGAGGAGAACCTGCGCTACCGGTTCCCCGTGGTACGGGTCACCGGTCCCGGCTTCTACTGGAAGTTTCCCTGGCAGCGGGTACGCAAGGTGTCGGTGGCCACCAACACCGTGTCCATCGCCTACGACCCCGAGAACGCAGCCGCCAACCACGGGGGCACCATCCTGGAGGCGGTCACCAAGGACCAGCTCAACATTGGGTTGACCGGCCAGCTGCGCTACGCCATCTCCGAGCGCAACCTCTACGCCTACCTCTTCGGGGTGAAGAACCCGGTGGCGCACGTCATGGGCTACTTCATCTCGGTGCTGCGCGCCCGCATCGCCACCTTCGGTGGCGCGGTCGAAACCACGGCGGCCCACGCCTCCGAAAACGATGTGGAGATGCCGCAGATCTCGATCAACGAGCTGCGCAAGCGCCTGCGCGATTTGAACGAGAGCATGAACTTGGAGTGCGCCGAGGCCGAGGCCCGCTACGGGATCGCCTTCGACGCGGCGCTGATCACCGGCATCGACCCGCCGCAGGAGGTGGAAGGCGCGCTGGCGGCCATCAACACCGCGCACAACCACGTCTCGAGCGAGATCAGCGTGGCGCGGGCCGCGGCCGACCAGAAGATCGTGATGTCCAAGCGCGCGGTGGAGATAGAAACCCTGAACGCCCAGGCCGAGGTCGAGCCCCTGCTGGCGCTGGCCAACGAGCTACACGATCTTCAACAACAAGGCCCGGGCGCGCTGCGCGCCTACCTGCGCAATATCCGGCTCGCGCTTTTCAACAAGGTAGACGCGGTGGTCATGAAACACGACTTGGGAGGCCGGCCATGAACTTCTGGATCGCCTTCGGCGTTACCTTTTTCGCCTCCTTCATTATAGTGCCGATCGTCCTGGCGTTGGGCCGGGTCTTCTGCTTCTACGCCGTGGTGCGCGAGCGCCAGTGCCTGGTCTTCGAGCTGTTCGGCAAGGTGCGCTGGACCGCGAACGAGCCCGGGCTGCACTTCCCCTGGCTGTACATGGGTCCCTTCGCCGCGCTGGTACCCTTTTTCGGCCACCGGCGCTTCGTCGATCTGAGGCTGGACCAGACCTACCTGCGCAGCGAGCCGGTCAACTCCGAGGAAGGGGCGCCCATGGGGATCGGCGTCTGGTACGAGGCCTACGTGACCGATTCCCTGTCGTTCCTTTACAAGAACGCGGACCCGGAGGGCTCCTTGCGCGCCAATGTCTCCAACGCGACCGTGCGCTGCCTGAGCAACATGAAGCTCGACAACATGCTGGGGGAGCGCCACACCATGAGCCGGATGGTACGCGA
Organism: uncultured Sandaracinaceae bacterium; assembly: GCA_964450715.1. Classification (GTDB taxonomy): domain Bacteria; phylum Myxococcota_A; class Polyangia; order Polyangiales; family JAFGIB01; genus CAYVFC01. Next base: position 6,838 of record CAYVFC010000099.1, on the reverse strand, counting down.
GGAGGTGTCGGAGAAGTCGCGCGAGTGGGGCTACGAGATCGGTTCAGTCTACATCCGCAAGGTGCATTTCCGCGACGCCGGCATGATCGAACAGATCGAGCAGAAGGTGGTCAACCGTTTGCGGCAGGTCACCGCCGCCATCGGGCAGGACGGCGAGAACCGCGTCATGGTCATCCGCTCCGCGGCCGAGCAGCAGGCGGCCAGCGAGCTCGGGCGCGCCGCAGCCATACGTCCCAGCATCGTGGGCGCGGCGTTGGCCCGGGTAGCGCAGGACGCCGAGCTGTGCGGCGCGCTGTTCGAGGTGCTGGAGAACCAGAAGCTTCTACAGGGCGACGCGCGCCTGACCCTGCTGCCGAGCGGCTCGGCCGTGCTGGGAGAGATCGAGGCCGCGCGCCAGCTGGCCGCGCGCGGGTGACCGGAAATGCTCGGTGCGGACCGATTCGGCTTACTTCTCGCGTCAATCCTGGCGGGTATGCTTGCCGCGAGCAGCGGTTGCTCGTTTGCGGTGGTCACCCCGCCACCGGAAAACCCCGACGACGTAGAGCATATCGAGTGCACTTCCAACAGGACAGCTCCCGCGATCGACATCGCCCTGGGCGGCGCCTTTTTCGTCGGGACGCTCGGGACGATTTACGGCGCGAACGAGGCGGCGGTTTCGGAAACAGACGAAATGACCCTGGTAGTGGCCGTCTGCAGCGTCAGCACGGTAGCGTCGGTCGTATCCTTCATATCCTCCGGCTACGGTTATCGCAAAACGTCCAGATGTCGCAAGGTGTTGAAGTGGGTCGAGGACCAGAGGCGGAGGGAATGATGAAGGTATCGTGGTGCTCGTTGACAGTGCTCTTATTATGCGCCTCGGCGGCGCAGGCCCGGGACGCATCTGATACGGCATGTTTCCCGCAGTGCCGCTCCGGGTATACGTGTTACAACGGCGAGTGCGTCTCTTTGTGCAATCCTCCCTGCCTTTCCTATGAAACGTGTACAGTTGAAGGCGAGTGCGTGGAAACCGAAGAGACCCGTCTTAGAGATCCCGCCTATACGCCGAAGAGCGAAACCTCGGGATTGGCCATCGGAGCCGGACTGGGGTACCAGTACGCATTATTGGGCGGGCAGCTTTTATATTACATCCAGATACCGGAGACTCTCTTCCGCGTGACACCGTATGCCGGAGGCGGATACTGGCCGTCGACCGGTGATCACGACGGCAAGCCCGGGTATTCGCTGGGCGTTATGGCCAGCTTTGGCGGAAATCACCGGGTCGTACTGGATCTCAACTACGGCCTGGCCGCGATGGAAGGCTATTCAAGCGACGGGATCGAGTTCGTAACCCATACCCTTTACGGCATCACTCTGGCTCTGGGGTACGAGTACATGTCCGGCGGCGGGTTCTTCGTTCGCCCGCAATTCGGCGGGACCTACTTGACCGATGCTTGGACAGTCGTGGACGAATCCAGGCTAGACGTGACCTTGAATATCGGGCTCGGTTTCAAGATCTGGTAAGGGGGGTAAAGCGCCGCGATAGAGAGACCGGCCCGCCCGGCGGGCAACAGCCGTCGTCCGGGATCACCCGGCTACACAGACCTGTTGCTCGCATACGGGAAGCAAGGGATCGGTACAGTCCTCGTTGCGCTCGCACTGCACACATTGCAGATCTAAACAGACCGGAAGCAAGGGGTCGGTACAATCCTCGTCGCCCTCACACTGCACGCACTCCGAATCTCTACAGATGGGCAACAGGGGATCGGTGCAGTGCTCGTCCCGCTCGCACTGCACGCACCGGTTGCGCCTGCAGACCGAGAGGTTGGGATCGGTACAGTCGGCGTCGTCGGCGCAGACCACGCACTCGCCGTCCTCGGCGCAGACCGGTTCGGCCGCGCCGCAGTGCAGGTCGCTGGTGCACTGCACGCACCTGCCGCGACTCGCGTCGCAATGGGGTCGGTCCCGGTCGGTGCAGTCGGCGTCGGCGCGGCAGGCGAAACGGCACTCGTGGTTGGCGGTACACGCCTCGGCCGGTCCGCAATCGGCGTCGATCAGGCACTCGCGACACCTGCCGTCCTGCAGGTCGCAGGCGGGCCGGGTCGCCGCGCAATCGGCGCTGGCGGCGCACTCCGAGCACTGCGCTCGGTTGGGCTCGCATACGGGCTGGTCCCTGCTGCAGTCGGCGTTGGTCAAGCAGCCCAGACAGCGGCCGGTGGCCGTCTCGCAGAGCGGGGCGTCGTCGGGGCATTGCCCGTCGTTCTCGCACGCCGACTGGCAGACGAAATCGCGCGGGAAGCAGGCCTGCCCGGTCGCGCAGTCCGCGTTGGAGCCGCACCGCTCGCAGCGTCCCAGTATGCAGAAAGGTCGTTCGCGCGGGCAATCGCTATTGCTCAGGCAATCCACGCAGCCCAGGTTGGCGCTACAGCCGAACTCGCAGCGATCCGGGCCCGCGCTGCAGCCCGCCAGCGAGGCGCGCGCGTCGTCGCGGTCATCCGAGCAACCGGCGATAAATGCGAACGATAGCGCCAATAACAGCGCCATTGAAAAAGATATCAAGCTTCTATTGGTGTCCGTTCTCATCGTATCCTCCCGTACCTGCCTGCCGAGATGACGTACCTTGCCGGCAACGGATAGAGTAAAAGACCCCCCAATTATACCGCGATCGACGCCGATTGTTTACCGGGTAAAGGCTCGCCTTCTATCCCGCCGGGCGCCCGTTTTGGGATTTCTTCGCACCTTTCCCGCGGATCTGCTCCCGGGAGCGCCCGCCCGCATCGAGCCTCGTCACCGTTCCCTGTCGCTCGGCGCGTACGGAACGGCGGCGTTGCGGCCCGCTTCTCGCCACGTTTGTCCGGGACGGCCCGCTAGCTTCGCGGTACTGCTCGATCTGGACGACCGCCCTGAGCACCGCGCGATCGACCGAGGTGATGATCGCGGGCAGCAGGCTGCCGTCGGTCGTGCCGATGGGCGCGTCGATGGCTTCTCCGGCGGCCAGGTATAGGGCGACCGAGTTGCTCATCATGTCGTCCTGGACGGTTACCGATCGGCCCGACGGCAGGGTAACCTCCAGTACGACGACAGGCCTCGACCGGTGCTCCGGTCCGGGAAGGGTGAGCCTGGGTTTGACGATGACGGCTTGTCCGCCCCGCCGCTGCCGCCCGATCTGCACCGATACGGTGCCGTAACGCTGCTTCAGGTGCGCCTCGAAGAAGTCCTTGACGAGCAATCCGAAGTCCTCGAGGAGCAAACCGGTTCGGCTTCCCGCCCGACTCACCTCGCGTTTTGCCGAGTCCATTCGCTCTTGGCCAGCCCGCCCCTCGACGGCAATACACGGCTTATTCGACCCGGCGCCGGTCTCGCACACCATTGCCGGACCGGTTTCCAGCACGACGCGGATCGGCGTTTCGTGTCTCGGCGATACCCGCAGGCGCTTGGCCCGGGTGTCCAGGATGACACGGGCCGTACCGCGGGCGGAGTACTGCTCGACCCGCGTCGTGCAGCCCCACGCCGGAACGGCGAAGACGAGGCAGAAAAGGGCTCTGGTATGGAAAAGAGGTAGCGACATGGACACTCCCCACCCGGGGTTATCCGAACCGGCGCGTGAAAACGGTGAATCCATGGGCGGGCAGAAAACATGGTTTTCACGCAAACCCCGTGCCAAACGCGAAATCGTCTCCGCGTACAGTTGAGTCGCCAACCGCGCCGGATGTTTCTATCGGGCTCGGCAAATGCGCTGTGCCGCCGGTGGCACAGAAGGGCGGTCGACCGGGACAGAGATGCCATAAGTGTACGGGGTGGGCAGCAGTTGCCCGGCCGGCGGACCGCGCTCTGGCCCGCCGGCGTTACCTTTTTTCGGTTCTCTGTTACCCTCGACGGGCAACAGAGGGGAGCGTCTGATGCCTACCGGGTTGGTTTCCAAGGCGAGGTTTTTCGCGTGTTTTTTAGCAGCCGCCTGCGCTTGCGGCGATTCGGAGCGCGATACGGTCGACGGCGGCTCGCCGCCGCCGCCTTCCCCGGCCGACCAGGCCTCCAAGGTCTGTGACGCCCATCTGGCCTGGTCCCAGCGGTGCGCGTCCCAGCAGCCGCTGCCGCCCGGGGAGCCTTACTGGGGCGAAAGCGAATGCCTGGACGATCCCTGGCGATACATGCAGCAGCGCTTCATCGATGCCTATACCGTCTGTTTAGGCTCGTTGTCCTGCGATTCCAGCGACGACACCTGCGCGGACGCCGGTTTTCGCGCGATCGGCATCGAGACCGCGGCAGACGTAGAGAGCGACGCGCTCGCGTCGCGCTGCTTTCAGTTGGCGGAGCAGTGCTCGGACATGAGCGACGATGCCTGCTTGTACTTCGTCGCCTTCACCGAGGCCGGACGGAACGCCATCGCTCCCTGTCTCGATCTCGAATGCAGCCAGATCGGCTTCTGCCTGCATAATTTCGCCAACCAAAGGTAGCCAACCGCCGCGCGTTCCGATCGTCTCGGTTCCCCCCCCCTATCCGTATTGCGCCCGCTCGCTTCTACCTACACAAGGGGTTTTCCCAGTAGCAATTCCTGGACTTTTCGTGGAGGTAACGCATCGCTTCGACGGCTTTGGCGGCCTCTCTTACCCTCCTTCGGCTTACGGAAAACGCCTTCCAGCACGGCAGTGCACGGTAGGGTGACCAGCGGCATGAAGGAGACGAGCAATCTGGGGCCGTACGGCCCGCCGAAAGTTCTGTAACAACTCATGATCGCGGTCGATGTCGCGAAAACGATCAGCACCCATCCGTACTCCAGGCGATATTTTCGAAAAAAGGCGACCAGGCCGAACATCGCGAACAGCAGCAGCGGGTAATGCACAAAAAGGTTCTTATAAGGGCTGATGAAAAGCTCCCCCAGTTTGGGGATAAAGTACGAAAACGACCACGTCTTCTCGGCGCCATCGACGTAGTGATACCCCAATAGGTAGAACTTCGAGAACTTGAAGTAGTTTACCGTCGTAAATACCGCCAGACAGATCAAGAAGGGGATCACGGAATCGAACGCCAGCCTACGGATCTTCTCTCTTTTACCGGCCACGATGGGGTGCTCGTAGAAGAGCAGGGCCGTTGCCGCCACCGCGAAGTAGAAAACGAAAAAGGTGACCTTCGACAGCACCAATATGATAAGTAGGCCGTTCCACAGTAGAAAGTGAGTGCGCTTGCCGGCGGGTGTATCGGCCGCCCTATACGAGCGAAGGTATCGAACGTAATGATAAAAGAATCCGATGCTCAATAGAACGTGAAAGATCTCGTAGGTCTGCATCCGGAGGTAGTGCCAGAGGTAGGTCGCGTATAAACTCGATAAAACAAAAACCACTCGAGCCGGAGACGAGCGGGTAAAAAGACCGGAGGCGGCGAACAAATACAACGCGATGAGCACGCTCAGCGCGATATTGAGGTAATTGTGATACAGGATCTGTTCTTCGTTGATGTCGAGAGTCTTGGCGTCCAGGAAGAGGGCAGGTAGGGCAAACAACAACGTGTTTGATATTCCCCATTTCGAGAAGAGTCTCTTTTTTACGTCGTTTTCGATGAAATAGAGCCCCTGCACCGTCGGCCGGTCGTTGACCAGATCGCTCAACTCCTCTCGCTTGTCGTAGCGGATCCCGATCTCGCCCGTCATGACCAGGTTGATGGCTTCTTTCTTGATAGCGCGAGGATCGCCCAGGTAGAAGAACCTGGGCATAAAGGCGACACCGAGAGACGCCACGACGCATACTAGGAAGAGCCTAAGGGTCCGTGACAAAATAACTCATCCATCTTTCGGGCGGGACGGCCCCGGCTGCTGCGTTGCTCCTCCGCAAAATATCCCCAATATTTCTCGTCGTCGCGCCTTGCATCCGGGGCCGTCGCGCTCCGAAATCTGATCGAGTTATTTTGTCACGGACCCTAAGGCCGTATTCGGTAACAGAGGCTTTTTCCATCGAACGTAGCTTCCGACCTCGATATCCTTTTGCCCGGGCTCAGGAGCGGTAGCGTTCGTCCAAGGCGTATTTCTCTTCCAGTCCTACCACCGAGGTGAATTCCTCGAAGCTCATCAGACGATCCTGAAGGTCGCGCGAACCGCCCTCGGCGAGCAGGTGGCGAAAGGCCTGGTCCATGGCTTTGGCCGCGGCGAATAGACCGGTCAAAACATAGCCCACGCTCACGTAGCCGATGTCGTGTAGCTCCTCCAGCGACAGCAGCGGGGTCTGCCCTCCGTCGATCATGTTGGCTACCATCAGGCCCTGTACCTCGCGCACGATGCGGCGCATCTCCTCGACCGAGCGCGGAGCCTCTACGAAGATCAGGTCAGCGCCCGCCTCGCGGTAGGCCTTGCCGCGGCGGATGGCCTCGTCCACCCCCAGCGGGCCCAGCGCATCGGTGCGCGCCGTGATCAGAAAGGGGGCGTCGCCGCGGGTATCGATCGCCGCGCGCAGCTTCTGGATGTGCTCCTCCATGGGCACGACGCTTTTGCCGCGCATGTGACCGCAGCGCTTGGGCCAGGTCTGATCCTCCAGGATCACGCCGCGCGCGCCCATGGCGATGAGCTCACGCACCATACGGATCACGTTCAACGCGCCGCCGTAGCCGGTGTCGCCGTCCACGATCACGGGAATGCGTACGGAGCGGCAGATGCGGCGCGCGACCTCCAGCACCTCGGTCTGGGTCAGCAGCCCGAAGTCCGGCTCGCCCAGGTAGCTGGCCGCCACCGCATAACCGGAGACCACCAGGCTGGAAAAGCCGGCCCGCTCGGCCAGCTTGGCGCTCAGAACATCGTGCACGCCGGCCGAGAGCGCGATCTTTTTGGCTAATTCCGGATTTCTCAACGGCTGAAAAGAGCAATAAGGGGGAAGACGGC
>CAYVFC010000098.1:0-31097 GCA_964450715.1 uncultured Sandaracinaceae bacterium | reverse complement strand
GAATCAGTGATCGGCATCGCCCGGAATCGGTGATCGGCATCGCCCGGAATACGCAGCGGGACGCCGCGTGCCGGGAAAGCAACTGCCGGGACTACCGGGATAACGACGGAGACGGCAAAACCGACTGCGATGATACCGACTGTGAAGACGTCGATGACTGTATCGAGCCCGCGGTTGTGGATGAGGGGCCGTGTCCGCAGGGGATCACATGCTCCGCCGATTTTCCTTGCTACATGTACATCGACACCGGTGCGCAGCCGCCGTTTTGCGCGGAAGGCAAGATCCTGGTTACGCAGCTAAGGGATGTCTCCTGCGCAGAGGTATGCGGCACCCCCTGCTGCATGGGTGCGAGCTGCGATATCGAAAGTGAGTTCTGCCCGGAATCCTGCGGTTACCTGCCGGACGGCGGGATGGGCTGTGTCCCGTGCTGCCAGACCGCCGAAGACTGTCCGGAAGGGACCCGATGCATCTATCCGGCTGGCTCGAGCGACGGCGCGGGCACCTGCCAGGCCACGCCGGACCCTTATCTTTGCTGGACGGACGGCGACTGCGAGCAAGGCAAGTGCGTCGGAGCGGTTCGAGCCGGCTGCGATCTGTCCAGCGACGAATGGAGTTACAGCGCCCCTTATGACCTTGCCCCCTCGCTGGGTTTCTGCGACACGACTCCCGATATCAACGGGTGTATACCGCAATGCAAGGATAAGGACGGCGAGGAGGACGGCTGCGGCGGTATCTGCGGTGACTGACAAGTCAGGCGAGTTCGAGGCGGGGTCGTGTACGATCCGGGCTAACGGGTCAGCCTCCTGATCCCCCACTCCAACGTCTTCTTTCCGGCTAGGGTGTAAAAGCGCGGACGGGGTTGGCGGAGGGCGAAAGTAAGGCTTACTATAGGTCCAGGAAGACGACCAAAGGGGGAACAAGCACGGATATGCCGTGGGATATATACGAACGAGGGCGCGGAACGGCAACAACAGTACTTGCGACTACGGGTTGGTCCAATGCGACCAGAACAGTAGCGGTTTTCGCCTGCGCATATTTGTTTTTCGGTTGCAGCGAAAAAGAACGTGACGGCAGCGACTTCGCCGGAGCATATCGCGATGCTGGTGCCATGACCGACGGCGCCGGGAGCAGAGACACGGTTTCGCATGCGAGCGACGCCGGAAAGGAAACGGCGTTGCCGGGTCAGGGAGAAGCCGATGGCGGGCAACCTGACGGCGCTATCTCGGCTGGCGATTCCGGAATCGATTCGTCGCTGGCCGCCGCGCGGACGGAGGCCTGTATCGAATACGTACGAGCGTATTGTGAAAGAAGTATCGGGTGTCTCGACTGGTCGGTGAGCGTTTTGTCGTGCCTAGCGGTGCACGCGCGTTATTGTCCCGACCAGCTCTTCTCCCCGGGTTCGGCGTGGACGGTTGAAGCTGCCCTGGAATGCGCCGAGAAGTGGCGCGCCATGGCCTGCGACGCGCTGGAACATCAGATGATGCCCGATTGCCCGACGGCGGTGGGAACCCGGGCCGGTGGGGAGGAGTGCCTGTTTGCGCATCAGTGCGCCTCCGGCGCCTGCTCGTATATCGGTTCCGACTTTTTTTGCGGCACCTGCATTCCCCCCGCCGCGGAGGGTGACCCGTGCAGAGGCAACTGCGTCCCTCCGCTGGTTTGCGACGAGGAAACCGAGCGCTGCGTCGCCCGACTACAGGTCGGCGAGGAGTGCGACCCGACCAGGTCCGAATGCCTGCCGTACGTCTGTGTGGCCGATTCCGACGGCGGTCTGGGCCGTTGCCAGCCCTATCCCACGCTGGGAGAAGACTGCAGCCAAACCCTCGCCTGCTCGCTGGGGGACTCCTATTGTGCTTCCGGCAAGATATGCCTGGCATACCCCGGTCCGGGAGAGAAGTGCGGCATCGACGCCCGGCGAAGCGAACCGGGCTATTGCGCAGCGGGTTCTTTCTGCGACAAGAGCCTGGATCCACCCCAGTGCAGACGCCTTCCGCACGCGGGTGAGCCGTGCGTCGACGGATCCGGCGACTCGATAACCTGTGACGATAACAGCTTCTGCGACTCGACGGCCGCCTCGCCCGTTTGCATTCCCCTGCCGTGGGCCGGTGAGCCGTGTGAGACCGGTTGCGCTGGCGATCTCAGATGCGATTGCGCAGACGACGCCTGCACTTCCCGCACCTGTATCCGGCTGCGTCTACCGGGAGAGACGTGCATCGAGGCCTACGACGTCTGCCTGGACGGGGTCAGCGTTTGCCAGAACGGCACCTGCGTCGCCGTGGGCCAACAGGGGCTGTTCGAAATGACGTGCGGGGCCGAAGTGACTGGCATAAGACCTTGGTAATCCGGTCCGGGGTGACCGTCCAGCCTCTTGGTCACGCCCTCCCAGGCCTTCTTACCGGCCAGGGTGCATAACCGCGGCGGGGTTGGCGGAGGATGGTTTATGTGCGGCCCGCCGCGGCCTATCACGCTGCCATCTCCAATACGGAAGTTCTAAACTCGTACAGCCGGGCGTGCCAACCCGGCTGGGGTCGAGGGGGGCCTTGGGCCTTAGTCGCAGGTTCACTAGGGTCGCGCGAAGCGCGACCCGTATCGCGTCCGAAAACGTGCAGCTGCGCGGACTAACGTCCGCTCCGCCTTGCACGTTTTCGACCACGTGCAAATCCTGCCGGGCGTGCGGTTTTCAGAGAGCGCGGAACGGGCGTTATTGACGGGGCCTGTCCCGGATTCATTCCAGGATCTTCTAGCGCTGAATTCAGCCAAAATCGGCCTTGCGAGGCCGCTTTTGGCTGAATATAGATTCTTATATCTGGCCAAAAGTAGCGATTGCATGTAGGTTATGGCTGGATATAAAGGGGTGGGTTCTTCTGAAGAAAGGAGCGCGTGGTTCATGGCGGCGGAAAGAAAAAGCCCGATCAGCGGGCGGCAAGCAGAGATCGACGTACTGGAAAGGGCGACGAAATCATCGGAGCCCGAGTTCGTCGCCATATATGGGCGCCGCCGAGTGGGGAAGACTTACCTGGTCAGGGAGTTTTTCGGCGATGCAATATGCTTCGAACTGGCTGGACTGCATAACGCTTCCATGGGAGAGCAACTCGAGAGCTTCGCCGAGGCGATGGGCAAGGCTATCGGCAGGGTGCAGAGGGGTACGACCGGTGCCGGACTGCTTCCGCGAACGCCGAAGTCTTGGCGCGAGGCATTCGGTCAACTCGAGCAATTCGTCGAGTCCTTGCCGCCCGCGCCAGGCGGGAAAAAGCGAGTGGTGTTTCTGGACGAGTTGCCCTGGCTCGACACCCGGCGTGCCAGGTTCTGCTCGGCGCTCGAGCATTTCTGGAATAGCTGGGCATCGCGGCAGCGCAAATTGATACTGGTCGTCTGTGGTTCGGCTGCCTCCTGGATGATCCGTAACATCGTGCAGGCAAAGGGAGGGCTGTACAATCGCGTAACGCGTCGCATCCGTCTATTGCCGTTCACGCTCACCGAGACCGAGGCTTTTTTGGCCAGTCGCGGCGTCGAGCTGACCCGGTATCACCTCGTTGAGCTGTACATGGTTCTGGGCGGTATACCGCACTATCTCAAGGAGGCTGAACCGGGGCTATCCACGCCTCAGATCGTCGATCGAACCTGTTTTTCCCGACAGGGGTTGTTGCGCGACGAGTTTGGCAAGCTCTACGCATCGCTTTTCGAAAACGCGGACCAGCACGTCCGCATCGTCGAGGCGCTTGCTCGTAAGCGACAAGGCTTGACGCGCAACGAGTTGCTCGCCACCGCCGGGTTAGCCTCGGGCGGAACGGCGACAAGAAGGCTCGACGAGCTCGAGGAATCCGGGTTCGTGCAACGGCATGTTCCTTTCGGTAAGAAGGAGAACGATGCGCTCTACCGACTGGCCGACGAGTATTCGCTTTTTTATATCGATTGGATCAAACGTCTCGGGAAGAAGTCGCCCGGTGAGGGTCATTTCCAGCAGTTGAGCCAGTCACCCGCCTGGCGCGCATGGTCGGGGTATGCATTTGAAGGCGTATGCCTCAAGCATGTTTTCCAGTTGAAGGCAGCCCTGGGAATATCCGGAATCAGCACCACCGAGTCGTCGTGGCGATATTGCGAGCCCGGCGGATCTGCCAAAAGCGGGGCACAGGTGGACCTGCTGATCGATCGTCGGGACCAGACCATCAACCTCTGTGAAATGAAGTTCACCGATACCGCGTTCACGATTGACAAACGGTATGCCGACGCATTGCGTAACAAAAAGGAAGTCTTTCGCCGGGTTACCCGGACCCGGAAAAACGTGTTCATAACCATGGTCACCACCTTCGGGGTGACTGACAACGCCCATGCCAAGGAACTCGTCGCGTCTTCGTTGACCATAGACGCGTTGTTCTGAGTACCCCTTGCCGCGCTTTCCGTGGATCGCTCACAATCAGCAGGCCGGTTCGTTACCCTGGCGTTTCGCGCGCTCTTCCCAGAGCAAATTTGTCCAACCTGGCTCGAGCTGCCTTCAGGCGGTCGTGCAGTGTGGAAGTCAAGATACCGAGGGAACGTCCCCCCGGCCCTCGGGGCCGTTCCAACGCATTGACAATCGGGGTCTGGGCGCCCATGCTCTGATTTTGGAGAACTCGGTTTGAAATGAAGTACTCGAGCTATCCAATCCTTTTGGTTACCTTTACGGTCTGCTACCACTTTGCGTGCTCCCCCGACGCGGGCGAGCTCCAACCGGGCAGCGAAGGCGAGCGTGACGCGGGCGGTACGGGCTCTTCAGCCCGTTCCGGCGGCGACTCGGGCAACGGAAGACCCGAAGACGCCGAGGTAGATGCTTCTTCGACGGACGCGGCCGCGGATGAACCGGGGATGGGAAAGCCAGGCGATTCTTGCGATATCGAGGGAGCTCGTGCCTGCTCCGGTCACGCGAGTACGCTTCCGCTCGTCTGCCTGAACGGTGAGTGGCAGCCTGAAGAACCGTGCGAAGATGACGAGCGCTGCGACACCGCTACGGGCACGACGCAGGGTAGATGCCTGCCCATCCTTCCCGAGTGCGCGGGACACCAAGCCGGTGAGCGGTTTTGCGCGGTGAATGCGATCCGCGTGTGCCCGGATCTGGTCTCATTTGAAGATACGGCGTGCCCGGTCAACGCGACCTGTCAGATGGGGATCGACGGTGGCGAGTGCATTTGTAATACCGGCTTTAAATCGGATGACGCGAACGGATGTGCAGATATTGACGAATGCGCCACCGCCAACGGCGGATGCGATGTTCTCACCACCTGCGTTAACGTCGACGGTTCACGTACCTGCGGGGCGTGTCCCGACGGTTACGCTGGCGATGGCGAAACCGGTTGCAGACCTGTTCTGACCGGTCTCGAGGTCGCGGACAACAGCCTGAGTCCCGACTTCGACCCCGAGGTATTCGCCTACCAGGTTTTCGTCCCTCTCTCCACGCAGAGGGTCACGGTAACCGTGTCGGCTAACGCGGAATTCACCGTCGATATCAACGGAGATGCGGTTGAATCGTCTGGCTCATGGCAGTCGCCCCTGCTGAATCTGGGCTCGAACTCTCTCGAAATCAACGTCAGCCAGACCGGCCGTCCATCGAGTATCTATACCATTGAAGTGATCCGAGTCGATGTAAACGTCTACCTGAAGGCGCTCAATCCAGAGGAAGGAGACAGATTTGGTCATAGCGTAGCAATTTCGGGCGACACCATCGTGGTCGGCGCATACGCGGAAGACAGCGCTACCATAGGAGTACAGCATCCGGGGCCCGGTATTGACGAAGACAACGATAACGCCAGTGGAAGCGGCGCGACCTACGTGTTCGTGCGGAACGGAAACATCTGGGAGCAACAAGCGTATCTCAAGGCGCTCAATGCCGAGGCGGACGACCATTTCGGTACCAGCGTAGCGATTTCGGGCGACACCATTGTTGTAGGCGCAAGCTCAGAAGACGGCGCTACCGTTGGACCACAGCATCCGGGGCCCAGTATTGACGAAGACAACGACAACGCCAGTGGAAGCGGCGCGACCTACGTGTTCGTGCGCAATGGTACCATCTGGACCCAACAGGCCTATCTCAAGGCCCTCAATGCCGAGACGGGCGACCATTTCGGCTCCAGCGTATCGATCTCCGGCGACACCATCGTGGTCGGCGCACAAGACGAGCTCAGCGCTATTGCCGGAGTACAGCATCCAGGCCCGGATCCGGTTAGCGATGACGATACGGCCGACCAGGGCGGGGCCGTCTACGTATTCGTGCGCAACGGCACCACTTGGACGCAACAGGCCTATCTCAAGGCCCTCAATGTCGGGGGACAAGAAGGCTTCGCTGGAAACGTGGCGATCTCGGGCGATACTATCGTAGTCAGCGCAGTATCGGAAAACAGCGCTACCGCGGGAGTACAGCATCCGGGTCCTACGATTGAAGAAAGTAATAACGACGCTAGGTGGGCCGGGGCGGCTTACGTGTTCGTGCGCAACGGCACCACCTGGTACCAACAAGCCTATCTCAAGGCCAGCAATGCGGAGGCGGACGACTATTTCGGTACCAGTGTGGCGATCTCGGGCGATACCATCGTGGTTGGCGCGTCTACGGAAGACGGCGACGCCGATGGAATGCAACATCCAGGCCCGGAACCTGGCAACGATAGCGATTCGGTCAGTGAAAGCGGCGCGGCTTACGTGTTCGTGCGCAACGGTACCATCTGGACCCAACAGGCCTATCTCAAGGCCCTCAATGCCGAGGCGGACGACTATTTCGGTTCCGGCGTGGCGATCTCGGGCGACAACATTGTGATCGGCGCAACCGGAGAACAAGGCGCTACCGCCGGAGTAGAGTATCCGGGGCCCGGCGCGGGAGGCGACAGCGATGCCGCTTTCCAGAGCGGCGCGGCTTATCTGTTCGTTCGCAGCGATAATACCTGGACCCAACAAGCGTATATCAAAGCCAGCAACGCCGAACAAAGCGATTTTTTTGGCAGTAGCGTGACGATCTCGGGCAATACCATCCTAATCGGCGCATACGGAGAAGACAGCGCCGCTGCCGGCGCTAGCGTACATCAGCCGGGGGCGGTTACCGACGACAATAGCGCGGAGAATAGCGGCGCGGCGTACGTTTACTAAGGTACGGGAGTTCCGAAGTTCTGTCTTGGTGCACAATTGTTTTGTGCAACGACAACGCACTTGAACCAGCCTCGAACTGGCAACAAGCTAATATAACCAGAAACAGGATCAAGGGCGTGAACGTTTTTAAGTACCGTATGTTTCCTTCGTTTCCTGAATGTCTTTCGCTAGTAAACACGCCGCCAGTTCAACGGCCCGAGCGAGCACGTGCTCTGGCTCCGTGTCTCGCACCGCCTCGGCGAGAACTACGGCACGGGATGCCAGGACCGCGTCGGCGAAGGCTATTACTTCCTTCAGGGATATTCGCTGGCTGTCTGCAACTGCACGTAGCAGGTCGGCGGCCGTTTTCCGTAATTGGGACCAAGATGGGCCCATTTCGTCGTAAGTGTTTGAAATAGTGAAGTTTACCTGCGGCCTTCTAAGCCGACGGTCGCAGGTCCGAATCCTGTCGGGCGTGCCGTGTTTTTCGATACATGCCTGGATCGCATTCGCGACGGCGCGAGCGCATTCAATCTTCGAGAGCGCGCCTGACTAGAATCTCTTGCAGATCACGACGACCGTCCAACACCGCCAATAATATGACCTGACGCCCTTGCAGCCGGAAGACAACGCGATAGGGTTTCACGATGAGCTCACGGTAAGTCTCGATCCCCTCGGCTTTCAACTCGGGAACGATTCGGCATCTCTTCGGGACGGTGCGGAGCGCCAGAATTTCTTCATCGAGCTTCTCGTCGAGTCTTCTGGCGGCCAGTACTCCGTCTCGTTCGACCATATAGTCCAAAATTGCCTCGTAGTCGCGAGTTGCGCTCCGGGTCCAGACAAGCCGATGGACTCGCGGCATACTGCTATCTGCTGTTGCGTGAAGAACGGGATCGTTGAGGTCGTTCGCCCTGAAACAAACGCTCGCCAAATCGTTTTCGCGCCTCTGTATGCGTAAGGGTGCGTCCAGCTTCGTAATCTCGCTCGCCCAGGGCGACCAGTTTTAGTAGATGGAGAAGCTGTTTTTGTCTTTGAAAGGAATCGACATCTTGCAGCACCGCCGTGGGTTTGCCGTTCTGCGTGATCACGACGGGGCTTCCGGTATTCTTTGCTCGTGAGATGAGTTCCGCGGCGTCTCTCTTCAGCGTGGTGACGGGCTCGATATCTTTGGCGATATTCATCAACAACCTCCTATCACCGAATATAGTTCCAAATTCGATGCCTCGCAACCCGGCTCCGGCAGGCCCAGCGGATCCGAGTCGACAAGTTTGAAACCGTGCAGCTACGTGGACTTGCGTCCACTCCGCTCCGCACGATTTCAACCGCGTTCGAACAGGGCGCGCAACTCATCGATCTCGGACTCACTCGTCGCTTCCTTGGCGACGCGTCTTTGCTTTTCCAGCTCGTCCCAGGTCACGCTCGTCGCCTACTATGAAAAGCCGGGGTTTGTCGAGCACGGCGCGTACGAAATGATCGTTTGAAGATACTTTTGGGGCGAATTCGGCGACCCTGTACACGGTAGGGTTGACGGTCCGAGCCAGGCGCTTTTCGGCTTACCGCACAGCGGTTTCTCATGACATTATAGACAAAGGGCGTTGCAGTTGCGCACCCCGCGGGATCATTACGGAAACGAGGCTAGAGCCGGTCTCATAAACCATTTTGGTCGAATCTCGGAGCGCGACGGCCCCAGACGCTAGGCGCGACGACGAGGAATAGCGGTGCTATTTCGAGGAGGTGCAACGACGCAAATGGGGCCGTCCCGCCCGAGAGGCGGCTGAAAGTGTTTATGAGATCGGCTCTAGTATTCCAGACTCAAGAGCGGGATAGGAAGGAGGAAAAGTGTAAGCAAAGGATCCGGCACACTGTCGCGTAGGGTCATAAAACAAAAATTGACCGAAGGAGGCAGAGGTGTTTTCGAGCGATGGTATGCGTCCGCCTCTGAGCTACTTCATCGTTGCTACTCGCCGAAATCCGTTCGCTACGGCTTCGGCCAGTTCGATTAGGAGGCCGGTCGAAATTAATCGTCCAGGTTTCGGAGCGCGACGGCCCCGGCTGCTGCGTTGCTTCTCCTCAAAATACCCCCAATATTTCTCGTCGTCGCGCCTTGCATCCGGGGCCGTCGCGCTCCGAAACCTGATCGAGTTATTTTATCACGGACCCTAACGCTGGCTCGGAAGGTCCTCGGCGGCGTTTTTCTCGGCGTCTCGCGGACGATCTATATCGGGCTGCGGTTCCTCTCGTTCTCCAACGAGACGGAACTTGACTGGCTGACTGAGTTCGTGGCCGCTCGCTACGACAACCATCGATAAATCGCGATTTGGCTCGAATAGCGGCGGCTTCATGTCGATACTCTGAATGTGTATCTTCTTGTCCGGGTAGGTGGAACAGAGCGCAGGACTATATCCGATACGGTTACGCTTGCCCTGTCGTTCTTCAAAAAAAACCAGATCGAAACACGTCACGTATTTATGGGGTGCAACATTAAAGACGATGACTGCGTAAGCCTGCCAACTCGATTGTTGGCCTTTCGCGGCCGCCATGGAACCTGGCGAGTACTCGGTTGCTGCGATACGGCCGGTTCGATTCTTACGTGCGAAGGCAAGCGTTTCCTTATCGTCGTACCAGGGAGGAGGGCTCTTTTCGACCAGATAAACGCTTGCCTTGAGCTCGACGGCCTCAACCGTTTCCGAAAACCGGCCCAGCGCGACAGTAAGAGCCACGGCTAGAATCAAAGTCGCCGCTAATCGACGGGGCTTTTTCGTCGCGCATTCGGGCATGCCACCGCCTCTTGGTCGTTATTCGAAAAACAGATGCCGTCCCTGTCGGTGGATTCCTTCCGGTAGAAACCCTTCACGTACTTATTATACGAGACTTCAGCATCCGACACAAAGCCCGCCCCCGCCCGAAAGACGACAGGAGCATTTTTGAGATGGGCTCTAGATCCGTATGCCGGCCGAAAATCTTTCGGCCCGATTTTTCGGGCCAAAACGTAAAAACCGACGGCGTCTATTGACGTGTCGGCCGTCGGGGCGGATCGAAGAACCGAGCTCGACGCTCTCATCCTCGTGCGTTGATTTCGAAGGAGAAAACGGCAAGCGGCGGGTGCCGGTTGTAACGATCAGAAGGTCGGGGACTACGGCAAGGCGAGGCCAGCGGTAATCGCGCTCGATCGGATTTTGATTAGGCGCAGCTCTGCCCGTATAATCGAGCCATGCGGATCAAGGTCTTCGTAACGGGTGGCACCTTTGACAAGGAGTATAACGAGCTCGACGGCACGCTGTACTTCAAGGCGACGCATTTGCCGGAAATGCTGGATCGCGGGCGCTGCCGGCTCGATCTCGATGTGGAAACGCTGATGCTGGTGGACAGCTTGCAGATGACGGAAGCGGATCGGGATACGATACGCGAGAGCTGCCAGAGGTGCTCCTCGGATAGAATCGTTATCACCCATGGCACGGATACCATGGAAGAGACGGCGCGGGTTCTGGGGCAGGCGATAAAGGACAAGACAGTGGTATTGGTCGGCGCGATGATTCCCTACAAGTTCGGCTCGTCGGATGGGCTGTTCAACCTGGGTAGCGCTCTCGCCTTTGCGCAGTGTCTGCCTTACGGCGTTTACGTGGCGATGAACGGGCGCCGCTTCAGGTGGGACGACGTCACCAAGGAGCGCGAGACCGGAGAGTTTCAGCGGAGGCGGTCAAGCGAATGACCTTTTCGACGGCAAGCGGTGGTCAAGCGACTGACCTTTGACCTTTTCGACGGCAAGCGGTGGTCAAGCGACTGACCTCCCGGACGGCAAGCGGGAGGCATGGGGTCGTGGTTGCGAGACGGAGGGCTATCGCCCTTACCGAGAATGGCGATACCCAGCCTGGAACCGGGGATACCTCTCGGGACGACGGCGCGCTGAAAAAGTGTCTCACGAGTCAGCAGCTCGGAGTGTCCCGGGGCATCCCATGGGCCGTGCGACGGCCGCCGCCTCGTCGGCTTCGGCCGTTTCGCACCGGTCCGAATTCGTTTAGGGTTGCTCTTTTCGGTCGCGAGCTCGCACGTCGGCAGCGACTCGGAGGTCGGACGTGGGGCATGGCACGGTTAATGCTTAATGCTCGCATGTACCGGCTCGAAGACAAGGGCGGGACAACTCGTAAGGAGGGATTTGATGACAAGCGAGAGCAAGTGTCCGATGCACGCCCACGCCACGGCGGGGGCTCGATCGAATCGCGACTGGTGGCCGCAACAGCTGAACCTCGACATCCTTCACCAGAACCCGCTCGCGGGTAATCCCATGGGCAAAGCGTTCGACTATGCCGAGGCGTTCAAGACACTCGATCTGGCGGCCCTGAAGAAGGACCTCTACGGGCTGATGACGGACTCCCAGCAGTGGTGGCCGGCCGACTACGGTCACTACGGGCCGCTGTTCATCCGCATGGCCTGGCACAGCGCCGGCACCTATCGGCTCAGTGACGGCCGGGGCGGCGGCGGCTCGGGCACGCAGCGCTTCGCGCCGCTGAACAGCTGGCCGGACAACGCCAATCTCGATAAGGCGCGCCGGCTGCTCTGGCCTGTTAAAAGGAAGTACGGCAACAAGATCTCCTGGGCCGACCTGATGATCCTGGCCGGCAACTGCGCGCTGGAGTCGATGGGTTTCAAGACCTTTGGCTTCGGCGGCGGGCGCGAGGACATCTGGGAGCCCGAAAAAGACATCTACTGGGGACCGGAGTCCGAGTGGCTCGGCGACAAGCGCTACAGCGGCGACCGCGAGCTGGAGAAGCCACTGGCCGCGGTTCAGATGGGGCTGATTTACGTCAACCCGGAGGGCCCGAACGGGAATCCGGACCCCGTCGCTTCGGGTCGCGACGTTCGCGACACCTTCGCGCGCATGGCCATGAACGACGAGGAGACGGTCGCGCTGGTCGCCGGCGGGCACACCTTTGGCAAGGCGCACGGCGCCGGCGATGCCAAGCTCGTCGGTCCCGAGCCCGAGGCCGCCGGCATCGAGGAGCAGGGGCTGGGCTGGAAGAACGCTCTGGGCAGCGGCAAGGGCGTGCACACGACCACCAGCGGCATCGAGGGGGCCTGGAAGCCGAACCCGATCAAATGGGACAACGGCTACTTCGACATGCTCTTCGGCTACGAGTGGGAGCTGGTGAAGAGCCCCGCCGGTGCGCATCAGTGGCTGGCCAAGGAGGTGGCCGAGAAGGACATGATCGTCGATGCGCACGACCCGTCGAAGAAACACCGGCCCATGATGACCACCGCGGATCTCTCGCTGCGTTTCGACCCCGTTTACGAGCCGATCGCGCGGCGCT
Source organism: uncultured Sandaracinaceae bacterium (assembly GCA_964450715.1). Lineage (GTDB taxonomy): Bacteria > Myxococcota_A > Polyangia > Polyangiales > JAFGIB01 > CAYVFC01. The sequence continues at coordinate 18,708 of CAYVFC010000098.1, read as the reverse complement.
TCCACCAGAACCCCGACGCCTTTGCCGATGCTTTCGCACGGGCGTGGTTCAAGCTGACGCACCGCGACATGGGGCCGCGGTCGCGTTATCTCGGCCCGGAGGTCCCGGCCGAGGAGCTGATCTGGCAGGACCCGGTGCCGGCGGTCGACCATGACCTCATCGACGCCGAAGACATCGCCGACCTCAAGGGCAAGATTCTGGCCGCGGGCCTTTCCCTCTCCGAGCTGGTCTCGACCGCCTGGGCATCGGCCGCCACCTTCCGAGGTTCGGATAAGCGCGGCGGGGCGAACGGAGCGCGCATCCGCCTGGCGCCGCAGAATGAGTGGGAGGTCAATCAGCCGGAGCAACTGGCCAAGGTGCTCAGCGTTCTCGAGGGCATCCAGCGGGCCTTCAACGACGCGCAGACCGGCGGCAAGAGGGTCTCGCTCGCAGATCTCATCGTGCTCGGCGGCTGCGCGGCAGTGCAACGGGCCGCGAAGAAGGCCGGGCACGAGGTACAGGTTCCCTTCACCCCGGGCCGCACCGACGCCTCGCGCGAGCAGACCGACGTGGACTCCTTTGCCGTGCTCGAGCCGGTCGCGGACGGGTTTCGCAACTACCTCAAGGGCCGCTTCTCCGCCTCCGCGGAGGAGCTGCTGGTCGACCGGGCGCAGCTGCTCACGCTGACCGCCCCGGAGATGACCGTGCTGGTCGGCGGCCTGCGGGTGCTGAAGGCGAACTGGGGCCAGTCGCCGCATGGCGTCTTCACCGAGCGACCCGAGTCGCTCACGAACGACTTCTTCGTCAACCTGCTCGACATGAGCACCGAGTGGAAGGCGACCTCGGACGCCCAGGACACCTTCGAGGGACGCGACCGATCCTCGGGCGAGGTGAAGTGGACGGCGACCCGGGTCGATCTCATCTTCGGCTCGAACTCGCAGCTGCGCGCGCTGGCCGAGGTCTACGCGAGCGATGACGCGCAGGAGAAGTTCGTGCGGGACTTCGTGTCGGCCTGGAACAAGGTGATGAACGCCGATCGCTTCGACATCGGCTGACCGCGGCACCCCGCCGATCGACCTCTCTCACTCGAGGTACTGCGCGTTCCAGCGCGCGAACCGCGCGTAGGCCTCGTCCCTCATCGCGTGCTTGTCGGCGTAGTCCTTCGGATCGAGCGGGTCGAAGAGGTAGAAGTTCGCCCGGTTGTTGTCGGTTCGTATGATGTGCCAGATCTTGTGTATCAGCAGGTCCGGGTCGCGCCACTCGAAGTCCTCCTGCGCCTCGTAGTGCAGGAACACGGGCAGGATGGGAACGCCGGTTTGTTGCGAGACCTCGAAGGCGCCCGACTTGAATTCCCTGTAGAGCCGGCGGCCCTTGCATCCGCCTTCGGGGTAGATGGCCAAATTGCGCCCGGCGTTGACCGCCTCCGCCATCGTTTCGATCGCCCGGTGGCGCGAGTCCGGATCGTCGCGATCGACGTAGAGCGTTCCGGCGGCCTTGCCGATGCGGCCTACGATGAACCAGTCGCGCACCTGCAGCTTGGCGAGCGACACCACCTCGAACAGGGCTGGGATGCCGATGTCCTCGAAGGGCCCGGGGTGGTTGGCGATCAGGATGTAGTGCTTGGGCAGGGGCCCGCGGTGCTTCTGGTGTAGCCGCACATCGACGTCCAGGGCGCGGACGAAGGCCCTGCACCAGGGGTAGAAGAGAAAGGCGACCGGGTGGCGACCCGGCCAGGGCAGCCAGGAAAGTAGGTACAGGAGCACCGTGAAAACGATGAACTCGAGCCAGGCTACGACCTTGCGTATCAAACGGAACAGCAACAGCATCCGGCTGTTTCCCTCGGAATCGTGCGGGGCGAGCGACGGAGTCTAGTAGTAATTATTATAACGCCTATCCGCCGGCCCTGTCGAGCGAGCCTGAGGGAACGGGGGTGGCGCCGTCGTTTCAGATACCGACTACCCCCCCTGAACGGTTACGCGCCGTCGGGTGGCAACGACACGCCAGGTGCGCAAGAGAGGGCGGTTTTCTTCGTGTTTACACGCCATATTCGTAGACGGCAGCTTCTGCGGGCTGTTGGAGAACGGGTGATTCGAGAGCTGGAGATCGAATTCGAACGGTTGGCCGAAAAGTCAGGTGGTTTGTGCAAGTTGTGAACATTTTGGTCCCCGTTCGGAATCCTGCCGCTCATCGCTTTCCGAAACAGGCCCGTGGCGATGGAGGAATCGGTCCGAAGACGGTATGCTCGGATGAGGGTCGTTTCATCGCTCTTGTTGGCCGGTTCTGCGATTGGGTCCGGAAGATGGGAGGAGAAGTGGGGTCGAACGAGGCGACGGCGGCAGTAGCCCCTGGCAAGCAGGGCGATCCGGGCGCGACGGAGCGCATCGGGCGCTATCGAATCGAATCCAAGATCGGCCGCGGCGGGATGGGGGCGGTCTACCGGGCCGTCGACGAGACGAGCGGACGACAGGTGGCGCTCAAGACCCTCGAGCGAAACGAGGCCAACCTGGTGGCCTTTCTGGAGCGCGAGTATCACACCTTGGCCTCACTGCGGCACCCCAGTGTGATCGAGGTCTACGACTTCGGGATCGCCGATGACGGAAGGCGCTACTACACCATGGAGTTGCTCGAGGGCGAGGACTTCGCGGCGCTCGCTCCGCTCCCCTGGCGGCAAGCCTGCGCGTACCTGCGCGAGGTGGCGACCTCGCTTGCTCTGCTGCATGCCCGACGCCTTTTGCACCGCGACGTGAGCCCACACAATGTAAGGCTGAACAGCGCCGGCCGGGCCAAGCTGATCGACTTCGGAGCGCTCGCTCCCTTTGGACAGGTGAGCGAGGTGGTAGGCACGCCGGTATGCATAGCACCGGAGAACGTCCGCAAGCTCGAGGTCGACGGTCGTACCGATCTATTCTCCCTGGGCGCGGTGGCCTACATTCTGTTGACCAATCGCAGGCCCTTCGCGGTTCGGCAGCTGGACGACACCGAGGCTGCCTGGCGCACAACGCCGCAGCCGCCCTCCGATCTCGTCTCCGACATTCCCCAGGCCCTCGACGAGCTGGTGCTCTCCATGCTCAGTGTCGATCCGCTGGGCCGGCCGGCGAGCGCCGCCGAGGTCATCGAACGACTGGCCGCCACCGCTTCCTTGGACGACCAGCCGCTTTCCGAGGAGGTCGAAAGCCACCTGGTGAGCGCGGACCTGGTTGGCCGCGAACGCGAGACAGAGCAGCTGTCGATGTACCTGACGCGCGCGCTACGGGGGCAGGGCAGTCTGGTGGTCATCGAGGGCAAGGCAGGCATGGGGCGCAGCCGGGTGGCGAGCGAAGCCCTGATCAATGCGCGTTTGATGGGCATGAGCACGTTGCGGGTAGACGCGCTGGCCTCTCCCGGTTCGCGGGGCGTACTGCAGGCGCTCGGGCGGGCGTTGATCGAGGCGGCGCCGAGCGATGCCCGCCAGACCCTCGCCCGCTACCTGCCGGTGCTCGGGCAGATCTTTCCCGACCTGGCCGCCCGCGCCGGTCTGCCCGAACCGGCCGCTCCGCCCCCTCTCCCGCGCGACCCGAACGAACGACGGGCCGCTATCCAGACCGCGATGGTGGACTGGGTGATAGAGGTCAGCTCTCGCCGACCGCTGCTGGTGGTGGTGGACGACGTCCACGCGGTTGACGTCGAATCGGCGGGGGCGCTGATCGTGCTCGGCCACGCGGCAGCGCGAACCGGACTGACCTTCATCGCTACCCATCTGCTCGGCGCCGACGCCCCGGTAGCCGTGCAGCAGCTGCTGCGCATCGGAGCCCGTATCAAGCTGAGCAGCCTCAGGCGCGACGAGGTCGAGAGTCTGGTTCGGTCTACCTTCGGCGATGTCCCCAATCGCGCCCGCCTGACCGCCTGGCTGCTGTCGGCCGGCAACGGCAACCCGGGCCATTCGCTCGACCTGTTGCGCAACCTGGTCGAGCGCAACCTGATCCGTTACGCGGGCGGAGCCTGGGTGTTGCCGTCCGAGCTCGCGGAGAGCGACCTGCCGGTCTCGGTGGAGGATGCCCTTTCGCAGCGGATCGACCGCCTGCGGCCGAACGCGCTAGCTCTGGCCCGTCTGATCTCCCTGCACCGCGGCCCGGTCTCGCTGCCGCTGTGCAACGCGCTGCTTCCGGAAGCGACCTCTGCCGAGCTGTACGCAGCGGTCGACGAGCTGGTCGCTCGCGAGGTGCTGGCCGGTCACGGCGAGAGTTACCGGCTCGGCAACGAGGCGCTGCGCGGCCTGCTCACGCGATGGTTGGACGCCGAGCAGACCCGGGCCGCTCATCTGGCGCTGGGTCAGGGCCTGGTCGCTGCGCGGCCCGATCTGCTGGCCGACATGCAGCGGCTACACACCGCGAGCGCTTCCGATCTGGTAGTCGCGCTGCAGACGGGCTGGCACCTGCTGCAGGGTGGGCGGGCGGACCGCGGCCGAGCCTTGCTGCGCGAGGCCGGGCTCGAGCTCACCCACCGCGGCGATAGCCTGGCCGAAGCCGTACCGGCGCTGGAAGAGGCCCTGGCGGCTTTTCGCTCGCAGAACCGCTCGCGCTGGGAGCTTTCCTATCTGATGACGCCGCTGACCCTGGCCGGCGCCTACACCGACTTCCGTCTCAGCTACCGCTACGGCGACGAGCTGCTGGATACGCTGAGCGAGGTCACCGGCATCGCGCGGGCGCGGCGGCTGGCGCGCTTTCTGGGCGGGCGGATCGCGCTCGGCATCGCCCTCGGCACCGCGGTGTTCCTCTATCGTTTCACCGCCAGGCGCAGCGTGGCCCGGACGTTTCGCGAGGTTTTTCTCGGTTTGATATCTCTATCCTCTGCCGTTCTGGGCGCCACCTCGCCGCTGCTCGACAGCGAGAGAGCCACCCGGCTGATGGAGCGCGTCTCCCCCTTGCGCCTCTTTCCCCGTACCCACCCGGTGGGGCTGGTCTACGCCTTCATGGTCGCACTGTGGCACGTGACCTGCGGCCGCTATGCGCCCTCCTGGGGCCAGGCCCGGTCGGTACTGGAATGGATGAGGCGTCCCGGAGAGGTAAAGGGCCTGCCGGAGGAAGCGCGGCTGCAGCTCGAGGTGGGCCTGCACATCCTGATCGGCGCCCAGGACGTGCTGCGAACCGACGGCAGCGTCCACCAGACGGTGCAGGCGCTCGATCAGCTCCACAGCTCGGTCTCTCGCCAGACCGCGGCCGGCATCCGGGCCGCCTTTCACGCCAACCGGGGCGAGCGCAAGCTGTCCGCGCGCTACCAGGACGAGGTCGACGTGCTGGCGGCGCAGGCCGGGGCTACCTGGCGTCAGGACGTTCTGAGCGCGCGCAACCTGTGGTGGACCGATCTGCTGTGCGAGGACGTGATGGGGCTCAAGCGCTGGGTCCGTCAGCTCGAGGTGTTGGCGGAGGAAGCTCCCGCTCTGGCCGACACGCGAGACGCGGCCAGGGCCTGCTACCTGGCGGAACGCGGGCGGCACCAGGAGGCGCTACAGCGCTTCGAGAAGACGCTCGGGCGAGCGGTTCTCACCCCGACGCCCTTGGCGATGCGCTTCGTCGGTACCTATGGCCGGCTGCTGCGCGGCGCCGGTCGGGCCGAAAAGGCCCGGGCGATGTGCCAGGACGCGCTCGATCGGCTGCCGCCGGAAGAATACGCCTTCGAGTTCCTGGTCTTCGGCGCACGCCTGGAGCTGGCAATGGCCACCGCCGAATGCGGCGACCGCGACCAGGCCGCCCGATTGCTCGACCGGATGCTCGGGGAGCAGCAGACCCACGACAATCCCTTGATCCGGGGCCTCACGCACAAGACGCGAGCGCAGGTGGCCATGCTGGAAGGAGACGGCGAGGTGTTCGAGGAGCACTTGGTCGCCATGCGCCGCTGGTTCGAGCCCACGGAAAACCCGGCGCTCATCGCCCAGTATCAGAAACTGGCCGAGCGCGGTCGCCGCGCCGTTCTGATCGACGACAGCAAGCGGTACTCGAATCCTCCGCCACGCTCCGTCGACCATACCGTGCGCGAGATCAACGTCGCCTTTGCCGACTGCCACGGCCCGGCGGAACGGCTCCAGGTCGCGCTGGACTTGCTCGTCAACCGCGCGCAGGCCGAGAGGGGCTACCTGTACCTGATGGAGCCGGACGGGCTGAAGTTCGCCGCGCCGGCGGTGGGACTGGAGCCGCCCGAATCGCTGCGCAAGGAGCTGAGCGACCGGCTAGAGATACTGAGCAACGACCAGCTCGACACGGTGGTGGTCGACCAGGCGGAACCGGAGCCCCTGCAAACGCAGGTCGAGCCCGAGGGGGGCTTCGGGCTGAGCACCTGGTCGGCGGTCGTGCAGAACTACCGCTCGCTCTTTCTGACCATCGTCAGGGGAGACGATATTCTGGTGGTGGGAGCGGTGGCGCTGGTCGCCGGCGACGAGCCGATACAGCCGGTCAGCTACGAGTACTTGACCGAGGTCGCTCGCGCCATCTACTACTCGGGAGACGTTCAGACCGTCTATTTCGGGGCGTCGGTTCCGAAGGGGACCGATTGATCCAGGATTCCTCGGCTTCAGCTGCCCGGAAGCGACGAGGTGCGACCGGGTAGCGCGTCTTGCACGGTACCCAGCCGCCCGAACGGTTGCCCGGATGCGTCCGCGCACGGTCCGTGCTATTCATCGAGCGAAGAGCCGCTACTCGCGGACGAGGTCGGATATGGCCAGCGTTCTGGTAATAGAAGACGAGGAGGATCTGCAGAAGGTCCTAGGGTACAATCTGCAACAGGCCGGGCACGAGGTGTTCGCCGCCACCACGGGGAAAGGCGGACTGAAGCTGGCAAAAGAGCGAGCTCCCCACGTCGTCATCCTGGACCTGATGTTGCCAGACCTTCCCGGAACGGATGTTTGCAGGGAGCTTAAGCGCGATTCCAAGACCCGGCACGTCCCGGTGCTCATGTTGACGGCCAAGGGCGAGGAGATCGACCGGGTGGTTGGTTTTGAAGTGGGGGCGGACGATTACGTGGTCAAGCCGTTCAGCGTGCGCGAACTGCTGCTACGTATCGAGGCCATTCTTCGGCGTACCAAGGGCGAGAGAGACGAACCGGTCACCATCAGCTTCGGCGAGCTGCGTATCGACCGCGACGCGCACCGGGTTTGGGTGGGCGAGAACGAGGTCGATCTCACCGCGCTCGAGTTCAAGCTGCTGGTAACCCTTCACGAGCGCCGCAACCGGGTACAGGAACGAGCCGTGCTGCTGGATGACGTCTGGGGGATCAAGGCCGAAATCACCACGCGTACGGTCGATACGCACGTCAAACGGTTGCGCGAGAAGCTCGGCCGAGTGGGAGACTACATCCAGACCGTGCGCGGGGTCGGTTACCGCTTCACCGACAGCCCGCTGGCCGATAGCAAGTAGAGCCGGTCTCGCCTGGCCCTCTGGCGGACGTATTGGTAAAACGGATAAGGCATGTTACGAGAATGACGATCGCCTTACGCGATCGGCGGCCGAAACAGCGGGACGGAAACCTGGTCGAGAGATTCCCGTGAAGTCCAGGCACAAGAAGATGTTGATGGAAGCGCTGGCGCGCTTCGGCTCCGAGACCGCGAGTCGGATCCTCGCCAGACCCACCGTGCAGTCGACCATCAGGGGCCAGCTCCGTCGCCTGTTCACCGGCAGCGCCGAACGACCGTGGCAGGAGATCCCCGAGGTGGAACGGACCGCGCAGCGTATCGCGGACTCCCTGCAAGGCCGAATTTCGCGTCCGGCCTGCATCGGGATAGACGGCGTGGCGGGAAGCGGCAAGAGCTCGCTGGGCTGCAGTCTTTCCGGCAAGCTGGGGATGCAGTGCAGGACGCTGTACGCGAGAGATGTGCAGGCTCGCCTGTGCCTGGAGAAGGGGGTCATCTACGAGAACCAGCGCCTCTTTCGTACCCAGGACATCGACTGTTTCGATGCGATAATCTACCTGGATACGCCGCTCGAGATCGCCCGCCAACGCATACTCGAACGCGACCGGGCCGGCACGGTGGTCGATTTTTTCGACCTGGACAAGCTAAAGCGCCTGGGGGATATCGTCTTCGAGGCTACCGACGGTGAGACGATCGAGATTCCGGATAGCCAGGCGAAGATGAAGCTTCGTCCCGCGGACGGATTTCGCAACCGGGAAAACCTCCGCGAGCGGCTGGAGCAGGCCGGGCTCCGGGCCGGCGACCTGTGCAAGGAGCAGATGCTCTTCCTGCTCTGTGAGGGCAAGGTGCGCAAAGGTTTTCAGCCCTATGTCAAGCTGGGTGCCTACAGGAGCGATTTCGCGGCCGGCATTGCCGCGGGAATACTGGCTGCAATGCGCCGGCTCTCCTGAGCCGTTTCTCGTAGGGCGCGTCAGTTCAGGAAGAAGAAATAGAACGCGCCGGCAAAGATCGCCGCCTGCGCCCACCTGGAGGCCGAGGGACGCCATTTTTGCAGCGTATACCAGCCCAGCGCAAGACCTATCATGCTCGCCAGCATCAGGGCCGCAACCGCGCTGGCTTGGGACAGGGAGAGACGATGGTCGTACGCCACGATCAGCCCCTTTTGCACCGGGGAGCCATAGAGGATCAGCAGGTGCACGACATAGACGACCAGCGTGTGACGGGCCGTTATCTGTATCACCTTCACCCATCCCGGCGAGCCTCCTCGTCGCGCCAGGGGAAGCAGGTGCTGAAGCCAGCAGAGCCCTCCCAGGCCCATCAGCAGCACGCCGAGCCGCCAGAGGAAGAAGCTGGGGCTCTCCTTCCAGTAGGAGTGGGGGGGGAAGATGGCGAGGGTGCTCTGGTCCGCTAGCTTGCTGATCAGCGCGAACGTTCCGCCGGCCAGCACCAAGTAGCTGCCGATGCGGACCACCGACACGCTGCCGGTTCGATCCGCGCCCGCCTTCCACCTCTCGGCCAGGTAGGCTGTCACCACGCCCATCAGAATGAAGCCGGTCCAGGGGAAGATGGGGAACTCGGAGCCGGTGGTGCGATTGATGTATGCCGCCGCCCAGAGGGGAAGGTGTTGCTCGGCCTGCCAGCCGGCGACCCAGGGCGCGGCCAGCACCACGGCTATCCCGGCGCTTCCGGCCAGCCCTACGAACCAGGTGCGGCGGCGCAGGGCGAAGACCGCTAGCTCGCAGAGCAGCAGGGTGACTCCGATCTGTTGCAGGGCGTCCACCATCATGAAGCGCCGGAACTGCTCCGTGCCGGCCATGCTCAGAGCCCTGACGAAGCTTGTGCCCGGGCAGTGCAGCGCATACCCCAGGACGATTATCCAGAGATATCGGCGGACTCTCTTGTAAAACACCGCGCCCGGGGTGATGTGCCGCTGCCAGGCGCGCAGGGTGGTCAGGCCGAAGGCGACGCCCGAGGCGAAGAGGAACATGGGAGCGGTGAAGCCGTGCACGTAGCTGTGCCAGCGGTACCAGTCCTGGTTCCGCACGGCGTCCTCCATGACCACGGTGAAGGTATGGCCCTGCACCATGAGAAGCACGGCCAGAAATCGCAGCATGTCGACCGCGAACCAGCGTTCGCCCTTGACCGCGCTCTGGGTGCTCGCGGAGCACGCCACCGCTTCCGGCGGCAGCGGGGCCACGCGCGTCCTCCAGGAGGTCGAGGCCCGGCTCAGGGCAGCGGTTGCCGAAAGGAGCATCGACAGAGGCCGCGTTTCCGCGATCGCGGTCTCCGCCGCCCCACGTTCGTTCGCCTCTTGTCGTACCGCATTAGCCATGGCCGGAGTATCTACGCTCTGATGGCCGCGGGCAATCGGTACCGTGTGACAGGTCGGTAACGGTCTGGTCGCTTTTCGGTCGTGGCCGACAAGATTCCCGCGCCTTTCCCGAAGTTCGAGCCTACTGCCTTTTCGAGCATTCCTAGCCTGACGATACCGCCTGGATCTTTTCCGGTCTACCTACTCAGGGAACGGTTCTTCTAGGCAGAAGTCTACCTGGAGCAGAAAACTACCCCGTCAACGGGTTTTCGCTGCCGGGGGCAGGCGCGGCAGCGCGTCATTGAACGTAGCCCAGCGCGCGCAGCCGCTCGACCAGCCCGGCTCGGCCCTGCGGCGGGTCCGGCGCGGCCAGCCGCACGGTCGGATAGCGCGGCGCGATCCGGGCGGCGGCCTCGAGCCGGGCGCGCAGGCGCGCAACCGCGGGCGCGCGCGCGCCGGATAGGTCGTGTATCTCCCCCGGATCGCGCTCGAGGTCGAACAGCTCAGTTCGCCCCCCGGGTAGATACTCGATGAGCTTCATGCCCTCGGCCACCACCGCCCGCCGCTCGAGCGGCGGCTGTAAAAGATCGCTGTAACGCATGGCGAACAGCGCGCGCGGGGCGGGCTCGGTCGACTCCTGCAGCTGGGCCGACAGGTCGGTGCCGGCGACCTCCGAATCCGGAAGCAGGCCGAGCAGGCCGCGGAGCGTGGGCAGGATGTCGAGCGTGCTCACCGGCTCGTGCAAGGTCGCGGCCGGCAGCCGTTCGGGCGCGAAGAAGAACAGCGGTACGTCGAGCAGCTCCTGGTACAGCTGGTTGGGGTGGCCGGTGAAGCCGTGCTCATCAAAACCCTCGCCGTGGTCGGAGCTCAGCACCAGCAGCGTGTCGCGCTCCCAGGCCAGCGCCCGGTGCAGGGCGCCCAGTTGCCGGTCCACGTGCACGATCTCCGAGTCGTAGCGCGCCAGCGCGCGGCCCTCGGGGCGCGCCGGCCGGCGATAGCCGGCGCGTCTGAGGTAGGGCGCGTGGGGATCCATCAGGTGTAAATAGAGGAAGTAAGGGCGGCCCCCGGGGCGATTGGCCAGGGCGCGGCGCGCGCTTTTTGCCACGCGGGCCGCGCCCTGGTCGCTGTGCGAGATGAACCTGTCGAAGCCGCGCGCAAAGCCCATGGTCTTGCCGACGCTCACGTTGTCGGAAATACCGACCGTGTGATAGCCCGCGGCGCGCATCACCTCGGGGAGGGTGGCGGCCGCGTCCGGCAAGCGGTCGACCGGCGCCAGCCGCTTGCCCTGAAGCGCGAGGTAACCCGTGCGCACGCCGTGCTGGTGGGGCCACAGGCCGGTGAAGATGGAAGCGGTGGCGGTCGGCGTCCACGACGAGGGCGAAAGAACCCTCTCGAACACGACCGAACGCGCGCGAAGCGACGAAAGGTAGGGCAGGCGATCGGATGGCGCGCGTACTCGGTCCCCCCGTAGCGTGTCCACGATCACGACCACGACGTTTGGGCGGGCCGTCTCGGCAATACCATGCGCCGGCTCGCCCATCGGAGAAAGGTTCAGCAGAAGCCACGCGGCGAACGCGCAGCCCAGCGTCGCGGTCGTGCGCATTCTCTCATGGTGCACCCGTAAGCCTCGGTCCGGAACCCCTGTCCCTCAGAGCTTGAACTCGCCCCGCGCCACCACTACCGCGGCCCCGCCGACCTGTACGCTCTGTACCGCGTCGGCGCTGCCGGTCACGCGCGCGTGCAGGCGAGAGGGGCGGCGCAGGGCGAGCCCCTGGCTGATCTTCAGCTCGTCCCCGAAGCCGATGCGGCCGTGCCTGGCCAGGTGAAGCGCCAACGGGCCGGCAGCCGAGCCGGTCGCGGGATCCTCGGGAACGCCGGCACGCGGGGCAAAGACGCGGGCTTGCACCTCGAGGCCGGTGCCGGCCACCACGCTGGTGGTGTCCAGGTCGATGGCTCCGAGCGCTCTCTGGTCCGGGTCCAGCGCCGCCAGCCGCTCGGCGTCCTCGATGATCAACTGGACGTGGGTGGGGCCGTTGTCGTATCGCTCGACCGGAAGCAGCGAGCTTTCGACTCCCAGCGCGCGCAGCAGCGCTTCGGTCTGCGCGAAGGGCTCGATGGTCGGCACGGGCTGGGTCATCCATCCAAACACCACGCGGGCGTTTTCCCGCTGTAGCCGCACCGGGACCACCCCCATGCCGGTTTCCAGCCGGATCTCGTCGAGCTGTACGGTGGTGCCGATCACAAAGGCGCTGCCCAGCGTGGGGTGGCCGGCAAAGGGCAGCTCGCGCGCGGGCGTGAAGATGCGGATACGCGCGTGCGCCCCCTGGGTGGCCGGCCAGACGAACACGGTCTCGGAAAAGGCCATCTCGCGCGCCAGCGCCTGCATGGTCTCGTCGTCCAGCCCGCTGGCGTTGGTGAACACGGCCAGCTGGTTGCCCGCGAGCGGCCGGTCGGTGAACACATCGCATACCACGTATCTGAGCGCCGGCATGGGGCGGACGATAGCAGTATCGAGTACCGGTCGCACGCGACCGATCCCCCTTGGTTATCGGCTGTTCGCCGCCGCGGTTGCGCGGTCGAGGGCGGAAACCGGCGGAAACCTACTCCGGGAGGGCGTTTTCGGTGAAGGATCTGCTCTGGGAAGGCGTTTTTGGGGGGTGAGCCGGACGGGGAGGGCGGGGCGGCGTGAATTTTCACGCTGGTACGGTCGGGGCAGACTGGCACAATCGGGCTAGAGTCAACCGCACCGAGATCCCGGGAAGGGGCCATGAACGTACAGCTGCTCATCGATTCATTCGTCCGGCAAACCATGGTGCTCATCGCCCAGATGGCGACGGCCGGGGGCGTGCGAACGCCACTATCGCAGGTGGCGAACCAGGTCTTCCTCGACCTGGTGGCCGAGCTTCACCGGCAGGGGCTGGGCAGCAAGATCATCGCCGACATGTTCGGGCTGGCGCTGCGCTCCTACCAGCAGAAGGTGCGACGCCTCTCGGAGAGCGCAACCGACAAGGGCATCACGCTCTGGGAGGCGATGCACCGCTACCTGCAGGAGAAGCAGGTGTTGACCCGCTCCGAGATCCTCGGGCGCTTCTGCCGGGACGACGATACGAGCGTCAAGGGCATCCTCAACGATCTGGTCGAGTCCGGGCTGGTCTACAAGACCGGTCGCGGGGACGGGGCCGTGTACCGGGTGGTGCCCGCGGACGAGATCGCGAAGGTGGAGTCGGTCGATCCGATGATCTCGGCCGCATCGTTGGCCTGGGTCGCCGTCTATCGTAACGGACCGCTGACTCGCGAGCAGCTGCAGGACTCCCTTCCGCTCGAAGCCGAAAGGCTCGAGCGCGCGCTCGCCGGCCTGGTCGCCGACGGCCGGGTGGCAGTCGAGCAGCACGACGGCCAGACGGTGTATACCTCGGAGCAGTGCCTGATCCCGGTGGGCGACCCGGCCGGCTGGGAAGCCGGGTTGCTGGACCACTACCAGGCCGTGGTCGCCACTCTCTGCGCCAAGCTGCGCGACAAGGCGGCGCGCTCCGGAGTACAGGACCGCATCGGCGGGAGCACTTACGCCTTCGACGTCTGGGCCGGGCATCCCTGCCAAGAGAGGGTTTATGGGCTGCTCGCCTCTTTTCGCCAGCAGCTCTCGGAGCTCTGGGACGAGGTGGCGGAGCACAACCGGGCCGGCAAGCCGGCAGAGGGTGTTTCGCGCGTGACCTTTTACTGCGGTCAGACCGTGAGATCAGACCGGGACGAGTGCGAAGACGAAGCCGAAGCGGTGGTGAGGGAGGTGGATCCATGATCGACGGAAAAGCGGTGGCCTTGCTGTGCGGTGCCTTGCTGTTGTTTTCCTGTACGCAGTCCCACGACACGCGGGTCGATGGCCAGACGCATTTCCTGACGCAATGCGACGAGGACGGCGACTGCGGAGGGCTCGACTGCATCTGCGGCGTGTGCACCAAGACCTGTGCCTCGGCCGCGGGCTGCGAGGAGCTGGGCGAGGGGGTGTCCTGTCTCGAGCCCGCCGAGCTCGGCGCGCGCGAGTGCGGGACGGGGAAGGGCGAGCCGGTCGACCAGTCGGTCTGCGATGCGACCTGTACCGAGGATAGCGGATGCAATTCGCTCGGCGACGCCCATGCCTGCTATACCGGATATTGCCGCGCCCCCAAGCCGGGCTCGGTGTCCCGGGTGACGCTCTGCCAGGACGAGCCGCCGAGCCAGAGCAGCTGCCTGGTCTCCGGCGTGATCGCGGACGTGGACGTCAAGAAGGTGGAAAAGGTCGATCTCTTGTTCGTGATCGAGAACTCCCTTTCCATGCAGGAGGAGCAGCAGAAGCTCAGAAGCGAGCTTCCGCGCATGATCCGCATCTTGACCAGCGGCGATCTCAATCCGGACGACAACGGCGGGATTCCGGAGGATAACAAGGACTTCCCCGCGGCCAGGGATCTACACCTGGCGGTGGTGAGCACGGATATGGGGCTGCCCGGGGTCACCATGTCCCTGACCCCGGGGGGCGAGTGCGAGGTCGGCCTGGGCGACGACGGCCTGTTCCAGAGCGCCGGCAACCAGGCGCTGGATCCCGGCCTGGTCTGTCAGCCGAGCTACCCGCTCTTTCTATCCTTTCAGACCGGAAACAACCCCGACGCCATCGCCAGCGATTTTCAGTGCGTTTCGGCCCTGGGAACCGGGGGTTGCACCTTCGAGATGCCGCTCGAGTCCGCGCTCAAGGCGCTCTGGCCGGCCAACCCGGGCAACCTGGATGAGAGCCAGCAGAGCCTGGACATCCAGTTCTTCGGCAACAGCCCCTCGCACGGCGACCAGCAGCACATCGAGTTCCTCAGGGGCACGAGCTACCACCCCACCCAGTCCGAGGCCCTGTCGCTGCTGGCCATCATCGTGGTAGCCGACCAGCCCGACTGCTCGGCCGGCGCCAACGGCAATCTGGACTTCCTGGAGCATCCCAATTACGCGCCCCCCGGCATCGGCGACCAGCCGGCCAGCCTGCGCTGCTACTTCGACACGGTCAACGACCAGGGCAACAAGTTCCCGGTCGAGCGCTACATAAACGGCTTCAAGGCCCTGCGGCCCGGCTACGAGCAGCTGGTCGTCTTCGGCGCCATTACCGGCGTGCCGCCCGACATCAACGTCTACGACTTTGACGCGGACGCCGACGCGCTCATCAGCCAGACCGAAAGGGACGCGTACTACCAGATCCTCTTCAACGATCCGCGGATGCAGGAACGGATACGGGCCGATGCCCAGAGCCTGGAGCTCGTGTGCACCGTGCCCAACCCGCTCTACGATCCGAACGATCCGAATAGCGAGCAGTTCAGCACCAGGGCCTGGCCCACCCGACGCATCGTCGAGGTGGCCCAGGGGTTCGGGGAGAACGGCGTGGTGCAGTCCATCTGCGAGGAGAGCTTCGCCACGGCCCTGGATCCCATCATCCAGGCCATCAGCAAGCAGCTGGGCGGCGTTTGCCTGCCGCGCAAGCTCAGGCGCAACGCGAACGGCCTGGTCGAGTGTGACGTGGTCTGGGGGATGCCCGGCGGGCGCGGCTGCGATCTGCCCTTCCTGAGCCCGCCCCCGGCCGATCAGCCCCAGACCGGTGGCGGTAAGAACCGGTGCGTGGTCGAGCAAGTGCCGGTCATCGACCCGGCAGCGAGCGACCCGTCCATGGCGCTCGAGCCCGGAAGGCAGGGCTGGTACTACGACGACTTCAGCGCGGAGCGGCTCCGGGACTGCAAGGGCGACCCCGAGAACCTGCAGCGCATCGCCTTCACGTTGTTCACCGGGGTCCATGGAGAGGCCACGGCCGATCCGCCGGAGGGCGCCACGGTCGAGCTACGCTGCCTGAACGAGATCTGGGGTCCGCCGCTGGGGGAGGATTCTCCGGAGGGCATGGTGGGCTACGAGTGCGACCTCGACGGCGAGTGCGGCGGCTCTCCCATGCGGTGCCACCCCCAAGCGCGTACCTGCGTTATCGGCTGTGCCAGCGACGCCGAATGCCCGAACGCGTGGATCTGCGACACCGAGCTCGATACCGTGTTCGCGCAGCAGGCGGGCTTCGCACTCTGCTTCAATCCCATCTGCGATTCGCCCGAGGGCGAGGCCCGCAACTGCGGCAACAGCGACGTGGGCAAGGCGTGCATTCCGCAAAACATCCCTGCCGACGGTTTCAGGGAAACCGAGGTCTATTTAGAGACCAATGCGCCCGGGTGCGAGACCCGCATTTGCGGCGTCTTCAAGTACGTCGGCGACCCGCGGCAGGACGACCCGCGCGTGGTGGAGGACCGCGTCTACTGCACCTGCCGCTGCGCCGCGCCAGATAATTCGAGCACCTGCCAGTGCCCGGACGGATTCCAGTGCGTGGACGTGCTGGATTTAGGAGGTCCCGGCATACGCGGCAGCTACTGCGTCCGCAACGGCCAGTGGTAGATTAGGGGGGATTAGTACGCGGCAGCTACTGCGTCCGCAACGGCCAGTGGTAGATTAGGGGGGATTAGGGGGACGTAGCTACATTATTAACGTTATTGCCGTGACGGCAGGGTAGGTTAGACCGGCGAGCGCATCGGCGACGCCGCAAGACGCGCTCGCTCAAACCGGGCGCTGTTGACCGTACGGTCCGGCGCCCGAGCGCCAGGGACGTTGTCCAACCCCCGAACCCCTGTTACCCTGTTAACATACCGAACGGTAGGTGAACCGAGAGCCGGGAGGTCGACGATGCTCGCGGAAAGAGTCTGCTCAATTTTCAGCGTGGATACCGGGAAGGGTACGCGACCAGGACGCCGGGGGTCGTGGGCGCGGTACGCGATCTTGTTATTCCTGGCGGCCGCGATCGCCTGTAGCGCCGAGTCGCACGAGAACGACGACCGGGAGGCGCCCGGGGGCTCGGGCGACTCTTCGGCCGGCGCCGGCGGCTCTCCCTTGGACTGGACGCCGCCCGAGGACTGGGTGCGGCCGGAGAACCCGGTCCAGGCCGTGCTCACCGACTGCAAGGCAGGCCACTACGTGGGCGAGTTTCGGGGTGACTACTTCCCGGGCGCGTTCTTCTATATTCCGATCACCGTGGCGGCGGTCGAGACCAACGGCCTGCCCGGGCTGGAGTTCTGGCTGGAGCAGAAGGACGGCGGCTGCGAGTCGAGCGACGAGTTCTGCTACAACTACGAGATCCGCGACGGCTTCATCCGGGGGTTCGCCGATCCCACCGCCTCGGACGCCTCTTCGGATCAGGCTTCGCTCATCCCCATCAGCGTTCCTTTCGAGATCGAGCTACAGGGTAAGCTCGACTGCACCGCCCGTCACGGCGAGTTTGTACTGGCCAACGGCTGGTACGACTGGGCGACGCTTCTGTACACCTTCGAGGGCACGGCCACCGGGACCTATGATGCCACCGACGCCTCCTTCTTCGACGGGCTCTGGGAGGTCGGGGAGACCGGTGTAAAGCACCCCGACCCGAACGCGCCGCCCCCGCCCCAGCCGCTTCCACCACCGCCCGGTACCATCGCCGGCGGCTCGGGTACCTGGAACGCGCAGTGGGTTGACTGGTAGTGCTTGTATAACCGAACCGGATCGTAGAGGGAGCCCGAACGCTTACAACCGGCCGCGCGTTCAACTATAATAGAGCCGGTCTCATAAACCCTTCGGTCGGATCTCGGAGCGCGACGGCCCCAGATGCTAGGCGCGACGACGAGGAATAGCGGCGCTATTTCGAGGAGGTGCAACGACGCAAATGGGGCCGTCCCGCCCGAGAGGCGGTTGAAAGGGTTTATGAGACCGGCTCTAGTAATTGAAGTGCGGCCCGGATGAAGGTCGGAACCCTCAAGGAGATCAAGGACAACGAGAACCGCGTGGGGCTGACCCCGGCGGGTTGCGCCAGGCTGCGCAAGCGGGGCCACCGCGTGTACGTGCAGAAGGGGGCGGGAGAGGGCACCGGCTTCAGCGACCGCGAGTACCGGCGGGCCGGCGCGGTGCTGCTCTCCGGCCCGGAAGAGGTGGTCGACCGGGTCGATATCCTGGTCAAGGTCAAGGAGCCGTTGCGCGCGGAGTACGAGCTGCTGAACCGCTTCGGGGGCAAGACGCTCTATACCTATCTGCACCTGGCAGCGGTCGACCGGCGGTTGACCCTGAACCTGATGCGTAATCGCATCACGGCCATCGACTACGCCACGGTGGAGGATGGAAAGGGCGGATTGCCGCTGCTCAGGCCCATGAGCGAAGTGGCGGGCGCGCTGGCCGTGCAGTACGCCTCCGAGTTTTTACAGAAGAAGTACGGGGGGCGGGGGGTGACCATCGGCCACATCGATCACGCCAAGCCGGCCCGGGTGCTGATCATCGGGGGCGGAGCCGTGGGACGGACCGCGGCCAAGAGCGCCGCCGGCATGGGCGCGCGGGTCGTGTTGCTGGATATCGATCCCGAAACGGTCGGACAGCTGAGGGCGGAGATGAGAGCCTTTTTTGGCAAGAACCTGGTGAGGAACATCCAGGTGCTCTTGTCGACCCCGTCGCGGCTGGCCCGGCAGGTCGAGGCAGCGGACGCGTTGATCGGCGCGGTGCTGGTCAAGGGCGCTCGCGCTCCGCGGGTGGTCGACCGCAAGCTGGTGCGCCGCATGAAGCAGGGGGCCGTGATCGTGGACGTGGCCATCGACCAGGGCGGCTGCGTGTGGGGCTCGCGGCCTACCACGCACTCCGACCCCGTATATCAGCTGCAAGGTAAGATTTATTGCTGCGTGGCCAACATGCCCGGGCAGGCCTCGTTACAGGCCACCGAGGCGCTGACCCACGCCACCTTGCCCCATCTATCGAAGATGGCTGACCAGGGGCCGCTGGCGTATATTAAAAAGGATCGCTTCTTTGCCCGGGGGGTGAACGTGTTCGACGGCAAGATCACCTACCGCGCGGTGGCCGAGGCGCTGGATTTGGTCGAGCACTACCGGCCGCTGCAGTCCCTACTCCCGTAGGGGAGGTGCTTGCCCCCTGCCGCCAAGACGTAGTGGGTAGGGCGGTGGGATTACCACCGCCCCCCCGTTGTCGCCTGGCGGTGACA
>CAYVFC010000097.1:17414-31336 GCA_964450715.1 uncultured Sandaracinaceae bacterium | reverse complement strand
CGACGGGGTGTGCGGCGACGTGGACAACTGCCCGCTGGTGTACAACCCGGACCAGGCCAACGCCGACGGGGACGCCCTGGGCGACGCCTGCGACAGCTGCCCGGACGACGCGACCAACGACGCCGATACCGACGGGGTGTGCGGCGACGTGGACAACTGCCCGCTGGTGTACAACCCGGACCAGACCAACACCGATGGCCAGCCCGACGGCGGAGACGCCTGCGACCCGGACGACGACGACGACACGGTGCCCGATACGAGCGACAACTGCCCGCTGGTGCCGAACCCGACCCAGCTCGACAGCGACGGCGACGGCGTGGGCGACGCCTGCGACGGCGACCGGGACGGCGACGGGGTGCCGGACGAAAGCGACAACTGTCCGCTGGTTGCCAACGCCGGTCAGACCGACGGCGACGGCGACGGCCTGGGCGACGCCTGCGACAACTGCCCGGCTTTGTCCAACCCGGCTCAGCTCGACGGCGATACCGACGGGATCGGAGACCTCTGCGACAACTGTCCGGCGGTATCCAACCCGGCCCAGCTCGATGCCGACACCGACGGCATCGGCGACCTCTGTGACGCCTGTCCGGACGACGCCGAGAACGACGCGGACGGCGACGGGGTGTGCGGCGATCTGGACAACTGCCCCCACACGCCCAACCCGGGCCAGGAAGACGGCGACCTGGACGGCGACGGAGACGTTTGCGACAACTGCCCGCTGGTATCCAACCCGAACCAGCTGGACGGGGACACCGACGGCGTGGGCGACCTCTGCGACAACTGCCCGGGCGAGCCGAACGCCGACCAGGCCAACGCGGACGGTGACCCGTTCGGCGACCTGTGCGACATCTGCCCGCTGGACGAGGCCAACGACATCGACGCGGACGGCGTCTGCGGGGACGTGGACAACTGCCCCAACACGGCGAACGCGAGCCAGGCGGACGCGGACACCGACGGGCTGGGCGACGCCTGCGACGGCTGTCCCGCCGACCCGTACAACGACATCGACGGAGACGGGGTGTGCGGCGACGTGGACAACTGCCCCGGTACGGCGAATCCGACCCAGGCCGATGCGGACGGCGACGGGCTGGGCGACGCCTGCGACGCTTGTCCCACCGACCCGACCAACGACGTGGACGGCGACGGCGTGTGCGGGCTGAGCGACAACTGCCCGGACACGCCGAACAGCGACCAGGCGGACGCGGACGGCGACGGCATCGGGGACCTGTGCGACATCTGCCCCGGCGACCCGACCAACGACGTGGACGGCGACGGCGTGTGCGGGCTGAGCGACAACTGCCCGGGCGCGTACAATCCCGGCCAGGAAGACAATGACGGCGACGGGCTGGGCGACGCCTGCGATCCGGACGACGACAACGACGGAGATCCCGATACCACCGATTGCGCGCCGTTGAATGCTGCCATCAACCACGCGGCGGCCGAGGTCTGCGGCGACGGGCTGGACAACAACTGCGACAGCCAGATCGACGAGGGATGCTGGGTTATCTTTTCGTACGCGCCGAGCAACTTCAATCCGGGCAGCCTGAGCCCGGGCCCGGCGCCCAGCGTGACCCTGGACTGCGCGGCCACCTACAACTCCAGCACCCCGTACACGTTCGACCAGTGGTGCGGGCAGCCGGCTCCACCGGTGGTCGTGGACACCGCCTCCGATCCGGACGTGGTGATCCTCACGCTGCGAGGCCTGACCGTGACCGGCGCCGGCTCCCTGACGCTCCAGGGAGACAAGCCGGTGATACTGGCCGTGTTCGGGCACGTTTCCATCGAAGGCACGGTGAACGCCGGTGCTAGCGGCGCCGCGCCCGGCCCCGGGGGCAACCTCTCGTGCGGTTCGGCCGCGGGAGGCGACGGCGAGGGTTCATCGAGCACGGGCGGCAGCGGCGGAGGCGGCGGCGGGTTCGGTACGTCCGGCGGTGAGGGAGGCGACCAGGGCGTGCTGGGCTCGAAGCAGGGGGGAAGCGCCGGAGCCACGCGCGGCTCGGCAACCCTGGTGCCGCTCTGGGGCGGCTGTCCCGGCGGCAAGGGCGGCGGCTGCAGCACCGTCGGAGCCGCGGGCGGCGGAGCGGTCCAGGTTTCGGCCGCCGGCAGCCTCACCGTGACCGGAACCGTGAGAGCCGATGGAGGCAACGGGGTGACCGGTTGCGGCAGCGAGGGCGGAGGTACCGGCGGCGGCAGCGGCGGCGGCATCCTGCTGGAGGGCGCCCCGGTCACGACCACGGGAGCGACCATCACCGCCAACGGCGGCAACGGCGGCAATGGTGCGGGCGGCGGCGACGGAGGCGCCGGCTCCACTAGCTCGAGTTCCAGCGGCGCCAACGGGCAGGACGAAACCGCCGACGGCGCGGGCGGAGGCGGGGGCGGCTTCGGCCGCATCCGCGTCAACCAGGGATAGAATGATTACCTGATCTATCCACTGCGCCTCAGGGAGAAATCAACGCCCGGGCGCTCGTCGAGGACGGCCTCGCGAATTCCCGACGCCGTGTCCGGCTCCACGGTCTGCGCCACCAGCGCGGGCAGGTCGCTCCGCAGCCCGGCAAAATCGGAGTAGGCGAGCAGCGATTGCATGAACGCCCGCGCGCTCGGGTAGCGCCGTCCCGGGTCGCGGGCCAGGGCGCGCATGAGCACTTCCTCGAACACGTCGTCGACGGCGGGGTTGAGGGCCGACAGGCCCGGCACCTCGGCCCGCTGCGCCAGCTTGACCGTCTCGTAGTCGTTGTTGCCGAGAAACAGCCGACGCGCCGCCAGCATCTCCCAGACGATGACGGCGAGCGAGAACAGGTCGGAGCGCGCGTCGACCGGCTGCCCGGAGGCCGCCTCCGGCGACAGGTAGCCGAACTTGCCCTTGACGAGCCCGGGCTCGGTGAGCAGGCGCTGTATGCGGGCCTTGGCCAGGCCGAAGTCGCAGATCTTCACCGCGCCCCGGTTGCCGAGCAGGATGTTCGGCGGGGTGATGTCGCGGTGGATGATGCCGAGCGGCCCGCCCGCGTCGTACATCTCGTGGGCCCAGGAGAGAGCGGCGCAGACCTCGACGGCGATGGCGACCGCGTCCCCGATCGCCAGGGGGCGGCCGAAGCGGCGCGAGCGTGCAATGACCGATCCCAGGTCGACGCCCTCGACGTACTCCATGACCACGAAGGGAACGCCCCGGCTGCGCCCGCAGTCGTAGACGCGCACGATATTGGGGTGGTGCAGGAGCAGGCCCAGCCGCACCTCGTCCGCAAACATGCCGAATGGCCCGGGCTGGCTGGCCAGGTGGGGCAACAACCGTTTGATCGCGACCCGGCGCACGGGCCCCGTGGTGTGGATCGCCTCGCCCAGGTAAACCTCGGCCATGCCCCCGTGGGCGATCTTGTAGATAATGCGGTACTGGATGCTGGAACCGCCCACGTGGTTATCCCTCCCTACCGAGGTTCACAGGCATTCGCTCTCGCAGGCGCCCCGGCTGGCTCCGCCCGGCGAATTGACATGACGGCCCGCGAGGCAGCCCACCGCGTCGAGCGCGCGCACCAGCGGTTCTTTCTCGTCGCCGCTCTGCCAGATCAGCATCACCTCGGTTTTATGACCTCCGGCCGCCGCGTTCATCTCCGACACGCAGGGACCGTCGCCGTCCTGGCTGGACGCGTCACAGGAGGTACTGCTGCAGTAGCAGTCCCAGACCTTGCAGGCGCTCTCCAGCGCGCACTGGACCACGCAGCTGCAGAGCGCATCTTCGTTCGTGTCACCGCTCTGCAGGCAGGAGACTACCTCGACGCTGCAAACGGAGCACCCGCAATCGTCGCAGCCGTCCCTGCCGGCCGGAACCAGGGGCTCGAACGCCGCCCGGCAGGCCGCCTCGCCAGGCGTTCCGGCGTCCTGCCGCCCGGTGTCGCTGTCCCTGCCCGCCTCCGCGTTGTCCCCGGCTTCCCCCGAGTCCATCGCCGCGTCTCCCCTCCCGGCGAGCCCGGCTTCCCCCGGCCCTCCGTCTCGCCCACCGCCCGGATCGGACCCGCCGGAATCCATTCCCGCATCGCTCGACCCGGCACTCGATCCGGTGTCCGCATCCGCGGATGCATCGTCGACCGCGCCTTCTTTCGGCGACACGCCTGCTTCCTGCGGCGATGATTCGCCCCCATCGCCAAAAGAAAACGCGCCGAAGTCGTTGGTGCAGCTCGCGCAGAGCAGCGCGGCCCCGCATATCGCCAGCAGGGCGCGCATCACGATCTCCCCCTGATCGGAATCGATCCGGGCCCGAGCGCCGCCCCCTGCCGGGCCGGGACGGCATCTTCCCCGGCCGCGCCGGTCTCTTCCCGCGTTCCTGACCGCCCGGCAGCCTGGGGCCGCGCCGACGGCCCGGCGGCTTCTGCTTCCGCCTCTACCTTCTGTGCCCGAAGCGGAGCGGCGGCGACCCCCGCCGGGACAGAGACCGCAAAGAACCACCCTCCACCTCGGCACAATCGCGCCGGGCTTCCATTTCCGCATACTCTTCATCCACTCCACGGTGGGAACGACCGGGCCCCTGGATGAAAAAAAATCGGCGGGCTCCCCCTGTTTCAGCGGGCAGAGGCGACAGCTTACCCGGGCCCGGATCGTCCACGCGGGCAAAGGGGTTGGCAACCAGCCGCGGTTCTGTAAACTTCCGGGTGGGGCCGGGTATCACCGGAGAGGACCTGGCATGCGTTTACTCGTCCCAGACGACAGCGGCGAAACCAGACGGCTCGGTCGCTATCTATTGTGCGAGCGACTGTCGGAGTGCTACTTCGGGTCCCGATGGTCGGCGTGCATCAGCGGCGAGGCTGAAGGCTCGCAACGTCTGGCCATCCGTTGCATCCGAGCCGGGTCTCTCGCGGACGACGGGGCGTTCAACCGCCTGGTAGGGGTCGCCTTCTGGGCCATGGAGGTGCAGTACGATCGGCAGCCGGCCGTGATCGACGTGGTGGTAACGGATGAGCATCTGGGAATTGTATCGCCTCTATTCGAGGGCGAAACGCTTGGCGGGATACTGCAGCGCGCGCGCGGGATCCGCTCTCGCGTCCCGGCGCCCGTGGCGGTGCGCATCGCGCTCGACCTGCTCGAGGCCCTGAAGGTGGTGGAAGAAGCCGCGGCCGAAGACGACGAGGCGCAGGTGGCGAACTACGCTCACGGCGGCGTCCATCCCGACTCCATTCACGTCGGGGTCGACGGCACGACCCGCTTGCTGGACACCGCCGTGGCCGCCGTGGCTTCCAGGGAGACCGCCTGGGCGAACCATCCGTTGCGCATCGCCTATTGCGCACCCGAGGAGTCAGAGGGAGAGGGAGGGGCGGATGAAAGAAGCGATACATTCGTGGTCGGCGTGCTCATGGCGGAGATGCTTGCCGGCGAGCGGATCTTTGTCGGGGACACATACGACCCCACTCCTTTGCCGCGCGAGAGGCTCACGCAACTGACAGCCGATGAATCGCTGGTCGCGCTGCTGCGGCGGGCGATCGATCCCGACCTGGGCGCGCGCTTTCAACGGGCCGCCGACATGGCCGGCGCCATCCGCGACCTCGGCGTGGAAATCGCGCAACCGGAAGAGGTCGCACGTTTCGTCACGGGGCTTTCCGCAGAAGGGATTCGAAGCGTCGGCGCCGAAGAGCCGGGGCAAGACCGGGTCCAAGATCAGGAAGAGGTGACTTCTACCGCGCCCGAAGGGTATCCGGAAAATATTCTGTCGGAACGTGATGAACGCAGGCGGGGCGATGACGAGGATATCACCAGGAAGGTCTCGCTGCCTCCCCGTGAATCCGTACAGGAGAGGACAGAAGAAGGCGAGGGACGGAAGCGCGCGTCCAGCGATGACGAGGATATCACCAGGAAGGTCTCGCTGCCTCCGCGTGAATTAGCAGGGGAGATGGCGGAAGAGCACGAGGAGCGGAATGGCGGATCCGGCAAGGACCAACCGGCTCCGGAGATGAAGATGGACGAAGATGCGGTCCGGCAACCGGCAGGGGCCGACTCGCCATCGCGGCTCCTCGAAGATCCGTCCTCGTCCGAGATATCGCCGCCTTCCGCGGTAAAAACCGGACTGCCGTCGGCGACGCGACCCATAAGCACGAAAAAGATTCGAGAGTGGAGCCAGGCGAGATACAGCATCCCCTCGCCGGAAGAACCGGCAACCGAAAAGAATCCTTCAAAGGATATCGCCGACGTTCCGTTGCCGCCGTTCGATGCTCTCCAGGTTCCCGATTGGTTGAAACCGGAATCCGAACAGAAAGCGAAGGCGCCCCGGAAATCAACGGGGCAACCCGGTCGAACGCCGAGCGAAGGTACGTCCCGTCCCGCAGCACCGACCGAAATCGGAACCGCGGCCCGCGCGATCGGAACGAGAACCAGGGCCTTCGCCGTGGTGTCCCTCCTTGTGGTGGCTCTGGTTGCCGTGGCCGTCGCTCTTTTTTCCCTTTCGGACCGGCGGGAAAGGCCGCCGGAGGCAAGACCGGTTCCGGATGTCGCGCCCGCGGTCGCGGAGATGCCGCGCTCCGAGCCGTCGCCCCGGCGATCGACCGGCCAGCCTTCTGCAGCGGCCGCCCCGGCGGCATCGGGATTGCAGGCGGCAGGACCGACGTCAGCGGTTTCCCCCGTGATCCGCGTGTCGGGCGCAGATGAAGCTCCCGAAAGGATCGCCTCCGAGACAACACCGGCAAGCGGACCCGAGCATCTCGCCGCGGAAACAGCAGAGGCCGCGGGCCGGAGGCAGCAAAGCAAGGCGGTCGAGAACGAATCCGACCGTGAGTCCCCCGCCGTCCAGTCGAGCAGCGAAGAGAAGCGCGACAGAGCTTCGAGACGGAAGCGGAGTAGATCATACATACCCGATGATATATGACGCGCATCGAGGATCAGCGACTTGTATGGCATCGAGACCGTACTGCGCTTCGTCGGCATCGAAGAGCTGGGAACGTGTCCGGGCGCCCAGGTGCAGGGAGAGCTGGAAATCTGCAGGGAGGTCGGAGGCTGCAACGATCTCGGTGGCGTCCTCGACGGCACGCCGGTGCAGGCCGAGATCTTCAATTCCAGGAGTTCGGGGGACGGCTGGTTCATTTGGTGGGATAACGAGATCGGAATGCTCCTGCTCGGGGACACGCCGGGCACTGGCAACGCGGTACTCACCGGCGGCCTGATCGCCACCCCGCCCGACGGCCCCCACGGCGGTACGTTCTATTTCATCGGGGGAGGGATGTTCGTGAAACAAGAGGATGGCAGCACCCTGATCACGATTCAGGGCCTCTCGAGGCTCGGAAGCTGTAGCAACGTGAAGGGCCCGGAGGCACTCGACGTCTGCCTACACTTCTGACCCCCGCGCGCGCATCCTCGAACCGTGCCGAACCGTGGATTATCTTTTCTGAGTACATGGACGAGTAGAAAACCGCGGCTCGGAACCCTGCCGGTGACCCGTAACCCCGCAGGCCTCTCCTTGTTCGATGTGCTATTATCCCTCACAGAGGGGCCGTGTTCGGAGCAGAAGTAAAAAGAGCGTTGTTGGCGGGGTTGATGGGGGTTATGGCGCTTGGATGTGGGGCGAACGGTAATGGCGGCGTGACTGACGGAAACGTTGATGCTTCGGGCGTTGACGCTTCAATAGATGGCTCGGATGAGAAAAAGGACGCTTCCAGCGTGAGCGCATTATGCGGCAACGGCATTATCGACAACGGCGAAGTCTGCGACGACGCCGGAGATCCGGGCCCGCTCTGCGACGGTACCTCGGAGCTACGGCTGGCCGTCTATTCAAAGGCACACGTTTTCTCGCTCGCCGACTATTTCTATTCGACGCTTGCCTATGAGTTTTTGCTGGTCATGGGGGATTGCCGCTACTACGTCAGGTCGTCGCCTGACTCGTCGCTGGGCGGTGTTCACACCGGCTTGCTGGCGACGCGGCAAGCAGAACAGCTCGCCGACGCAGTCGGCTGGGGCAAGCTGGACAGGTGGAAAACGTTCGCGGACAACGAAAGTTGCGCTGATGCCGGCGGTATCTACCTGCAATCCGCCACGGCCAGGGTCGTGTGCACTTGCGGATGCGGTAACGATGCGCTAGAGGGCCTGGAAGAGGCCTTTCGAGAAGGGTTCTCCGCCGTCGATCGCCTCTGGCAGGCGGGTTCGGAGATCGAAGGCGGCGCGGTGACGGTCGCGGCCTATCTCCCGCCCCCGGGCATCGCCTGGTCGCCGGATACGCAGCCCGTGCTCGAATGGCCGCTATCCTGGGACTTCGCGACCATCGTGCTTCCGCCGGAGGAGATCTCCAAAACAAGGAGTGGAAAACGCATCGACGATCCGGAGCAGGTTGCCGAGTTGCGGAAGCTGCGAGACAACACCCGCCAGGCGGCCGTATTCGGGACGAGTATCAAAGTACGCGGAAACGACGGAGAGGTATATGCGTTGCTGGTACGCGACGAGTTGCCGGCGACGGACCTGCAAAGGGCTGATACCTGGTTGGGAGCTGTCTCGAACTTTTGAATCGGAACCGGGCTAACCAGCCCACCCTCCCGATCACGCCCTCCCAGTTTTTTTCCGGCCAGGGACAGACATGCCGCCGTAGTCCCGCGTACCGTGCATCCAGAACCGACCCAGGTTACACTTGCGAAGGGAGGGCAGGATCATGCGCGCAGGGTGGCTGGGAATCGTGCTGGCGGCGGTGATGGCCTTTGGTTGTTACAGCGGCAGAGCGGTGGACGGCGGGGACGGAGGTGTGGCGCCGGGTCAGGATGGAGGAGGCGGTACGGGCGGTAGCGGGACTGGCGGCGCCGGAAGCCCTGACTCGTGCCCGGCCGCGCTGGCGACCGAAGAAGAGATGGCGGCGACGCCCAGGGAAGATAGAAACCTCGAGTTGCTCGCCCTCAAGCTGAGCGACTCCATCGTGGCTGATCAGGCGATATACGAGCGCGTGGTTCGGGATGTGAGCCGGATACGTTCGGAAGCCCCGGAGATTGCGGGTATCGAGTATCGGGCGGTCAACGACGGCCGAACGCTCGAGCTCGCCGTTGACGAGGATACGCTCAATGACATGGAGCACGGGGTGTATACCGATTGGGACTGTCTGAATGCCACGTACCGCGTCGAGGATATCCGCTACTCCTTCTCGTACCTGATCGATACCCACTTTGTCATGTTGACCCTCGGCGGGGTTTTCCGGCTTGCAGACATCGCGGCCGAGTACGAGAAACTGCCGAGAGTGCAGAATGCCGAGTCCATCGGACGGATCGGCGACGGGCCCACCATCTGCCTTACCGCTTCGGAGACCACATGGTACTGGGTATTCGACCGGGCTTCCGGGGACTGTCCGGAGGGGTGCACGGTGCATAAGTATTACTATTTCACGACCGAACCGGAAGGAACGGTTACGCGACAGGGCGAATGGTTTTCGGAGAGCGGTGAGGCCGGGCCAGCCTGGGTCGATGAGTACGCCAGCCGGGAGGCGTGCCGATGAGACGACGGGGTCATAATGGCCTTCTCGCCGAGCAGAAGGCTGCCGAACGGCCTTGGCGGGAAGGTCGGTGCCGGGCGAGCGTTTTCCGGCTTGAACCGCTTGTACTGCTGGCGGCGGTTGCGGTCGCCTGGTCGCAGGCCGCTTGCTATGGCGACGGCGGGCCGTCGAAAGCGGACGCGGTTACGGACGGGGACGGCGGCAACGCCGGGGGAGAGGTCGCCGAGCCAGCAACGGAAGGAGATGCAGGGCTGGAACAGGCCGCGGATGCGGCGTTTACGATTCAAGGCCTTTCCGGTGTCACCGCGCTCAGCGCTTCGCAGTTGCGCACCTGCGTCGTTCTGGAGGACGGACGGGTGGCGTGCTGGGGCGGCGCCGACAACTTTTCTGACCAGGGGATCGACGAGCGATTGCTCGTCGCCGAGGTCGTCGAGGAAGTAGCCGATGCCATGCAGGTCGCGACGGGGGACGAACACGCCTGCGCGCTGCTGGCCGGGGGAAAGGTGACGTGCTGGGGAAGCGGAGCTCTCTTCGGCATAGAGGTTGCCGGTTCGCAGACGGCACCGGTCGCGCCGACCGAGGTCGAGGGGGTGAGCGAAGCGATTGCCGTGACCTCTGGTCTGGGCCACGTCTGCGCGCTGCTCCACGAGGGGACTGTATCGTGCTGGGGCTACAACAGCCGAGGGCAGCTGGGAAACGGTGGCTTCGTCCACTCGGCCAAGCCCGTCGCGGTCGAGGGCCTGACCGACGCAGTCGCCATCGCCGCGGGGATGGACGACACCTGCGCGCTGCGCCAGGGAGGACGGATCGCGTGCTGGGGCTCGAACTACTTGCCGAGCGACGAGTATGCTTCCAGCGCGCCCTTCGAGATGGCAGGCCTGCCAGAGGTCGAGGCGATCGCCGTGGGCAGCGATCACGCCTGCGCCGCAACCGCCGCCGGAAACGTGCTGTGCTGGGGTCGAAATTCATTGGCGCAATGTGGCTACCCGGCGACCGCTATTGAATCCAATGAACCGATCGAGGTGAACGGCGTCGAGGGTGCGACGGCTCTGGCTCTCGGTTCCGGCCATAGCTGCGCGCTGCTTTTCGATGGCCGGGTTATGTGCTGGGGCGCCAACGACGAAGCCCAGCTCGGCATCGACAGGCGGACCCAGCCCCGGTCCACGCCGATCGCTGTATCCGGCCTGGAGGGGGTGGACAGGCTCACCGCAGGCGCCAACCACACCTGCGCTCTCATGCAGGATAGAACGGTAAGATGCTGGGGCAGCAACTACTCTGGACAGCTCGGCACTGGCGACACGAAGACAGGACTGGTTCCGACGCCTGTGAGGATTGGCGGCGTATGAGTAAGATATAGGTACTGGTGACCGGAACGATATGGTCGGCGCTATTTCTGCTGGCGGCTGCCGGACACGCCGGAGGCGAAGTAAAACCAGCCTTTTGGTCAAGACCTCCGGCGTGCCGGCCAGGCTGAAAAAGAGCATCAGGGTTGGAGGGAGGCGAGGTAAACATATTTTGCTATCGTTCCGAGATCTTCAATTCCAACAGTTCGGGGGACGGCTGGTTCGTGTGGTGGGACAACGAACTGGAGCCCACCTGTCCCTAACAAACAGACAACTGCGGCTCAGAACCCTGCAAGTTAAGACACCCTTTTATAGATCCTGCTTCCGGGTCTCGACATCCGTCGTCCGGGTCGTCCGGACTCACCTTACCGGTTGCCCGAAGATGAAGGGAAGCCGGACCAGCGCCGCCCTGCCCGTGGGCCGGGGGAAGCGGGTGCCCGAGATGGCGCCCGCCAGGCAGCGGGCGAAGGGCCGGTTCTGGATGGTTCCACCGGCCCTCCTTGCGCGGATCGCCCTTCCGCTGGTCTGGATAGCCCAGAACAGCACCACCCGTCCCTTCAGCCGGGGCCTCAGTTTCAACGCCCGGTCGTAGCAACGTTCCATCCGGGGGTAGGCGCTCTCGGCCGCTTTCATCACCTCGTCTTGGTCGATCTTTCCTCCGCTTATGCGCAGCAGCTCGGGCACCATGCGCACGAGCCGCGGCTCGGTCTCGGCGGCCGGCTCGGTCGCGGCTTGCTCTGGCTTCTGATCAGCCATTGCTTTCTCGGCCTTGTCCGGTTGACCGGCCGGCTCGGTCGCGGCTTGCTCTGACTTCCGGTCAGCCACCGCTTCCTCGGCCTTGTCCGGTTGAACGGCTGGCGTTTCGGTCGCGGCAACTTGCGGCGGCTCCGGGGTCGCGCGCGGCTGCCCGGATTGAAAGGTTTCGGCGCCGGCCCCTGCCGCGCCTGGCTGCAGCTCGCCAATCCCCGTCATCGCCGTGGAAGCTACGGAGGCCGGTGTCTCCATTAGATATTGCCTGTATACCAGGACTCCTGCGGCAACCAGTACGAGCAATGCCCGGCCTGCCAGCCATTTCTTGTTCGTCAGCTTTCTTAAAAATCCCGTGTCCGGTTTCAATGGAAGATCTTTGTCCTCGAGTGAGACCGGGGCAGGCGCGAACTGCGCGGGCTTCACCGCTATGAGTTCGTCGCTCACCTGTCCGGACGGTAGGTGCCCGGCTGGCGCCGGGGCTTCCGGGGCGACCGCCTCGGTTTCGCTCGAAACCCGGGCTGGCCCGGCCTCGAACCGCTTCATCTCCCTGGCCGCGCCATAGGTTTCTTTCAACTCCTGGGGAACCGAGTAACCCACCAGGGTGCCGCCGGTTCGCGCCGGCGGCCCGGCCATCCCGGCCGCCTCGGTCTGCGCCTGCGCCCGTTCCGCCTCTGGAGCGGGCACGGGTTGCGGCGCCGGGGCACGAGGCGGCAAGGATGCAGGCCGAGGCGCTGGCGCCCGGGGCGGGTAAGAGGCCGGCGGCGACGCCGGGGTACGCGGCGGCAAGGATGCAGGCCGAGGCGCTGGCGCCTGGGGCGGGTAAGAAGCCGGCGGCGGCGCCGGGGTACGGGGCGGCAAGGATGCAGGCCGAGGCGCTGGCGCCTGGGGCGGGTAACTGGTCACCCCGGAAAGCGAATCGATACGCACTTTAAGTTTCGCATAGCGCTTCAGAAACCCCGCGTGCTCGGATCCGAACGCCTGTACATAACGGCGCTCTCGCCGCATGGTGGCCAGTTCGTCCACCAACTGTCCGAGCTTGCTCACCAGTTGCTCGGCGCCCATGAACATTTTGTCCGAGCCGGTTCTCTTGCCCTCGTCGTAGCGATCGAGGCGCCCGCCGCTCTTGGAGTAGAGCAATCCGAGAGTCTTCTCTTGCTGTGCCTGGACCGACTTGATGAGTATCTGTCCGGGCAAGTCGGTCAACTCCTCGCTTACGGCCACGATCTGAAAGGCGAAGGTCGACGCCTTGTCCAGGCCGGCGCTGCCGCTCAATTCCACCGAGACCTCCCAGTCCGTATCCACGACCTGCTGCGCCACCTCTCTGAGAAACCGCCGGTCCTCGTCGATGATCAGGATCATGGGCTTCATCACCGGTCCCGTTATGCTAACCGATGATTCATCGCCGTAGATTCTTTTATACATGGC
Source organism: uncultured Sandaracinaceae bacterium (assembly GCA_964450715.1). Taxonomy (GTDB): domain Bacteria; phylum Myxococcota_A; class Polyangia; order Polyangiales; family JAFGIB01; genus CAYVFC01. The sequence goes on along the minus strand of CAYVFC010000097.1, from coordinate 18,388 downwards.
CACCATTGTCTTGATGGCCTCCTCCATCACCGAGCGGACCTCGAGCGGCAGGGTGCTGTCCTTGTCGCCGGCCTGGTACTGTTCCACGGCCTTGCGCACGGCCCCGGACAGGTAAGAGATCTGGTCCGGATGCTTGCTGACTATGTCGAGCAGGCCCGGGCGCACGGCCCCCGCCGCGGGCTCGAAAGTACTGCGGCTGGTCAAGAGGATGATCTTGGTGGGGCTGGACTTCTCGGCGATGAAGCGGGCCAGATCGAGCCCGCCGTTCAGCTTCTCTAAGTCAAGGTCGACAATGGCGACCGGAAAGAACTTGTTCTGAACCAGGCTGCGCACCTCTTCGTTGTTCTTGACCGCCGTGCATAGGTATCCCTCCGCGTCAAACATCCTGCGCAGTCCCTCGCGGTCGCGATCCACGCTGTCGGCGATCAGCAGTTCCGCGCCCTGTGTCACAGCACCCTCGACCCCCCAACCGTTCACGAAGAACTACAACAAAGTAGCGGGTGTGTCCCGCTTGGTCAATGGCAGCGCCGACGGGCGGCTCGGCGAGCTTCCAGTGTACCGCAAGGCGCGGTCGCCTTCCTGCGACTTGCTGGTTTCGGTTACGCGCTTCCGAACGCCGTTTGTTCGGATTGATGGAAAAATATAAACCAATCCCTTATATTGTAAGGTGCCGTGAAAACGCGGGGCGTGAGGTCGCGTCTGTTACCGGCCGCATTGGCGGTGACGGTGCTCTTCGGCCCTGGCGCATCAGCAGCCAGGGGACAGGAAGAGCAGGCCCCGGCCCTGCGGGCCGTGCAGGGCCCGGGGTTTGCCGGGGCAACTGCCGCCGGGAGGTTCTAGAGGTGAGCCAGAGTGCCGGGAGCAAGCGTTTCGTCCTCGCCTACCTGCTGGTCTCGGCGTTTTGGGCGGCCGGGTGCAGCCTGATGATGGACGATCTGCGAATCGTCGAGGGCGAATGCGGGGACGGCGAGATC
>CAYVFC010000097.1:16984-17314 GCA_964450715.1 uncultured Sandaracinaceae bacterium | reverse complement strand
AGCGCGTCGGCGGAGGAGTGCGACGACGGCAACACCGAGGACGGTGACGGGTGCAACTCCCGGTGCGAGGTGGAGGGCTTGTGGCAATGCACGGGCGAGCCCTCGGTCTGCTCGCTCACGGGCGTCCCGGCCGGATGCGGGGACGGCGAGATCAGCGCGTCGGCGGAGGAGTGCGACGACGGCAACACCGAGGACGGTGACGGGTGCAGCTCCCGGTGCGAGATGGAGGGCTTGTGGCAATGCACGGGCGAGCCCTCGGTCTGCTCGCGTACGGGCGGCCCGCCAGAATGCGAGGCGTGCGACGACGGCAACGTGTGCACGGATGACATC
>CAYVFC010000097.1:0-16884 GCA_964450715.1 uncultured Sandaracinaceae bacterium | reverse complement strand
TGCAACGGCGACGGGACCTGCTCGTACGAGTACAACACCTCGCTCTGCGACGACGAGGACCCGTGCACGAGCGACGACCTGTGCTCGGGCGGCGTCTGCGCGGGCGAGGCCTACGATTGCGACGACGACAACGTGTGCACGGATGATGTCTGCAACGGCGACGGGACCTGCTCGTACGAGTACAACACCTCGCTCTGCGACGACGGAGACGACTGCACGCTCGGAGACCTTTGCCGCGACGGCGCCTGCATCCCGGGCGGCCCGCGTGACGCCGACAGCGACGGCTTCGCGGACGAGCTTTGCCCGGGAGGAAACGACTGCGACGACTCGGACCCGAACGTCAACCCGGACGCTTCCGAGGGCCCGCTCGCGGGCTCCAAGTGCTGCGATTCCCTCGACAACGACTGCGACGGTTTGACGGACGTGAGAGACGAGGACTGCGGGCAGTGCGTCAGGTTCGTGGACGTCGATTCGTCCGCGGCCTCTCCGGACGGCGTGGGCTGGCAGGGCGCCTACTCCACCGTGCAGGACGGTATCGACTCGGCGTACGCCGCCGCCCAGGCAGAGGGCTATTGCCAGGTCTGGGTGGCCGAGGGCGTTTACTACATCTATGACGACGCGGCCACTGACACGGTACAGCTCCGGGCCGGGGTAGGGGTCTACGGCGGGTTCGACGGTAGCGAAATCTGCCTCGAAGGGCGCGCGCCGGCCGGGCACGAGAGCGTCCTGGACGGCCGTGACCCGACCCTGGCCTTGCGGGTCTACCACGTGGTGACCGGGAGCGACGGCGCGCTGCTGGACGGTTTCACCGTCACCGGAGGCGACGCCAGCGGGAGCGCCCCAGACGACGGCGGCGGGGGCATGATCAACAGCTCTGCCTCGCCCACGGTCAGCAACTGCCTGTTCACCGGCAACACGGCCGACCACGGCGGCGGGATGTACAACGCGGACAGCAGCCCGATGGTGAAGGACAGCAGCTTCGTGGACAACACGGCCGACTATGGCGGCGGGATGTACAACACCGGCAGCAGCCCGGTCGTGGTCCGCTGCAGATTCCGGGGCTGCCGGGCGGTTGGCAGCGGAGGCACGCAGCTCGACGGCGGCGGGGGGATGCACAACAGATCCTCTTCCCCGCTGGTGCTCGACAGCGTCTTCAGCGGCAACCACGCCGTTCAAAATGCCGGGGCCATCGACAACATCGAGAGCTCGGTTCGCATCGTGGGCAGCATCTTCGAGGGCAACCGCGCGGAAGACTACGGCGGCGTGATGCGGAACTACACCGGCCTCGGCGGCGGCGGCAACTGCGTCGCGACCCTGGTCAACTGCACCCTGGTCGGTAACCAGGCCGCGGGCGAAGGGATCATGCGCAACGCCATGACCGGCAGCCAGTCCACCCTGATCAACACCATCATCTGGGATCCGGGGTATGCCGAGATATCCGATTTCTCGGGCGGAGACTCGGCTGTGACCTACAGCGACGTGAGAGGCGGGCATTCGGGCACCGGTAACATCGACGGCGATCCGCTCTTCGCGCATCTGCCGAACGCGACCCGCTTCACCTCCGCAGCCGGGACCGCCGGCAGCGTGGAGATATCGGGCGCGTCGAGCGACTTCGCGGCCGGCGACGTGATCGAGGTGGGCGACGACAGCCTGCCGCGCACCGTGAGCAGCGTGAGCGGGGACACGGTCAGCTTCGACCCGCCGCTGGGCAGCGCCTCGGCCGCCGACGTGCGGGTGGACAACTGGGGGCCGGGAGCGACCGACATGGAGGTGGCCCCGAGCCTTCTTGCCGGCTCCCCCTGCATCGACGCGGCCGAGGACGCAAAGGCGCCCTACAGCGATATCGAAGGCCTGGGCCGGGTGGACATCGATTCCGCGGACTCGGACGCGGGCTACGCCGACATGGGAGCGCACGAGTACGACGGGCCTGCCTGCGATTCAATCGAGGTATTTTCGGGCAGACTCTACTGGCCGGGCTGCGACGCCCGCGACTGGTCCGATGCCGATGACTACTGCGCGCGCTTCGGCGGCCGACTGGCTTCCCTCACCTCGGCCGAGGAGAACGGTTTCGTACAGGGCCTGGCCGCGGCCGCCAGCTGGATCGGCGCCAGCGAAAACACCTCCGAGGACAACTGGACATGGTCGGACGGCCAGGCCTGGGGTTACGTCAACTGGAACCTGAGCTCGGGCCAGCCCGACGACACCGGGGCGCTCAACTGCGCCGCCCTGTCCGCGAACGACGGCACCTGGTCGGACGAGCCCTGTGCAGACACGTACGCCTTTGTCTGCGAACGCCCCTGACCTTTTATTCGAGGGCGCGTTCAATATACGCTGTATAGAGCACCGCCCAAAGGGCCACGGCTAAGAAGGCTCCCACCCAAAAAACCGCCGCCAAGAAGAGCACCGCCGGGAGGGCCGCGACGAAGAGATCTGCCGCCAGGAAGAAGGGCGCCGCCAAGAAAGCTAACCCGAAGTAGGCTGCCACAAAAAGCCCTCGACGAGTAGGGCTGCTACACCGTCGAGCCCGGCGGCTCGGAAACGATCATATGTGTTTTCAACCACTTACACGCGGGGGGGTGGATAGCCGGTAGGATGTGGTATCATTTCGGGAAAGTGGTCCGCGTTCGTGGATCAAGCCATGTGTTAGATTTCGGGGAACGTATCGCTACGGGGGACTCATGAATAGCGATCGTGAACAAGGACCGGTTACCTTTTTCGCTTCTGCAGAACGCCTGGGCCCAGAGGAGATCGACAAACAAATCCGGCAGGTCTGCGACAATTCTCTCTTCAATAGCTGCCTGAACGCCTTTGGCGGCGTTGTACTGGTCCTCAACCAGTGCCGTCAGATAATTACCGCCAACACTTCTTTCCTGGAATTCATCGGTATCGAAAGCCCCGAATCCTTGCTGGGTCTTCGCCCCGGGGAGGCACTGAAGTGTATCCGGATAATAGAGGCTCCCAATGGCTGTGGCACGGGTCGTCTTTGCCGGGATTGTGGAGCGGTCATCGCCATCGTTGCGAGCCAGGTACAGGACCGGGCCGTTCAGCGCGAATGCTTGATGACCACCGAGAAGGAGAACATCGAAGAGTCTTTCGAGTTTCGAGTCAGCGCCTGTCCCATCACGCTTTCCGAGACGGGCTATACCTTGATTACCATGCAGGATATCCGCAAGGACAAGCGGTTCGAGGTCATGGAACGCATATTCCTGCACGACATGGCCAACCTGGTAACGGCGCTTTACTACAATGCTCGAGTCGCGCTAAAAGCGGTTCCCAAAGAACAGAGCGGATATGGAGATGATACCCTTACCTTGATAGACGTTCTGTCGGGAGCGATAAAAGCCCAGCGCGATCTGGTGTCCATGGAGGCGGGCACCTTTTCGGTAAGACCCGAGGAAACCTCGGTATCTGCTGTTTTCGAGGGGCTACGAAGAAGGTTCGGCGCCGTCTGTCCCGACGAGACGAGGTCGATACGCTTTACGGAGAAGCTCAAGGACCCGAATCTCTGCGTATCCAACCCCCTGTTACACCGGGTGCTGGAGAACATGTTGAAAAACGCCCTGGATGCGGCTCCCGCCGGCTCGGCAGTGCATCTATATTGCGAGGAGGAAGACGATTGCATCACGTTTCACGTCTGGAACCAGGGAGCCATTCCCGAAAACGTGGCTCCGCATGTTTTTCAGCGCCATTTTTCCACCAAGGAGGGCGTAGGGCACGGCCTCGGTACCTACATCATGAAGCTTATCGGCGAGCGGTATCTCGGGGGTAAGGTGAGATTCGAAACTTCACAACAGGAAGGAACGAGGTTCAGCCTGCGGCTTCCCAGGAGGTTCTCTCCCGAGGATGACGGTAACCATTGAATCCGCCCTCCGACAACGCCACCGCGTCTTTCGTATCCTGGCCAAAAAGAAGACAACTCCATGATAAGGAGGCTGGCAGGTTAAGCCCGTATCGATACCGGGCCGCAGGTTGTTGAAGGCAGGTGACGCTGGTCTGTTACCCCTTTGCGGCGATGATCAGCTCCCTCAATGTCTTCTCGATGCTGCCCGGCGCGAAGGGTTTCTCCAGGAACGGGTTCGGGATACGGGCCAGGAAATCCCTGGCCCGTGGGGTGAACACGCCTCCGGTCATGAACACCATCCGGCGGGCGAGATCGGGGTGTCGCCCGAGCAGCCATTCGTAGAGGTCCATGCCCGTGCCCCTCGACATCATGAGATCGCACAGGATGACGTCGAAGTGCGCGTCCCTTTCCAGGATCCGCCGGCTTTCCTCCCCGGAGGCCGCCGTCACCACCTCGTGGTCGGCTTCCAGCATCAGCCCCAGGCCCTGCCGGACATTCGAGTCGTCATCCACCAGCAGAATCCGGCCGTGTACGGCCGGATACCCGGCTTCGCCCCCGGGCGGCTCGGGCGCCGCCGGCCTTGTCTCTTCCATCGACGCGGCGGGTAGACGGACCAGGAACCGGGCTCCCTCACCTACCTTGCTTATAACCTCTATTCGTCCTCCGTAGGCCGTGATAATTCTATGGCAGATCGACAGACCCAGCCCCGAACCAACGCCGACCGGCCTGGTTGTGAAAAACGGATCGAACAACCGGTCAAGATCCTCCGCGGGTATGCCCTTGCCGGTATCACGTACCTCCGCCAGGACCTCTCCATTCCCGGACCAGGTACGTATCCGGATCTCGTTGTTCTCGGCGTTCCCCTCGTCGATGGCCAGGGCGGCGTTCAATATCAAGTTCAGAAATACCTGGGCGATGCGGCCGTCGTTGCCCATCACATCTGGGATATTTCCATACTCCTTCGCCAGGCGGGCGCGGTACCTGACCTCGTGTTGCACCATGTTCGCGGCGGTATCGATCGCCTTGTTCAACGACAATGGAACGACGCAATCCTCTTCGACGCGAGAGAAGGTCTTCATATCGCTCACGATATCCCGCACGAGCTCGGCGCCGGTGATTACTACCTCCAGCTTCTTGACCAGTTTATCGATGGCGGCGAAGTCGACGAAGATCCCGCTTCTGTCTCCGGCCGCCCCGGGTCTGTTCCGGGTGTCTTGCCCGGCGAACGACGGGTCGCGAGCATCGCCGGAGATCTCCAGCAATTCTTTGCGCAAACCTTCCAGGCTGAGGAACATGTAGGCCAGCGGATTGTTTATCTCGTGGGCCACGCCTGCCGCCAGCATGCCCATGCTCGCCAGACGGTCCGATTGCGCCGCGCTCGCCCGCAGTTTTTTCTCCGCGGTGATATCGAGGAAGGTTCCCATCCCGCAGAGCATTCGACCTTCATGATCACGGGCCGCGTTTACCGAGGCCCGCATGTCGGCCAGGGATCCATCCTTTTTCCTGGCCACCAGTTCACCCGACCAGCTTCTTCCGTCGAGCACCGCCTCGAGCGCAGCCCGGGCCTCGGCCTTGGATTCCCAGAGCTCCAACACGGAACTACCGCGTACCTCGTCGAGATCGTCGAAGCCCCAGAGTCGAAGGAACGAGGGGTTCGCGTACGATAGTTTCCCGGCCAGGTCGATGAATGCGATACCGCTGATCGACGTCTCCACGGCGCGGTCCCGCATACGCAATTCCGAGACCGCCTTCTTGCGCTCGGTGACGTCGGTGCTGATCATGATCACGGAGTCCAACCGACCCCCGGATACGTTGGGTACAAGACGGGTCTCGTACCACGAGGTATTGGGTCCCCCGGGGCCCGTTCCGATCACCTCGTAGTTATCGGGTTTCCCGGTCCGGAAAACCTTTTCCAGCGATCTTCTCATTATCTCGTGATGCTCGGGTAACACCCAGTCATATACACTCGTTCCGATCGCATCCTCCACTTTCAAATCGGGAATTCGCGTCTGGTTGAGTGAAAGGATCGTGCCGTCACGAGCCACGTGGATCACCACGACGTCAGGTATATTGTGAACGAGCAGGTTCCACATTCGTTCCGGGTCTTCTTGCGCTTTCATCTGCTTTCGCTCCTTCTGCAACTCGCTACCGTGCAGACCTGACGCCGGGCCCTCGAGCTGATAGTACCCATAAAAACCACCCCTGCCGAGCTTTGTCACCCTGGCGAGAAAGAATACGCGGGAGGGCGCGATCAGGAATATTATCCATGACGGGACAGCACGCCGAGAGATCCCTACGTCCCGGAAGTAGCTGCCCTCGCTTTCTTTTATGCCTTCGGCCGTGGGCCGGGAACGGCCGGATAAACGCTGACGGGGACGACCGGACAACCGGGGAACCGCCGGTCTCGGATCAGCCGGGGAGCTTGTCCCCGGCCCTCGCTCCTGAGCCTCCGCCGCGGTCTGGAGGTCTCGGTCGCGCATCGCCCGCGCGTCCGGCGGGTTGACAGACGGTTCCTTCCGGGTTATTCATTGTACATCCGCTGGCAGAAGGACGCCTATGGAAGGTACGAGTTTCGCCGTCCGACAACGCTGCCGCGCTATTGCACCCTGTCCGGAAGAAAGACCTGGGACTGCGTGGTAAGGAGGCTGGTCGGGTAACCCGGCTTTCAACCCGACGCGAAGCGACCGGACCGAGTAGACACTGCATACCGAGACGGCCAGAGTCCCTTTCATGCTCCTATATCGGCTTCGCCCAACGGCTTTCGAACGGAATTGTTCCGCTAAGAGGTCCGGAGCCCATCGGGCGGTTCGCCATAATCTCGTTATCCCATGCCAGAAGTGAAATACGACCAGGGCGAAAAGCTCTTCGAGGTGCTCACGACCGCGGCCGAGCTTTCCGGCATGGGAGTTGTGGTAACCATCATCGATGGGGAGGCGCCCCGGGTGGTCTACCTGAGCGACGGGCTCGGGGAACTGGTGGGGCTCGACGCCGACGAGATAGAAAAGCGGTCGGTCTGGTCCTTCATCGCCGAGGACGATTTACCTCCGTTGCTGAGGGCCTGGCAGGATCGAGTGGAAGGGGCTGAGACCCCCATGTTTCACGAATTCGCGGTGATCAGGAGCGACGGAGAGCGGATCCCGTTAGAGGTATTCAACAGCATCGTAAGTATCGGGAGTCACACGGGGGTTGTCTCCTTCGTCCGGGACATCTCCTTGCGCAAGTCGGCCGAGGAGAGGCTCCGGCAGTCCGAGGAGAGGTTCCGCTCGCTGGTCGAGAACGCGCCGGACGGAATCGCCATCCTGCAAGGCGAGAAGGTCGTCTTTCTCAACCCGTACGCGGCTAGCCTGGCCGGCGTCGGCGACCCGGAGCAGGCCGTGGGTATGCCGGCGAAGGAGCTGTTTCACCCGGACGACCACGAGCTTTACCAAAAGCGCATTGTCTTTTTGAAGCGGACCGGGACGCCGATCGGACCGCCCGCCCTTTACCGCGCGCGGGATACCGGGGGCCGGGACAGGGTGGCCGAGGTATCTGCGATTTCCATCAAGTACCGGGGCGAGCCGGCCGTGCTGGCGTTTGTCCGCGACGCGACCGAGCGCATCGAGACGCAGGACAAGCTGGCGCAGGTGGACAGGCTATCGGCGCTCGGCAGCATGGCCGCCGGTCTGGCGCACGAGATCAACAACCCCTTGACTTACCTGACGATCAACATCGCCCGGGCCCGGAAGAGTCTTTCCGATAGCATGAAGAGGGCAGGCGGAACGGAAGCGGCCGTTGTACGGCCGCCGGCAATCGAGGCGGAGAAGCTCTTAGCCCTCCTCGAAGACGCGCAGCAGGGGGCAGAGCGGGTGGCCGGTATCGTGCGCGACATCCAGCGATGTTCCAGACCGCCGTCGGAGGAGAAGAGAGCGATCGCGCTCTCGGAGGCGCTGGATGACGTTCTGGCGATGGCGGGCCACGCGGCGGGCCACCGGGTACGGATCGTTCGCAAGTATCGGGACGCGCTCTCGGTCTTCGGCAGCCCCTCGCGGGTGGAGAGGTTGTTCCTCAATCTCGTCATCAATGCGGTCCAGGCCTTCGATCAGGCGGAGGGAACCGACGGCCGCGTCGAGGTCTCGGTCTCGCGTTCCACGGAAGGCGCCGTGGTGGAGATAGCGGACAACGGGTGCGGTATGGGACCGGAGACCATCGAGCGGATCTTCGACCCATTCTTTACCACCAAGGGCGTCGGCGAGGGCACCGGGCTGGGGCTGGCCATCTGCAAGACCATCACGGACGAGCTGGGCGGCCGCATCGAGGTCGAAAGCGAGCCGGGCCGGGGTACTCGCTTCCGGGTGATCTTGCTGCCGGCCCACGAGCAGGAGCCGGCCGGGCGGGACGAGGCCGAGACGGCCCGCCGGCGCCGCGTATCTTCCGGTTCCGTCGAGGCGGCCCGCGGCGGGACTCGTTCCGGACAGACCGTATCGGGCAGGCTCTTGCTGATCGACGACGAGCCCGAGGTCGCGCGCGCTCTCCAGGCCTTTCTGAGCGACGACTTCGAGGTGGAGGTCACTTTCTGCGGTTCCGAGGGGCTGCGTTTGATCGAGGCGGGAGGCGAGTTTGACGCGGTTCTCTGCGATCTGGCCATGCCCAACATGAACGGTGCGGAGTTCCGAAGGAAGCTGGCCGAGATCGATCCAGAGCTGGCCGCCCGCACCGTGATCATGACCGGGATGCTGGGATCGGCGCTTCGGGAATTGCTAGGTCCGGATGTCGATTGTCCCTTGCTGCAGAAGCCGTTCGAACCGGAGCAGTTCAGGAAGGTTCTGGCAAAGGTGGTCAATGGAGAAGCGCCGGAACCCGGTTGACCGGCGCGAGTTTGCGTCTTATCCGGCTCCCTGGCGTTCCTTCGTACCGGAAACGTGCGGCCGGCCGTCGGTCAGCTCCGCGATGGCCAGCAGCAATTCGTCGACGGTGACGGGCTTGCCCAGAAGCAGGTCGACGTTTCCGGGACTTCCTTCCCGTCGTTCATGACGGCGCCGAACCCCGTGAGCAGTACCACCGGGGTGGACGGCGCTTTCCGCTTGACCGCGGCCGCCACCTCGTCGCCGGTAATACCCGGCATTGCGCGGTCGGTGATGACGATGTCGAACGGCTCCCGGTCGAAGGCAGCCAGCGCTTCCTTTCCGTTAGAAGCTATCGTCACCATGGTGCAGAGCGGTTGTTTGCTACGCGAAAGGCGTCTACGGCCCATGTCTGCGTCACATCCGAAGGCGATTCTTGTCGGCAAATCGGAGATTGCGCCGGATACATTGTAGCATTTGCACCCACGTCGACCCACGCGGCAGGTATGCTAAAAATACGTTGCATGGACGAATCGCCCCCGGGTCCCGGTGATTTCGGTGGGATTGGGAGTGCGCCGGGATAAACCGGCAGAGAGGAGAGGATGAAAGAGCCTCACGTCGAAGGAGTAGCGACCCACGACGACCCCGAGTCATGCGTCGTCACCCGCGAGGGTGGGGGCGAAGCGTTGACAGGGGCACGTACGGGCCGGGTATTGAGCCGCGAAATCCACTCATCCGGGGTGCCGACGTCGTTTCCACAGGCGGAAGGCAACACACCGAGCACCGCGAGCGCGAGGTGCATGGTGACCCTGCGCGGTCGAAGACCCCGAGCACGCACGGAACCTCTCTGCGCGAGAACCGGGAGATCTCCGGATCGCCCGCCGCGATGGCGCGTCGGGACGTGTCGGGAAAGCAATGAGCAATAAGCCGACAACGCACGATCCGGAGAGGTCAGACGGGCTCGTAGTACCGACGAACCCTCCGAACGAAGCCGCCAAAGGGGCTGAGGAGGAGGGGGAGGGAAGGAGCCCGGCCAAGGGGAACACGGTGGAGCAAAACGCACTACGGACACAGAGCCGAACCGGTGCGCAAAGTGCGCTTGACCGTGTGCGCAAAGCAGCACGAAGGAATAGGAAGGAGCAGTTTACGGCGCTCCTACACCACGTTACCGTCGAACGGCTACGATCTGCCTACTTTGCGCTTCGGCGCAACGCGGCAGCCGGCGTGGACGGTGTGACGTGGAATGCGTACGGGCAGGAACTGGAGTTGTACCTTCAGGACCTACACGCACGAGTACACCGCGGAGCGTATCGAGCGAAGCCCTCTAAACGCGTATACATCCCGAAGTCTGATGGTCAGCAAAGACCGCTGGGTATTGCTGCACTAGAAGACAAGATCGTCCAACGGGCGGTCGTTGAGGTGCTAAACGCGATATACGAGGTCGACTTTCTCGGCTTCTCTTACGGCTTTCGCCCGGGTCGCAGTCAGCATCATGCGCTGGATGCACTCGCAACGGGAATCGTGAGCAAGAAGGTAAACTGGGTGCTTGACACCGACATTCGTGGATTTTTCGACGCCATCAGTCACGAATGGATGGTCAAGTTCGTCGAGCACCGCATCGCGGACAAGAGGATCGTTCGGCTGATTCGTAAGTGGTTGGCTGCGGGGATCCTCGAGGAGGGAAAGAGATATGACACCGTGGAAGGGACGCCACAAGGGGCGACGATTTCGCCGCTCCTTGCGAACATCTTCCTCCACTATGTGTTCGATCTCTGGGCACACAGGTGGAGGTCGCGCAACGCTCGAGGCGATGTTGTCATCGTGCGATACGCTGATGACATCGTGCTGGGATTCCAGTACACGAGTGATGCGGTCCGATTCAGGACTGACCTCCAACAACGCCTCGGACGCTTCGGTCTTGAGGTACACCCCGACAAGACGCGGCTTATTCGGTTCGGCAGATTCGCCGAGCAACAGCGGCGTGTACGCGGGCAGGGAAAACCGGAAACCTTTGATTTTCTCGGCTTTACGCACATCTGCGCAAAGTCGAGGTCCAAGGAATTCCGGCTACTCCGACTCACCTCGAAGAAACGAATGCGTCGGAAGCTGAGGGAGATCCGCAGGGAAATCCTGAAGCGCCGCCACCAACCCTTGCCACAACAAGGGAAATGGCTTCAGGCAGTTGTACGTGGATACTTTGCATACCACGCGGTGCCCATGAACATCGGTAGGCTTGGCCGATTTCGTACCGAGATCACCCGCTCATGGCTTCGCGCGCTACGGCGGCGAAGTGAAAGAGATAGGACGACCTGGGTCCGAATGAATCGCTTGGCTAGCAGATGGATCCCAAAGCCGCGACGACTCCACCCTCATCCGTGGGAGCGCTTTGCCGCTCGTACCCAAGGCAAGAGCCCAGTGCAGTAATCCTGCCCGCTGGGATCCGCGCGGGGGGCGGCCCGACCCCATGTGCTAAGGGCCGTCCCTACCGCAATCCCTCGGGGACGGGTGATGACACCGGACTGCCGGGAAAGATCTCTACTGAACAAACGTAATTGATACGGTGCTATCATGGTAGACCTCGACCGCGCCGGTAACCGAACGTTTCATCCGGGGAACACGTGTCGGGACGCAGCCGGGGTTTCGCGCGCCGTTGGCTACTGCCCGCGCGCCTACGGCTTGCGTCGGGTCGCCGATAGTACTAGAGCACATCTCAAAAATACCCTCGGTGTAAGTGTCTGAAAATAGAACGTACGTTCGGAGGCTGTCATGAAAGACGATGGAGCTATCGAGACACGGACGAGCAGGATTTGGTTGGGAGACGACCAGATTGTACGAGTTCGGGTCGTAAAAGGCGCGGAACAGAAGCTGGAAGACGCTGTAGAAAACATTTCCGCCATGGCCGAGCTGAGCAGCGGTAAGAGGTTACCGGCTATAATCGATATCAGTGATACGAAATCGATTACCCGGGATGCTCGCAATTATTATGCATCGGAAAAAGCGGCCGAGGTAGAGCTGGCGCTGGCCCTGGTCATCGGAACTCCTCTCAGCAGGATGATGGGTAATTTCTTTCTCGGTCTCAACAAGCCGCCCTACCCGACCAGGCTCTTCACCTCAGAGCAGGAGGCGATAGCGTGGCTGAAAGGGTTTCAAAATGAACGAACCGGCGAGTAAGAAAGAAGACCCTCGGCTTGAAGAAATTGTCGACATGCTGACCCGGCTCGCCTCGGGCGACTTGGGCGCCCGACTTTCCACCTCGGACGCAGAAGATCAGCTCGAGGTTATCATCAACGGCCTGAATATGGTTGCCGAGGAACTCGCCGCTTCGATAGGAGAGGAGAGGAAGGCCAAAGAGATGCTCGAGCTACGGGTTGAAGAACGGACCGCGGAGCTGCAGACGAAGGTCACGACCATCGAGGCCCAGAGCAGGACGATCCTGGAACTGTCGACGCCTGTGTTGCAGGTATGGGACGGGATCTTGGTGCTTCCGCTGATCGGGGACGTGGATACAAAGCGTGCCAACCAGGTCGCCGAAAGCGTTCTGGAGGCCATCGGGCGCACCCAGGCACGGTTCATCATCCTAGACATTACCGGAGTGCCGGTAATCGACACGGCCGTGGCCGATCATCTACTAAAAACCATAAAGGCGGCCCGGTTGCTGGGAGCGGAGGTGATTGTCACCGGCGTCAGCAGCTACAACGCCCGGACCATCGTGCGTCTCGGGGTGGACCTGAAGGAGACCGTAACCCGCGGCACGCTCCAGTCCGGGCTGAAAAGTGCGATGCAAATAGCAGGTCAGGAGCCGCAGCCCGGGACCGCCCCCGTGCCTTTCAAGACCTCGGAAAGATCCGAGTAAATCCTGATCTCGGGCAAGTCGGTCCCGGGGACGACGATCGTGCGGGCGACCTCGGAAGGACAAGACGTCCTCTACTGTGTCCGGAAGTAAGAACTGAGAGCGCGTGGTAAGGAGGCTGGCCAATTACCCCGAGTTTCACCGCGACGCGAGACGCTGGTCGGACCGCCCGCCTTTTACCACGCGCGGGATACCGAGGGCCGGGACAGGGTGGTTGAGGTATCTGCGATTTTCATTCCGTACTGGGGCGAGCCGGCCGTGCTGGGGTTTGTCCGCGACGTGACCGAACGCATCGAGGCGCAGAACAAGCTGGCGCAGGCGGACCGGCTATCGGCGCTTGGAAGCATGGCCGCTGGTCTGGCGCACGAGATCTATGCGACCGGAAGCCGTCGAGCGGATCTTCGATCTCTTCTTTACCACCAAGGGCGTCGGCGAGGGTACGGGGCCGGGGCTGGCTATCTGCAAGACCATCGCGGAAGATCTGGGCCGCCGCATCCAGGTCGAAAGCGAGCCGGGACGGGGCACTCGTATCCGGGTTATCTTGTCGGTCCACGAACAGGAGGCGGTCGGGAGGGACGGGGCCGAAACGGCCCGTCGGCGCCGCGTATCTCCGGGTTCCATTCGCTCTCTATCGCTCATGCTGCTTTTATTATCACGAGTAAGCAGGCGATAAGTCGACTGCCGTAGTGCCGGCTATTTTTCTGCGGGCAGACGGTTGCCGGCAACGGGTAGGCGCATCCAGAAGGTGGCCCCGTGGCCGGGACGGTTTTCCAGTTCGAGCGTGCCGCCGTGTGCCTGGATGATGATCCGAGCGATGGATAGGCCCAGCCCTGCGCCGGTGGAACGCGTGGAGTAAAAGGGCTCGAAGATCTCTGCAATCGACTCCTGCGGAATACCGCCGGCCTCGTCCTGAACCCCGATCGCCAACATGCCGGACGGTCCGGGTTCGCGCCGGGCGATGACCCGTACGCGGCCACGGCCGCGCGAGGACTGCATGGCGTTGGAGATCAGGTTGGCCAGCGCGCGTTTCATGCCGCCGGCGCTCCCCAGAAAAGGCTCGATGCCCGGCTGGATATCCGTGACGATATCGACCTGCATCTCGAGCGGAAGCGTATCGCGCACCTCCGAAAGGGCTGACTGCACTAGCTGCGCTACATCGAGCGACCGCAGGCTGGAACGCGGCGAGCGGGAGAACAGCAGCAGGTCGTCCACCAGCCGGGCCAGCTTTTCCGTCTCCTGTCGAAGCATGGCGACCAGCATGTCCATCTGCTCGGGGTCGCGCTCGGCTCCCCGGCGACCTCCGAGGGCGGAAGCCACGTTGAAGAGCACGGCCAGCGGATTGCGGATCTCGTGGGCCAGGCTGGCCGACAGCCGTCCCAGGTCGGCCAGGGGGCGAAGGCTGCGGGTTTCGTCCACCGCGCGGTCGAGACGTCGAGAAGTTCGACCGAGCTCCAGCGTCCTGTCCTGCAACTCGCGGCGCGAGAGCTCGAACTCCCTGAGAAGACCGATCAGGACCGAGAGCGTCATCAAGAACAGGCCATGCTCGACCAGGTAAACGGACCGGATGATGTCGTTGGCGAAGAGAATGTCGTTGAGCGCGATCGCGTTCAGCGTGACGACCCCCAGGTAAAAGAAGTTGCGAGCCACCCTGTCCTCTTGCGAGCCCTTTCCCAGCAGTGCTCCCCCCAGCGTGGCGGCGCCCAGGGAAAAGATGCTGTCCACGTAACCGAAAACGCTGAATTTATACTTGTATACGATCGCTTGACCGAGAAAGAATCCGATCTGTTCGTGGGTGGGCCGTTCGTAGTCCACTGCCAGCCCCGCCAGGCACGTACCGGACAAAAAGAGAGCGAACGAACCCGTGCCGAATAGCAGCAAGCGTACGGTCTTTCTCGAAAGAGCCGTCCTGCCCAGGCCCAGGTAGAGCAAGGCGATACCCGCCGGCGGCAGCACCGCCAGTCGTACCCGGCCCGGCATGACGGCCTGCTCGAGATCGTCCGCCAGGTAGTAAACGGTGCTGGCCGCGGTGTAGATGCCCATGAAGCAGCAGAAAGCGGCAAAGTCGAGGTAGTCGCGGTTGCGGCCGAAGCGCAGGTAGGCGACGACTCCGCAGACCGATAGAACCGCGTATATGAACGACCAGGCGGCGATGACTCCGGCGAGAAACGGCATAAAAAGGCTCCGCGCTGGTCTTCCCCCCTATCGATCCCGTGCCGGGTGAAGCTCGGCCGCGGCGGGGACGCGCGTACGCTCGGCCGGCCTCCGGCGAGATCCGGGCCTCGCCGCCTTCGGATACGAGGCCGAAAAGCACAATCCTGTCGCTGAGGTCCCCGATTTCACGATTCCGCCCTCAAGAACTGGATAAAAGCCTACACCCCCGGCCGCGCCAGTGGCAAGGTGCGGTGCGAGCCGGTGCTGCCCGCCGAGGTCGATTCCCTTTATCGGTGTTATACGATCACATACGGGGCGGCCCCGATCGCACCGGTCGGCACCGATAACGGGAGCCTGCCGGAATTCGCAGCCCGGGAGGGGCTGCGTAGATATTCCCACTGCCGGGTGATATACCCTTGTTGTCCACATTAATTAAATGGCGTAAACGATGGCGAGAAACGTCGAGATAAAAGCTAAACTTCGGAAAAGAGAAAGAACGATCGGTATGGTCGAAAAGATTACCGAAATGCCTCCGGAAGAAATTGACCAGGAAGACGTCTTTTTTCTTTGTGATTCGGGCCGCCTAAAACTTCGAATATTCTCTTCTTCGAGAGGCGAACTAATTTATTATAGAAGAGCGGACGAATCCGGTCCAAGGACGTCGTACTATTCGATCAGCAGAACGAACGAACCGAATATACTAAAAGAAATATTGGGCGAAGCGTTTGGTGTGCGAGCGATCGTAAAGAAGAAGAGGTTATTATATCTTTCGGGGAGAACACGAATACACATCGATTCCGTCGAAGGATTGGGCGAATTCTTAGAATTAGAAGCCGTCTTGGACGAAGGCGAAGAGGAATCTCGAGGCAAAAGAGACGTAGATAAACTAATTGACGATTTAGGAATTATTGAAGGCGACCTTCTCAGCGAGGCGTATGTCGATCTAATCGAAAAGAAAATAAATAGATAAATTGTAGCGCCCAACTATTTTATCGCGCTTTCGGCGCGCAATTAGGTTGACACGTCCGCCCCGTCCACGAGTAATCCGTACCCTGATAACACCTCCTCGATTGCACGGGCCGACGCCGACGCCGCCACCGATCTGGAGGACGACGATCTCTCGCTCACGCTACGGGTCTTCGGGCTGGAGATACGCAACTGCAGCGCGTACGCGGTTCGCATTCTAGGAGGGACAGCCCCCTGATCGATCAGGCGGTCATCATCCCGGGTCTGGACCTCAACCGGGCCGAGCCGGGAGACTACAACGGCAGCGGCCCGGACATAGGCGCCTGGGAGTCGCCGTAGGTCGGCGGCGCGAAAATCTCCCGGTCAGCGATTTCTCGCCGCCTGGCAGTGTCATGCTTCCACGGATCCGCAAAGGGGATCCGCTCGAGTCCGGGCGGCGGACGGCCAGGGCAAAAAAAACGGCGGCTCCGAGGCGGCGGGGGTGTACGCCTCTAGGGGAGCCGCCGAACGGCCCGGGTCGCTGGGCTATCCCGGACCTTTTGACTGTCCTTATACCCCATTTCGGCGGAAGAGGGAACGTATAGGCAATAAAACATCGAGCCGAGCGCGATCGAAACGCGGGGCTTCAACGAGATTACTTCCCTCTTGACGTCGCGCAGGCGAAGTCCTGGTCGGAAATCGTCGCCGCGGTCATCGGATGAGTCGACCGCCCGGACGATCAGGCCCGCGCGCGGGTCACAGCCACAGGCAGTAGCCGAAATCCGTGCCCGGGTAGGTGAAGCAGGTCATGCCCCCGGGGCAGTCGAAGAACGTTTGACCGACCTGACAGGCCAGCAGGCAGCGCCGGGCGTGGGTGAACTGGATGCAGTCCGATTCCGGGACTCCCGGGGGCGACGGGGTGCAATCGTCCGCCGTCTCGCACTGGTTGGAGCAGACAAAGCCCGGCGAGGAGCTTTCCATGCGGATCTCCACGCACCTGAGATCCTGGTGCCCGCAGTCCCAGGAATCGCCCCGACACTCGACCTGGTAGGGCGAGATGCCGTCCTCGGCCAGCGGCGGCGGTTGCCCGGGGACCGGAGAGCCTCCCTCTGACGGCGCGCCGGAGTCGACGCCCGCGTCTCCGCCGGTGGTTCCGCCCTCCGCAATGGAGCCGTTTTCGCCGCCCGCGGCCGCCTCGCCCGCGTTGCCGGTCGTGCCCGCCTCGCTCGAGCCGCCGGTCGCCGCCGCGGCCTCTCCTCCTTCGCCCGCCGCCGCCG
>CAYVFC010000096.1:0-31419 GCA_964450715.1 uncultured Sandaracinaceae bacterium | reverse complement strand
GAAATGACCGATCACGATGCCGGAATGGGTGATCACGATGGCCGAAATGCGCACTACGCAGCACCGGAGAGGTCATGTGCGTGCCAGAAGACGGAGATGGAAACCTGGAAGGGCTGCTGCCGGCCGGTCCCTTTACGCAGATTTGGATGAATACGAATCGAGCGCTATGCGGCGTACGGTCAGATACGTCGATCAGCTGCTATAGCCTGGATGCTGAGCAGACTTACCCCGACTTCGGCACGGGCTATGTACAGGTAAAGAACTCGAGCGTGATGATGTGTGCGCTCACCACCGACGCCAGGGTACGCTGCTGGAAAGAAGACGTCTCCGTTTCGGGAGGGAGTTGGACAGAAGTGACGGTAGCCGATCCCGAGAACGTCGCGGCATTTGATTTTTCTGGTCTTTCGATTTGTACAATAGACGACGTCGGCAAGGCGCTGTGCCGGCGCTCATTTTTGGGAATCGAGGTCCTGACCCCGCCCGAGGACGAGCGCTTCATGGACATCGCAGTCGCATCCGGCCGCGGCTGTGGCATTACTGTTGAGGGTGAGCTTTGGTGTTGGTACGACGGCGAGGCTGCCGAGCAGATCCCGCTGCCCATGCCCGCGCTCACCGAGTGATTCGGCGGTTGCGCCCGAGAGCGATTGCGCTTTTTTCGCCTCCTCGCGAGGACCGAGAACAGCTTCCGGGAACCTCTTCCAGGCCGTTAAGAGGACAGCCGAGCAAGGCTTCCGGAATAAGCTTCCAGGCCGTTTAGCTGCGCCGTTTCGCCGATAGTTGCCGTTGTCTACGCGACCAGCTTCAGCGGCACCTCGCGGTCCAGGCAGGCCGAAATTCCGCCGAAAAGCTCAATGGTTTTGCGAGGATCACCAGAAGGGGTGTCCCGCCGGGGACGCCACACAGTATGGAACGGGGGGTGGCCCAACGTACGTTGTTCTGTCGGAAATGCCCCTTGCTTATTACCGGCGGCTACTCAAGCGAGCGAGAATGAATGCCTTTTAGTAGAACTTTTCAATTCCCCCGAATCCGATCGGCTTGCCCTCGCGCGTCTTACGGATGAAGTTGGCGAGGCGTTTTTGGAACTGCTCCGGGCGCGAACGTGCGGCGTCGATATATGCGACCCGGATCCGCTTATACGATTCCGACAAACGCCGATAATTACGCCACGCCTCCCGGTCGCGCCGGATGGCGTCGAGGATATCCCGGGGGAAAACGAACCGTTCCTCGAGCACTCGATCCACCGTTTCCCCCATCGAGGGATGGATGAGGCCGCGATCGCGGCACCACCTCAGCCGCTCCTTGTTCGGCTGTGAGTACCGGCTCTTCGGATTGCGCGGCGTGAATCGCTGCATTGAGCTGTCCGGATCGTGCCTCTTGACGGTACTGTCTATCCATCCGAAGCAAAGCGCCTCTTCCACCGCATCGTTGTAGCTGATGCGCCGTCTGCCCGAGTCCTTGTGTGGATAAACGAGCCATATTCCCTTTGCAGTGGCGTGGTTTCTGCTCAGCCACCTTCTCCACGCCTTGCGATCAGTCAGGCAAAGGGTCTTGTAGTGTTTCATGGGAGCGATCTTCGTAAAACGCGGATAAGTCGATCGTGTCAAGCTCAGGGCATTTTCGCTGGTATACCGTGTAAATGGCGAACGTTCTTGCACTCGAACCGGTCGCGTACCATGCGGCCGGTCTTCCCGCGTTTCTACGGGACCGCTTTGACTGTTGTTCAGGAATCGCAATACGGCCCGGTCGGTCCTGCAAGAACGAAGGGGCGCGGTTTCAGTCGTTGTTTCCGGGTAAAGCCAAGGGTCCCGATTCCCAGGTAAAAACCATCTCGCATCTTGCGGACTTCATCCACCATGTTCACCACTCCTCCAGGGAAGGAGAATCAAGGGATTCGAAGATTTCCATGACCTGTCCTACGGGAAGGGCCCGCAAACCGGAAACAGTCCATTCATGGGATCGGCACATATTCACCATCATCTGTCCGTCTCACCGGCATAGGTCTCGCCACCTGCTAAAAGGAACTCATATGGTCTTCTCCCGCCCAAAGGAAACCCAAATTTCGCCCCCCGACAACCTTGCCGTGGTCTTTCACCTCGCCGAATTCCTCGCGTCTCCGCGCCGCCCTTGGTAACAGGCCTTCGGCCTGGCCGGGGATTCGCCGGCAGGACTTCCAGGGCGCGGGAAGCAACCCCCTACCCGTCAGGCGACCAGCTTCAACGGCACATCTCGGACCACATAGTCCGAAATCCCTCCGAAAAGCTCAATGGTTTTGCGAGGGTCACCAGAAGGGGTGTCCCCCCGGGGACGCCCTCTGGTAGCCCCAACTTACGGGTCAATGCGAACTGAGTAATATTACTCAGTCGTTGAGTTGTTTTACTCAGTGCCATGGGCGTGGTAGTCTCGGGCCATGGCTTTTGAACGAGAAGTCGTCTCCGAAATCGTCAAGGGGCTCAAACGCACGAAACCGTTGCTACAGGTTCTCACCGGACCGCGGCAGGTGGGCAAGACCACGGCGGCCGAGCAGGTCGCTCGGCGTATCGGCTGGCCGACGCATACGGCCTCGGCGGACGCGCCACTGCCCCATCCGCCGGAGTGGATCGAGACCCAGTGGCGCCTGGCACGCGGCAAGGCCAAGAGCGGCAAGGCCAGGAAAGGCAAGGCCGGGAAAGGCGCCTCGCGCGTATTACTCGTTCTCGACGAGATCCAGAAGGTCCCGGGATGGAGCGAGGTCGTCAAGCGCCACTGGGACGAGGAGGTCCGCAAGGGCGGCAAGGTGCGGGTCCTGTTGCTCGGTTCATCCGCATTGCTCGTTCAGCGTGGCTTGACCGAGAGCCTCGCAGGACGTTTCTTTCTGCACCGCTGCCCACACTGGTCGTGGCCGGAATGCCGTGAAGCATTTGACTGGGATCTGGAGCAATGGATCTACTTCGGCGGTTATCCCGGCGCAGCCGAATTAGTGGACGACGAGCCCGAATGGAAACGGTACGTGGCTGATTCGCTGATCGAAACCGTGCTGGCTCGAGACGTGTTACAGATGCAGAACATCGCCAAGCCCGCCCTGTTACGCCATCTGTTCCTGCTGGCGACGCAGTTTCCGGCGCAGATTCTCTCGTACAACAAGATGCTCGGCCAGTTACAGGACGCGGGCAACACGGTCACCCTCGCCGGTTACCTTCGCTTGCTGGAAACCGCTTTCGTGATCAGCGGTCTGGAACTCTACTCGAAAGGCCAGGCGCGCAAACGGGGAAGTAGCCCCAAACTCGTGCTCTGGAACAACGCCCTGGTGAATGCCACCACATTGATGACATTCGAGCAGGTGTTCGCCGACGGCCAGCGGTGGGGACGTTTGGTGGAAAACGCCGTGGGGGCGCACCTGTTGAATGACCTTCAGGGCGCTGCATGGGCGGTGGCCTACTGGCGAGACGGACCGGCGGAGGTGGACTACGTGGTCAGTCACGGTACTCGAACGTGGGCGATGGAAGTAAAAAGCGGTAGAGGGGGCCGGACCAGTGGATCAACCGCGTTTCGCAAGCGCTATCCGAAGTCCAAATTCTGGCTCGTCGGCGACACCGGCCTGCCGGTCGCGGACTTCTTCTCGCGCCCTGCTCAAGAATGGTTCGAGTAGCTAGCACCTAAAAGTCGTCCCCTGAACGACCTGGAAACTTAGGAGGCACCGCAAAATAGACGCTCCGAGACCGGGCGCGCCTACGGAGCAATCGCGAGCGCGCCCGGAGGAAGAAACGCAGAGATCTCTCCCTGCGGTCGAGAGCGCTATTTCGAGGATTTTTCCGAGGACGAAAGCCGCGAGTGCGCCCGTCCACGCGGCCGCAACCGGATCGTTTATTTTGCGGTGCCTCCTAAGGCCTCCTCTCGAACCCGGCGAGCTTACCCGGGAATTCCGGACACCATGACGCCCTTGCTGTATTCATAGGGCTCGTCGATGGGAGCGATGATCGTGGCTTTCGAAGGTCGAAGCTCATCTACGAGTTCGTGGAAGCCTCGGGACGGTCTGGGGGCCGCCGAGAGTTTGAACTCGAATACCTCCAAGTCCTTTCCTCGTTGCATACACAAGTCGATTTCGGCTCCGTTGGAGGTACGCGCGAAACCCGGTCGATGGCGCGGCATCGATGCAATGATATTTTCCATAGCGAATCCCTCCCAGGAAGCGCCCTTGACGGGATGGCCGAGGAGCTGATCGTAGCTCTCGATGTCGTGCAGCGTATGCAATAGGCCGCTGTCCCGGAGGTATATCTTGGGAGATTTAATCCATCGCTTCTTCAGGTTGATCTCGCACGGCCGCACCAGCCTGACCATGTAGGTCTGTTCCAGGACAGCCAGGTATTTCTTCAATGTCGGCACGGACAAATCGGCTGCCTCGGCGAGCTTGCTGTAGTTGATCGTTTGACCGTGATAGTGCGCCACCAAATGCCATAACCGGTCCATAACTGGCATCGGTATGGTTAGCCCCAGCGACGGGATATCCCTTTCAAGATAGGTACGAACGAAGTCATTCCGCCAGTCGTAGCTGTCCCCGTCGTCCTCGGCGAGGAGGCTATCCGGGAACCCCCCTCGTAACCAGAGCGACTGCCAGGTTTTCGTTTCTTTCACTTCCGTCCATACGAATGGCATCAAGTCGAGAAAAGCGATGCGGCCGGCGAGTGATTCATTGGTCTGGCGGATCAGGTCTCGCGATGCCGAACCGAGTATCAAGAAACGACCCGGACGGCGATCCCGGTCTATTTCGGAACGTAATACGGAAAAGAACTCCGGAAGAAGCTGTATCTCGTCCAAACATATCAGCCGCTCTCGATGGTGGTCGAAAAACAGTTCCGGCTCGTTGAGCCGGTTTCGGTCCGCTCGGTCCTGAAGGTCGAGATAGACCGCATCCGTATTCTCCAGGAAATGACGCGCCAGCGTGGATTTTCCCGATTGGCGCGGCCCCAGAATGGCAGCCGCCGGAGACCGTTTCAGGGTCTTTCCGAGCGCCTTTTCGGCGTTTCTAGCAACATATTCATGCATATCAATAAGTGAGGTTATCATTTTACATGGTTATGGCAAGCCGGTTCATCATCGGACCGCGACGAATTCCAGGTATATCCCCGAGCGGAAACGCTCCAACATTACCCCACCAGACGAATTCCCGGAAAAGCGTCTCTGAAGGATTCAATGAAATCAGGGCGTTGGGGGCGGTTCACTACTGTGCACGTCCCCCCGGGGACGCTATTGCGCCGTGTGGCTTCGCGCTCGCCGTCAATCCTGTCTTCGGGAACGTCTTTTATCACGTCATCCAGCGCCAGACGGGGACGACATCGATAGACACTCCATTTTCACGCAGGTTGTCGGACTGGTCGAGGGTCACCACCATCGCACGGCGCTTGCCGCCCAGGCGTGCACCCTCGACGACACCGCGAAGCTCGCGGCCGCGATTGGCTTCCGTAAGCTCCAGGCACACCTGGATGGCCGCGTCGCGGGTAATAAAATCGCATTCCCAGAGGTCGCGCTCGCCTGCGTAATGGAGCTCCCGCGCCTTGCGGCGAAGATGAAGCGCGACGGCATTTTCCAGCTGATGTCCGAGATCGGGCTGAGTCTGAGGCGAGTTGGCCCGGCAACGGAGAAATCCGCGACGCTGTCGCGGAATTCTCCGTTGCCGGGTAGACGAGACAGAAGACGCGCATTCGTTCGAGGTTGTCGACCGAAAAGCCTCGACCGAAACGAGCGGACAGATCCTGGGAGAGCTGTTCCAGAAGCTGTTCTCCATACGCGGCTCGCTCGGTTCCGCCCTGCTGGAATTCGACGATCTGGCGTCCAATCTCCCAGTACGTGGCCGTCAAAATGGTGTTGACCGCTCGGGCCGATGAAGCGCGGGAACGCTCGAGAATCCCGGAGAGTTCCCGTACCAAGTCGTCGTCCGGTACCGTCGGATACGCCATACGTTCGATGACCGCGAATCGCGGTATCGGCAGTTTTTTTCTGTACGGTAGCAACTCCTGCCGGTTCCGGCCGACAAGGAATCGGGAACCGTCGAACGACCGGCTCACTTGAGGTCACAGATTGTGACCTCAAGTGAGAAACGGCGCGTTTTATAGCGGTCATAGCCAGGCGATGTCGTAACTCGCGTTTCTGCCGCCGCCCGGGTTTCTAGCCAGTATACCTTTTTCAACCAGGTCGGCGATGTCGCGCTTGGCGGTTTCACGGCTCACCTTTGTCAACGCTACGTACTTGCGATTCGTCAACCCGCCCTCGAATTTGCCGGGACCGACGTCGAGCAGGCGGTTGACGACCTTTCGTTGCCGTTCGTTCAGAGCGGTCTCGGAATGGTTTCGCCAGAAACGAGCTTTCTGCAGTGCGACGTGAACCTGTCCCTCGGCGCGACGAATCGATCGCTCCAGGCATCCCAGAAACCAGACCAGCCAGTCCGTTATATCCCCATCGCCCTTCTGGTTTCTCTCCAGCACTTTGTAGTAGTCATTCCTTTCATCGACAATCTGGGAAGACATGCTGTAGAGGCGGAGGTTCAAGTCTTCATCCTGCGCCAGCGCCATGTCGGTGATCGCGCGCGCTATGCGACCGTTCCCGTCTTCGAAAGGGTGGATGGACACGAACCAGAAATGCGCCAGCCCCGCGCGAACCAGTCCGTCCATCTTCTGCGAGGACGATGCGTGCCACCAGCGGAGGAAGTCGGCCATCTCCTTGTCGAGTCGATTCGCGGGCGGCGCCTCGTAGTATACCCGCTCCTTTCCGATCGGCCCCGATACAACGCGCATGGGTACAACGGTTTTCCGCCATCTACCCACCAGGATTTCTCTCATGCCAGAATATCCGGTCGGAAATAACGCCGCCTGCCATCCCTTGAGCCTCTTGGGCGAAAGCGGGCGATCCCGGTTCGCCGTGGCGTCGACGAGCACCTCGACCAGACCGTCCACGCTCCGGTCTGTTGGCGGTAAACCCGCTGTTGGAAGGCCGAGCCTCCTCGCAACGGATGACCGGATCCGATCCCGGTCGAGATTCTCGCCCTCGATAGCCGCCGTGGTGAAGGTCTCCTCTATCAGTATCTCCGCCTGCGACTTCAAGCCGATACTCTCCGCCTGTCCCAGGAGCCTTCCCTGGCTGCGCCGGGCGCTTCCCAGTGGTCCGAGCAAGGGCTCTGCCTTCCAGACGAGCTTCGGCCAAACGGACGTCTGCCAGACGTAGGTATGCTTTACCATTTGGGCCTTTCCCGGGGTCAGGTGGTGACCCAAAACCAGCCGACAATCGGGTCGTATTATGACCCGATTGTCTGGCATTTTCGGGTCGAAGTCAAACGGTTCCGACGGGCGACCGGAATCGGCGCAGCCCCGTCATGCGACCGCCCGCAGCGGCATCTCCCGGGCCAGAGCGACCGAAATCCCGCCAAAAGGCTCAATGGTTTTGCGAGGATCACCAGAAGGGGTGTCCCCCCGGAGACGCTATCTGGGTCCCGTGAATCGACAGCGATTCCGGGACCTCTACCGTATCCTCGTTCCGCATATCTCGCTACGTCGCCACGGTACTGAAGAGGCCGAGCAGCTGGCCGACCGGGTCGCCGTCATCGACCGCGGCAGGCTGATCGCCCTGGACCGGCCGCGCGCGCTGATCGACGGCATCGGGGGGTACGCGGTCGATATCCTGGACGGCGGCAGGACCGAGAGCCGTTTCTTCAAGAACCAGGGCGAGGCGGCCGTGTAGGGGTATCTGAAACGACGGCGGCCAATCCATCCCGAAAAACCGGCGCCAGAACTGGGGCGATTCTGTGCAATCACCCCGGCGTCCTCGGGCCGGTTCGTCATGTACGTGAGTACAATCCTCACCGGCCCGGCTGGGCGCCGAGCTTTTTCGGGCGCCTTGGCCGCCGCGCTGCCCAAGGCCTGAACGCTTACGGTCAAGCGGGTGGCCCGGGCCTATTCCGACAACGAGGAGCTTTCCCGGGCTATGGCTATGGTGATTCCGTTGCATCTCGTCTTTCTCACTATCAAGCTGGTGTTCTTTCCGGCCAGCATGGCTGCGGGCTCGGCCACCGCCGGCAGGCCCACGCTCTGCTGCACCAGGTCTGACGCCTGGAAGGCGCCGGCAAAGGCGCGGATGCGCCCGGAGGGAACCAGTACAAGCAGTATCCCGAGCGCGTCGGCTGCCTCGAACAGCCCGACCTCGTCCCGCTTGACGTCGGCGGTGGCTAGCAGGCGTACCAGTTCCAGCGCCAGGCCGCTGTTTCGCAGGGTATCGGTTATGGCATCGACCAGGGCATCCTTCTGCATACCCCTGCGGCAGCCGACGCCGACCACCAGGTCTTTTCTGGCCTCGGTGGTGGTGGTGATCACCGGCTCGGCCCCGGTCGCATTGGCGACCAGTACTGCCAGCCGGTTGGCGCCGCCCTCGTGGCCGCTGAGCAGGCTCACCGCGTGGCGGGCGCCCACGTCCATCACCACCACCGCGGAGTCGGTGTGCTTGTCCGAAACGAGCGACGCTATCGCGCGCACCACCACCCCGCAGGGCATGACGTATACCAGGCCCCAGTGCAGGCCGAAGACAGAGCGGGTCAGCTCGCCCACGCGGTCGAAGCGCTCCGGGGCCTCGCCATCGTCCGCGGGCACGTTCTGATGCAGGTAGACCGTTGCCTCCGGTATTGCCCGGGAAAGCGCGCGGGCGACGCGCCACCCCTCGGCAGAAAGGGTGATGATGCCGACGCTCACGGTTGCTCCGCCTTCCGGTACCCGTGGGTAAACCCCCTGTGGTAGAGCTTGGATTCGAGGGCATGCCTTGCCAGTGCCGGGCCGACCAGGATCAGGGCGGTCTTCTGGATACGCTCTTCATGGGTCTTCGGCGCTATGTCGGACAGGGTTCCGGTCACGATCTTCTGGTCCGCTCTGGAGGCGTGGTGGACGACCGCTGCCGGGCAATCGGTCCCGTAGATCGGTGAAAGGGTCTCGACGATATCGTCTATCCGGCTCACCGAGAGAAAGAGACACAGGGTAGCGCGGGTCTGCGCGATCCGGTGAAGCTCCTGCTCCTCGGGCATAGGGGTGCGGCCGGATACGCGGGTCAATATGACCGTCTGGGCGATCTCGGGAGCGGTGAGCTCCACCGCCAGGGCGGCGGCCGCGGCCTGAAAGCTGCTCACGCCGGGAACCACCCGGTAATCGATGCCGAGCGCGTCGAGCCGCGCCATCTGCTCGCCGATGGCGCCGTAGATGCTGGGATCTCCGGAGTGCAGGCGCACCACGTCCAGGCCCTGCCGGTCGGCGGCAAGAATGGCCTGCACGATGGCGTCCAGGTCCATGGAGGCCGAGTCGTGCTTGATCGCCTGCCCGGGGATCAGGCGCAAAATCCCCTGGCCCACCAGCGAACCGGCATAGATGCAGCAACGCGCGGAGGTGATCAGGTCGTGGGCCTTGCGGGTGAGAAGCTCCGGATCCCCGGGGCCGGCGCCGACGAAGTACACGGTCATCTCAAGGCTCCTTGCGGGCGTCGACGATGATGGTGGACAGGTATCCGAGATGCGGATCGCTCACCTGCAGGTTGCCGAGATCGGTCTCGATGCGTTCCCCGTCCAGGCCGGCCCGCGCCACGAAGACGCTGCGCCCGAGCAGCGAGCGCTCGCGCAGCAGCTCCAGCACGGACTGCAGCCGCTTGCCGACCTTCATCAGCACCACGGTGCCCTTGAGCTCGATGGCGCGAAGCAGCAGCTCGGGCGTGTCGTCGGAGGGCACGATGACCACCGGGCTCTTGCCCTCGCCTACCGGAAAACCGGTGAGCGCCGCCGCCGCGGAAAAGGCGGTGATACCGGGAACGGTGATGACCGGCGCCCCGGGCAACAGCGCCTTCAGGGATCGCACCAGGTAGATATGGGTGGAATACAGCAGGGTATCGCCCAGAGTGAGAAAGCAGGCGTCCCTTCCGGCCGAGAGCACCTCCGCCACCTGGGCCGCGGACTTCTTCCAGTGCTGCTCGAGCGTCTGCCGGTCCTGGACCATGGGAAAGACCACCTCTCGCACGACCGCTTGCGGATGAAGGTGCTCCCTCGCGATGGCCAGGGCCACGCTCTCGGATTTGATGCGCGCCTTGGGCGCGAACACGTCCGGGCAGCGGCCGAGAATCTCCTTGCCCTTGACCGTGATCAGGCCCGGGTCGCCGGGCCCGATGCCGATTCCGTAAAGCGTTCCGAGTTTCATTCCCGTTCCCGTTTCCGTGTGAGCACGACGATGCTGCGCCCAGAGTAAACGCCGTCAGCTAGATCGTCTGGCTTTACCTCTTCTATTCTCTCCCCTGCCAGGCTCAGATCCTGGCAGACGAAGATGCGACGGTTCGAGCCCATGCGCTCTACCAGCGCCCGCATCCAGGTAAAGGCCCGCGGGTGACCCATGAGCACCGCGACGGTATTCCAATCATCGAGCTGGGCCGGATCGATATCCGGCAGATCCCGGTGCGCGCTGATGACGCGCGCCTCGACCCAGCTCAGGGCCAGCCGGGCCAGCGCCAGCTGCACCGAGCTGATGCCGGGTATGATTCGGCAGCTCGCATGGCCGAAGCGCTCGAGCACGGCGGTCGCCAGGCTGTACAGGCCCGGGTCGCCGGTGGTGAGAACGACCACCCGCTTCTGCCGCCAGCAGTCCTCGATCCGGTCCAGCACGGCAGCGACATCGGCTCCCACGGTGAGCTTCTGCGCCTTGCTTCGGGAAAAGAGCCCGAGCAACCGCGAAGCGCCCACCAGCACCTCCGCGCGCGCAACCTCTTCCACTACCTGTAGGGTCAGGTACTTCCCGGCTCCCGGGCCACAACCGGCGATGGTGATGAAGGGCTCGCTCGCTTTCACGTCCATGGCGACAGGTCTCCGTCGGTGTCGTCCGGATCGTCACCCGCGCTCTTGCGCACGCCGGCCATGGCCCAGCCGTCTCCCCGCTCGGTGAAGAGCACGGGCAGGCTCACCCGCTCGCCATCATCGGGCAAATCGACCGCGCTCTGCCCGACGCCGTCCTCGCCCAGCAAGCAGCAAGCCGCCGCCCGGGCGGCAGCGGCCGCACAGGTGCCGGTGGTGTGTCCCGAGCGCAGTCCCTTCACCGATGTGACCTCTAGAGCACCGAACGGGTTGAAACGTCTTTGAGTTCGCGAGGATAGAGGGGCCAGATGCGGCTCTCGGCCCGACGAAGGAATGGTATAGCCATTTCTAGGAGGGACGAGGCCGCAGATGGCCCCTGTAGACCGCGAAATCATGGCGTTTTCAACCCGATCGGTGCTCTATTGGTAGTGGTGGTGGTCGCCGTGGTCGTCATGTTCGTCGTGCTCGCGCCGGTAGCGCTCGGCTTCCTCCGGCTTCATGGGCACGAACTCGCACTGCCCCTCGGGCACAGGAAAGCGGTCGCGCGGCGGAAGCTCGATCTCACGCACGTCCTTCAGCGCTCCGGCTTCCCGGATGCGCTTGCTCACCAGATCGACCAGCAACGCGTCGCAGCTTTCGTCCCCGGTTACCGCGGCGAGACCGCGACGGATTCGCACCGTCTTCCCTTTTACGACAGACGTCTCACTCGCAGGGAAACAGTTATCTCGCGGCACGGGCGAAGTCAAGCCAGGCCGGCAAAGCCCACGCCCCGACCAGAAAACGGGTATCGAGGTAGGGCCGGCGTACGCGGAAGCCCTCGGGCCGGTTCGTCATATACGTGAGTACAATCCTCACCGGCCCGGCTGCGCGCCGAGCTCTTTCGGGCGCCTTGGCCGCCGCGCTGCCCAAGGCCTGAACGCTTACAAGCTGACCGTGTACCTCAGTGTATACCCCCCGGGAACGCCGGTGAGGTCGATGCGGCTGTGCTCGGTAGACGCATCGTCATCAGATGCGTCGTCATCGGGAGCGACCAGAAACAGAACCAGCGATGTGATGCCCAGCGCGACTCCCGTGCTCAGGGTTACGATTCCCGCCGTGCGAAGCGTGGTGATGGCGTCGCGATGCTGAGGGCAGGTCAGCTCGCGAGTACCGTCCTGGTTGCACGGGCCGTTCCACTCGTTGACCTTGATCTCGGAAACTCCGAAGCAAATGGCCGAGCCGACCAAAGAAACTCCCGCGCTGGCGACGCCGACCCAGCCCAGCGTACGATAAATCGAGCCATCCCCGGAATCCGAGGTTTCGACGCGGTCAGGAGACGAACCGAGGCGACCTCCCGCCTGGCCGGCTCCGCTTTCGAAGCCGGTGCTTCCTTCGGATTCAGAACCGGACAGCGGCTGCAACTCGATGGTGATCCGGCTCCTCTTTCCCCCCGCTGCCACCACACGGCGCGTTACCGATTGATAACCGGTCAGGGTGGCGACCAGTTCGTGATCGCCAGCATCCAGTAGTAAACCGCCCTCGTCGTCGAAGCGCGCCTCCTGGCCGTCCACCGTCAGCTGTGCTTCCGGAGGAAGAAGCCTCACCTTTATCGAGGCGACGAAGGTTCGCGCGCGGGCAAGCCAGGAGCCGATCCGCTCGCGCTGCTCGTCCGTCAGGGGACGCTGCCGGCTCTGCAACGCCGCTTCGAGAGCTTCTATCGCCTGGACGTAATGCCTGGCCTCGTAGGCCGCCAATCCGATCCCGCGCAACGTGCGCGCGTTTGGCTCGATGGCGTGCGCTTTCTCGAACAGGACGCGCGCCTCGTCGAAACGCCCGGCGCGGTATTCGCCGACCGCTTCCCTGATGGTCTGCTGGTATTCCGAGCCCTCGCCCTCCGGCGACTGCGCGCTCACGACCGCGCCGGCGCCGAGGATCGACAGGACCGCAACCAGAATGGCCGCGCCCATCCGCGCCAGCCGGCCAGCCGCATCGAAGGGCCCCTTCAGGTTTGAAATCGCAGGGGCCGTGCCAGAAGAGGTCGTTTCGTACGACGTCTGAACGTTTCTTCTCATCCCGGTCACGCAGGTAACGGCTAGGTCGTCAGGCCGGCCTTCAAGCCCGAGCGAAGCACGAGGTACCACCAAAAAACGCGAAATGAAATGATCTAACACGCTCTTTTGAATCGTTCGACTGTAGCAGCGACGGCCGGGGATGGGATGTCGGCACCTGTCCCGAACTATTATCCCACTCTGTGAACGGTTCCCGACAGCCCGACGACGCTGTCCGGACACCACGAATTGCGGAACGTTAACCGTATGAGTCGAGGAAGGTCAGCCAAACGTAAACCGCCTTGACCCCGAACTCGCAACACAGTAACGCTTATCTCGAGCGGCAGCTCGTGCGCGCTGCTCTCGGCTCCGCTTCGGTGTTACGACCGACGCCGCCGCTGATGCTTCCAGGGAATACGATGTCAAAGTGTATGTATTGTAGACATAAAGGTTGGTTTTCGATTCGTTTCGCCGGGTTCAGCCTTTTCCTTCTCCTTTTCGCCGGCTGCACCGAGTTGATAGAGACTCCCGGATCCGTCGACGACCGGCAGGGCGATTCTTCGGTGGGAGAGGACGCCGGGGGCGATTCTCCGGCTTCGCCTTTCCAGAGCGGTCTCGGTCCAGCCAGCGGACCGGGCTCTTCGGGCGACGGGGTCCCGGGAGACGGGGGCTCCACCGACACCCTTTCCGATGGAGGGACGTTGCCTCTGACCGACGGCGGTTCTTCCCCGACCGGCTGCACGCAGGAGGGCGCGCTGCGCTGCGTAGCCAGCGGCGGTGCACAGCGCGAGATTTGCCGCGATGGCAGCTGGCAAGCCACCGAGAGCTGCGCCGACGACAAGGTGTGCGACATGGCGAACAGCCAAGAGCCCGCGAGCTGTGTGGACCGCGCGGAGTTTTGCGCGGGAAAAGCCGACACCTTCGTTTGCGTCAACGGCGTCATGCACGAGTGTAATACGGACGGGATATCGATTTCACAGCAGGTATGCCAGAGCCAGGCGTACTGCCAGTACGGTCTGCCGAGCGAGCAATGCGCGGTCTGCCTTCCCGATGTCGACCATCGCTGCAACGGCGACGACCTCGAGAAGTGCGACGCCAGTGGCACGGCATATATATTGAAAGAAACCTGTTCCGAGAGCGCCCCCTGTAACGCCGATATGGCTGCCTGCACCGACAAGTTCTGTCTGGCCGGTAGCTTCACCTGTTCGGGGGGCAATCTTCTGGCCTGTAACGCCGACGAGACGGCGTTCGAGGTCGCCGACCCGTGTTCGGAGGGCATCTGCGACCCCGCGGGAGGCCAGTGCGACATCTGTGTCGCCGGACGCGAGCGCAAGTGCGACGATAGCGGTCGGCCGGCGATCTGCGACGACGAGGGGCAGGGATGGGACCTCGAGACATGTGATGGCGATACTCCGGTTTGCGTCGGGCAGGGGGTATGCGTGGCCTGTGATACCGATGGCGATTGCGGCGCTTCCACGCCGGTCTGTCTGGCCAACGACTGCGTGCAGTGTGTGACGAGTACGGACTGCGATAGCTCGAATCCGGCGGCCTGGACCTGTACCGACTACGAATGCGTCGAGAATCCCGGTTGCGGAAACGGCAAGCTAGAATCCGGCGAACAATGCGACGACGGCACTCCCTACGCCCCGGATACCTGGGACGGGTATGACGGTTGCGGCCATGACTGCCAGATCGATACCTTCTGGGGATGCGTGTACCACGACAAGGCTAGCGAGTGGTTTCCCGGTACCAACCAGACCGTCTGGGTATGGACCATTCCCCATCCGGACGTGGAGGACCTCGCGCTCTGCGCCTGGCCCTGTGGCGCGGTCTTCGACGCCTGGTGGCCCACGAGCGACGTCTGGCCCTACGAGCCGTGCGATCGGGTGGACTGGGTCATACCGGGAACCAGCCCGGCGTCCGGCACGAGTCCCGACCGTATCGCCGAGTGCATCAACGGAGCCTGCGTCATTCCCTGCAGTGGCCCGACCGACACCTCGTGCCCGACGGGTTACCAGTGCAAGAACCCGGTAGTCGTCGACGTCGATGCGTGGGCGGACAACGAATGGTCCCAGAACAATATCCCGACGACGGATGAGTACTGGGGCTGCATGGCAGAAGAGGTCTTTCGGCGGCCATGAGGTTCTCGCCGGCGCCGAGACCGATCAGAAATCCTCGACCGTGATCTCCTCGGTGCGAAGCCGAACCAACCCCTGCCGGTGGAAACCGTTGTCGAACACACGCGTTCCTATCGCTCGATCGAATGCCGCATAGGCGCTGTCCTCGTCCGGATCGGCTTCCCGGCAAACGGACGCCCCCTGCCCCTGCTCCTGTCCGAATAACCGCTCGACCACGGCCGAGGCCAGGGTCACGGCGGCGGTCTGCAGCGCCTCGAATTGCGGTGGCGCCGCGACCGAGAACACCTCTACTTGTCCATTGGCCGCGCGCGTTGTCGGGGTAAGAACGTTGCCGGATTTCGGAACTGTTTCGCGGACATTGGCGAGTGCCGACGAGCGATCGGTCGCCCGGTAATGTACTGCCGGTCTCCCGTACGCTTCATGCACGCTCACCGGAAGGACACGCTTCCTCAAACAGTTACCCTCGGAACGATACCTTCTACACCTGTTCCGGCTCGGGTCCGCGCGGTATCCGCGAGTAGGCGTTGATGCGCGCGATGATGCGCTTGATGGCCGCCTCGGCTTCGAGGTAGCGGGGATCGTCCGCCGGAGTGGCCCGAATGGGCAGCACCCCCGCATAAACGAAACCCTCGTTGGCATCAAGCGTGATGAGGTCTCCCTCCCTGAGCTCGTAGAAGTGGCCGGCGAAACCCCTTCCCCTTTCGCCGATCAGTATCTTGTCACCCGAGTGGTACCAGCTTACCCCGACGATACAGGGAATCTTGCCGATGGAGATCAGCGCCGCGTGAGACGTTGCCCCGCCCTCCTCGGAAAGGTAGCCCTTGATCTTCGGCTCCTGGGTCAGCTCCCGCGGCACGTTGCTCTTGGTGATGAATATGATGTCGTCATCATACTCCTTGATCTTGGACTCGTCGCAGACGATCCGACCGACGACCACGCCTCCGCTGATGGGCTGGCCGGCCGCGACCGGCGATTGTTTCTTCTTGTCGGCCTCGTCCAGATAGGTCGTGATCACCGGCTGGCTGACGATGCGCCGGGTTCGCTTGACGAGCTCCGTGTCGTTGATCAGCCCTCTTTGATAAAAATCGTAGTCGCTGATAACCGACGCCATGGGAACCATCGGCAGCAGGCGGTTCTGCACGATATAGAGCTTTCCTCCCCCGCGCACCGAAAACTCGATGTCGTTCGGGGCTAGATACCTTTTTTCGAGAATCCCCTTCACCTCTTCCAGGCGTTCGAACTGTTCCGGGAAAACCCGGCGAAACCTGTCATGCAGACGGGGTACCACCTTGCCAGCGGAAAGGTCCTCGCCGAAATCGCGAACAAACTCGACATGGCCCGGGCCGCCGCTTCTGGGATCCTTTGTCAAAAAAACGCCCGAGCAATCGTCGTCCGAAAGAACCGGCAGGCAATCCTGAACCAGGCAAGCGGTCTGGTGGTCGGAAGGAACGTGCTTGAGCCCCGCCTGGCGCTGGACTTCTTCACGTTCGTAAGCCGAAAACACCGCATATATCGAATAGATGAGCTGCTGGTGCACATCGTCCGGTACCGACAGGCCGTCGGTCAGCTCCAGGATGTGTTTCCGGGTATTCTGCACGGTCTCCTTCAAGATACGGATGTCCTTCACGCATAGATCCGCGATACGGCTCGCCCTCAGCCTTTCCAGGATGCCGATCGATTTGATCCCCATCGTCCAAAATACGTTTTCCGCGTAGTTGAAGAGAAACCGCAGGTAAGCGTGGTAGGCACGCTGGGGCTGTTCGAGGGACTCCGACCATTGTTCGACAGTCTGTTCGTTAAGACCGATATGGGATATGGTCGGCAGGATACCCGGCAACGAGACCACCGCGCCGGAACGCGCCGCCAGCAGCAGGGGATTGTCGGTTCCGCCGAACCGCTTGCCGGTTCGCGCCTCCAGAACCCGGACCTCCCTTCGCACGTCCCGTTCTACCAACTCTCTCTCGTCTAGGTTCTCTTTGATTCGCGGCCAGGTTCGTGTGCTCAACCCGAAACCCTTGGGCACGTCGACGCCCTTCAGATTGAACTCCGTGACCAGCCTCGACATCTCTTCCTGCGAGGCGCCCTTTCCGCCCATGGTCCAGGCGCGTTCCTCCACGCGGCCGCTGACTGAGATGTCGGGGCCAAAGCGAAAGACCAGATCGGTTATATGTCCCTTCTTGCCGGTCCGCCGGAATCGTTCCGGTATTCTAGATCTCGCCGGGTGCGTGGCGACCCCGATGCTGTCCATGTCGATGTACACGCCCATGCTGTTGAGCAGGTTCCCGTATAGGTGCGTGGTCTTCTCCCGCACAATATCGTTGAGCAATCGGGTGTGAAGTCGATCGATATCGGCGTAACGGCGATGCCATTCGGACGACAACAGCAACTGGTGAAGCGCCTGCCTCTGGTTGAAAATAGACCTGAGCAGCTCCTCGCCCATTTCGCGCACAATGGTTTGAATCTCATCCGCGTCGCTTTCGCCCCTGTCGACGCGCCGTTTGATCGCAAATGCAAATCGCCCCATGCTCTTGGTCCCGTGCCCCAGCGCTCGAGTGCAAAGGGCCAGATCGGGCAGCATCGCAACCGCATGGCGGTAATTCGATCCGTCAATGGTCGCGAAGCCGATGTTGACGATATTGGAGTAATAGACCAGCGATAGGTTTTCCAGAACACAGTCCAGCGCCATCAGCTTAAGAGCCAGCCTACCTCGTCCCGACTTGCTAGTGGTGACGATCTCCGTGATCAGGTTCTTCAGATGGTAACGAGCCACCCCGAATTCGATATCTTCGAATTGTCTGTTGTTAAGCGCCTCGGTGATCTGTTCGATACGGCCAAGAAACCCCCTTTTGCTGTCATGGGGACGTATTTCGTCGCGACAGGGATCGAGCAAATGCCGAATCCAGATGACGGCCGATGATATGAACCGGTCGACCTCCTCGGACCGATCGGCTGAGGCGGCGCCGTAGACGCGGCGGGAAAACGGATCACTCCAGATTAGCTTGAGCTTATCCCTGACATCGAGCAACTCGCGGAATCGCTCTGAGGCTTTCTCCTCCTCTTTATCCTCGCTCGTGGCGCGGCAATAGCGCCCCGCGATCATCGCGGTCTGGTCTTCCGAATCGAGAAAGGCGAGCAGCTCCTCGATGGTATTGAGGACCTCTCCGGAAAGGCGTCGATGAACCGCCTCGCGTATCTCCTCCGCGATCGAGTAAAAAGGGCTATCCGGCGAACGATCCTCGTGATAGTCCTCCACCTGCTCGCGCAGCTCCACTATGTCGATGCCAAAGACATCCGGCTTGGGGATCACCGCGACCAGCTCGCGTATCTGGGGATAGAAAGCCTCAAAATCTCTTTTCGAGCACGAATCCAGGAAACCGATCAGATTGTGTTCGATCTCGGCGACCACGTCGTCGCCCTCGGTGGTGGCGCGGCTGCGCAGGCTCCTGTTTTCGCAGCGGATATAGACGACGATCTGAGACAGTCTCCTACGGATGACGTCGGTGCTTTTCACGTGGCGCAGGCCATCGAGTATCTCGTTCACATCCTCCGAACTGGAGGGGAACTCGTATATATCGAGCGGTTGCGACGTGCAGCTTTCGAGTGGTGCGTCTTCCATCTTGATTATCGCACCGAATTGCCACCGTTAACCATGAGCGCGGTTACCGGCTCCAGTCCGTAGGGCGTGCTCTCCTCGATGGCTTTGAGTACGGTTCCGCCTCCGGTAAAAAAGTAATACGAGGCGTTATCCATCGCGGCCAGGTAAAGCCCTGGACTCAGATTCTTGAATTCCTGCAACGTATCGCCACCGCCGTAAAGCTTTTTGGCGGCCTGGTTCTTTTCGATGGTGCGGTCGAGTTTTGCCGAGCCCTCCCAGAAGTGAGGGGTGAATCCCATGACCGCGTTTACGAAAATGGTCTTCGCCTCAGCGATGGCGCTCGCCACGGGTGGTGCATCAAACGATTCAGGCGCTACGTCGAGGAAGTATCCGTACCTGTGACCCGCTTCGAGGTCGGAGATCTTGATATTTCTATACCTGCCCTCTACCCGACCCTCGATGGTATCCGACTCCACGACAACCGGCAATTCTACAATTTTATTGGCTTCACGGTCCTGCTTCACCAGGTCCTTGGCCGCCTGAATGTCGTTGTCGCTTACCCCCTCGACGCTGATATCGTATTTGGCACAGAGAAAAGTGTTGTAGATGACCCCTCCCAGCACCAGATGGTCCACCTTCTCGTAAATTGCCTTCAGGGGACCGATTTTGGTGTCGTATTTGACGCCGGCCACCACGGCCACGAAAGGGCGTTGTGGATTGAGAACTTGCTTGAGGTTCAACAACTCCTTTTGCATGAGAAACCCGGCGAAACTGGGCAGGTGTTTGGTGACGTCGAAGGTCGAGGCGTGGGGCTGCCAGGAACCGAAAGCGTCGTTGACGTAAACGTCGGCCAGGCCGCCGAGTTGTCGCGCAAATCGGTCTCGTTTCTCACCCTTGCTCTCCTCGCCCTCGAACCAGCGCGAGTTGGGAAGATAGATGCCTCCTATCTTACGTTCCATCAGGTCTCGGATGTGCCAGTTGATGGAGGTATCGATTTCACGGATCCCACGTTCGCTGTCGCTGGGAAAGTCGGGAACGACGAACCTCGTGTGAAGCTTGCGTTGTAGATACTCGGCGATAGGTTCGACCGAGGACCCAGCGCTGACATCTATGCAACCGGTCTTTTTGTTTTTGGGACGCCCGACGTGGCTCATCAGAATCAGACGTCCGCCTCGTTCCACGATGTTGTACAGAGTGCCCAACGTGGCGTCGATCCGGTATGGGTCGTGGATCTCGCCGTTCTTGACCACGTTGTGGTCGACGCGAACCAGAACGGTCTTGTTCAGAACGTCCGCGTTCTGCAGCAAGGGGAGCCTGGGATCTAACGAGTTCATTTCGCGCAGCCTCCTGGGTGGGGAAGGGGGGCAGTCGCGGATCGAACGACGATACGGCGGATCCGGATTCGAAGTCTATCACATGTCGCGTTGTTGCTGTCACGCGAGCGTGAGACCGCAGCGATCCGCCTCCGCGGCGTCGACCAGGGCGCACTCCGGTCGTGGCGACAGGACCATGAATGAACTCGAGCCGCCACGGCTTGCCGCGGTCGCGCGATGGATTGTCCGGTAACAGCCGCGCGCGCAACTATGCGATCGTGGTTGTCGGTCGTCGGTCTTCGATCGCCGCAGCCAGTCGCTCACGATGCTTGATGCAGTCGAGATCCCGCCCAAAAGCCCGATGTTTTTACCGAGATCACCAGGTAGGGTGTCTTCCCGGGGACGCCGTAGTCGCCTACCGCGACCTTGCCGCATCGATCCGAATCGTTAGAGCGCATCTCTGGAAAACCCGAGCTTGATCCAGAGCGGACAGAGGGCGAACCCGATGGCGATCAACCCGAACGACCACAACAGCGGCCAGGGAAAGAAGACCGGCGGCGGGCTTCCTACCAGCCACGAGCCGATCCCCGTCAGCAGACAGAAGACCGAGAGGCTCGAAAGCATCACGGCGCCGAGCGACCGCTTTAAACGAGCCGGCCCGCGGTACCCGGCCGCGTCGACCTCCCGTGCAACCGGTCCCCAGAACCCGGGCGGCCTGACCCTGTCGTAGAAAGCCTTGAGCTTCTCCGTGTCCTCGGGCCCTGCCCAGAAAACGGCTCCGAGCGCGGCGAGCGTGGCCACCGCGGCGATGATGAGCAGCCGCGCCGCGCCCTGCTCCACGCTATTTAGAAGGATAGGAGCGGCGACCATGGAGGCGGCGATGGCGGCGATCTCGCCCCAGACGTTCATCCGCCACCAGATCCAACGCAGCACCAGCACCACGCCGAGCCCGGCTCCCAGCAGCAGGCTGGTCTGCCAGGCCTGATTGATCGAGCTGAGCTGCGTCATGATGACCAGCGCCAGCGCCACCATGAGCAGATTGCTCAGGCGCGCCACCCAGACCAGGGTCCGCGGCTCGGACTCCCTTCCCAGCAGCTTCTGGCAGATGACCCGCTGGTAGA
The DNA here is from genome assembly GCA_964450715.1 of uncultured Sandaracinaceae bacterium. GTDB lineage: Bacteria > Myxococcota_A > Polyangia > Polyangiales > JAFGIB01 > CAYVFC01. The sequence goes on along the minus strand of CAYVFC010000096.1, from coordinate 10,397 downwards.
GGTCGTTCGCGCAATAAGAAGACCCCCAGTTGATGTGCGTATCCACGGTAGAGGCCAGCGCCGCCAGCATGCCGGTCAGCATCAGCCCCCGCACCCCGGACGGCAACAGCTCGGCCATCCCGCGCACGAAGGTGCTCTCCCGGTCGCCCCGCAACAGCTCGCCCCCCAGCGACGCATCGGGCGGAAAGAGCACCAGCAGGCCCAGCCCCAGCGGCAGCCAGAGCAGGCTGCGCACCAGCACCTGGGTAAAGGTGAAGACCACCGCGGCGATCCTGGCCTGCCGCGCGTCCCGGCAGGCCATCGACCGTTGCGCCAGATATCCCGTGCCATCAGCGTTGAGCTGGATCAGCCACTGAAGCGCGAACAGCAGCAGCACCGCCCCGGTGGCATCTTTCCCCCGGTCCGGCGTGAAGGCCAGTATCTCGCTCGCGGTGATACCGCCCGGCCCTCCCTCTCCGAACAGCCCGTGAATCCGCTCCCCGATGGCATCGAGACCGCCCGCTTTACCCACCACCACCACGGCGAACAGAAGCGTGCTCAACAGCATGATGGCGATCTGCATGACGTCGGTGGAGACCACGCTCCTCAGCCCCCCGGTCGCCGAATAGAAGGTGGTAACGACCAGGATCACCAGCAACGAGATGAAGTTGTTCGCCGTATGCACCCACACCGCCGGATCGCCCGGCGGAAGCGCCGTGAGCGGCACGCCCATCGCCTCGACCGCCGCCGCCACCGACCCGAAAACCCCCTCCGGCAGCCACCGGTCCCACAGCAGAAAGGGCTCCGCGATCCTGGCCGCGGCGAAGAAGACCCAGGCCAGCACCGTACAGTTGAAGATGATCCCGAAGTATACCGCCTTCAATCCCCGCAAGACCGTCGCTGCTCCTGCCCCGTACCTGAGCTCGGTGAGCTCCGCATCCGTTATCACCCCGGCCCGGCGCCAGCTCCCGGCCAGCACGAACCCCATCATCAGAAAGGCCAGCGCGTAGATCCAGAGCTGCCACAGCCCGAAGATCCCGGCCACGGCGATGATCCCGGTCACCAGCAGCGGCGTATCGGCGGCAAACTGCGTGGCGGCCATGCTCAACCCGGCCCGCCATCCGCTCAGCGTCCGCCCCGCCAGAAAATACTCCTCCAGGTTCTGCGAAGCCCGCTTCCGGTTCCGGAACCCCGCGCCCACCGCATACGCGACGAAGGCCAGTACGATACAGATATCGAGCGCCGACAAAGGCATCGCCCCGGGACGGTGCCACAGCTCCAATGTCATTTCGAGCGCCCCGCTGAGGGACGTTGCTACATTATTTACAGTTTTCGCGGGCGACGCGCTACATTAGCCCCGCTGCCCGCTGAGTGCCCGCTGAGGGACGTTGCTACATTATTTACAGTTTTCGCGGGCGACGCTGTTTCCTCCCGATTCCGAATAATGTAAATAATGTAGCAACGTCCCCTTTACTACTTTACTCGACCGAAGCGACCGTGACCTCGGGCGGGTGGTAGACGTGGCGGGATAGCTGGCGCGCGTCACTGACCGTGATGCCGGGCGGCAGGTAGTACATGATGCGCCGCGCCTCGTTGTCGTAGACGCAATCGGGCTCGGGGCAGGCCGTGACGACCGCGGCGGCGGTGATCCCGCTCATGCCGTACAGAGCCCCGTCGTCTCCGTTGCATTCCGATCCGAAGGAAGTGGCAGAAGCGTCGTCGGTGTAGTAGCCGGTGACCTGGTAGCCGAGATCGACCCCAGGGCCGCTCTCGCCGGGCGCGAACACGCTCACCAGCGAGCCCTGAACACCGGTGACCAGCTCCCAGGCGTACTTGTCGGCGTCCGGGGCCGACATGGCGCTTTGGTCGGCCTCGAGCACGGCGACCCCGTCGGGAACGCCGTCGATGGTCACGCCCTGCGGATTGGAGCAGTTGTAGTACTTCATACCGGTGGCCTCGGACGAGTGGTCGAGCAGATCGTTCTTGGCCGCTGTAATTAGCGGATCGGTGTTTTCTCCCAGCGCCGCCGCGGGTATTTTCAGGTAGGTGATGATGTCCTCGCGGCTCCGGTAAAAGAGGTGGGTCTGCCGCATGCCGCCGCTGGCGCCCACGAAGGAACGGATCGAGCGCACCGGCCCTCTCTTGTTCACGGCCAGGGAGCCGGTTCCTCCCAGCATCGCCCAGAGGTCGAAGCCGGGAACGGTAGCGCAGAGCCCCATGTCGTTGTCGTGTCTATCCAGAATATCGACCCCGGAAGCCCCCGAGGCGGTGATCCTCATCTGGTCGCTCAGGACGCGATCGCTGAAGTGCCTCTGGTAGTGATCGCTTCTGAACCAACTGTCCTCCGGGTTGACCGCACCGCAGAAGTCGTAGGCCTCGGGATAGGCCCCCGCGTCGAGAGAGAAAGCGTAGCTGCCGTACTCGCTACCCGCCCCCTGCTGCAGGCTGCCGTCGCCGGTGAACAGGTACAGATAGGCGACCTCTTCCCCATCGTCCGGGCTGGAAACGGCGACCTCCACGCCCGAGCCCGAAACCACGCCCGGGGGATCGACCAAGGTGGCGGGCCTGCTGCCCGCGTCCGCGAGCATGAAGGTTATCTCGTCGTCGCCGTCGAGCAGCGGTTCCGGGTCCGGCCCGGTGTGCGTGCCCGCGCCCACGTAGAGCAGGGCCCGGCTCTCGGCCCCGTCCGCGAAAGCGAAATCGCAGGAGGTAAAAGCCTCCAACGATATCAGGTCGATCACCGCCCTTTCGTCCACCTGTATCGGTACCTGCTCCCACGAGCCCTGATGACGAAACCCGACCAGCCGGGCCGGATCTCGCCCGAGCAGCGGCTCGACCGCGTCGCCGCTGAGCACCACGGGGTCGGCCTCCCGCCCGAGCTCGCTCGGCGGATGGCCCAGCTCGGCCGGCTCGGCGCAGTCGTCGACCACGATGTTCTCGGGCTCGGTTCGATCGACCGAGCACTTCACCGCATCGCCCTGGTCGCAATCGTAGGCGTAAATATTCCTGGTCTCGACCTCACCCGGCGGGGATTGCGTCTCGATGCTTTTCCGCTGACCGCGCGCGTCATAGGTGTATAGGATGATCTGCTTGTCCTCCGGTCGCGGCTCGTCCCCGTTCGAGTAGGACCCCGACTCGACGCGCGTTACCCGTCCCGCCTCGTCGTACTGGTGCGTCGTCTCGTAGGACAACTCGCCGGTCTCCGGATCGAAGAGGCTCTGCGCCGTCAACCTGCCCTCGGCATCGTAGGAATAAACGGAATAGCCGTACGAGACGAGGGCACCCTCGGGTCCCAACAATTCTTGGTTCAGGGTCAGAATGTTTCCCTCGGCGTCATAGGTCGCGGTCGCCCTCTCGTCCGGGATCCCGTCGCCGTTGTAGTCGGTTTCCAGCACCAGCAGGTTGCCGTCCGTATCGTACGTATAGTTTTCGATCTTATCCGTCGGAGAGGGCGAACCGAGGCTGAAAACCGCTTGCAATCGCCCCTCGCCGTCGCGCTCGTAGGTGTCGATCCTGTCGGTGCTCCCGTCAGCCTCCTCGTCAGCGGTAAAGCGCAGAACTCTGCAGTTCTGGTCGTAGTCGCTCCAGGAGACGCTGTCGACCGCGCCGTCGAGATCCTCGTCGGTTTCGGTCCGGATACGGTTACCGAACTCGTCGTACGTATAAGTGATGCGCAGGTTCGGCGTGCAATCGCCTCTGTCGTCGGATTCTCGCGTCAATACCCTGCCGAAACTGTCGTGGGTGAAGTGAGTGAAGCTCAGCTCTCGGTTGGTGCCGTCTAGATCTACACCCTCGCTGGTGAGATTCCCGTCGGCGTCGTAGGTGGCGCTGCGGCGATAAATGAGCCTCCCGTCGCCATCGGTCGTCTCGTAGAGGCACTCCCCGTTCTCCGTGAGGATCTGTCCGGTATCCACGTAGGTGAAGAAAAAGAGGCCCATTCCGTCTCCCTGTTCTTCGTAATCCCGCATCCGCCGGGCTGCGCTCTGCTCCACGCAGGCGTCCCTCAGGCATTCGAAGCCGTCGCGGCACGTGTTCGCCTCGCCGCAGCGCGGAAGGCAAATGGCGACCGGGGCGTCCCGGCGGCACGCGAGCAGCGCCCGGTAGGGCTCGGATCCGCGCCGGACGCAGCGGGCGTTCTCGCCCGCCGCCCGGCATGCCTCGTCGTCATCGCAGGCCAGCGTGCAGATCTCGGATACGCAGCTCAAATCTCCGCAGTCGACATCTTCCGTGCAAGACTGCAGCCAATACTGGCCCGCCCCGGCCTGGTCTGCGCCGTCGCCGGACGAATCCCGGCAGCCGCTGACCGCTGCCAGCAAAAGTGATGCGGTGAGTATCGCTCTAAACATTGTCGCCTCCCTGAAGAAAGACCCTTGATCTACCTGGTCCTCTGCAAGCGAACCTCTCTCGGAGAGCTGCTTCCCGAGCTCAGGTCGCTGATCAAACCCGCCATGGACGATCCGTCGACCGTCAAGTCGAAGCTGATGGTGCGGTTCGAGTTGGCCGTGCAGCCGTCGGCAAAGCAGATGCAGGGCTCGCTATCGCTACACAGCGCGTACATTCCCGTGTCCAGGGGACACCCAACGTCCTCGCTCGCATAGGCGGAAGCCGCGCAGGCCAGCTTCTGCTGACTGCTCAGCTCGGGTACGCAGACGTGATCGAAGAAGCCGGTTTCCCCGGGGTAGCTCCCCTGCATCGCGCACCACTTTTCGTACAGCTCGAGCACGGCGATGCGGAACTGCAGGCGCCCGTCCTCGGAAAGCCGGCCTCCGAGCAGCGTGTAGGCGAAGCCCTCGCAGGGAGAATACCGCCTGCAATCGATGTCCGCCTGGTCGTCTCCGGGCGGGTAGACCGTAGAGGCGACGGTGGCGGGCGGAAGGGGATCGGTCTCGCCCAGGACCAGATACCCGGCGGCGACCAGGGGATCGTCGGTCTCGGTAATGGTCAAGGAGAGCCGGCGCGAGCCCGAGCAGGTGATGCTCTCGCGGGTTTCGCCGCTCCACACCCCCAGCGGAAATCGACCGGCATTGTCGGCCCTGATGCCGGGCTCCGGGGCGTATCGCCGCCATTGGTCGACGGTACCAGCGGGCTCGATGGCCGCCGCAACGCCGGGCTCGGCCCTACGGGCGAAGGAGATGGGGAGGAAGTGGACTCCCTCGCAGAAAGCGCCCTTTAAGCTGTCGCCGTCCAGGACCAGATCGAGGGTGCGATAGGCGCTGTGAACCCCGGCCGTACACCCGTCCTCGGCGCAATGGCAGACGCTGCGGTCGGCGGAACAGAGCAGCTCCTTGCCGTCGATGTTCTCGGCCGAGTCCAGCTGGTAGGGACGAGGATCGGGCAGGCAACCGTATTCGGACCGCTCTCTGTTTTCGAGGAAATAGGGGGTCTGAAGCGCGCACCACCGGCGCCACAGGTCGTTGCCGCTGAACCAGAACGAGAAGCGGTTCCCCTGCAGCCGGGCGTCGAACATCCGGTACTCGTGCCCGGGAAGAAGCTCGATGCGCAGCGCGTTCTGATCGCGCGCGCTTAGCTCGGGCGGATACCCGGTATCGGGATCGATGGGATCGGAAGCGGTGGACGTCGCCCCGCAGGCGTCGCCGTCGCAAGCCAACGAGACCGTGCCCTGAAAGGAGTAGCCGCCGGCGCTCGGTTCGATGAGCAGCTGCAAAGCTGTCTGATAGAGAGGGACGGCGGCCGGCAATTGCTGCTCCCAGACCCCCGCCAGCAGAGAACCGACCGATTCCCCGGCGATCAGGATCTCGGGTTGGGGCGGTGCGACGGGCCGGGAGAAGTCCTGGGCAAAGGAAGCGCTTTGCAGCGCGGCGCTGTCATCCGGGACGCAGGCGCCGGCGGTACAGGTGGTATCCGCGGGACATGCGTTACCCGGACCGCATTCGGGCAGGCAGATACCAGGGGTCTGTTCCCGCTCGCACTCTTCGCACAGGGCGTCGTAAATCGGAGTCGTTCCGGTGAAGCAGACCGTGGGCAGCGGAGCGTCCGAGCAGGAGAGGTCGCTCTCGCAGAGCGAGGTGCACACGCCGCAAATGCACGCGGCCTCGCCGCAGTCGGCGTCCCGCTCGCACGAGGTCAACCAGTTGGTCTCCCTGCCGCCCTGGGGACCGTCTATCGAAGTGTAACAGCCGCCCAGGCAACAGAGCAGAGCGGCCAGGAACCGCGACGCCGCAGGTCGTTGCATCTTCATACCTCCTCCGCTTCCGGGTTGCCGGGATCGATAACCGTTTGCCCCACGTAGGCGACCACCCGCATCGTCTTCTCCTCGGGCAGCTCGTGCTCGGCGTTGTATTTCTCTACCTTGCCGCGCAGAGCCGAGGCGCGGTCGCGCGTCGACTGCAGAAAACCCACTACCTCGTCGTGATAGGGGTGGTCCGCGCAGATATCGAAGGCGTAGGTACTGCCCCCGATCCACTCGCCCGGCGCGGCGCGCCTGGCGCCGCTGCGGAGCTTGGAGCAGAGCGCGGTGACCAGGGCCTGGTAGTGATCGAACACGGCGGCCTCCCACCCGGCCGCGTCTCCCATGGGGATCAAGCAATCCGCGCACTGGTAGCGAGTCTCGGCCTCGCCCGCGGCGCGGGATATCCTCTTTTCCGCCAGCAGCTGCTCCAGGGCTCGGTCCAGCTCCCTTTCCCCCGCCGGCACCTGCTGCTGCAGTTGCGAACGGGAAACCGGTCCGTGGTTGCTGACGGCCACCCAGACCAGGTTGGCCAGCCCTTCGCAATCGGCGCCGGCCGAGACCCGGCTCTGCTCCGGACCGGCCAGGCGATAGCTCGCATCCTCCCCGCGCCCGGTCTGGCATATGATCCCGCTATCGACCATGTCCTTGAGTATCCCGCGAACCGTGTACTCGTCGTCCCGGCTGAAGCGCATGAGCAGCTCACCGCGCGAGACCGGGCTGCGCTTCTGGATGTAGGCCAGCATGGCCTCCCACAGGGTCCGCCCGCGTTCGGTATTGCTCTCCAGCAACCGCCGCACCTTGTAGTGGTAGTTCCGGAGCGACAGCCCGAACATATCCGCGATCACCTTGTTGCCCAGCCCCTGTTCCTTGAGCTCGCGGATCAGGTCCACGAACACCTGGTTGGCTACGCTGGATAACTGAGCGCGGGCTCCCGCCACCGTGGCCAGGTGCGCGATCAGGATGGTGGTCTGCCGCACCACAGAATCGATGAGGATGTTGATGTTCATCATCTCCGAGTCTATTGGCCCGGCCGCGCGACCAATAGTGAAAAATCGTTCACGCCCCTGCCCCCGGCAGACGATACGGGCGGCGCTCGGTCGAGCCCGCGCGAACGCCCCACCCCAATCCGGGGACGTCTTTCATCGATTAAACGCTATCGTCCGGCTTCGGGCGGGACCCGCCACCGGACAGCAAGCCGCTCGACTACGGGCTGTGCTGGTAGTCCCCGATGTGCGGAACCTTCGTCATCAGGTCGTTAAAGGCCTCGGTGCGGTCCTGGCAGTGCAGGGTCTCCTCGAGCGCTGCCGTGGTGACGTAGTTGATCGCCCGTATGCCGTCCTCGGGGGAGATGGTCCCGCACTCGACGAGTATCGGCAACCCGATGATAACCGCCGTGTTGACCCCGCAGACGCCCCGCTCCTGCATGACCGGAATCAACTGGTCGCCGTCATCGGTAGCCCGGCACAGATCGGTCGGCACCATGTGCGCACCGCCCTCTATGCCCACGATACGCTTGATGCCGACGCCCTTGCTCGGCACCGGGGTGTTGTTGTACCCGCCCATCTGGTTGCCGAGCAGACCAGGACAGACGATGCTTCCGATCGAGATACCGGCATACGAGATCACGTTGTCGGACATACCTCCTACAAACAAGACCGATTCTAGATCCGAGCCGGCGGCCAGCTCGCTGGCGTCCAGCGGAACCGATATCCGTACGTTGGGTATGCTGCTGGACAGAAATGCCGACATACACCCCCCCTGACTGTGGCCGGAAAGCCCGATCCGGGTCATGTCGACGTGACCGGCGAGAAAGGCCAGCTCCCCGCTGGGATCTTTAAGCGCGTTCAATTGCAGATTGACATCGCCCGGAACGTCTTGAATGCCGAGGGGCTCCACGCATCGACCCGCGCACTCGGCCGTCATACAGAGCTGGTCGACCGTGCCCAGCCCGGGATAGTCCGCAGATAGCACGATGAATCCGTGGCTCGCCCAGTGCGCGTTTATACTCGCCGACCCCAGGCGAACCGACGAGGTGCCGTGAATAAAGATGATGACGGGGTACGGACCGCGTTCGTCGTCTATGGGCACATCCTTGTATACGTGGCCCATGACTTCCCCGACCACCTGAAAATCCTGCGTGTCCTCGTCGAGGATCTTGGATTGCTCGCTTATCGGGGCCCAGTCGCGCGGGTTGTAGGTCACCTGCGGCAGTCCCTCGGTGCTGCCCGGCTTCGCCGGATAGACCACCTCCACGGCGGCGAGCCGGCCGATACTGACGGTCCTGTCTCCCACCTCCCACGGGCCCGTTGCCCCCGGATTGTCCGGCAAGGCGAGCAGCGTGCTGCCCGGGCACCCCTCCTGCTCTTCGACGACCCCGCCGGTGCCGCCGACCTCTCCTGCCTGGCCTGCTGCTCCCGAACCCGCCTCCTGACCCCCAGTACCGCCGACGCTTCCGCCGGTGCCGCCGACCGTACCGCCCGCGCCGCCGATCACACCGCCCGTGCCCTCGGTCGTGCCGCCCGCGCCCCCGGGCACGCCGCCCGTGCCGCCGACCGTACTTCCGCCCGCGCCGCCCGCGCCTGTCTGGAAAGGACCTGCGCTGTCACCGGCGTTCGAGCACGCCAGCAGAACGAACCCACATCCCAGAATTGCTAGAAAACGAATCATGTCTGACCTCACACCCTTCCCGTAGTAAAACCGTATCCGCCGCTCGTTCACTTAATGCCGCGTATCGATGGAGCTTTTAGCTGTTACGCCGAAAGTTCCGGTTCTGGTGCTCGATTTCTCTCTGACGGTTCGCCGCCATTGTCCGTGACGCTCGTGCGATTGTCTTTCGCGCTCAACGATGGGAGGGATAAGCGAAGCCGGTTTCCCCTATACCCATCCCGGCATTCCGCTATTCTGGGGCGCGCTGGAGAGACCTAGAGAGGATGAAAAAAAGGAAGTTCTTTTACGGCTGGTGGATCGTACTGGCCACCAACGTCATCTGCATGCTCGGCTACGGGACCTGGCTGTACAGCTTCGGGGTCTTCTTCAAGCCCATGATCGCCGAGTTCGGCTGGAGCCGGGCCATGACCGCGGGCGCCTACTCGCTCAGGAGCGTGGAGGGGGGGCTGGCCGCGCCGGTGGTGGGCTGGGCGGTGGACCGCTACGGGGCGCGGGCGGTTATTCAGCTGGGGGCGGTAGTCTCCGGGACCGGTTTCATGTTGATGTACTTCGTGGACTCGCTGATCGGGTTTTACCTGGTCTATGCCATCTGGCTCTCCATCGGCATGAGCGCCATGCTCTACATCCCGGCCAACGCGGTGATCGCCAGGTGGTTCAAGCGCAGGCTGGTCCTGGCCCTGGCGCTGCTGGCGGTAGGCGCTGGGCTGGGGGGCCTCTGCTGCGCGCCGGCCTCGAACCTGCTCATCTCCATGATGGGATGGCGTGAGGCCTTCGTGACCGTGGGCGTGGTGCTGCTGCTGGTGGTGCTGCCGTTGACGCTTCTCATCAAGAACGATCCGTCGGAGATCGGACTTCAGGCGGACGGCGACCCAACGGAGGGCGACGACACCGGACCGAAGGCGAACCTGCCGGGTAGCGAAAGCCAGCCGTCCCGTACGGCAGAGGGGTATACCCTGGGCCAGGCGCTCAAGTCGGGCACCTTCTGGATCCTGGCCGTGGCCTTTGGCCTGGCGCTGATGGGACACGCGGTGGTGACCGTGCACACGGTGCCGGCGCTTACCGACGCGGGCATCTCGCGCGAAGGGGCGGCCTGGGCCTTCGGTTTCGTCATCTTCGTCAGCATCGCCGGCAGGCTCTCATTCGGCTGTCTCGGGGATATTTGGGACAAGCGCCTTCTATTCGCGGTGGCCTACGGGATGCAGGCCGCCGGTATCGCCGTCTTGGCCCATGCCCGCGATCTGCCCATGGTCTATCTCTTCGTGGTCCTGTTCGGGGTGGGGTTCGGGGGCACCGTCCCGCTCATGCCCGCCATCCGGCGCGACTACTTCGGGCTGTTGGCCTTCGCCAAGATCCAGGGATTCATGGCGCCGGTGACCATGCTCTTCAGCGCAACCGGGCCCATCGTGGCCGGCCTCGTCTTCGACTTGAGCGGCACCTACCGCTGGGTTTTCTACACCATGGCGGCGACGCTGTTCGCCTCGGCGCTGTTGCTGCTTTCGCTGAGGTTCCGGGACGGACGCGAAAATCGCGAGATGCATTAACCTCTCGGTGGGGGCGGGGG
>CAYVFC010000095.1:0-32000 GCA_964450715.1 uncultured Sandaracinaceae bacterium | reverse complement strand
GCAATCCGCGCGTCCCCCGCCGGCCGGCCCCGGACCGCCCGCGCCCCCATCGAAAAGCCAGAAACTAAAGAGTGTAACGAGATGTGTAGAATGATTAGGGCTTTCCCCCTCCCGTTCGTGCTTGCCGCCCTTCTTCCTGAGCTCTACCTCGCTCGAAACCGGGCGTGCCAGGCCGAATTCCGCTAAAAAAGGGGAAAACCGGAATCTCGCCATCGGGATCGGCTCACGACGATCTCTTCCCGGGCGGGTGCCCAGCGGGAGAGGAGCTCGAGACGGCCACCCGGCGTTGTCGCCTTTCGTTTTCTATGATACCCGACGGCCTTTGGCCTGCTTCATTCCTGAGCTATCCTGTTAGTCGTGCCTGTCTGCATACATTGCGGCGCCTTTCCTCAGGACGGTTCCCGTTACTGCTCGGGCTGCGGGTCGTTGCTGGCTGGATCTGATCCGCACAAGGATCCGCTGGTCGGACGCACCATCGCGCGCGCCTATGTCGTCAGTGAGCTGGTCGGCGTGGGGGGTATGGGACGCGTGTACAAGGCCGAGCACAAGATGCTGGCCCGTACCGTCGCCATCAAGGTCATCCACCCGCACCTGCTCTCCGACGAGCAGACCGTGGCCCGGTTTTACACCGAGGCGCGCGCGGCCAGTCGGCTGAACCACCCCAACAGCGTGAGCATCATCGACTTCGGTCGCACCGACGACGAGATGCTCTACCTGGTGATGGAGTTCCTGCGGGGCCGGGACCTGGCCCAGGTGATGGTCGACGACGGGCCTTTGCCCTTCGAGCGCATCATCCAGGTCATCAACGCCGTGCTGGCGGCGCTGGGCGAGGCGCATGCGCTGGATGTGATACACCGGGATCTGAAACCCGAGAACATCTTTCTCGAGCGCACGCGAACCGGCCGAGATCTGGTCAAGGTGCTGGACTTCGGACTGGCCAAGATCCTCAGCGCGCCGCAGGAAGCCCGCTCCATTACCTCGCCCGGGCTGGTCTGCGGCACTCCCGACTATATGTCGCCCGAGCAGGGCAGGGGCGAGGACGTGGACGGGCGCGGGGACATCTACTCGGTGGGCGTGTTGCTCTTCGAGCTGATGACCGATCGGCTTCCCTTTATCGCGGATACGCCGACCAAGATCGTGCTCAAGCACATCCAGGAACCGGTACCCGATCCCACTGAGGTCGCGCCGCACCGGGCCATTCCCCGCAATCTGGCCGATATCACCATGCGCGCCATGGCCAAGTCGGCCGACGAACGATTCCAGAGCCCCGACGAGATGATCGAGGCGTTGCGCCGGACCGCGGGCTCCATCGCGCCGCCCAGCAAGGACGAGGTGGTCTGCTACTCGTGCGGCGCGCGTTCCCCCAAGGGCAAGTCCTTCTGCGGCGAGTGCGGCGCGTCGATGCGCGAGGAGCGCGTATCGCCCACCGTCACCCCTACGGCGCGCCGCTCGCGACCGCCGCACGTCTCCTCGCCGCGTCTCCGCCCGCTGGTGGGCCGGGAGGGCGAGCTGGGACGGCTCGACGCCCTGCGGGAGCAGGCCATGGGCGAGATGGTCTCGGTGACGCTGGTGGGCGAGCCTGGCACCGGCAAGACGCGGCTCATCTCCGAGGCGGTGAGCCGGGCCACCAGGGCCGGCGACCTGGCCTTTGGCGCCGGCCCGCACGACAGCGGCGCACCGGTACCCTACTGGCCGATACGTGAGTTGCTGGCCCAGCTCCACGATACGGACGAGGAGGGGTTGAAGCGTCTATCCGAGCAAGGCGAGGGCGAGTTGGAGCTGTTGGCCGCGGCCGGTATCCGGCAGGTGCTGGCGCCGACGGGCCTGGTCGGCGCGGGCGAGGAGTCATCTTCGTCATCGGTGGCCTGCGCGCTCGCGGCCGCTATCCGCTCCGCGCTGCGCGAGAAGAACGCCGGGCGGATCCTGGTGTACGTGGACGATCTGGATCGCTGCGACGGTCTGACGCCGCGGGTACTGCGCCAACTCCGCCGTTACGTGCAGGGTACCTCGGTATTCCTGCTCACGGCGATCAACCGTTCGCGACCCTCGCTGATACCGGACGGCACCATCAGCCTGGCCGTCAAGGGCCTCAAATACGGCCATGCCCTCTCGTTCTCGAGCGGTGCTGCCCCGCTTGCGGCCTCCGAGCTGGAGGGGGAGGAGCAGCTTTACCTTCCGCTGTACGTGGAGCAGCTGCTGGGCCTCGGGTTGAGCGTCGATGGATCGGAGCCGCTTCCGCCGCGCTTGGCCGACGCGGTGACTCAGCGACTGCAGAGGCTCGATTTATCCGCGCGGTTACTGCTGCAATCGGCCTCCGTGCTCGGCAATCGTTGCCCGAAGAACCTACTGGAGGAGGTGGCCGGCAAGGAGAAGATAAACGCCCTGGACGCGCTCACCGAGCGACGCCTGCTGCTGGTCGACAACGGTCAAGTCGAGATGACCCATCCCTTCATCCGAGATCTGGTGGAGGCGTTCATTCCCGCCCAGGCGCGCAAGGAGCTGCATGCTCGCGCGCTGGAGCTGCTGTCGGCCAAACCGGAGGAGACGCCTCTAGAGGTGCGCGCTTACCACGCCTATCACTCCGGCGAGGTATTCAACGCGCTGATGATGCTGGAGATGATGGGCAATCTGGCCGCCACCCGCGGGGATACGGAGACGTCCGTCTTCAGCTACCAGAGAGGGCTGGAGCTGGCGCGGCGAGAGCTGCTGGAGACAGGAGACACGACCCTGGATACCGCCATCGCCACCTTCAGCCGCAAGCTGGGATCGGCGCTGGCGAGCCGCGGTGACGTGACCGGAGCGGACGGCGTGTTGCGGGAGGCGCTGGAGCTAACCGAGCCGGTCAGCCTGGAGCGTGTACGGATGCTCGTCGTGCTCGGCGAGGTGGTCGCCGCCCGCAAGCGGTACCGGGATGCCTACCGGCTACTCGGTCAGGCCCTGGACATCGCCATGCGGCTGGAGAGCGACACGGCCCAGGCAGAGGTTCATCTAGGTATCGCCTCGGTCCGGCGAGAGGAGCTCGATTTTCTCGGTGCAGCGGCCGCGCTCTGGGAGGCCAGCGAGCTGATGGCGCGGTCGGGCGCTGACACGGCCGCTCGGGCCTTTGTGGCGGTCGATCTGGCCTCGTTGCTGGTCGAGGATGGCGACCTGGAGGGGGCGCGCAGCCAGCTGGACGAGGCCGAGGCCAGGGCGCACGAGTCCGGTCAGCCCCATCTGGAGGCCAAGGTGGTGGGAATGCTGGCCAAGATCGACGACGTGGAAGGCAACCGGGACCTGGCCAAGGAGCGCTATGCCGAGGCGATCCGGCTGGCCGCCCGGGCCGGGGATGCGGTGGCCGTCGATACCTACCAGAGCGCCATGGGCACCGCGACCGAGATGGGGGCTACCGGTCGCCCGCGATCCGGGAGATCGGACGCGTGACCGCGAGGCTCGCGCTGCTTCTGGCCCTGGTCGCGTCGCTGCTCGGCTGTAACGACCTGGACGAGTTCCGCACCGACGGGGAGGAGCTCTTTCGGGGAAGCATCGCGGGAAGCGAGACCGGCGTGGACGGCGGGGACCGGGAGTCCTCCTTCATCCGCAGCGGTTTTCCCTCCTACACGCAGATGCAGCTGCGTTTCGACCCGGACCGGGTGCAGACCGAGCCGGGAGTAATCACCACCTTCGACACGGTTGCCGAAAGGCCGGGCCACTTCCGGCAGACCGCGCTCGAGCCCATCGAGCCGCTCGCGCGCGACCCGCTCACCAAGTACGACTTCCCGGGAGGCGGGCGATTGATCAACTATATCTTCGGCGCTCGCATCGCCGACGAGCCGCGCAGCGCACTGGTCTTCGTCTCCCTGATGGAGGACGGCGATATCGAGGTGCGGGTCATCGCGCCCAGCGCCGACACCGGCGACGGCGGAACGCTCGACGATCTGTTCGGCGTATTCCGGCTGAAGCGCGTGAAATCCGAGTGATTGTACTGGGTATCGAGACCTCCTGCGACGAGACCGCCGCGGCGCTGGTGCGCGACGACGGGACCGTGCTGGCGCAAGCCGTCTCCAGCCAGATCGAGCTGCACGCGCCCTACGGCGGAGTGGTCCCAGAGCTGGCCTCGCGCTCGCACATGAGCAACATCGTACCGGTGCTGGAACGTATTGGCGTGGTGGGCGGCAGCGCGCTCGACTCCGCCGACGCGGTGGCCGTCACCCAGGGACCGGGTCTGGCCGGAGCGTTGCTGGTGGGCATCCAGATCGCCAAGGCCGTCGCCTGGGCGCGCGGCCTGCCCATCGTGGGCGTCAACCACCTGGTGGGCCATCTGCTCTCCATCCATCTACGGGGCGGAGGGCTCGAGGTCGACGTTCCCCCCGCCTTTCCCTACATCGCGCTTCTGGCCAGCGGGGGGCATACCGCCCTGTACGTGGTGCGGGGCGCGCTCGACGTAGAGCAGCTGGGGCAGACCCGGGACGACGCCGCGGGCGAGGCTTTCGATAAGGTCGCCAAGCTGTTGGGTCTGCCCTATCCCGGCGGTCCGGTCATCGACCGGCTGGCCGCCGGCGGCAACCCGCGGGCCATCGATTTCCCCAGGCCCATGGCCTGGCGGGGCAGCCTGGACTTCAGCTTCTCGGGATTGAAGACAGCGGTGGCTCGCCACCTGGCCGATCGGGGTCGTCCCGCCGACGAGAGCGAGCTCGCCGACCTGTGCGCCTCCTTTCGCCAGGCCGTGGTCGAGGTGCTGGTGCGTAAGTCGCTGGACGCCTGCCGGGCGCGCGGGGTCGACAGGCTGGTGCTTGGCGGAGGGGTGGCCGCCAATAGCGGCCTGCGCCGGCGGGCGAGCGAAGTCTGCGCAAAGGCCGGCATCCAGCTCTCGCTGCCTCCGCTGGCGGCCTGCACCGACAACGCGGCCATGATCGCCTATGCGGGCGCCTGCCGCCTGTTGGCCGGCCAGCGGGACGACATGACCCTGAACGCCTTTTCTCGCAGCCCCATCTTGGGCGCTCCGGAGGGCTCGCCCGCGTTGCGGCGGTACAAGTCGACCAAACGGATCCGGTAGGGACGGGAGAGGGCAAGCCCTTCCCCTACGGTATTGAGGGTGCGTTCACTTCTTCTGCTGATGTTTCCGCTTCTTGGCCTCGAGCATGCGGCGCAAGCGCGGGGCCATTCCCTCCTTGTTCTCCTGCGAGGCGCGGGCGATGGCCAGCGACTCGGGGGGCACGTCCATGGTCAGCGTGGCGCCGGTTGCCACGTAGCTGCCGCGGCCCACGGTCAGCGGTGCGATGATCTGCGAGTCGCTGCCGATGAAGCAGTCGTCTTCCAGCACGGTGGTGTACTTGCCGAAGCCGTCGTAGTTGCAGAAGATGGTGCCCGCGCCCACGTTCACCCGCTCGCCGATCACCCCGTCGCCCAGGTAGGAGAGGTGGTTGGCCTTGGCCCCTCGGCCCATGGAAGTCTTCTTGGTCTCCACGAAGTTGCCCAGATGCACCTCCGGTCCCAGCCGGCTGTCGGGCCGCAGGTGGCTGAAGGGACCGATACGCGCGTCCTGGCCGATCTCGCTGTTCGTGGCCACGGTGTAGGGTAGCAATTGCGCCCCGGCCCGGACCGTTACGTCCGTCAACACGCAGCCCACGTCCACGCGAGCGCCCGATTCGATGCGACAGCTGCCGCGCAGGGTAACCCCCGGCTCGATCACCGCCTCGGGCTCGATGACCACGTCGGCGTCGATGTAGGTGGCGAGCGGATCGCGCACCGTCACCCCGGCCAGGGCATGCGCGCGGGCCACCCGCTGCCGCAGCACCCGCTCGCAATCGGCGAGCTCGTAGCGGTCGTTGACGCCCAGCAGATCGCCGGCCTCCCAGGCGACGTCCGCGATCTCGCCCGCGCGCGCGGCCAGCTCGACCAGGTCGGTGAGATAGAGCTCCTGCTGGGCGTTTGCGTTTTCTATCCTTTGGATGGCGCTCCTGAAAAAAGCGGCTTTGACCGCGTAGACGCCCGGATTGATCTCCCGGATGCGGTTCTCCTGCTCGCTGCAGTCGCGCTGCTCGCGCACCGCGCTTACCAGCCCGCGCGCGTCGCGCACGATCCGCCCGTAGCCCGTCGGATCGTCCAGTCGGCTCGTCAGCATGGCCAGCGGTCCCCGCTCCTGAAGCGCCGCCCCCATCAGGGCCACAAGCGCCTCGGCGGTGACCAGGGGACAGTCCCCGTACAGGATCAGGAACCAGCCGTCGAAATCGGGCACGGCCCGGGCGCCAGAGCGCGCCGCGTCGGCGGTGCCGAGCTGCTCGGGTTGAACCGCGGTAAGCACCCGCTGGTCGAAACGCTCGCGCAGGGCCTGCTGCACCCGCTCGCGCTCGTGACCCACCACCACCACCGCCTGCCGGGCGCCCGAGCCCAGGGCGGCCTCGACCGGGTAGCTCACCAGCGGGCGGCCTAGTAGCTCGAAGAGCACCTTGGGCCTATCGCTCTGCATGCGGGTCCCCTGGCCGGCGGCCAGCACCAGGGCGATGAAATCGTTCGTCTTGCTCATTGTTCGCGATCTCCCGAGCAGCCGATTACCATTGATCGGCTCGTTCTCGCTACAGGTGTCCGGACAGCTCGGCCAGCGCTCCCAGGTCGTGGATGTCGCGGTCGAAGGTCGGCACCTCGGTGTAATAGATTCCGTTGCCGAGCTGGTCGCGCAGCAGCTCGATGCTCGACCGTTCCGCCCGCGAGGCCATGCGCACCTCCTCCGCCGCTCGGCGCATGCGCCGTACCAGATCCGCGGCGTCCCGCTCCGGCGGCAGCTGAGCCTGGATGAGCAAGCCCAGCTCTCGGTCGTCCCGCTCCGGTATGAGCGGGTCGGGATGCACCCGGTTGACCACCACGGCGCGCAACCGGGTGCGGAAATCGCCCAGCTTACGGCTGAAGAAGGCCGCGTCGGCTAGCGATTGCACAAAGGGCGCCGCTACCGCCACGAAGGCCACGTCCTCGCCGCTCAGCACCGAGTAGACCTCGGTCGCTCGGCTGCGAAAACCTCCGAATAGATGGTTGATATCCGAGATGAACTCGGCCACCTGTTCCAGCAGCTCGGCCCCGGTGAACCTGGACAGTGCGCGCAGGATGTAAGCCGCCGAGCGGCCCGCGATTCCCAGCGGCCGGTCGCCCCCCAGCATGCGTACGAACCAGTGAGGAACCGGGGAGTCGATGGCATCGACCAGCTTCATGGGGGCGGCGAGGAAGTCGAGCGCGTTGCCGGTGGGAGGGGTGTCCAGCACCACCAGGTCGTAGCGGTCGTCTTGATAGGCCAGCAGGAGCTTTTCCAGCGCGGTGTACTCCTGGGTGCCGGCCAGGGCGGTGGAGACGTACTGGTAAAGCCGGTTGTTCAGGATGCGGTCGCGGTGCTCGGGGCTGCTGGCGTGCTTGATGACCAGGTTGTCGAAGGTGCGCTTGCGGTCGAGCATCACCGCCGTCAGGCTCCCCGCGCAGCGCAGCCCGTACCTGGCGAATTGCTCGGGCGGCACCACCTGCTCCTGCTCGTCGCCCATGACGATCCCCAGGCTGTCGGCCAGGCGCTTGGCCGGATCCACCGTCAGGCAGAGCACGCGCTTGCCCCCCAGGGCGGCCTTCAGCGCGTAGGCCGCGGCCGAGGAGGTCTTGCCCACTCCTCCGGAGCCCATAAAGACCACGACGCGGACGCGGCCCAGCTCGTCCATCAAACCCATGGCGCGCCCACTTTACGGACGCGCGATGTATCGCGCAACGCGCCCGATCCCGCGGGCGGCGCGGGTCGCGGGCGCGCGATCGATTCCACTCACCACGTCCGCTTCTTTGACCAAAGGCAGAACATACATGTATCCTACAGTCCTACATCAGCATACATTGGAGCCAAATCATGAGCCTTGTGCCATTCGAGCGCCGGCGGCGCAGAAGCGAGCAGTGCTGCACTGCTCTTCGGTTTCAACTCGAAGACACCGCGAAAAAGGCTGGACTGGACGCGCTCTGCCTGAGCGACGGGGACGGCCTGCTGATGGCTTGGGCCGGGGAAGACGACCTGTGCGAGGAGCTGGGTGCGGTCGCCCCTCTGCTCGCACATTGCCCGGCCGGTAGCCTGTCCATATCCGGGCTGAGCGGCGAGGAGGTGCTCGTTCGAGGCATCGAGTACTTCGGCCAGCAGCTCTACCTGGCCTCGATCGGGGGAGGGCGCGGCACCGAGGCCGTGCTCCGGCACTCGGCCAAGGGTGTCTACCGGATACTCACTGCAAACTAGGGGCCTGACGCGGGTCGTTGTTGCCGATGGCCTGCTGGATCATCTCGCCGGCGCCTTGGTCCAGGAGCGTTTGCGCCACCTCCCTGCCCAGCTCGACCGCCTGTTCGAGCAGCGGTCGGCGGGTTTGCTCCAGGTATCGGTCCCCACCGGCGCGTAGGTGGCGCAGCGTTTGCACGCTGCCCACCAGCGCGTCGAAGCGCAGCAGCGACCCGTCGTTCTCCAACCGCGCGTGGCCGGCCAGCGGCACGTTGCAGTCGCCGCCCAGCTCTCTTAGAAAGGCGCGCTCGGCCTCGACGCAGGCGCGGCTCGGCGGGTGCTCCAGCGGGGCCAGCAGCTCGCGTACCGCGCGGTCGTCGGTGCGGGCCTGTAGCGCGAGCGCTCCCTGCCCCACCGAGGGGATGAGCCGGTCGACCGGCAGCGCCCGCAGCGGCCGGTCGGCCAGGCCCAGCCGCCGCAGGCCGGCATGGGCCAGGACGATGGCCCGGTAATGGCCCTGCGCGAGCTTGCGCAGTCGGGTGTCCACGTTTCCGCGCAGCGGGGCGTACTCGAGGTCGTTGCGGAGCGCGTGCAGCTGTAGCTGCCGCCGCAGCGAGCCGGTTCCCACCCGGTCCCCGGCGCTCAGGTCGTCGAGATCCAGGCCCTGCTCGGTCACCAGTACGTCCCGCGGGTCTTCCCGCTCGGGGATGCAGGCAAGCTCCAGACCCACGGCCAGCTCGGCCGGTACGTCCTTGAGCGAGTGCACGGCCAGGTCGGCCCGGTCCTCGAGCAGGGCGTTCTCCACCTCGGACACGAACAGGCCCTTTCCCCCCACCTGGCTCAGCGGCAGGTGTTGGATGCGGTCGCCCCGGGTCACCACGTGAACTTCCTGTACCTGCAGCGCGGGCCAGAACGAGCGCAGCCGCTCGGCCACCCAGCGCGTCTGCGCCAGCGCCAGCGCGCTCGAGCGCGTGGCGATGCGGAGCCGTCTCTCACGGCCCGTTCCGTGTGCGGAAGGTTTCACCGTTTGTCCTCGCCCTTTCCCGCCTCCGGGATTTCGAGGTGAAAGAGCCGTTGGGTGGTCTCGATCAGGGCCGACTCCTCACCGCTGCCGCTGCCGCGCTTCAGCTCGATTAGCGGCTGGTGCAGCAGCTTGTTCACCACCGCCTCGCACATGGCGTCCAGCGCGCGCTGGTCCTTCTCGCTCACCGAGGTGAGCCGGGACAGCGTTCGCTGCTTTTCCTCGAGCATGACCGCGCGGAAGCGCTCCCGCAACGCGGTGATGGTGGGGGAGAGCTGCAGGGTGCCGAGCCAGCGCTCGAACTGCTCGACCGCCTCCTCGATGATACGCTCGGCCGCGGGAAGCGCTCGCTTGCGGTTCTCCAGGTTGGCTTCGGATACCTTCTGCAAATCGTCGATATCGTACAGGAACACGTTGTCGAAGGAGCGGACCACCGGATCGACGTCGCGGGGGACGGCGATGTCGATGAAAAACAGCGGCCGCTGCTTGCGCTCCCGAGCGGTCTGCTGCATCAGCTCGCGGGTGATGACGAAGCCGGGGCTGGCGGTAGAGGAGATGACCACGTCCGCCTTGGCCAGCTCGGAGGCCAACGCGTCGAAGGGCCGGGGCTCGCCCCCGCAGGCGCGCGCCAACTGTTCGGCGCGCTCACCGCTGCGGTTGACCACCGCCAGCCGGGCTCCGCGGGCGGCCAGGCTGCGGGCCGACAGCTCGCTCATCTTGCCGGCGCCCAACAGCAGCACCCTGCGGCCGCAGAGCTCGCCGAAGATCTTCTCCGCCAGGTTGCAGGCCACGGAGCTGACGCTCACTTGGCCCTCGGCGATGGCGGTTTCACTTCGCACCCGCTTGGCCACGCCGAAGGCCCGGTCGAACCAGCGTCCCAGCAGCGTGCCCACGTGGCCCGCGCCCTGGGCCACGGCAAAGGCCTCCTTGACCTGGCCCAGGATCTGAGGCTCGCCCAGGACCATGGCATCCAGACCCGCGGCTACCCGGAACAGGTGTCGGACGGCGTCTCGCCCCTGCAGCCTGTAGACCAGCGTGTCCACCGCGTCGGGCGCGGCCCGGCGGTTGAAGCAAGCGATCACCGCCTCGGCTACCGCCCGCGGGTCGTCGCCGGCGCCGATCAGCTCCACCCGGTTGCAGGTCGAGACGAGCACGCCCTCGCCCAGCGGCGCCTGCTGCATCAGGCCGGCGAGCTCCGCGCCCAACCGCGGTTCGGGAACGGCCAGCCGCTCGCGTAGCGCGATGGGCGCGGTCCGGTGCGACAGCCCGACGATCATGAGCTGCGCCGGCAAGGCTATGCCCCTCCCGAGCCGCGGAGCAGGTAGCCGAGCAGCGTGGTCGCCGCGCAGGCGAATCCCAGGATGGTGCCGATGGCCGCGCGGCGTCCCCGCCAGCCCATGGTCACCCGGGCCAGCAGCACCCCGGCGAAGAAGAGCCAGGCCAGCACGGCGAAGCCGTGCGGAGCCCAGGTGAACAGGACCCCGGCCTGCAGCTTCACCGCCCAGACGCTGCCGGCCACGATACCCAGGGTGAAGAGCGGAAAGCCCAGGGTGACCAGTCGCAGGCCCAGGTCGTCCAGTACGTCCAGCGCCGGCAGGCGGTTGAAGAGGCCGCCGATGCGGCGGCTGCGCAGCAGACGTTCTTGAATGATGTATCCGAGCGCCACGGTGAAGGCCAGCGCGAACAGCACCGTGCCCAGGGTACTGGCCCCGATGTGCAAGTAGAGCATGACCCGGTGCAGACCGGGGGGTATACGGGAGGCGTTCTCCCTCAGCCCGGCCCCCAGGAAGAAGAGCAGCGCCACGGGCGTGATGAAGGCTCCCAGCGCCGGCAGGCGCTCGCGCCGCATCTGCACCAGGTATCCAGCCGGGATGAGTAGCGAGAGCACCACCAGCGTCTGCCGGATGTTACCGAAAGGCGCATGGTCGGAGAGCAGAAGATCGACCGCGAGAAAGGCGGCGTGCGAGGCGACCGCCGCGCCCAGGGCGCGCGCGGCCCACCGCTCCAGCTTCTCGCCTCCCCGCGACAGGTGCACCAGGTACAGGGTGCCAGCGGTCGCGTACAGCGCGGCGGTGGCAATGAACAAGATCGTCGCCATTTCTCGGCTCCGGTGCGGCCTTCACCGCCTGTTCAGGAACCACTCGGTCAATGGATCCACGTCCTTGTCCGGATCCATGTCGCCGGTCGCCGTCCGAGTGGCCGAGGCCATGCCTCTGCCGGTGGCCAGCTCGGCGTCCGGCTCGAGCGGCTCGCCCAGAAAACCCTCTACCACGTCGTAGGCGTCGTCCCCCATCAGCACCGAGTTGGCGTAATGCTCTCCGCCCAGCTCGGCCACCCGCTCCAGGGAGATCGCCTTTCCCGACAGCTTGTTTGCGTCTCCTCCCCCGCCGACCTCGTTCAGGAAACGCAGGGCGCTTACCAGCTTGAACTGCCTGTCGCCCGGATTGAGCGTCATCACGTCGTCCTCGATGACGACGCGCTCCTCGACCATCCACTCGTCCATGGCTTCCTGAGGAAAAAAGACGCGGTTGACTCCCATGAAAGATCTCGCCCTGTCGACTCGGTTCCTTCGGTTCCGTTCGGCCGGGAATCGCAACGTTAGCACGCACGGCCGGCTCGGGGTAGGGCGCCGTCGGTGTCGGAAGCCGCTCCGCGGTTGCGTCAAGGACCCTGTTCGGGAAGGGTTCGGATTGACAGCCCAGCCGCGCGTGTCTACTTTGCCAATTACCCAAGAGGCGGCGGAAAACCACTGACGGTTCCGGTGGCGGGGGCCTGGTTCGAAGGAGACGAGGAGATGGCAGGCGATAAGGTAGTTGCGGTCAACGACGATAACTTCGATTCCGAGGTGCTGCAGTCGGACAAGCCGGTGCTGGTGGATTTTACGGCCAGCTGGTGCGGTCCCTGCCGCATGGTCTCGCCCCTGGTCGACCAGCTGGCTGGTGAATACGATGGCCGCGCCAAGGTGGCCAAGGTGGACATAGACGAGAGCCCGGCGACCGCGCGCAAGTATTCCATCCGTGGCGTGCCGACGCTCATGGTCCTCAAGGGCGGCGAGGTGGTCACCAAGATGGTGGGCGCCGCGCCCAAGACCAAGATCGCCGAGATGATAGATCAGGCGCTGTAGCGCCGGGAGAAGCCGGCGCCGAGCGCAGCGGTTGCCATGGGGGTCGAGCGCGAGAAGGGCGCAAGGCGGAAAAGCGGCGGCGGCGATCCGGATAGACCGGAGCCGCGCCGTACTCGTGCGCAGTCGCGCCCTGCCGACACGCGGAACGGCCTCGGGGACGCCCTGCAGGCCAGGCTCGACGTCTTGCCCTCGAGCCCCGGCGTCTACCTGTTCAAGGACCGGCAGGGCCGCGTGCTGTACGTGGGCAAGGCATCCGACTTGCGCTCGCGAGTACGCAGCTACTTCCGGGCCGGCTCATCCGACGAGCGTTACTTCGTCGACAGGCTGCCCGCGGAGCTGGGGGAGCTGGAAACCTATGTGACCGCCAGCGAAAAGGAGGCGGCGCTGCTGGAGAATACCTTGATAAAGGAGCAGCAGCCGCGCTACAACTTCAAGCTGCGCGACGACAAGGATTTCCTCTCACTGCGGCTCGACCCGGCCGATTCCTGGCCTCGGCTGGAGGTGGTGCGCAGGCCGAAGCAGGACGGAGCGCGCTACTTCGGTCCCTACCACTCGGCCTCGGCCGCGCGCAGTACCCTGCGGGCCGCCAACCGTTACTTCCGCCTGCGGACCTGCGGCGATCGCGAATTCGCCTCGCGCGTCCGCCCCTGCCTGCAGTACCAGATCCGGCGCTGCCCCGGTCCTTGCGTGCTGCCCGCCGACCGAGAGGAGTACGCCGTACAAATCCGCAATACCGCGCTCTTCCTGGAGGGCCGGCACGACGAGCTGGCCCGCTTGCTCGCGCGCCAGATGCGACGTGCCTCCGAGCAACAGCGCTACGAGCAGGCCGCCGTATACAGGGATCAGATCCGGGCGATCGAATCGTCGCTGCAGCGACAGGTCGTCTCCTCCGTATCGGGCATCGACCAGGACGTGTTCGGCCTCTACCGCCGCGGAGACCGGGTGCAGCTGGCGGTGCTGCCCGTACGCCGCGGCCGGGTGGTCGACGTCCGCACCTACCAGCTGCAACGGTCGGGCGTTCCCGATGACGAGCTGATGGGATCCTTTCTGGCCGAGTACTATCGTCGCAGCAGCTTCGTCCCGGACGAGATCCTGATCCCGGTACCCATCGAAGGCGGGCGGGGACTACAGGAGCTGCTCTCCGAGCAGCGGGCCCGCGTTGCCGCGGGTTCTGCTCGCTCCGGACGCGTCCGCCTGATCCAGCCCCGCCAGGGTCGAAAGGCCCACCTGCTGCGCATGGCCATGGAGAACGCCGCGCACGCCTTCGCGCAGAACGATCGCGCCGGCGAGGACGCGCGCGCGGGGCTTGTTGAGATCCAGCGACGCCTCGGCCTTCCCACCCTGCCGCGGCGCATCGAGTGCGTCGACATCTCGCACCTGTCCGGTCAGGACGCCGTGGCGGCCATCGCCGCCCAGCAAGACGGCCTGCCCGACCGCAAGCGCTACCGCGGCTTTCACCTGCGGCAGACTCGCGGCGGCGATGACTACGGCGCCATGTTCGAGGTCCTCCGCCGCCGTTTCCGCCGGGCCAAGAGCGGAGAGCCCGCCTGGGAGCCCCCCGACCTGCTGCTGGTCGACGGCGGCAAGGGCCAGCTCAACGCCGCCCTCAAAGTGTTCGAAGAGCTGGACATCCAGGACGTCTCTCTGGCCGCCCTGGCCAAGGAGACGACGAACGTCGGCGGCGACACCATCGCCGAACGCATCTACCTGCCCGGCCGCATGAACCCCATCGAGCTCAGCCAGCGCAAGGCGAAAACCAAGCCCAAGACCGATGACACTGCGACCACGACCCCTGCTGCCGTTGCCCCCGCCGTCGCCGTCGCCAATACCGCCTTCAACCTGTTGCTGGCCGTGCGCGACGAGGCGCACCGGTTCAGCAACCGCCAGCGGGTGAAGCTGGGCGCCAAGACCAGGCTGCGCAGCGGCCTGGACGGCATCGCCGGGGTAGGGCCCCGCACTCGCGAGCGCCTGCTCCGCCAGCTGGGCTCGATGCGCGCCATACGCGCTGCCTCGACGGACGAACTGGTACAGGCGGGTGCCAGCCGAGGTCAGGCCGAGGCGATCCGCGCGGCGCTGCGCGGCGAATAGCGCGGGTCTGGGGAATGAAGGGAGCCGCGCGTAGGTAGGGTGGAGCGAAACGGACGCCCGAAAGACAAGCCGAGGCACTACGTCAGCGCCGGGGGATGCGACGAGGCGGGGGAGACGCGTAGCGTCATCTCGAAACGGGCGCCTCCGCCCTCGGGATTGCTGGCGGTGAGGGTGCCGCCGAGGCTCTCGATCAGGGTGTGGCTCACGGCCAGGCCGAGGCCGGTACCCTTGCCCGGGGGCTTGGTGGTGGTGAAGGGCTCGAAGAGGCTGTCGAGGATCTGCTCGTCGATACCGGGGCCGTTGTCCGAGACGGAGAGGGTCACGAAGCCGCCCTGCTCGGCAAGCAAGACTTCGACGCGTACGCGGCCCTGGCCCTGCAGGGAATCGGCGGCGTTGAGCAGGAGGTTGAGAAGTACCTGGGTCAAGCGCTGCTGCGGGCCGACGACGCGGGGAAGCTTTTCCGGGCAGTCGACCTGAAGGTCGACGTCCTTGAGCTCCTTTAGCGGTTGCACGAGGTTGACGGCGTCGTCGATGACGCGTCTGAGGTCGCTGGTCATCCCGAGCTCGTCGCTCTCCACGCCGCGGCGGGAGAAGTCGAGCAGGTCCCGGATGATGGAGTGGATGCGCTGGGTCTCGGCCTGGATACGGTCGAGGAACTCCCCCTGCTCGCTTGGCTCCAGCGGTTCGTTCTTCAGTAGCTCGACCAGGCCGAGGATAGCGGAAAGGGGGTTGCCGATCTCGTGCGCCACCCCGGCCGCGAGCCGGCCGACGGTAGCGAGCTTTTCGCCGTGGACGAGCTGCTGTTGGGTCGACTCGAGCTCGAAGGTGGTCTTTTCCAGATCGCGCAGCCGCTGTTCGAGCGCGAGCCGCTCGGCCTTGAGCTGGCCGGCCATGTCGCTGAAGGCGAGAGCGAGACGTATGACCTCGGCCGAGCCGCGCAGCGGTACGCCGGTCTGCTGGTCGCCGGAAGCGAGCCGTTCGGTCCAGCCGATCAGGCCCTCCACCGGCCGTACCAGCCAGAAAGTCAACGCCACGTAGGTCAGCAGCATCACCGCCGCGCCGGTAAGGGATACGTAGAACAGCAGCAGGCCGCTCAGCGGAGAGCTCAGGGTCTGCGAGCCGTAGGAGAGCCAGATGGTGACGCCTCCGCCGGAGCGCAGGGGGTAAAAGGCGCCCCGGCGGGAGGGGATGACGCCTCGGCGGTAGGCGGGGCAATCGGGCCGCTCGATGAGCACGGCGCTTCCCGGAAAACCGCTCAGCACCTGGTCGACCATAGAGTCGATCTCCCGGTGGGAGGGCGAGGGGATCCGCTCCAGATAGAGGGAGAAGGCGCGGCCGGCGATGGCGGCCGAGCGCGCGGCGTAACGGTCCGAGGCACGTCGCGCCAGACCGACCGCGGCCAGGGCGAGCACGGCAAAGGAGAGGGCGAAGACGATGGCGAGCGCGACGATGATCTGCGCCCGCAGACCCAGCGCCAGCGGGCGCCGCCGGGCGAGGCCGGGTCCCTGCACCTCGCCGTTCACGCAAACCCGTCCGCGCGGTCGGAACCGGGTCGTTCGTTTCTCGGCGGGTGCCTACTTGGAAAGCGAATCGATACGCACTTTAAGCTCCGCATAGCGCTTCAAGAACCCTCCGTGCTCCGACCGGAACGCCTGCAGGTAACGCCGCTCCTTGCGCATGACGGCCAGCTCCTCGACCAGCTCGCTGAGCTTTCTCACCAGCTGCTTGGCGCCGGTGAAGTCCTTGTCCGAGCCGGTCAGCTTGCCTTCCTCGTAGCGATCGAGGCGCCCGGTGGTCTTGGAGTAGAGCAGACCCAGGGTCTTGGCCTGCTGGGCCTGGACCGACTTGATGAGTATCTGTCCGGGCAGATCGGTTAGATCGTCGCAGACGGCCACGATCTGAAAGGCGAAAGTGGACGCCTTGTCCAGGCCGGCGCCGCCGCTCAGCTCTACCGAGACCTCCCAATCGGTGTCGGCCACCTGCTGCGCTACTTCCTTGAGGAAGTGCTGGTTCTCGTCGATGATGAGGATCATGGGCTTCATCACCGGCCCGGCAATGCTGGCCGACGATTCATCGCCGTAGATTTTCTTGTACATGGCCATCATGATCTTGATGGCTTCCTCCATCACCGAGCGCACCTCTCGCAGCAGGGTGCTGTCTTTATCGCCGGCCAGGTACCGGTTCACCCCCTTGCGCACCGCACCCGAGAGGTAGTTGACCTGGTCGGGATGCTTGCTGATGACGTCGAGCAGTCCCAGGCGCAGGGCTTCCATGGCGGCCTCGAAGGTCCGGCGGCTGGTCAGCAGGATGATCTTGGTGGGGCTCGACTTTTCGCCGATAAATCGGGCCAGCTCTAGCCCGCCGTTCAGCTTCTCGAAGTCCAGGTCGATCACGGCGACCGGAAAGAACTTGCGCTGGATGAGACTGTGCGCCTCCTCCCGGTTCTTGACCGCGGTGCAGACGTATCCCTCTCCGTCGAACAGTCTGCGGAGACCTTCGCGGTCGCGATCCACGCTATCGGCGATCAGCAACTCTGCGCCCTGTGTCATCGCATCCTCGACATCGACCGTTCCCGCAGGAGTACCATAGAATACAGCGTCACGGCCTTTTTCTCAGCCCGGAGCGAGCGTTTGGGGGCGTTTTTGCCGCGGTCGGCGCTTTCCGAGAGGCGTCGGCAAGACGAGGCAAGGGGCGAGATTGCTCGCCGCCGGACTGCCCGCCCCGCCGTACGGTAGCGCCGCAAGAGGCGGGTAGCGGTGGGTTAAGGGATGACGTACCGCTTCGGCTCCCATCCGGCCAGTCCGGTATCCAGCCCCAGCCGGTATAAGAGCAGGGCATAGAACACCGCCTGATGCCTGCCCCCGTCCGGCGAATCGATCCAGGTGTGCGACGCGTGCACATATCGTGCACCGAGCCTCAACCAGAGACCGCGCGCCGAGCTGTTCGCCAGCCCCAGAGGGAATTCTATACCCCCGCCCAGGGCCAGCGCGGCTCCGAGCCCGCTCTTCAACGGCCCCAGCCAGGTGCCGAGCTCGAAGCCGACGGAATCGATGGTCAGGTCCAGCCAGCGCATTCCGGTGAATCGGTTGGTGGCGAACCGCGCGAGAAACAAGGGCCGGATCTCGGCCAGAAGCGCCATTGCGGCGTCGCCCGCCGGGTTCCACTCCGGCGCCAACACCAGGCCTGCACTATCGAGGTAGCGCGCGCGCAGCTCGGCCGCGTAGACCGGCTCTAGGCCCAGACTGACGCCCGCGCCCGCGCCCAGCGAGAGGACGGCATCGGAGTCGAACCGGCCATACAGCCCGTCGCCGTCCGCTTGCTGCGCCCTGCAGGGCGCAGCTGATTGTAACAAGCACAGCAGCAGTGGCAGCAGGGCGCGGCAGCGTGACGGCGGGCGCGATCGGAGACTCGCCAGCCGCTTTCGGCTGCGCTTCGGTGACGACGGCCCGCGCCACCCCTCGTTCACATGGTCAGCCAGATATAGCCTCTGTCCAACCTGACCTTGCGCTCCTGTCCGGTGTCGTCGGCAACGTCCAGCAGGTAGCCGCGCTTGGCAGCGAGCGAGAGCAGGGTGGCGGATTGGGTCGAGTTCAGGGTGGAGACCCGCAGGCCGTCGATACCGGTGATGTGGTCGCCATTGCGGATGCCGGCCCGCCCCGCCGGAGAGCGCTCTTCGACCTCGAGTACGTAGAGGCACTCGTTATGTACTTCGTATTTAAGGATGCCCACGCCCTCGTGCGCCCTGGGGGGCGATACGACGATGGTGAGAATCGCCCCGGTGTCCAGGGTCAGCCTGGCGATCGCGTCCGGCTGCGCCAGCGGCGGGAGACCCAGGCTCTTCAGCCTGCCGATCGGATCGGCGGAGACGGGCGTGTCCCGATCCCAGACCTCGAGCTTGAAGCGGGCGTCGCGCTTGACCAGTACGTTGCGGGGCACGGCGGCGTTCCACTGCGGCGAGTAGCTATTGTGGATCGGCGCCGATTCCCAAATCAACCGATCGTCCACATAGAGCCGTATAAACGGATCGGGACCGGATTCGTCCTCGTCCCAGGGCAGGCCGGCCTGCTTGGTTTGCGGGATCAGCGCTTCCAGCACGCGTATGGTCCACACGTTCTCGGGCCGCTGCTCCACCATGTCCGGCCGGTCCTGGTAGACCATGTGAAGAGCGGTGGTTCGCTGTTCGAAGGTGCAGCCTCCGCAGACGACGGCCAGCAACCCCAGCCAGATGAAAACGGGTAGGTTTCTCATGGCGTTCGGAGCATGGCACGGCCTCTGGCCGCCGGGCAAGAGGGGCGATCGCCCGGACGTCGTCCGCGACCAAGGAGCGGCAATCGAAAGCGCTCCGGGCGGAAAGCGGAAAGTGGCTTGGGTTTGCTTTCGGCCGATGCTACATCGAGTCTGTGATCCGGAGGAAGAGATGAACGATTTCAACGGCAAGGTAGTGGTGGTGACCGGGGCGGCCAGCGGCATCGGCCGGGAGATCGCCCGGGCTTTCGGCGCTCGCGGTGCCAGGCTGGCCCTTTCCGATATCGACGAGCAGGGGCTACAGGAGGTCAAGGGTGAGCTAGAGGGTGGCGGTTGCACGGTAATGGTACGCACGGTGGACGTGTCGGCGGCCGAGCAGGTCGAGCGCTTCTGCAACCAGGTATACGCCGAAGCCGGCAGGGTGGACGTGCTCTGCAACAACGCCGGTATCGGCATGGGAGGGCGCCTGGACGAGACCTCGCTCGACGACTGGCGTCGGATCGTGGGGATCAACCTATGGGGGGTGATCTACGGCTGCCACTTCTTCTATCCGCGCATGATCGCGCAGGGCGGCGGCGGGCACATTGTCAACCTCTCCTCGGCGGCCGGGCTGGTGCCGCTGCCGCTGATGGTGCCCTATTGCACGACCAAGCACGCCGTGCTGGGGCTCTCCGAGTCGTTGCGAGCCGAAGCCAGCCTGCACGGCATCGGCGTTTCAGCCATCTGTCCGGGTGTGGTCACCACCAATATCACCAAGACGGCGAAGATGACCACGCGAACCGAGCGCGTGTCCTCGGAGGAGCTGATGCAGATGATTGACGGCGCGTACGTATGGCGCAACTACACGCCGGACCGGGTGGCCGCGGCGGTGGTCTCGGCCGTGGAGAAGAACAAGGGGGTGGTGCTGATCTGTCCGGAGACGGTGGCGCTCGACCTGGCCCACAAGGCCAGCCGCGTGCTCTACGGCCTGGGGATGCGCGAGTCGCTGCGGGCCTTTCTCCGTCGCATGTGAACCTCAATGTTGCAAACAAACGTCGGCATAAAACCGCTTGCGCTCGCCCGAGAGCACGCGATCTGCGCGCGTGCTCGGTTCTTCTGGACCTCACATAGGGTGGACTATGCTGCGGCCCAGAATAACCTCCGCGCGCGCGCATCTCACGCACTCTCGGGCGTTTCTGCTCGACGTTTTTTGCAACATTGAGGTGAACAGAGGAGGTCGAGGATGAAAGTCGCGGTCACCGGGATCAGTGGATACCTGGGAAAGGTGCTGCTGCCGCTGCTGGAGAGCGACCCCGAGATCGAGTCGATCGTGGGGATCGACGTGGGCGAGCCGCCCGCCTCGGGCAAGCTCAGCTTCGTCCGCAGCGATGTGCGCTCGCCCGCCATCAAGGAGGCGCTACAGGGCTGCGACGCCCTAGTGCACCTGGCCTTCATCGTAATGCCGATCAAGAGCGAGGGGGAGACCGATTCGATCAACGTATTCGGCACCAAGAACGTGCTGAGGGCGGCGGCCGAGCTGGGTATCCAGAAGGTGGTCTACACCTCCAGCGTGGCAGCCTACGGCGCCTGGCCGGACAACCCGCCCCTGATCAAGGAGGACTGGTACATCCGGCCCATGCCGAGCTTTTACTACGCCCGGACCAAGGCCATCGTGGAGAACTGGCTCGACAGCTTCGAACGGGAGCACCCGGACATGTGGATCACGCGGCTGCGCCCCTGCATCTTCCTGGGCCCGAAGCTCGACAACGTCATGCGAGAGATCGTCTCCGGCAAGGCGGTAGTTACCTTCAAGGGGGTGGGCTCGGGCATGCAGTTCGTCTGGGACGAGGACGTGGCCTCCGCAATCATGCTGGCGCTGAAGAAGCCGGTACGCGGAGCCTTCAACCTGGCCGGCGAGGGACAGATGACGCTCGACGACCTGGCGCGGGAGATGGGCAAGAAGACCGTAGTCCTGCGTTTCGGCTTCGCGCTGGCGGCCACGAGATGGATGTGGAAGATGGGGCTCGCCAAGCAGCTTCACCCGGGATGGGTGGAGATATTCCGCTACCCGGCGATCATGGATACGGCCAAGGCGCGCGAGCAACTGGGCTGGGAGCCCGTGCTCGACACCCGGGAGGCGTTCCGAGCTTTCATTCGATCGATGTAGGCCGCAAAAGGGGAGGCCGGGCTAGGTGGGACCGACGATCGGCCATCGTTGTCGGGGCGTTGCGGGTGGACTACCGGCAGGCCGCCAGGGCGTCCTGTTCGGTATAGTAGCAGTCGGCGCGCTGCGAGCAGTCGTACAGGTGAACGTCCAGATCCTCGGAATCGAGCATCTTTTTACAGTTGCTCTCCTTGCCCGAGTTGGCCGCATCCAGCACGGCCTTGTCCATCAGGCACGGGTTGTACAGCCCGCTGCCCAAGTCGCAGAGGGTATCCACCGCGCAGCAGTAGAGCGTCCCCTCGTCGCCCTCGTCGCCGCCGCAGCCCGCTACGCTAAGGCCAATCGCCAGAAGTATCGATACCAGTACGAGTCTCATGTTTCTTCCCCTTTCCGGTGAAGCATCATAACCCCGGTCGATCCCGACCTCCAGCCCTATCCGGTCCGGCTACCGGTCGATTTCTAGCCACGACCGGCCGGTACCGGAAGCCACGATTTTTCGCAGAACGGTCTCCATTCAGGGGTAGTGCAATTTGCGTACTGTGGCTATCGTAGCAACTCGGGCTTTGCGGCAACCTGCGAATCGGCGGAGGAGGTCTTCATGCGTACGATGGCAGCGATCTCTTTTATCGTGCTGTTGCCAGCTCTCGGTGCTGGCTGCGGCGGCGATGACGACGATGGAGCGGCGGAGAGCGCCGGAAGCGGTGGCGACTATTACGGCGCCTCGGGTAGCGGAGGTTACGGCGGAAGCTCCGGGGGCTACTCGGGAACCGGCACCAGCGGGTCGGGAGGGTATAGCGGAAGCTCCGGCGGCAGCTCATCCATGGACAGCGGCATCCACGATGCGAGCGCGCGGGCGGGATTTGGCGGCTATGGCGGCACCACGACCCTTGACTCCGGCCAATACGACGGAAGCTCCGCAGGCGGTTTCGGCGGCTTTGGCGGTTTTGGAGGTTTCGGCGGCTTTGCCGGAGGCGGTGCTGGTGGCACCGGAGGCGGCGGTGGCGGCGGAAACGGGGGCGACAGCGGTACGGGCGGTGACAGCGGTACCGGCGGCGACGGTGGTACCGGAGGCGACGGCGGTACCGGAGGCGACGGCGGTGACGGTGACAGCGGCGCTGGAGGCGACGGGGAAACTGGAGGCGACGGGGGTACTGGAGGCGAGTAACCGTCCCGCTGATTGTCTTAGCGTCCGTGACAAAACAACTCATCCATCTTTCGGGCGGGACGGCCCCGGCTGCTGCGTTGCTCCTCCTCGAAATATCCCCAATATTCCTCGGCGTCGCGCCTTGCATCCGGGGCCGTCGCGCTCCTTTGGTAGAAGAGAAAGTCAGTAGATCTTTGCAGACGCATCGGTCCCGGGGGTTGCGGACGCCGGGGCCGAATGTACGCTCGGCTGGTCCGGTACAAAGCGGCGATGTCCGCGGGCCCCAGGGGTGGTACCATCGGCACGAGCCCGCGAGCTGGACTCGCGGCAATGAGACACGCCTCGGCAAGGGAACCTGACATGATGAGAGATTCGTTTTCGTTCCTCGCGGCGCTGGCGGTGCTGGTCGCCGCTGGCCCCTCGCTGGCCCAGAAACCCGAAACCGGCGAAAAGCCGCAGCAGGCGCCCCCGGGCGAACCCGGGCCCGCTGACAAGGCAGCCGCCGAGAACCCCGAGCAGGAGGCAAGTCCGGAAGAAGACGAGGCAAAGGCCGCGGCGGACGCGGACGCGGTAGCGGACGACGAGGCAGAGACCGAGGCAGAATCGGAGGCGGACGCGTCGCAACCACCCGGGTCCGATGCCCTGCGGGTCGATCGCGGATCAAAAAGCGGGCAAGCGAATCAGGAGATGGCGCCTCCGGCCGATACCCTGGGGATGTTCGGGGGAGGACCGGACGACGAAGCGGAGCCCGGGTTTGTCTCCGATGCGCTTCCCGGCGATGTCTCGCCCAGCTTGCCGCTCTACAGCGGGGTACGCTCCCCGGGATCGATCGCTTTCTCGATCCTCGATCTTTCCCCCGGCGAGATACAGAAGCCGAGCGCTTCGCCACCCCTCTCGCTGACCATCGCCCGGCCGCTGCACGACTGGGACGGGCCGGCCGTCCCCCTCAACCTCGCGGTCGATCTCTCGCCCTACTGGCTCGCCTCGCATTCCACGCTGAACCACCGGAACTACGTCAACTCGGGGTTCTTCGCCAGGCTCTACCAGAACCTGACCCTGTCGCTGGCGACCTCCACGGTCGGGGCGACAGATCCGGTGACCGGCGTACAGAGCAGCGCCACCAGCCTGGCCGCCGGGTTTCGCACCGGCATCGAGAGCCGTTGCCACGCCTGCCCGCAGCTGACGCCCCTGCAGGACGAGTATCTGGAGGCGGTCAGCCGGGAAAAGCTGCGCGCCATGGACTCGGCGGTGGCGGGGGGTGAGCAGCTTCAGAGCTTCGAGCCGGTGACCCGGAGCTATAAAGAGCAATGGCTGAAGGAGCGGGTGCGCTCCCGCGCGTTAGAGCAGGCCACCCGGCAGTGCACGCGCAAGCGGGGCTTTGCCGCGGACATCGCCTTTGCCACCGCCTTCTCCTTTCCCGAGCAGGATCTGGGTGACGGACAGCTGTCGGCCTACTCCACCTGGCTGACCCTCGCCGCCCTGGGGGACACGGTGAGCGCGGTTCCCATGGCGCGGTTCCGGGTCGACCAGCTCGACCGGGACAACGCGCGCTCGGTGTTCGACCTGGGCGGGCGGCTGTTGCTGGCGGTGCAGCGCTTCGCCTTCTCGGCCGAGTTCGTCTATCGGCTGGTGGTCGACGAGCCGGCCGGGCCGAGCGACGACGGTTACTACCTGGCGGATTTCGGCGTGGACGCCGCTGTTGCAGAGGGTATCTGGCTCAACCTCACCCTGGGCAAGGGGTTCGCGGACCTGACGGACGACGAGCTGTTTGCCAAGACCAGCCTCACCTTTGATCTGGGCGAGCGGACGCTGCGCGTCGATCCGGACGCCACCGGGCGGGCGCGCTAGGGACTCTTCCCTCATCGGGCGATGACCGAATCCACGGCAAACGCGC
This sequence comes from uncultured Sandaracinaceae bacterium, assembly GCA_964450715.1. Lineage (GTDB taxonomy): Bacteria > Myxococcota_A > Polyangia > Polyangiales > JAFGIB01 > CAYVFC01. The sequence goes on along the minus strand of CAYVFC010000095.1, from coordinate 8,144 downwards.
CGCCCCAGCCGTGGCAGGTGCGGGTTAAGCCGATGTGGAAGCCCAAGCGATCGTGGCCGGATACGTCGATCACGAGCTGCTGTTCGACCGTGGCGGGATCGATCTCTGGTTCGGCGATGATCTGGCCCTCCGCCCACAACCATATGCGATCGAGTAAATGCATACCGTCTTCTTTTCGCAAGTCGCGTGCCAGGCGAGCCGCGGACGGATCGATGGCTCCGGAAAGACGGTATCCGCCAGGTTTCGCGACGAATTCGGCCGAAGTCGTGTTCTGTCGATTTGCAGATCCGTCCGCTAGGCCAGAGTTGGCAAGCCGGGCCGGGCACCTATGACGATATTGTCTGGTTCGGCTGGGGAGGCGCTTCAAGGCATGAGCGGAAGGTCTGCGGCAGGAGCGGGCAGGGGCGGCCCGAGTCGAGTACGCGCGACGCGTTCAGACAGCTATTGCTTAAGTGTTCGCAATTACAGCATTAAGTTTTTATAACCAGCTGTTGACATACGAAAGCGTATGTGAAAGTATCATGAGTCAAAGGCCATGGAACTTCGCGAGGTCAGAGAAACGACGCCCCCTTCGGATGCGAAATCCGTCAGGCGAGGCCTCTCGAAAAGCCGTGGCGGGATCGCGCCTGGAGAATGCGGTTCGAAGTGGATTCAAACAAGCGCGCCTGGCCCGGGCGTCGCGCGCCACGGCTTTTCGAGAAGCCGCGGACAAGGGGAAATAGAGCCGATGACACCACTGGATTTCGACCGAAACGACCTGTTCAGCATCGAGAACAACTTTTTCAGCCTGGCGGCGGCTTCGAGCGGCCGGGAGCTCAAGAAGATCACCCGGCTGGTCGAGGACGAGCGGCGCTACCTGCAGGAGCAGATCGCCCCGCTCACCCTGGAGGAGGACCGCAAGTCGGCCGAGGACCACGACTATTTGAGCTGGGAGATGGCCCGCCGCGCCGGGCGTAACGGCCGGCTATCGCGTATGGTTCCCGGGTTCTGGGGCGGATCCGGGCTGCTGCTCAAGGGCGGCTCTTTCATGCTCTTCGCTGAGGAGGCGGCCTCGGTGGACTGCGCCTATGCCGGTCTGATGGGCGGGCACGAGCTGGGGCTGACCGCCCTGACCATGACCTTCAACTTCAGGCTCCTGCAGCAGGTCATGGAGAATATCGTTGCTCGCCAGCACGATGAGCGCCCCTATCTCATCGACTGCGCCATCACCGAGCCCACGGCGGGCACGGACGTGGAGGAGGTCGATATCTACGACCGGGCCAAGCTGGTGGCGCGCGCCAAGCGCGTTCCCGGAGGCGCGGTGCTCAACGGCAGCCGCATCTTCATCAGCACCGGGCACATGGCCAGCGACCACCTGGTTTTCATGACCTACGATCCGAAAAACCCGCTGGCCGATTACGGGTGCTTCCTGGTACCCGGCGATGCGCCCGGTTTCTCCCTAGGCCGCAAGGAGCGCAAGATGGGGCAGCGCGTGGGCGCGGCCAGCGAGCTGCTCTTCGAGGACTGCTTTGTGCCGCAGGACCGCATCGTGGCGGACACGGCGGACCTCCCGGATTCGGAAAAGAAGAAGCTGCTGGAGTGGATCCTGCATGGCGTGCTGGGCACCACCCGTATCTGGGTGGGGGCCTGGTCGACGGGCACCGCGCGCGGCTCCTTCGAGCGGGCGCTCAGCCTGGCCAAGACCCGCAAGCACAAGGGGCGGACGCTGATCAACCAGCAGTGGGTACAGGGCATCCTCAGCAACATGTACATGAACGTGATGATGGCGCGGGCCGTCTACCGCGAGGCCGAGATCGCGCTGCTGTACAACATGAGCGGCGGGCGGCTGGGCACCTCCATGCGGGGCACGCCCGGCATCATGCAGGGAACGCTGGCCCAGATGGTGGCCAGGAGCGCGCCCACCAAGAGCGCGGTGCACTCGCGAGCGCTGCGCCAGGCGCTGATACGGGCGGCCATGAACATCCCCGAGGAGCGCATGGCGCGCATCCAGTACATGTCCTCTATGTCCAAGGTGGTGGGCTCGGACATGGCCATGGAGAACGCGCAGTTGGCGGTGGAGCTGGTTTCGCAGGCCGGGCTGCGCCACGACGAGGGGGTGGAGAAGATCTTCCGGGACTCCAAGCTGCTGCAGATCTTCGAAGGGACCAACCAACTAAATCGTTTAAACATGTTTCAATTCGCCATCGGCCACAAGGCCGGGGTGAACGTGTTTCGTACCGAGTAGCGTAGAAAGGGAAGCCTGATGGAGCACGCCAGCGAATCCGACCTTCAAGAATTCAGGAGCATGGCCGAGCGCTTCGCCAAGAAGGAGCTCGAGCCCCGGGCCGTCGAGCTCGACAACTACCCCTTCCAGCCCTTCAACCAGGCCGCGCTGGAGGCGGCCGGGGAGACCGGCATGCTGCAGGTGGTGCTGCCCGAGAAGCACGGCGGCGCCGGGCAGGGCATGGCGGTGCTCTCGGAGATCCTCATGTCGCTGGCCTCGGCCGACGCCAGCTTTGCCGCGGTGGTATTGGTGAACTCGCTTGCGGTCGCGGCGCTTTCGCGCTGGGGCAAGAAGGCGGTGGTGGACAGTTACGCCGCTTCCGGGCTGCTGGCCTTTCCGGCCTACGAGCTTCCGGGAGACCTGCCGGCGGCGGTGGTGGCCAAGGAGAAGGGCAAGGGGTACGTGCTCGACGGAAAGCTCGACTACCTGGCGCTGGCCCCGTTGGCCGACACGTTGATCGTTCCGGCTCTGCCCGAGGGCGCCGATGAGGTCGCCCTGTTCGTGGTGGAGAGCGGCGCGCAAGGGGTATCGAGGAGCGATCCGGTGATCAGCCTGGGGCTGAGGAATTGCCCGGCGGCCGACGTGACGTTCGCAGGGGTCGAGGTGGCCGAGAAGAACCTGCTGACCGCCGAGGGCGGCAAAGCCTGCGCCGAGCTGGCGAACGACTTCGCGGCGGCGGTGGCCGCCATGGCGGTGGGGGTGGTGTCCGGCTCCTACCAGGCGGCCAAGGCGTACGCGGCCGAACGATACCAGGGCGGGCGGATGATCATCGACTACGACTTGGTACGGCAGATGCTGAGCAACCTGCTGGTGACAGCCGAATCGGGCAAGGCCTTGGTGCGCGCCATGGCCGCCGCGGCCGACGCCGGCAACGGCTTCCCGCTGACCAGCAGCGGGCTGGTTCTGCTCGGCGAGCAGGCCAGCCGGGTGACCGCCGACGGCGTGCAATGCCTGGGTGGCTACGGTTACATGGAGGAGTACGGGCAGGAGAAGCGGATGCGGGACGCCAAGCAGATCCAGTCTCTGTTCGGCGCCGCTCCGGCCAAGCGCCTGGAGCTGATGGAGGCGATCCTGCGGCGCGAGTAGGGGCGGTCCTTACGTCGGCCGCGCAGGCTACGGCCTGCGGGCAACCGCCGTAGGGGCGGGCCTTGCGCCCGCCCATTTTAGGAATGGAGAACAGGGAGGGGCCAAGCCCGTCCCCTACGTTTCATTGTCAGAGACGGGGCTATCCAAATCCGCCCGACCGTGTATAAATGACGACCGGCGCTCGCGGTCCGAGCGTCAAAGGTCGAGAAAATGCGTCGACTACCCGTCAATCGATCGTTCGCCTTGGAGGCGGCAATGCTCTGGTTGCTCGCGCCGCCGCTGCTCGCGCAACCGGAAGCGGCGAGCGGTGACCCGTCGTCTCCCGAGCCGGAAGACGCCGCGAGCGAAACCCCGCTCGACGACGAGGCGGACGACGAGACCGAGATAGACAGCGACGACGAGCCCGAGGCCGAATTCGATTACAGCGAGCTCGAGGAAGATGTTACCGCGCAGCTTCGGGCGGAACAGGCGGCCGAAGCGGCGGAGGAAGAACAAGACGCGCCCCCGCCAGGGCGGGCCGAGTTGGACCTCGGGTTCTACTTCCGCCAGGACGGGGTGGGTACGCTCTACGAGCTGTCGCCGCTGCTGTCGGGCGAGTACCGCCTGATCGGGAAGATGTCGCTGGCCCTCGACTGGGGATTCGGCTTAGTCAGCAGCTCGCTCGACGGCGGCGAGACGAGCAGCGCCTTCGTGGTCGGCAACGCCTTGCTGGCGGCGATCTGGTCGTCGCAGCAGGGGCGGACCCTTCTCCGCTACGGCGGCGGCGTCGTGCTCCCCCTCTCCTCGATTCCCGCCGAGGACGATCCGGACCACCTGACGAAAGCGGGCGCCTACTACTACGCCTCGGCCCTACGCGGCCGCTTCGATCACTGGCTCTGGATGCCGGAGCACTTTGGATTCGTCTTCCGGGGCGGCGGTCACATGGTTTCGCCGGACAACATCTTCCTCGGTGGCGAGACCGCGATCGCTTTCCTCATCCCCATGGGCGACTACCACGCTCATACCGGCTCCATCTACTTTCAGGGCGCGGGCGAGATCGGCTTCGGCTTCGGGCCCGGCGAGTTCCTCTTCTTCGATGCGGTAAAGATGGTCGCCCGTTTGCAGCTGGTATCCATACCGGTGGGCGAACACGACAAGCTGCAGGTCTCCCTGGGCCCCTATGGCCGCGCCGAGCTGGGCGACTGGTTCCTGGACGGGAACCTGTTGGTCAACTTCGACAAGCCGGACGGCATCTACGGCAGCGGCCGTGACATCTGGGGGCTACAGGTCGGCGCCGGCGTCACTTTTTAAGCTCCTCGAATCGTAGTGGGCCGCGACAGTGTCCCTGTTGCCGCGACCGTCCGCTCCCATTGTCATCTCGACGCGAAGCGAGAGATCTCTTTACAGGAGATTACAGGAGATTTTTCACTTCGTTCGAAATGACATCGATGTCGCCGTACGGCTATGAAGCGACGCCGGCTATTCGAATACCACCGAACGGAAGACCCCGTCGACCAGCACGATGCGGGACGGCTCGCCGGGACGCGGGGGTAGGCGGAAGCTATCAATGGAGTATTCCGGATCCCAGGGGAGCTTCACCCCGGGATTCTGCGCTCCCGCGAGTGGTTCAGGAAGAATCAGGTGGATGGGGCGCTGGGCGGTGTGCGCGAAAAGCGCGTCGATATCGTGGAAGTCGGCGAGCTCCTCCACGGTGCGCAGGGTAGGGGGCATGAGGACGATCTGCCCGGTGCGGTTCCGTCGCAACGCCTCGGCGGGCGTGATCCAGAGGGAGTGTACCAGCTCGACGTCGTCGTGGCAGGCACGCTGACCGCCGGGGCAGCGGGCCAGGAAGAAGCGGGTGGCGAAACGCTTCGGCAGGTTCAAGGGCGTTACCCAGTGCGCGAAGGGGTAGAGCCGGTCTATGGCGAAGCGGAGGCTCTCTCTCTCCGCCAGCTCGCGCAGGGAGAGCTGGCGGTCGTGCAGCTGCCCGCGGTAGGCGGCGAAGCGGGCGGCCGTTTCTCCGTTGGATAGATCTATCAGCCTATCGTCTGGGCCGCGGGCCAGCAACACGCCCGCCTCCTCGAATAGCTCGCGGACGGCGCAGAACAGTAGCCCCCGCGCCCTGTCGGCAGAGAGCGCCGACTCCCCGAGTCTCTTCCGCGCGGCGTCCACGATATCGGGGCTCGCCGAAGCGCGAAGCGCCGGATCGCAGTCGGACGGGTCGAGCCGGCCCCCCGGAAAGACGTGGGCGCCGCCCATGAAGCTCTGTTCACCGTGGCGCCGCATCAGGAACAGCTCGAAACCGAGGCCGCCCCCACCCTCGGCTCCGTCTCTGAGCATGATCACGGTAGCCGAGTCGAACGGGTCGACCGGCTTCGCTCCCGAGCGCGGCTTTCCGAGCTGTTGCGCGTACGATGATCCCATACTCTGCTCTAGGCCGACGGCTAGCGCGCGGCGGCGGGGCGGTGCCGCGCGCAGATGCGCTCCACCCGCTCCAGCATCTCCCTGGAATAGAAGCGGCCCACGAAGCGCTTCTTGAGGATGGCGGCGACCTTCAGCCACTCGGGCCGGTCCTGCAGCTGCACGGCGGTGACCCCTCGTTTCAGCATGCGCTCGAGCGCCATGCGGTCGGCCTTGCGCAGCAGGCCGACGATGGCCTGGCGATACTTGAGCGACATGCCGACGAAGGCGTCCCGCACGTCCAGGGGGAAGGCGTCCCACTTCCTGCGGGTGATGGAGAAGGCGCCGGCGATGTATCCCGCCCCCTCGTGCGAGACGTAGGGCGTCTGCGTAAACCAGAGGGTGACCAGCGCGCCCAGCGCGGAGCTGAAGACCACGTCCACCATCCCGGTCGACAGCGCGCCGAAAACCTCGGGGATGCTGAGCGGAACCGGGGCCACGCCGACCACGTTGAAGAACTCCTTGCCCATCAACACTTCCTTGTAGAGCCAGGGCCGGGTACGGCGCAGATCACGGAGCGTGCGGATGGGCTTTTTGGAGAACATCCTGAGCTTGCCGATGTCGCCCCATCCCAGCAGCTTCATCCCGTTCTTGTACGCCTCCGCGTCGAAGTCCGGACCCACCTCTTCCAGCACCGCGTCCAGCTGCGCGTAGCTCTCGATGGTCAAGGGGGCGTTTAGAACCTGCACCTGCTTGATGTAGGGGCTGAGCGCGATGGTGGAGAGCGCGGCGGCGTCGAACTGGCCCATGCGCATCTTGCGCACGATGGACTTCTCGTCCCCCGCGCCGCCGCCCCAGTAGACGACCACCTTGACGCGACCACCGGTCGCCTTGTCGACCCGTTTCTTCCACTTGCCCGCCTCCACGGCCAGGCGGCGCGATTTGGGCGCCATGGTGGCGAAGCGCAGTACGTGCTGCTCGCCGCCGTCGTTGTCGGCGCCGGCGGAAGGCGGCGTGGTGGCTGCGAAGAGCAATGCGAGTAACGCCGCCGGGCCGCGCGCGGCCAGGCCACCCCGACCCGAACGGCACCCCGACGTCCTTTCTACGGTTCCAGCTGGTTCTATCGTCCGCATGCCCGCCTGTTCCTCACCGTGCTTTTACTACTCTGCGCCGGAACCGCGGGTACGACAAGCCCGGAGCGCCTCCCGGGCGCGCTCGGCTTTGCGGATCCGCTCCGCGTCGCACTGCGGAGAGCCGGGCTCGAGCTGTCGGCAGACGTCCGGTCGCAGCGGGTATACCCGACAGCGAAACAGCCCCGTCTCCGGCTCGATCTGAAGCGCTGCGCACCGTTCCTCTTCGATACGCATGAAGCAGCGGTTCTCGATAAAGTATGTAAGCTCGTCGGCCAGCTCTCCCAGACGCTCGTGGTCGTTACCCATCACCCGGGCGTACCGCCCCTCGTACGAGATGCAGCAGGCGCCGCAGCTCCGGCAGTCGGTTTTCGCGAGCGAGCGGTCGCGGTCGTCGCTCCGGGGCACGGGCGCTCCGTCAGCCGATGAAGCCGTAGGCGAACAGGTGGCGGTCGCTGATCACCGCGACGTCTACCTTCTCCAGGCCGGTCTCTCGTAGCTGCTCGCGCACCTCGTCCGGGGTGAAGGCCGCCAGCAGCGAGGCGGCGAAGTCGTGGCGCAGCACCTCGGGCTCGCCGCCGGAATAGCGCTCGACCAAGTTCTCGGCAGCCTCGCGCGAGTCGGGGCGCATCAAGTCCATCAACGCCAGCAGCGCTCCCGGCCTCGCCAGCCGTGAGACCTCGCGCCACATGAGCGACGGGTCGGGCAGATGGTGGAGCAGGCTGTTGCTGATGACCAGATCGAACTCGGCCTCGGGCAGCGAGAGCGCCGGCAGCAGGGAGCAGTGGATGTGGACGCGGTCGGACAGCCCCTCGTCCCTGACCCGGTCGCTGGCGTGACGCAGCATGGCCGGCGAGCCGTCGACCGCGTCCAGGGTCCACGCCGGGCGGAGTCGCGCCAGGCGCACCGGGATGTCCGCCGGCCCGCACCCCAGGTCGACCACCCGCGCCCTTTCCGGAGGGTCGAGGCGATCGAGCAGGGTCTGGCAGAAGAGGGTATTGGGCTCGGCGAAGTCGGCGCGGGCGTAGGCCTCGGCCTGCAGGTCGTCCTCCATCAGCTCGGGCTCGGGAACCCGCTCCATGGCCGGGCAGCATAGCACGGCGCCGGGGCCCGGGCGGACGTCGCCGGGAGCGGACCGGGAAATCGTCTGCGGAAACGGGCCGCCGGTCTGTCACCATGCCAATTTCGGCCCTCGAACAGGTTCCAGGTAGTGAACGACACGCGTAAAGACCTGTGCTTCCGGTGAGCGTGCGTGAAAGCGGCTGATCGGCTGCGGTAGGCTCGTG
>CAYVFC010000094.1:28223-32810 GCA_964450715.1 uncultured Sandaracinaceae bacterium | reverse complement strand
ATGGGTGATCACGATGCTCCGAAACGAGCGATCACGATGCTCCGAAATACGCAGCACCAGTGCAAGCCGCTGCTCACGGCTAAGATGAGAGCTTTGGGCGTGCCTGTGCCCCAGAGTCTGACTACCACGGATCGGCGTTCGGCGGAGCAATGGGTGGCGAAATGGGGAGGACAAGCGATCTGTAAGGCTGCTGCCGGAGGCGGCGAGGCACGGCTCGCCTCCACGGTTTTGCACGCGCTTCCAGCCGACAGCGCGCTTGTCGGACCGCTGTTATTTCAGCAGCGTATCGTCGGTCGCAGCCTGCGTGCGTATGTGGTAGGCTCTCGCGTGATCTCGTGTTGCGAGGTCCTGCATGGAGACGTGGTCGACTGGCGTGCTGATCAGCTCGGGGTCGAGCCTTGGAGTACGGACCGAGAGCTGTCCAGCCTTTTAGGTAGATGTTGCACCGGCCTGTCTCTCGACTACGCAGGCATCGATCTACAGCTCGACCGCGACGGCGCTCCCTTCGTTATAGACGTCAATCCCGCGCCGCTGTTTGCTTCTTATGAGCGCATCAGCGGGCATGACGTGGCAGGGCCGTTGGCCGATCTTTTGATTGATCTAGCGAGGTCCGTATGAGTAAGCCGGTCGAGATCGGCATTTTCGGCCCCCGGTTTGACGATGAGGTGCAGGTCCTTTCCCGTGCTCTAAGAGAGCGTGGCGCTCGGGTGCAAGCCATCGATCTGACCGGGCTGACGGGCGTTCACCGGCTTGAGGTCGCGGACGACACGGTGACCTACGACGGCAAGGACCTCGGTCAGACCCACGCCTTCTATATCAGACGCACGCGATATCCGCTTGGCGAAATGCGGCTCTTGAAGGCTTCGGAAAGCGCCGAAGCGCGGTACGGGGTGCGCGCGCAATGGCAGGTGGCAGAGGCCCAGGAGCGAGAGGTTTCGGCTCTGATCCGAGCGGCGATCTCTTTGCTTGACCGACCGGTCGTCAATCCCTTGAACTCACAAATGGTGCATCCGCGTAAGGTCCACCATCTACAAGTGCTGGCGGCGGCCGGCGTGCCGGTTCCGCCCTTTGTGGCCGGCAATGATGCTAAAGTGATTCAGGCCTTCGTACGCCAGCACGATGACGCCGGGGTGGTGGTCAAGCCGCTTAGGGGTCTGCTGAAAACGCAGCGGTTTGATCCAGACGCGCGCTTGCCACTTCTCGAGCGGCCCGTGATGATCCAACGCTACGTACGCGGCGTCACGGTACGCGTGTACGCCGTGGCGGGTCGATCTATTGCAGCGGGCGCCCTGAGCAATCGCGGCCACGTAGACTCTTCGGTGAACCCCCTTCCCGTACAGCTGGTTTTCCTGAGCGACGAAGACAAGAAGCTGGTCGCTATCGCCGCCCGGGCCGTGGACCTACCGTTCACCGGCATGGACTTGATTCGCCCGAGTGACGGCGGGCCGAGCGTGGTGCTCGAATGCAACGCTGCGCCTATGTTTGCTAATTTTTACCGCCGCACCGGCGCTGACGTGGCGGGCCCGCTGGCCGATTATCTCATCCGGCGCGCACGCGGCGGCGCGGTCTGGGAGCCCGGCGAATGACTTCAGTCATCGACCCATTTTTATAAGGGGAAGTCGTGTGGTATCGAACATTTACCGGACGACGGATGCCCCGCGAGCACTTTCGCTTTTGAAAGGACTGATACGATGCCTCTTACACCCGAGCAGCGTAAATACGTAGTTCAATCCGTGGTTCGAATACTGAAGGATGTCAATCGCGACGAAATCATCGGCGCGCTCAAGCACGAGGTCCTTCTGGCGGAGGCCGAAGGCGATCAGGCGGCCGACCTGGACAAGGTCGTGCTTGCGGTTGCCGAGGCCTGCCGACAACGCTTGAAGCTCAAGACAGCCCAAACCCGGGATTGACGAGCTGCCGTGCTCTGGCTCAAGGCATTTCTGCTGACCCAACTCTTCGAGATGCCGATTTATGCGATCGCGGCGCGCGCGCGGTCTTGGCCCAAGCGTCTGCTGATCGCCTTTGTAGCGAGCGCGATCACCCACCCCGTGGTATGGGCGACCACGGGGCGGTTGATGCAGCACCTAGGATTCTGGGGCGCCGTCGCCGCTACCGAATCGTTTGCCGTAGTCGCGGAGACCCTTTATCTGAGCGCGTGCAAGATCGAGCGGGCCTGGGTGTGGGCGCTTTTGGCCAATGCCGTGAGCTTTGGATTCGGTTTGCTCATCAGCGAGCTGACCACTGTGTTGTGAGCTATGGTGGCGAGCCTGGTCCTATACTGTCTTCAGTCAAGGCCATCGCAAGTTCCTTTATCGGGTTCGGTATACCAGCCACCGGACGAGCAACGACAGGTAGTCGCGCCACCGGTCCACCAGCTCCACCGATTCCAAGGCCTGCAGGGCCTGCCGGCTCAAGGCACCGATTTGCTCCTCCAGCTCCTCCACCACTCGCCGTTCCCGGGCCCTCTCCCGCAGCCAGTCGATCGCCTGCTCGATGCTCTCGCCCTTCTGCAGCAGCCCGGTGATTCGCGCCCGCTCGGTCGTGTCGCAGCGCTGCCACAGGCGCAGCAGCAGCAGGGTCTTTTTACCCTCGAGCCAGTCGTCCACGGACCGTTTACCGGTGGCCGCATCATTACCGATAAATCCTATAAGGTCGTCGCGGAGCTGATAGGCCGTACCCAGCCGGCGCCCGAAACGCGCCATGGCCTCCTCGGTCTCGGGGCTGGCTCCGGCCAGGATGACACCAGCTCTCAGCGGCGCTTCGCAGGCAAAGCAGGCGGTCTTGAGGCGGCACATCCGCAGGATATCTTCCTCATCGACGTCATCGATGGGCAACGCTCCGTGGATCACGTCGATTAACTGCCCCTCGGCGGTGGCGCGAATCGCTTCGTGGACCGCGGCAGCGGCGCGTCGCGCTCGGTGCGGATCCAGATCCTCGGCTATGAACTGGTGGGCGGCCATCATGGCCAACATATCGCCCATGATAATGGCGACGTTCTCCGCGCGCCGCCGATCCTGAATGAGCCCGCGCTGCAGCGCGACGTGGACAGCCGGCCCCCCTCGCCGCAGCTCGGAGCGATCCATCACGTCGTCGTGGATGAGCATGCAGGTGTGTATCAACTCGATACCGGCGCCAAAAGTTACGATGGGAGAGGTGAGCTCCCGACCCCCGGCAGCCAGAAACGAAGCGGCGAACAACCTGGGTCGCACCCTCTTGCCCCCGGCGTCCACCATCGCCTGCACACAGCTCATGGCCTCGGCCCATTGCCGGGCTCCGCTCGACGCGGCGTCGATGAGCCGCGAGAGCTCTCGGTCCAGTTGCACGACAAAGGCGTCCAGTGCTTCGTCAGAGCCCGGCGACATGTCGTGTTTCACCACCTGGTCCTCGAGTATCCGCTCCCAGCACCCGCTCCCGGAGGGCCTCTGCGCTGGTGCGGGCGCTCACGAGACCGATGCTGGCCACGCTCACCGAAACCGCGACCCGGGCAGTCTGCGGATCTCGGCCGTCATGTACAGGTTTCTTGTTCGCAAGCGCCGGCTTCCATTGAGCAGTTGTCGTCGGAGCAGGTAACGCAGTCCGCGCTTCGCGAACCCCCGGAGGAAAAACACTCGGAGTTGCACCAGTAGTACAGGCAGGTCAGCAGGAGCTCGAATGCATCCGAGGAGGCCTGACATCCGTTGTCCATGCAGGCCAACGCGCATGGCACGTCCGACGTATCGCAGGTAGACGAGCAGAGGGCGATCTCGGCGCAGGAAAATCCTCCGGCGCTGCAAGCCACCGATTCGGCGCACGTCTCGTCCGCACAATCGGTCGCACCATCGCTGTCATTGTCCACCCCGTCGCTGCAGCTGACCTCGGCATTGCCGGCGCAGGAAACGGTGTCCTCGAAGCAGTCGTAGTCTGCACAGTCGGTGAATCCGTCCCGGTCCTCGTCCTTGCCGTTGCCACAGTCGACCTCGTTCTCGGGAATACAGGCGAGATCGGCGGCGCAACCCGGGTCGTCGCAATCGGTGTCGCCATCCCCGTCGTTGTCCACGCCGTCGTCGCAGTCGCTCTCGGGCAGGCACACCGCATCGCTCGCGCAATCCGCGTCGTCGCAGTCCATATCCCCGTCCTGGTCGTTGTCGGTGCCGTCGTCGCAATCGGTCTCGGGCAAGCACACCGCATCGCTCGCGCAGTCCGCGTCGCCGCAATCCGTATCCCCGTCCTGGTCCTCGTCCTTGCCGTCGTTGCAGTCGACCTCGCTGTCCGGGATGCAGGCGGGATCGCCGACGCAGCCCGGGTCGTCGCAATCGGTGTCGCCGTCCCCGTCGTTGTCCGCGCCGTCGTCGCAATCGGTCTCGGGCAAGCAGCTGGTATCGCTCGCACAGTCCGCGTCGTCGCAGTCGCTGTCGCCGTCCCCGTCGTTGTCCGCGCCGTCGTCGCAATCGGTCTCGGGCAGGCAGCTGGTATCGCTCGCGCAGTCCGCATCGTCGCAATCGCTGTCGCCGTCCCCGTCGTTGTCTACGCCGTCGTTGCAGTTGCCCTCGACTGGATCGGCGCAGGCCGGATCGCCGGCGCAGCTCGAGTCCTCGCAGTCGGTGTCGC
>CAYVFC010000094.1:0-28123 GCA_964450715.1 uncultured Sandaracinaceae bacterium | reverse complement strand
CGTCCCCGTCGTCGTCAATGCCGTCGCTGCAATCAGTCTCGACCTCGCCGGCGCAGTCCGGATCGCTGACACAGCTCGAGTCCTCGCAGTCGGTGTCGCCGTCCCCGTCGTCGTCAATGCCGTCGCTGCAATCAGTCTCGACCTCGCCGGCGCACGTCGGGTCCCCGCTGCAGTCCGGATCGGCGCAGTCCGCGTCGCCGTCCGAGTCGTTGTCGATCTCATCGTCACAGGAGCGCTCCGTGCACCGATCCCCGCAGGCATCCATTACCTCCTGAACCTCGGCCTGACACGAATAGCTCTGCGCGCCGCACGGAAACCCTTGAACCCACGCGGTAAAGTCTCCACACGCCAGTGTCTCCAGGCAGTCCGCCAGCGCATCCACGGCCGCCTTGCAGACCGGGCCGGGTTCTTCGTCGAACGGGTCGGCCTCGCATTCTTCGACACACCGCTGCGACGAGTCGTACCGATCCTCGAAGTGCGTCAGATCGCACTTCTGGCCGAAATCGCAAAGCGCCCGGCAAAAGCGCTGCTGCGCCGGCGGCTCCTTCGAGTGACTATCGCCGCATCCAGCGACAACCATCGCGAAAAGCGTCGAAGCGCCAACCAGCCAAGTGAATACAACCGCGCGCATAATGCTTCCCCTTTTATCGAATTGCAGGAGAACCTAATTTCTCTGCAAAATGCAAAATATCCTTTCGCCGAATCCCTTGTCAAACCGCGCCTTCGGCGCTCTAGAGCGAGAGATCTCTTGCGCGAGGCGGCCGTGATGGATAGGCCTTAGACCCGATGAGAGAGTCGTTTCAATCGCTTGTCACCCTGGCAACGCGCTGGCCGCGCGCCTGCCTGCTGGCAATCGCGCTGCTGGTGGCGGCCAGCGCCCTGGTCGTGGTGCTGGGACCGCTCGACGTCAGCACCTCGCGCCAGACCCTGGTCTCGGAGGAGCTGCCGCACCAGGCGCGGCTGATGGAGTTCTACCGGCGCTTCGGCATGCCAGACTCGGCGGTGCTGGTGTTGTCGGGGGGCACCGCGGAGCAGCGTCGAGAGGTGGTGGATCGGTTGTTGCCGCGGCTGGAGCGGCTCCCCGAGCTGCGATCGCGGGTGCTCGGCCGGATCGGCCCCGAACAGCTGGCCGAGGCGCTTTTCTTCCACGCTCCCGGCTTGCTGGATGAGCTGGCCCGGGCGGTACGGGAACAGGGACCGGCAGCGCTGCGGGGCGAGCTGGCCGCCTGGACGCGGTACTTTGAACAGCGTATCCAGGAGGGTCTGAGCGGAGAGTCTCCGGATCCGTTCGCCTCCCCGGCCGCCGGAGGCGGCGGGGAACCATCGCCCGAGCGGGCGCTCGGGCTGCTGGCCGGGGTGCTGCAGGCGGCGAACGGGCAGCTGGGCGGCGACGGATCGCGCCTGCGCCTGGGCGAGCTGCTCGAGCAGGGGCGGAGTGCCGGACAGAGCCTGGATGACTACGGCTACCTGGCGAGCGCGGACGGCCGGCTGCACTTCGTGGTCATGATGGCAGAGCTCGAGAGCGACGAGGGCACGGTGCTCGCCCCCCTGGTCCGTGCCATCCGCGGGGCGGTCAAGCAGGCGATGCAGGGCGCGGACGCCCAGGCGGTGACGGCGAACCTGACCGGGGTGCCGGCGCTGGCGGTCGACGAGCTCGTCGAGGTGCGCAAGGGATTGCGGAACGCCTCGCTGGTGTCGGCGTTTCTCATTCTGCTGGTGCTCTACCTGGCCTTTCGCTCGCCGCGCCCCACGGTGCTGGCGCTGGTGCCGCTCGGCGGCTCCATCGTCGTCACCCTGGCCGCGGTGGAGCTGCTCTACGACGACCTGAACCTGATCACCTCGAGCTTCATCTCCGTGCTTCTCGGCCTGGGTATCGATTTCGGGGTGTTCCTCTATCAACGCTACGGCGAGGAGCAGCGGTCGGGCAAAAACGGCCCCGAGGCCATGCGCTCGGCGCTGCTGCTGGCCGGCCCCGGGGTGGCCACCGAGGCGGTGACCACGGTGCTGGCCTTTCTCACCGTGGCCACCACCGAGTTCACCGCCTTCTCCGAGCTGGGGGTGATCACGGTCTTCGGCATCGGCACCATGGCCGTCTTCACTTTTCTCCTGCTGCCGCCCCTGACGCGGCTGGGAGCCGGACCGCGCACCATCCCCTCGCCGGAGCTGCCCGGTGTGGCCGGCATCATGACGCTGGTGGCACGTGCGCCCAAATTGATCCTTGTATCCGCAGCGGCCGTCACCGCGGCCGCCGTGCTCTGCTTCCTGCCGCGCGGTCCGGGCTACGACGGCCGCTTCTACGACTTTTTGCCCGAGCACAGCGAGAGCTACCTCGCCCTGCGGCAAATCGAGGAGACCCCCGGCGTCGGAGCCACCTTCGCCAACCTGCAAGCCGGCTCTTTGGAACAGGCCCGGGAACTGGCCGAACGGCTACGCCGGGCGCCCGAGGTGAGCGCCGTACAGACGCTTACCGATCTGTTGCCGCCGTTGGACGATGCCGGGCTGGCCGCGCTGCAGGGCGGGCTCGAGCGACTGGACCGCGCGCTTTCCGGCGGAGAGCCTACGGAAGCGGACGACTCGGGGAGAGCCGAGGCGCTGGCGGACGCGCTCGTCGCTCTACAGGACGCCTTTGACGAGGTGGCCTTCGCCCTGCAGCAGGGCGGTCGCGACCCGGCGCCGGCGCGCGAGGTATCGGCCAGCGTGGTAGCGCTCGGGAAGACCGTCGCGCGCCTCTCGGCCGAGGGCGATCTGCAGGCGGTACGCGATCTGGAGCGGCGCGCAGCGGCGGTGCTGGAAAGAGGCCTCCGGTCGGCTCGCGACGCGGTGCGGCAGCAAGCGTATGGCGCGGAGCAGGTACCGCCCCTGTTCCGGGCCCGCTTCCTCTCCAAGGACGGGAAGCTGTTGGCCCTGTACGCCTATCCCGCGGGCGACATCTGGCAGCCGGAGGTGGCCGAGCGCTTCAACCGGAGATTGCTCGGAATCGATCCCAGCGCCACCGGAATCGCGATCAACATCCAGCCCAACGAGCGGCTCATTATCGACGGCTTCGGGCGCGCGGCCCTGCTGGCCGCGGTCCTGATCGCGCTGACGCTGCTCGTCCTCTTTCGCAACGCGCGCCACGCGGCGCTGGCCCTGCTGCCGGTCGCGCTGGGCTGGATCTGGATGCTGGGCGCCATGAAGCCGCTCGGCCTGGTCTTCAACGCGGCGAACTTGGTGGCGTTACCGTTGCTGATGGGCATCGGTGTGAACACGGGCTCGCAGATCATGTACCGCTATCGCCAGAGCCTGGCCCGCGGCGAGCAGCAGGCGCGCCTCTCCGACTTGGTGCGCGGCACGGGCGCGGCCGTCATCGTCGCCTCGCTCACCACCATGGCCGGCTTCGGCGCGCTGATGACCGCCGAGTACCGCGCCATGCAGGGCATGGGACTGCTGCTGACGCTGGGCATCGGGCTGTGCCTGCTGGCCAGCGTGCTGGTGCTGCCGGCGTTACTGGTCGTTCTGGGCCGCGCTCGCTGAGTAGGCGCGGTCGAGCTTCTCGCGCACCTTGGCGTAGTCGGGCTTGAGCGCCAGCGCGCGCCTGAGGTGTACGATGGCCTGTTCGACCCGCCCCAGGACCAGCAGCACGCCGCCCAGATTGCCGTGCGCCTCGGCCGAGCCGGGCGAGAGCTCGATCGCTCTGCGGTAGTGCTCGATCGCTTCTTCCGGCTTGCCCTCGAGCTGCAGCGCCCGGCCCAGGTTGTTCTCGGCCTCGGCCAGGCGTGGGTTGTGCTGCAGGGCCAGACGATAGTGCACGATCGCCTCCGAAGGATTGCCCTGAAAGGAGAGGACGTTGCCCAGGTTGTTGTGAGCGTCGGCCAAGTTGGGCTGCAGCTCCAACGCCCGCCGGAACGCTGCCGAGGCCTCTTGCAGCCGTCCCAGCCCGGCCAGCGCAGTGCCCAGATTGCTATGGACATCGGCCCCATCCGGCTCGAGTTGAAGCGCCCGACGAAAGCTGACAATAGCCTGCTCCGGCTTGCCCTGCATGGCCAGGACGCGACCCAGGTTCCCGTGCGCTTCCGCCAGATGGGGTGCGAGCGCGATGGCTCTGCGGTACCGCTCGGTCGCCCCGGCGAGCTTGCCTTGCCTGACCAGCAGGTTGCCCAGGTTGTTATGGCTCTGCACCTGCGCGGGATCGAGCTCCAGAGCGCGCCGGTAGTACGCGACCGCCTGGTCGAGACGATTACCGGCTTCCATGACCGCCGCCAGGTTGTGGTGCGCCTCGGCAAAGTCTGGCCTCGCCTCCAGGGCTCTGCGTAGAAGCCGCTCCGCTTCCTCCCGATCGCCCTGACCGGCGAGCGTCCTGCCCAGGTTGACGAGCACCTCCACGTAGTCTTCATCGACCGCGAGCGCCCGCCGGTACAGCCCGATCGCCTCCCGGGCTCGACCCTGGCGGGCGTACATGTTGCCGAGATTGTTCAGCGCTTGCAGGTAGCGGGGATTGAGCTCGAGCGCGCGCCGGTAGTGCTGCGTCGCCTCGTCGGGCCGCCCGTTCTCGGCCAGCGCCTTGCCCAGGTTGGTATGAGCTCGGTAGTTGTGCGGGTTCTTCTGCACCGAATCCCGCCAGAGCGTCAGCCGCGTCGTCCAGTCGGTGTTGCGGATCGCCGTGCCGGAAGCCAGCAGGGCGACCGGGATCGCCGCGGCGACGAGCCGCGGCGTCGGAAGGGAAAGCGAAGCAAAGCGTACGCTCGCCGCCTCGAGCGCTCTTCGTAAGGCCCAGGCCAGCGCCAGGCAGACCCCCACCATGGGGAGATAGGTGCGGTACTCCACCATGGGCTCTCCTCGGGGCACCAGCGAGGTGGGTGCGTGGGTCACCAACGGCCAGAGACAGAAAAAAGTGAGCAAGGGAGCGCGGCGCCGCCAGCGAAACGCCGCCGCCGCCAGCGCCATCAGAGCCAAGGAGGCGAGAACCGGTAGGACCAGCTCCGGGTAGTGAACCGCGATGCTGCCGTTATCGGCCGAAAGCGCCCGCCGGTACAGGTGCAGGTGACGGCCGTGGTCCACGTTGAGAAAACCGGGCCAGGGCACTACCCCGAGCCAGAGATAGCGCAGCAGGATCTCCGCCTGTCCCAGCACGGTCAGCAGCAGCGTTAGCGGCCAGCTGCCGGTCAGCCGTTCGCCCGACCCGAGTATCACCTTGCGCACCTCGTGATGGGCCCCGGTGGCCAGCAGGCTGACGGCGCCGAGCAGGATGGCGACGACGACCAATACCAGCCGGCGGCCGGAAAGGAGCGGCTGGTGAGCCGGGTCTCGGCCGGCGATCCAGAAAAGCAACAGCGGCGCCATCACCACCACCGTGACCGCCAGCTCCTTGCTGAGCAGCGCACCCGCGAGCGATAGCCAGAAGAGCGCCCACGCTCCGAAGCTCGCCCGCGTCCCGGGCGGTCGTGGTTCGGTAGCCCGCAGCAGGGAGACGAGCGCCAGCAGGTAGAAGCCGGTGACCATCAGGTTGGGCAGGGCGTTGCTGTAATTGACCGCCTCGCTGTTGAGCGGATGCAAGGCGAAGATCGCCGCCGCCAGCAGCGGCGCGGAGCTTTCGCCGTCGTCCAGGCGACGCCAGACGGAGCGGCCCAGCAGATAGACCAGGCAGATGTTGGCCAGGTGCAGCAGCAGCGAGATCAAGTGGAAGCCGAACGGATCCTGCCCGAAGAGCGCCCGGTCGAGGGAGAGGACCAGGTTGGGTATGAAGCGAGTGGTATCCTCGCTGTATCCGCTGCGGCCGAAAGCTCGGAGATAGTGCAGCGGGTCCTCGAGCTTGCGGTTGCCCACGATCTTGACGGCGCTGTCATACTGAAAAGGGTGTTCGAGGAAAGGGGCGTAGACGGCAGCCGTGGCCAGCAGTACCAAGACGAGCAGGGACGCATCTCGCGTCCGGAAGCTCGTGGCGGGCGCTTCATTCATAGCGGGAGGATAGCAAAGAAGGGGGGGCGGACAGAAATGCCCGCCAGGGCAGCGGGCGGTTGGCGCTCCCGATTCAGCCTGCTACGTTCCAGAGTTTCGGTCCGTCCCCGTCACCAGGGGGATCGGTCCGTCCCCTTGGGAAGACATGCTGGTCAAGGCTCACGCAACGGCTTCTACCCTGCTGGCGGGCGGCGTCTTTATCGCCACGGATTCGGCCCCGATGGCGGCTACCGCCCTGGCGTCAGGCATAGTGGTCGATGCCGATCACCTGCTCGAGTACATGATCGAGCACGGCTTTAGCCTGGATATCCGGCGTTTCTTCCGACTCGTATACGAGGCGCGGTACAAGCGCGTGTTCTACCTGCTGCACGCCTGGGAGTGGTTCCTCCTTCTGGCGGCGGCGGCCTGGGCGACCGGCTGGAACGAATGGACCCTGGGAGCACTGCTGGGCTACGGTCTGCATCTCGCCCTCGACCAGCTGGGAAACAAGGGGACGCCCTGGAGCTATTTCCTGCTCTGGCGCTGGCGACAGGGATTCGATCACGCCCGCTGCTTTCCCGGACTGGCGCGCCACCTGGCCGGCGGTAAATAGAAAGGGGAAACGAGCAGTATGGGCTTGTACGATCAACACGTTCACTCGCTGCACTCCCACGATTCGACGGCCGAGCCGGCCGAGTGCGCACTGAAGGCAAGGGCACAGGGCCTCTCCGGCCTGACCTTTACCGAGCACTACGACTACGAAGCGTATCCCGAGGAGCCGGCGCACTGCGCGTACGACGATGATAAGTTCACCCGCGCCATCGCCGATCTACGGTCCCGGTTCGGCGACTCCGTCCAGATCGGCAAGGGGGTCGAGGTCGACTACCAGCCGACCAACCTGCCGCGGATCGTCGATTTCCTGCAGGCGCACAGCTTCGATCTGGTGCTGCTCGGCGTGCACTACTGCCGGGGAGAGGCGGTCTTCGACCCGCGCGTATGGGAACGAAGCGATCCGGTCACGGTGACGCGCCGTTACCTGGAGACGGTGTTGGAGGCGATCGGAGCCTGCGTGAAGCTGCGCCGCGGCTCGACGCCTGTTTTTGACGTGTTGGCCCACCTGGATTTCGTCAAACGCTACTCGCTGCAGTTTGCCGGTGCAGACCACGTCGAGGGACAGGAACAGCTGCTGGACGAGATACTGCACGGCTGCCTGAGCGCGGGTATGACCCTGGAGCTGAACACCTCCACCCTGCGTAAGGGGCACGCGGAAGGTATGCCGGGCACCGGTATCTTGCGCCGCTGGGCCCAGCTGGGCGGCGATGCGGTGGCGCTGGGCTCGGACAGCCATCGCGTCGACGAGGTGGGCTCGGATCTCGGGCGAGCGGCGCAGATGTTGCTCCGAGCGGGGATCCAGCAGCAGGCTATTTTCGAGAAACGCGTGTGCCGTGCCGTTCCGATCGCCGATTCCGGGGCCGCGCGGCAGCAGCAATAATGTGACGGGTATCGCTGTTGCCCACCGGCCGCTACATCGTGCGGCGTGTTTCGGCTGGCGCGCGGCCTGGCCAGTGCGCGCCTATGCCGAGTCACGCCGCAGAATTAAGCGGTTCGCCTCTCTAGCCCGAAAGTGAAACCGCCGCCGGAACCTGTCGGATCTGCCGCGGGTTGCGTACAATAACCATGGAGGCTGCCGGCGCCGCGATCAGAGCGGACCGGAGAAAGGGCGGTGGATCGATGACCCTTCGCACGCAGGTTAGGCGGATTTTAACCGGCGGAGTGCGCGGATTGCCTGCGCTTGTGGCCGTGCTCGTGGCGCTCGCTTCGGGCTGCGGCGGGGAGGAAGAGGGCCCCGGCGCTCCGATGCCCGATGACTCCGGAAGCGGAGGAAGACCCGGAGGACGGGATGCCGGCGGCGCTAGCGATTGTGGAAACGGACAGATCGATGAGCGCGAGCAGTGCGACGACGGGAACGATCGAGAAGGCGACGGCTGCAGCGCGGACTGTTCGATCGAGCGGTGTGGAACCGGAGTGCTGGCCGCCGACTTCACCATCGCCGGATCGGACGGTATCTCCCAGCTGGCCGCTGCCATCTCGGAGCAGGGCTGCGCGACCCTGTACGGCGATCTCACGATCGAGGCGGCCGGGCTCGAAGACCTGACCGGTCTGGAGGCGCTGCGCTACGTGACCGGATACGTGAAGATCCGATCCGGCGAGAGCCTGGCGAGCCTGAACGGGCTGAGCGGCTTGCTGGCGTGCAACAGCCTGGTGCTCGAGGGCAACCCGGCTCTGACCGGCCTGCAGGGACTGCAGAGCCTGGTTCTCCTCTCGGTCCTCGCCATCGACGACAACGATGCCTTGACCGATCTGGGCGGGATGGGCAGCCTAGTCGCCATCCGCTCGAGCCTTGAGCTGCGGGGCAACGACGCCCTGATCTCGCTCCAAGGTCTGGAAGCGCTTCGACAGCTGGGCTCGCTCACGGTCAGCGACAACCTCGCGCTCGCGAGCCTGCAGGGACTGGAAGCTATCGAAAGCATCGAGGGACCGGCCACCGTGGCGGGCAATCCCCTGCTAACCGATCTCGCCGGTCTGAACGGCCTCTGCGCCGTAGCGGGGGATCTGGAGCTGAGCGGCAACGCGGCGCTGGCCTCGTTGAGCGGCCTCGAGGCGCTGACCGAGATCACCGGCTCCCTGCTCGTCACCGATTCCCCTCTGCTGGACGACCTCAACGCTCTGGACGCGCTGACCGATGTTGGAGGCGATCTGGTGGTGCAGGACAACCAAGCGCTGACCGACCTTACCGGTCTGGCCGCGCTCGCCTCACTGGGGGGCGATCTGCTGATCTCCGGCAACGACCTGCTGATAAACACGGTTGGCCTGGATGCACTGACCTCTGTCGCTGGAGAGCTTTCCGTGGACAACAACCCGGTCCTGGCCAGCCTGAACGGTCTGCCGCTGCTCGCCTCGATAGGTGGAGACGTGGTGATCTTGGGCAACGAGCTGCTCGACGACCTGGTGGGATTGAGCGGAATCACCTCCCTTCCGTCGAGCCTGACCCTGAGCGGAAACGCGACCCTGGATGATCTAAACGGTCTGACGAATATCGCGTCTATCGAAGAAAACCTGGTGATCACCGAGAACGCCTCGCTGCAGAGCCTCAAGGGTCTCTCCGGCCTGGAATCGATCGGCGGTTCGCTGGTCGTGAAGGGTAACGAAGCGCTGACCAGCCTGGACGGATTGGCCAATGTCGGCTCCGTCGGAGACGGGCTGGATATCGGTAACAACCCGGTACTGCCCCAATGCCGGGCCGAGGAGCTGGGGGACGGCATCGACAATATCAGCGGGCAGATCCTGATATACGACAACCAGGAGTTCTGCCCTTAACCCTACTGTGTGTGGTAAAGGGGTTACGGATAGCTCTCCGCGCGAATCTGGGCGCAGGTGTAGTCCGAGGGCAGCCGCTTGATGATGAAGGTCGACCCGTCGATCTTCTGATCGCTCTGGCTCTGCGAGTCGAAGAAGTTGACCTCCGGCCTCCCGCAAGCGTAGTCCGCGCAATCGGCCGCAGTGCCCGAATAGCAACGGAGACATCCGTAGAAGCGCGCGTTCGAGAGGAATTCGCCGTCGGTGTTGGCATCGCTCCCGTCCGGCGCCGGGCCGATCACGTCGCCGCTGATCTGATCGCAACTGTCGATAGTGCCCTTGAAGGCGCTGATCATGCGCGCGGCCACGTAGAAGCGTTTGACCCGGCGCACGTAGAAGAAGGGGAATGGATCGAAGACCGGAGCCGGCCACCAGGCATAGTCCAGGTAATCGATTATTTCGGGGGGGTTGCTGTTGTCGTAGACGGGACACGCCAGCGATTTACTGCCGTAGGCGATGGGCGGATCGATCCCCCCGGGCAGGTTCGCATCCCCTCCCGGCGGAACCCCGTAATTGGTGACTCCGAGCACCCCGTCCGCGTCGTGGTCCACCCAGACCGCGCCATTGGTTTGCGAACCGCCCCCGCCGGCCACGTTCGCCCGGCTGGCCGGCCAGCCATCCACGTCGAGCGGATCGGTGAGCGAGATGCCGAGCAGCGATGCGCTCAGCTCTGTCTGGAAGGGCTCGGCAGACAGTGCCAGGGGCAGTGACATGACCACGGTCTCTTCCGGCATGCTGGGCAGGTCATAAATATGAATGGGGGTGAATTGCCCGTAGGCCTCCGGGTCGATGACCGCGTTGCCCGTACCGCAAACGTCGGTAGCGGTTCCGCCGCAGGCGGTGGTCACCACGGTCAGGGTGCCGTCCG
This sequence comes from uncultured Sandaracinaceae bacterium, assembly GCA_964450715.1. Lineage (GTDB taxonomy): Bacteria > Myxococcota_A > Polyangia > Polyangiales > JAFGIB01 > CAYVFC01. The sequence continues at coordinate 17,925 of CAYVFC010000094.1, read as the reverse complement.
CCGCGTAGGTCTGCACCCGCTTGGCCCAGGAGTAGGTGGTACCCGAACCGTCCTCTACGTTCTGTATGCCGGACCAGGAGAGATCGGTGGCGATGCGGATGGCGAATACTCCGTTCATGTCGCAGACGCAGGTCTGGCCGCCGCCGTCGTCCACCGGCATGTAACCCGAGTTGCAAGAGCAGTCGTAGGTCCCGATGTCGTCTACGCAACCGGAGGCCCTGCCGTCGCCGATTCCGCAGGGATCGCCCAGGCACTCGTCGATGTCGGTGCAGCCGCTGCCCGACTTGAAGCCGTCGCCGGTGAAGCCGGAATGGCAGGTGCACTCGACATCGCCCCCGGCGCTGCTGGGATCATAGCAATCCGCGTTGTCATCGCAGGGTTCCGAGTTGCATTCGTTGGTGTCGGGCACGCAGAAGCCACCGTCGTCGTAGTAGTCGCTCTCGCAGTCGCACTGGTTGGGGGTATCCGGTGTGCAACCGGTGGAGTGGACGCCGCACGCATTGCCGGTTCCCACGCATTCCCCGTCCGTGCAGGCGTCCGACGGCGTACAGGAGTTCCCGTCGGAGCAGGCGTCCTGGTTGTTGAGGTGATAGCAGGGGTCGCCGTCGTTATCCTGCGGGTCGCAGAGATCGTCGGTACAGGGATTGGGATCGCTGCAATCGCGCGGCGAGCTGTTCTTGCACTGGCCGTCCAGGCAGGTGTCGCCGACCGTGCAGGGGTTGTTGTCAGTGCAGGCGTCCGTGTTGTTGCTGGTCGTGCAGCCGGTATCGGTATTGCAGGCGTCGTCGGTACAGGGGTTGCCGTCGTCACAGGTGATGGCGGTATAGACGCAGCCCGTGTCCGTGTCGCAGTCGTCCGAGGTACAGGCGTTGGAGTCGTCGCAGATGGGCGGCAGCCCGCCCACGCACACGCCGTCTTCGCAGGTGTCGTCGGTGGTGCAGGCGTTGCCGTCGCTGCAGGAATCGGTGGTGTTCTCGCTCACGCATCCCAGCACCGGATCGCAGCTGTCGGTGGTGCAGTCGTTCTCGTCGTCGCAGTCCGCCGGCGGTCCGGGGATGCAGGATCCGTCGCTACAGGCGTCGCCCACCGTGCAGGCGTTTCCGTCCTCGCAATCGTCCGTGTTGGCGTCGTTGTGGCACCCGTCGGTCGCCTCGTCGCAGCTGTCGTCCGTGCAGGGATTCACGTCGTCGCAGGGATCGACCCCGGCCTGGCAGTCGCTGACCGCGTCGCAGGTCTCCTCCCCGTCGCAGAACAGGCCGTTGTCGCAGTTGTCATCGTCCGGCTCGTTCTGGCAGCCGTCCGTATTTTCGTTGCAACTGTCATTGGTACAACCCACCCCGTCGTCGCAGGGGTCGTTACCGGTCTGGCAGTCGCTCTCGGCGTCACAGGTCTCCACCCCGTCACAGAACAGACCGTTGTCACAGTAATCATCGTCGGCCAGGTTCTCGCAGGAGTCGTCGCCCTCGTCGCAGCTGTCATCCGTGCAATCCACCCCGTCGTCACAAGGGTCATTGCCGGGCTGGCAATCGCTCACCGCGTCGCAGGTCTCCATGCCGTCGCAGAACGAGTCGTTGTCGCAGTTGTCATGGTTGGGCTCGTTCAGGCAGGCGCCCGCTTCGTTATCGCAGCTGTCGTCCGTGCAATCGACTCCGTCGTCGCACTCGGGCACCTCGCCCCTGACGCAGTTGCCATCCGCTCCACAGGTCTCCGTTCCGTTGCAGAACTGCCCGTCGTCACACTCGCTATCCTGGTCGCAGACGCGCGCTCCTCCACCGCTATCACCGCCGCCACCTCCGGCACCACCCTCGCCGCTTCCGCCGCCGCCGTCGCCGCCGGATCCGGCGCTGCCTCCGGCCTCTCCGTTGCCGCCGCTTCCGGCCGTAGAGGCATCCGCCCCGGAATCGTCGCTGCTCTTTGCACAGCCGATCGCGAAGAGAACCATTACTCCCGTGATACCGATGATACCGATAGATCTGCCCATGAAACGCCTTCCTTCCTCGCGTTTTTATAGCAAGAAACGCGGTGTACGTAAATGTCATCCCCGTCAGGGGACAGCCTCGCGGCGAAATGGTGCGGGCCCGGAATTCCCGGCGAGATCCCGGGTACAACGGGCCCGACCCGGATCGCACCTCACGGAGAGAGCCCGCCCGTCCGCGCCGTTACGGAAAGAGGTAGGGGATTCGCCCGAGGTCGGCCAGGCTCCCCGCCCGGTCGATGGCGCGCAGCAGACGGGGATCGGCGCCGCGATTGCGGGAGCGCTCGAGCACCGCGCGGAAGAACCCGCGCGCCAGCTCCAGGTGCGATTTACCCGCGCTATCCGCGTCGCCCGGCTCGGCGCCCTGCAGATCGACCAGGCAGAGCCGGCTTTCGCCCTCCAGGTCGAAACGGTCGAGCCGCGCGTCCGGAAGCGCCACGCCCGCCGAGGCGAGCGCCGCGAGGATGGCCGCGCCGTCACCGCAGATACGCAGCACCAAGTGGAAGGCGGGCTCGGCGCCCTTGCGGCCCAGCGCCCGGTTGAGCTTCTGCCCCGCCACGGGAACCGCGTAGTAGAAGCGGCCCTCGCCGTCCTTGCCGGAGTCCAGCAGCGGTACGACTCCCGGAATACAGAGCCGGTCGTGAAGACCGGCCGCGCGGGCGGCCGCCGGCTCGAGCCCGGTCTCGGCGATCCAGATCCAGGCCGGTCGCATGGTATCGAGATGCACGGCGGTGAGCCGCCCTCCGCCCCCCGGGCCGCCGGCCTCGGCCCGGCGATCGGTCAGGGCGAAGCGGCCGGCGCGGGGCGCCTCCAGCGCGGCCAGCCAGCGCCTGGGCAGCTGGAAATCCGCGTAGCGATCCTTGAGCGCGTTCAGCAGCCGGCGCGCCTCCTCGTCGCGCGCGGCACCGAGCAGGTGGCGCCCGAGCGCCATGCCGAGCTCGCTCTGCGTACGGTCGGTAGCCGGGAAGCTCTCCACCAGCGCCCGCAACGACCGGTGAACCAGCTGCTCGTGCCGCTCGCAGGCGCGCAGTCCGAGCTCGAAGAGCCTGCGGCGGATATCGGGCGAATAGCGAACCAGAACCTCCTCGCTGGCCCCGAGCAGCAGCTCGACGCCGCGCAACAGGTCGCCTTCTTCCCCCTGCCGGGGCTTTGCGTGCAGCACCTGCTGCTGTACCGCCCGCAACGGTACGACCAGCCGTGCCAGCGGCTCGGGAAGCTCGGCCACCGATTCGTCGAAGGCGGTGCGGAACTTGCGGCTCTCCAGCAGGCCCAGCAACAGGTGGGGGTGCTGGCGGGCGTCGAACAGCTCCACGATCAGGTCCAGCACCCTGCGCATCTGCCCGCTGGATACCTGTGAGAAATCGATCCGCTTGAGCCCCTGAGAAAGCGCGCGCGTGGCCCGAGCTCCGGAGTCGCTCTTTTTCACCGCTTCTAAATAGAGCAGCACGTACTCGATCTCGGGAGCGAAGCCGAGCACCCCTTCCAGCAGCCGCGCGGCGCCGGCCGGGTCCAGCCGCTCCACCGCGCCGAGCACTGAGGTTCGGTCGACCTTGGCCAGCAGGTGCTGGCAGAGGCCGCGGTGCTCCGGGTCGCGTATCTCGTTCAGCAGCAGATCCTCGGAAGCGTTGACCTTGAGCCGCAGCTCGCGCCGGAACTCCCTGAGGACCCGAAAGTGCTGGCGCATGGCCGCGGCTTCCTCTCGGTTGAGGGGAGTATCCGCGCTCTTGGAGGTGTCGATGGGCCGGGAGCCGGAGAGCACCGCGGAGAGCGAGGCGCCCGGCTTGGGCGGCCCCCGCCTCCGCCTCTTCTTACGGTTCGCCCTCGCGCCGCCCTGCGTCTGTCCCGGTTTCGACGGTGAGTGGTTGGAGTCCATTTTTCGGATGCGGACCTGTATCTCGCCCCCGCGCGCGACCGCTTGCCGTCGATCCGGGCGCTTTGACCTGTATGCCCTTGTGTGACAAAATATTACGCCGTCGTGGGTATCGCAAGTCGTCTATTCCTGGTCCTGGTCGCGGCGCTGGTCGCGTCCTTCGGCTGCGCGGTGGGAGCGGTATTCGAGGAGGATGCCGGCCGCCGCGACGCTGCGTCCTTGCGGCCGCCCGATAACGGCGACGACGAGGACAGCTCGGTCACCGGGGGATGCGGCGGACAGAGCTGCGACAAGCTCTGCTGCGACGACGAGTGCGTGGACCCGCGGACCGACGCGCAGAACTGCGGCTGGTGCGCCAACGCCTGCGCGGCTACCCAGAGCTGCGTGGCCGGCTCGTGCGTCTGCGCCGATGCGGACGCCGAGCTCTGCGACGGCCAGTGCACCGACGTCAGGAGCGACCCGGAGAACTGCGGCGAGTGTGGGCATGCCTGCGGAGACGAACAGCTGTGCGAGCAGGGGCAGTGCACCTGTACGGGCCGCCTGCAGCTCTGCGACCGCGAGTGCGTGGATCTCGACAGCGACCGCGGCAACTGCGGGCGGTGCGGCAACTCGTGCGGGATGGAGGCGCTCTGCGAGGATGGGGAGTGCGGCTGCAGCCTGGGAGAGCACGAGCTGTGCGACGGTGAGTGCGTGGACCTGCTGCTCAGCGAGGAGCACTGCGGCGATTGCGACACTGCCTGCGGCGAGGGTCAGCTATGCGCCGACGGGGAGTGCAAGTGCACCAACTCCACCGAGCGCTTCTGTGGGGCCGGCTGCATCAACGTGATGTCCGATACGGACAACTGCGGCGACTGCGACGTAGCGTGCGAGGACGACGAGATCTGCTGCAGCGGCGCTTGCGCCAACACCGATACCGACTCGGCGCACTGCGGCCAGTGCCGTCACGCCTGCGTGGGCGGCACGGTTTGCGCGGGAGGCTACTGCTCTTGCAGTAACGACAGCCACTGCCCGGGGCAGACCTGCTGCGACAACAAGTGCGTGGATCTCGCCTCGAACGCCGACCACTGCGGCCAGTGCGGAAGGGTCTGCGACAACCCGCTCTCGTGCGTGGACAGCGACTGTAAATGTCCCGACGGCGGGCAGGTCTGCGGCGCTGTCTGTGTGAACACCAATTCCGACCCGAACAACTGCGGCGGCTGCGGGGTCCCCTGCAACAGCCCCTTCAGTTGCATCGGCGGCGACTGCCGCTGCCCCGACGGCGAGCAGCTGTGCGACAACGACTGCGTCAATACCAGCACCGATCCGAACCACTGCGGCGGCTGCGGAATTCCCTGTAACGGCCTCTCTTGTTGCAGTAGCTCCTGCGTTAATACCGTGGACAACAACGACCACTGCGGCGAGTGCGGAAACCGGTGCACGCTGGGCATGAGCTGCTGCACCGATCGCTGCACCTGGCTCTGCTTCTAAAGCCGTAGGGGAGGGGCTTGCCCCCTACCTTCGCTCTGCTCTTCGGTTTCAGTGTCGCAGTTCGTAGGGGAGGGGCTTGCCCCCTCCCGAAAAACGATTCGCCTACTCCACCACCGCGATCTCGGTTTCGCAGCCGAACTGGATATCGATCACCGCGCCCTCGACCGAGGTGATGAAATCGCAGGTCCGCTCGCAGGCCACCAGCTTGGTGGGATTGTCCTCGTCGTCGTAGTACCAGGCGTCATAGACGTTTTCGCAGTCGCTTTCATCCAGGACACGGGGGATGGTGATGTCGTCCTCGCCCGGCGAGGAGAAGACCACGTTGACCTTGCCCTGGTCGAAGGTCTCGCCCTCGGGCGGAACCGGGATGCCCCAGTCGCAGGCCGATATCTTGGTGGTGATCTCGGTCCGGTACTCGGTACGCTCCTCCAGGGTGGTGACGAACTCGCGGATAGCCTCGAAGGCCTGCAGCAGGGTCATGCCCGAGCCGGGGCGTACGTCGCAGTAGTGCCCGTCTACCGGATTGGCCGTCCCGTCCGGGTTGGGCGTGCAGTCGGTGCCGCCCCAGAGCGCGATGTTGTCGAGAAGCACGAAGTCGATGTCCCCCTGCATACCAACCGTAAATGTCCTCACGTCGTGAAGGTCGTAGGCGTCCTGAGAGATGGCGACCAGCGCGTTGCTATCCGGGTTACAGGTGGTCGGCCGGCCGTCGGAGATGAGCACGCCCACGCACTTCTTGTCCTGGACCTGGGCCTGATACTGGATGCAGAACTGGGTGAGCCCGCGCAGCGCTCCCTCCACCGGGGTGTTGCCCCCGGGACTGGTGGCGGCCAGCGAGGTCGAGATGGGGACCGCGTTGCCCGGCAGCGGCCCCATGGGCACCGCCGGCACGGAGTAGAACGCTCCGTCGCAGTTGCCGCCCCCGGAAAAGTACTGCAGCGCCACGTCGATGAACTGGCTGTTGGGATCGTTGACGAAGGTATTGATGGCGTCCACCGCCACGTCCCACTTCCGGGGCGTCTCGTCGTCCATGCTGCCCGACTTGTCCAGCATGATGTAGACGGCGATGGGCTGGGGTACGACCACCTCGTAAGGGACCAGGGTTTCCACCTGGATCTCTACCGGCTCCGGATCGACCTTCTTGCCCGCGCAGACCTCGCCCGGATCCATGGTCCCTCCGCTGCCCGCGGTGCCGGCGCTCCCCGATCCGCTCGCCCCACCCCCGGTGCCGCTCCAGCTCGAGCCGCCGCCAATACCGCCGCTGCCACTATCGCCGTCCGAGCCGCCCGTGGCCGCGCCTCCGTCGGCGCGGCCAAGCGGCCCGCCGCCTCCGCCCGTAGTCTCGGCCGAACAAGCCATCACCAGAGCTGCCGCCGCAATCGCGACCGCCGACCAGTGCCCAAATCCGCAATGCTGCATAAAGCCTTTCTCCCGACAAATTGTCGGTCGTCCCGACCCAAGACGATTTTCAACGCGAACTACTCTAGGACGTGAGTGCCTTCTAACGTGGTCCCCCGTTAACCCTTTCATCGGAACGCCCATATACTTGTGTCCCAAAATTACACCACGGTCAACAGAGCACGCTCCAAAAGTGGTAACAGTAGCACGATATCGTTTACCCCCCATTTTCTTATAATATTAGCATAAGACTGGAATAAGATCCTGACACGGACATCGGGAGTAAGCGTTCAGGCCTTGGGCAGCGCGGCGGCGAACGGGGGGAACCAGATGCCCCTGCGCCGGTGATCTCCGACGAACGGGATCACGTACTCGGGATCCAGGCTCTCGACCTCCACGCCCTCGAGCACGCGGCGCAGCTTGGGAAGCGGGCGGTCGGGAAAGACGCGCGCCACGACCATCTCCACGGCGGCCTGCGGGCTCTCGGCGGTCACGCCGCAACCGAAGGCCAGCTGCAGGACCATCTCCTCTTCCGGGGCGAAGTCGAACTCGAACCAGTAACGTTTAAGCGCCACCGGTCGCCTCAACTTCGGGCCGAAAGGAACCGGCCGCCCAACCCGCTACCCGATAGGCCACGAAGGCCGGATACAATCCGAACGCGACCGCGCGCCAGGCCGCGAATTGGTACAGGCTACACGACGCAATCCCGCCCAAGTAAAAAACCGTCGCCTGCCCAACGGTCAAGGCCAGGGATACGCCTAGCAAGCGCAGGACCTGCCCGCCCATGCCCGGTGCGCTCCCCTGCGGTTCGGCGGCCACCACGCCCCAGCGCAGATCGGAGCGGGCGTGCCCGCGCGCTCCGGCGGTTACGGCGCCCGTTAGTATGAGCAGCGTGATCAGGGTATCGCCGACCACCATCTCGGCGCCCATGGTGGTGGCCGGATCCAGGGTCGGCCGGGGAAAGACCACGAAGGCCACCAGGGCGTTGATGACCGCGTTCGCCAGACCGTTGGGCAGGGCGTGGCGCAGCAAGAGATACTCGCGGCGCGATCCGTTCCAGCGACGCTGCCCGAGCGGCACCAGCGCCTCTCGCAGGAAGCGGCGGCCGCAGACGAAATAGGCGGTTACGGCCGCTAACAGCGCGCCGCAGCATACCAGAAGCAAAACGAACGAGCCCCGCGTGAGCCCCGACGGCCAAAGCGCGGGCGCGGCCAGGTAGGCGGTGAGCGCCGCCGGCGCGCCCAGGGCGAGCGCCCAGCGCACCCCCGTCGTCCAGGGATTGCCCGTCCCTTGCCGGGCGGGCGGTCCCCCGGAGGTGGTTCCCCCGGCGCCATCGAGCCCCGGAGGCAGCAGAAAGTCGCCCTTGGCGAGGCCCTCGATCATCCCCACCTGCACGCCCTGCGCGGCGAACAAGGGTACGAAGACGAAGATCGCCGCCATCAGGTAGGCGGCGGCGGATGCGCTCAAGACACCATCCGTTATCAGCCCGGCGAAGACAAAGCCGACCAGCGCAAGCAGGACGCTCCAGATGACGCTGGTCAAAACCACGGTGAAGGCGCGGGCGACGGCGTAGGCTACGGCGGGGCGTTTGCGGGACGCGCTCATCTCGGCTCCGTGCCCGTTCCTCGGCGGGATAGAGCCCGACGGTGAGCGGAACGTTTGAATCTACCATCGGTCACGCGTACTGTCCAAGAGGACGAGGCGCGCCGGCAGCAACACTCTACCTCACCTATCCGCGTCGACCGCGCGCGACGGCGAACGCGCTTTTTTTCGTGACAGAAAGCAAGAAACCGAATAGGGTGACAGCGCAAGGGGAACGGGTGGTTTTCCCCGAAGGCTCATGCAGTTGCTCGCGGGATACACGATAGGCTGGGCCGCGATCGTCGCGTTCGTCGCCATCTGCATGCTGGCAGCCTATACCAATTTCCGGGACAACCGAGACTACCTCGCCTTCGCGGCCTTCTGCACCTTCATATGCGTCTCCGATGCGACGCGGGTCGCGCAGGTGCTCGGCGTTTCGGTGGCGAGCGGGGTCGTGCTGGAACGGATCCTGATCGCCTGCGCGGTGCTGGCCTCGGCCGCCCTGTTGCTTCTGGCGCTGAACGTTCCGGGGCGCGAAATGGAAAACCGCAGCGGCATCGGCAGGGCGATCATGGGCTCGGCATTGCTGCTCGCGGGGCTGAGCCTCGCCGGTCTCGCGGTCGATGCCGGCGGCGGCGGCGGACCACTGCTCGCATCGCTCTACGACTCCGATCCGCTGCTCGGCAGCCGGACGGGACCCATCGGATACGCCGCGATACTGGCCAGCACGGGCTACGCCGTGGCGTCGGGCTTTCTCTTTTCCAGCGACGCGAAGCGACGGGGAAAGATCCGCACGGCATCGCTGCTGCTGACGCTGGTCCTGCTGCCGCTCGGCATCCACGACATGCTGGTCGCCGGCGGTCTCGTTCCCGGCCTTGCCTTCGGCGAGCAGAGCGGACACGCGGTGACCGCGCTGCTGCTGCTGGTCCTGTTAAAGCGATACGATAGCTCGCGGCGCCTGGTCGAGCAGAGGGCACGAGATCTTCGCCAGGCCGAGCGCAGGGTGGACCGCGCGACGAACGAGATAGACAAGCTAAAGCCCATGGCCGACTTGGGAAAGCTCTCGGCCAGCCTGGCCCACGAGATCCGCAATCCGCTCTCCGTGCTGGTAAACGTCGCCTCCGCCCTCAAGCGCGGCGGCCCCGACCACCGGGGCTCAGGGCGGTTCAACCAGCTGGTAAGCATGTTGCACGAGGAGACCGAGCGGCTGAGCCGGCTGGTGGACGACCTGCTGCTGTTCGCCCGTACCGGTCGAACCACCAAGGAGACGATCGAACCCGAGTCGTTGGTTCAGGCGGCCGTCTCGGACGTGCGCAAGCTGCTACCGCTGGGCAGCGAGATCGATTTGCAGGTCGAGATCGAGCCCGGCCTGGACACCTTCCTGGGAAGCCCGGAGGGACTGCGCCGCGCTCTGTCCAACCTGATCGACAACGCGGTCAAATCCTCGGCGGGTAAGGGAGAGATACAGGTGATCGCGCGCAGGGACGGCAACGCGCCCGAGCTGCTGTTGATAGGCGTACGGGACCAGGCGGGGGGAGTGCCGAACGAGCTGGTCGACACCATCTTCGACCCCTTCTTTTCCACCCGAACGAAGGGCACCGGGCTGGGGTTGAGCATCGCCTCCAACGTCATACAGGCGCATGCCGGGGCGCTGCTGCTGGAAAACCGGCCGGGCAAGGGGGCGACCTTCTGGATACGCATACCTACCTCGGCTACGCCGAACGAGGAGCCGGTGACCCACAGCGGAACGGTTCCCCTGGTCAAGACCGCCAGCGCCGCCTAAGGAGGAGGTCGCCGGTGAATTGCCGCGAGATCGCCGAGGGCTTTTTCCAAGACGCCCGCACCAGCCATGACTGGGAGCACACCCTGCGGGTCGCCCGTCTCTGCGAGCGGATCGGCCCGGCCGAGGGGGCGGACATGCAGGTGCTGATGACCGCCGCCTATCTGCACGACATCGGCCGGCGGGCCGAGGACGAGCAAGCCGGCCGGATCTGCCACGCCCGCGAGGGCGCCCGCCTGGCCGCCGAGCTGCTGATCGGGCTTCAGCTCGGCGAGGAACAGCAGCGAAACGTGATCCACTGCATCCGCACCCATCGCTTCCGGGACGGCGCCGCGCCGGAGACGGTGGAGGCGAAGGTGCTCTTCGACGCCGACAAGCTGGACGCCATCGGAGCGGTGGGAATCGCCCGGGCCTACATGTTCGCCGGAGAGGTCGGCGCCAGGCTGCACAACCCGGACGGCAATATCGAAGGCACCCGTCCCTACAGCCACGACGATACTGGATACAGGGAGTACATGGTGAAGCTCCGCAAGATCAAGGATCGCATGCTCACGGCCACCGGACGCCGGATGGCCGAGGAGCGTCACCGCTTCATGGTCAGCTTCTTCGAGCAGCTGGTGGCGGAGCACGAGAGCGAGATCTGAGCGGGTGGCGGCCGGAGCTGGCCGGTTGGACGCAACGCCGAGCGGCGCTACACTACCGGGCAGCGAGAGTACCGCGCCTTGTCGACTTCGAAGCCAACCGAGATCCTGCTGGTTCAGCCCCGTACCCCGCGGACCTTCTGGACGCTGGATAGCCTGGTCGAGGCCTGCGGTTTTAAGACCATCATGCCGCCGCTCGGGCTGATGACGGTGGCGGCGATGCTGCCCGACGGCTACCGGCCGCGCATACTGGATCTGAATACAGCGCCGCTCGACGAGGCCAGCCTGGCCCGAGCGGATCTGGTCTTCGTGACCGGCATGTATATCCACCACGCCTCCTTCGTACAGGTCGTCGCCCTGGCCCGCAAGCTGGGAAAGACCGTGGTGGCCGGCGGGCCCTTTGCCATCGCCGAGTGGGTCAACCAGCAGGACGGGAACCGGGGGCTGCTGGACATGGAGCAGGTCGATCACCTGATCCTGTACGAGGCGGAGACCAACCTGCCGCCGTTTCTTCGAGACCTGGAGCGGGGCTGCGCCAAAAAGGTCTACGCGGATCATAGCTTTCCCGCCCTGGACACCAGCCCCCCGCCCCGGTTCGACCTGGTGAACATCGAGGATTACATGATCATGTCGCTGCAGTTCTCGCGCGGCTGCCCGCACAGCTGCGAGTTCTGCGACATCATCAAGATGTTCGGACGCGTGCCGCGCACCAAGCCGGTCGATCGGTTCATCGATGAGATGAATCGCCTCTACGCCTCCGGCTTCCGCGGCTATCTCTTCGTGGTCGACGACAACTTCATCGGCAACAAGAGGGCCGCCAAGCAGCTGCTGCGGGAGATCGCCCCCTGGCAGCAGCAACGCGGCTACCCCTTTGTCCTGCTCACCGAGACCACGCTGGCGCTGGCGAGCGACGACGAGCTGCTACGGCTGATGCTCGAGGCCGGCGTCATCACCGTGTTCATCGGGATCGAGACGCCGGATGCGGAGACCCTGCGCGCGTCGCGCAAGACGGTCAACACCCGGCTGGAGATGGACCAGGCGGTGGAGAAGATCCAGCGGACCGGGATCGAGGTGATGGGCGGTTTCATCATCGGCTTCGATACCGACGGGGAGGACATCTTCCAGCGCCAGATCGACTTCATCCAGAGCGCGGCGATCCCCATGAGCATGTTCGGGCTGCTGTCGCCCATCCCCGGAACCGAGCTGTACGAACGGCTGCTACGGGAGGGACGTACGCTGGCGCGCAGCGACGAGCCGCTGAAGGACGCCACCGGAGACAACGTGGTCGCCGCGCTGAACTTCGTACCGCGGATGCCGGTGAAGAGGCTGCTGCAAGGCTTCCGCCGGGTACTGTCCGAGATCTACGATCCGCTGCTCTACTACCGGCGGTCGCTTACCGTGATCAGCCGGCTGCCGGGGCTCAGGTTGCGCGATCTGGCCCGGATGGAGGGCTGGCGCAGACGGCGGGCGCTGGCCAGGGCGACCGCCGCGCCGCTCACGCCGGCTCTGGCCCGACGGATGCTCCGCATCCTGCGCACCCCCCACGGCAGACACTACGCCGCTTTTCTGGCTCGCGCCGCCGGGCACGGCCTGATGGCGCTGCCCTATGCCTTTACCCTGGCGCTTTCCGCCGAGCACTTCTTCGATATCCGCAAGATGGTGGGCGAGAATCTGACCGACGAATATATCGATAAAGTTGCGGCCGAGATCGACCGCCGCCGACAGCCTCAGCCGAAAAGCGGCGTGCCGGGGTAAGGGTCCGTGAGCGGAAGGCGGACCGGGGGACAGCTCTCTGCTCCCGGGGGCGGTTGCGCGCTCGCTGGGGTAAAATCCCTGGAAAAAGATAAAAAAACTAGTGCTGAAGCGACTACCTCAATCGTGGTAGTATGCGCCGAGACCGGTCCCGGACGGCCCGGCGTCGCAGGGAAAGACTTCGACCTAAGTGTCAGCGCCGCATCAATGGTATATCAGCCTCGACGGGCAACAGCAGGGGCCCGTATCGGCCGAGCAGGTAGCCGAGCTAGCTCTGAAGCGCAGGATCCTGCTGACCGACCACGTCTGGCGGGAGGGGATGGCCGACTGGAGCGAGCTGCAGTACGTCGAGGAGCTGATGGGGATCGTCCGGCGAATGGGAATGCACTCGCACAGGCCTCCCGGCCCGGCGACCGTTTCCCGCCCCCCCTCGGCCGCTTCGACCGGATACCGGCCCTCGCGGCCTCCGGTCGCGCAATACGGGCATAGCCAGCGCCCCGCTCCGCGCCAGAGCTTCCGGCCGCAACCGGCGCAGAGCCAGAATCCCCCGCAACGCCAGGGCTTTCAGCCCGCGTCACTGCAGAGCCATCGCTCTCCGCCGCGGCAGAGCCAGCGACCGCAACCGACCGGAACCGCGCCCGACGACAAGCTCAACGCCTACGACAGCCAGAACCTGGCCAAGCTGGCCAGCTCGCCCGCGCTTCCCCAGGTCGCGGCCGCTGCGTTCACACCCTCGACGCCCGCCCCGGCAGCCGACTCTGTACGCCCGCCCCGCATCGATCCGGCAGCCGAGGCAGCTGTACGCCCCTCCACCCCTCCCCAGCGGACCTCGGTACGGCCCTCCGCGGCGCCGGCGCAGACCGCGAGCGCCCCTGCTGCTGCGGCGCCTGCCTCGCGGAGCGCTTCGCGCACCATCCTGCTTCTGTCCGCGCTGAGCGCCTTTCTCATGCTCGGCCTGGCCGGCACGCTCGCATTCTTCATCCTGCGACCCGGCCGGCCCGCGGACGGCCCGGCCGCTCCGGTCCAGGAAGCCGCCCAGACGCCTCCGGCCGTTGCCGCGCCGGAACCGCCGCCGACCCCGCCCGTCCAGACGCAGCCGGAGGACGGGCCCGGGAAGGCCGAACAGGAGGCCGAGCAGCAAGAGGTGGACGAGCAATCGCAGACCTTCGTCTTCGAGCTGGACGACGCGCAAGCAGGCGACAGGAGCCAGACGCCGACGGCCGGGCCACGGCCGCGTCGCTTCCGGCCGAAACGCGTGCAGACCAAGGCTCCCGCGTCGCCAGCCGAGAAGGAAGAGACGCCAGCCGAGGAGAAGGCGGCCGGGGCCGCGGATGTCGATGATCTGCTGGCGCCGGACCAGCCGAAGGGCGAGGACAAGGCCGGCTCCGGAACCGCCGGCGAAGAGGTCGACCTGTTCGCCGAGCCTCTCAAGAAATCCGGCGCCGCGGAGAAGCCGGCCGCGACAGCACCCAAGCCGGATCCCAATCGCTCGATGGACGACCTGCTCAACTTCGCCATTCGCGACGATGCCAAGTCGAAGAGCGCCAAGCCCAAACCGGATCCGACCGCGACGAGCAAGGCGACCGCTGCCGCGCCCGCGCCCGCCCCGGCCGAAAAGCCGGTATCGAGCGGGCTGCCGGAAACGCCCTCGCGGGATCAGATCCTCGCGGGCATTCGCCCGGTCCTGCCGGCAGCCAAGGCGTGCGGTAAAGGCGCGGGCGGCACGGCCAAGAGCCAGATCACCGTATCCGGCGCCACCGGCCAGGTGTTGAACGTGACGGTGACGGGCGTGCCGGACGATGTGGGCGCGTGCATCGGCGGTGCCCTGCGCCGCGCCCGTTTTACCAAGTTCACCCGACCGACCTTCAACGTCAGCTATCCCGTCCGCCTCTGATTTGTGCGCGAAGCTAGGGGGGGCATCCGACAGACAGCAAACTATACCGATACCGCTCATGCCCACCGAAATACCCAGCTCCGAACAATACGACGTCATCATCATCGGCTCCGGATGCGGAGGGGCCGCCGCCGCCGCGCTGGCAGCCCATCGCGGCAAGCGGACGCTCCTGCTGGAGAAAAACGCCCTGCTGGGAGGCAGGACCCGTACCATCGAGCGGGAGGGCTTCAAGCTCGATCACGGACACATGATCTCGCGGGGCGAGCGCGGCCCGCACGGACAGCTGCTGCGAGCGGTCGGGTGCGAGGACCTGGTGCCGAGCTTCAAACCGCTGAGCGATATGCGCTACAAGGCGCGCTTCATGCAGCGCGAGGTGATCTTTCCCGGCGGGAAACGACCGGGCGTGATCGCGGATATCAAGCGGCAGATGGAGTACCGCAACTTCTCCCTTTCCGACATCCCGGACGTTGTCCTGTTCTCCGCGAAGCTCAAGATGCGGGCGATGAAGGAGAAGAACAACTGGCACGGGGCGGACCGGGTCGACGCCAGGAGCTTTTTGGCGGAGCTCACCGGAAATGAGCTGATCCACGCCGGCTCCTGCGCCTTGGTGTCAGCGCTGTTCGGGGTACCCTTCGAGGAGGCCTCGGCGGGCGAGTGGATCCGGACCTCGCAGCGCATCACCGCGGACAACTGCACCGCGTATCCGGTTACCGGCCAGGGCGTGGTCGGCATTCCCCTGTCGTTCCTGCGGGCGGCCGAGAGACACGGGGCCGAAGTGGTGACCCGGGCACCGGTCGAGAGCATCGCGGTGCAGGGCGGCGCGGTGGCCGGGGTCCGGGTGGCCGGCAAGCTCATCCGATCGAAACGGGTCATCAGCAATGCCGGCATCAAGGAGACCGCGTTGCGGCTGGTGGGCGCCGAACATCTCGACGCCGGCTATCTCGACTACCTGCAGGGGCTGCGCTACGCGGCGGCCGCCATCAGCCTGAAATACGCCCTGGACGCGCCCATCGTGGATTTCGACTTCGCCACCAAGGCACCCGACGACGTCAGCGCCGCGGTGCAGCGTTCGATGAAGGGCGACATGCCGGCGGAATCGATCATGATGCTGCTCTGCACCTCCCGCATCGATCCGCAGCTGGCGCCTCCGGGCAAGCAGACGCTGGTGGTAGTCTCACACTGTCCCCCGGTGGAGCCGGGAACCATCGACTGGAGCGGCTGGGTACAGAGCGTCAAGAGGCAGGTCGAGGAGGATTTTGTACCCGGTATCTCTAAGCACACGCTGTTCTGTCTCGAGTATACCCCCGATGCCATCGCCGCCGAAAACGGCAGGATCCTCGGCGACGCCATCGGCGTGGGCCAGACCGTGGACCAGGTGGGGGAAAACACGCCGCCGTTGCGCGCCCCCATCGGCGGCCTCTACCACGTGGGGGCGGACGTCTGCAGCCACGGCATCGGCAGCGAAAAGGCGACGCAGAGCGCGCTGGATCTGTTCGAGCAGCTGGACATCTGACTCCCTCACCCCTCGGCAACGACCGGCAGGTAGTGGTCGAGCAGCGGGGCGCGCGGAGCGCGCCGGTCGAGCAGGCGCTCCTGCAGCCCGTCGTGCTCCTCTGGCTGCCCGCTGCAGACCCGCTCGTCCGGGCCCAGGGGCAGGCCCAGCTGAAAGGTCAGGATAGGCTGCAGCTCGCCGGCGCCGGTCGACCGCCGGATCTCGGGGTCGATAGCCTGCTCGGAGAGCGAGCGGCGAATGGCGTCGCGGGCGATCTCGGTGGGCCCGCTCTTGATGATGGAGACGGTCCCGCGCGCCCGCGAGAGCAGGGTCATGTAACCGACCGCCCTGCCCATGACGTGAAAGACGTTTTCGGGGGGCTCATCGATTCCGCATCCGGCTTCCGCGCCCGCCGGCGCCAGCAAGACCCCCAGCAGGGGGTGGGTGTTGCGAAAGCCGAGCGAGAAGCGCACGAAAGAGCCCAGCATCATGCGCACCAGGTTCAAGAAGAGCGAGACGGTGATGGGTCTTTTGCGGCGGTCGACCACCAGCTCCCCCTGCTGCCGGAAGAGCTTGCCCTGCAGCAGCTTGCCGAGCACGTGGGGCGGAATCGCCCGGGCGGGAAGCACGACCTCGTCGCCGGCCTTTTCCAGCTGTTGCGCGTCCAGCTGCATCCAGCGCTGCAGCGCCTCGAACAGGGCCGGCTCGGCGCAAGAGGCAGTCGAAAGCGACGGCGGACACGAGGCCAGGTAGGCCCTGAGGTTTTCCGGGCAGGCGCGCTGCAAATATCCCCCCGGCCCCTGCACCGCCTCGTGCATGGCCACTCCCACCTGTTCCACGAAGCGGTCGTGCCAGCAGAAGACCGCAAAGCGTATGGCGTCAATTGGCGCGCCCGCAACCGGACCGCGCAGGTGAGCCCGGGCCAGCTCGAAGAGCTCTGCCAGCGCGTCCAGCGGCATATCCCCCGCGGGCGAGGCCACCCGCTGGGTGCTGCGCGCCTCGATGAGACGGTCGAAGACAGAAGGGCGCAGCCTACCGCTGCTCGCCTCATCCAGCTCGAGCGTTCGTCCCTGCCGAGGAACCAGCACGCAGTGGGGCCGGTACTCGCCGGCCTGTAGCCCGGCGAGCAGGCGCTCGGCCGCGTCCCGTTCCCGGCCGAACCCGGCCGGCAGCCGCGCGATGCGCTCGCGGGCTATACGCTGCAAATGGTCCAGGCAGCCGGCCTGCCCCTCAGCCGGGAGCGGGCGGGCATCGAGCTGCCAGCCGTGGGCGAGCGCCGTCTGCTCGGCCGACAGCAACCAGATACCGAGATCGATGTCCTCGGCGTGGCAGTGCGGATCCACGCCGCAGAGCCCGGCGATGTCCCCCACGATCGATTCGTAGCGGCGACGGGCGAGCACCAAAAGCCCGCAGGCGGGCCCGCCGGATCCCGGCAGCAACCGCTCGACCTCGGACGCGGTCAGCTCCACCGAACGGATGGGCTGCCAGTTGGTCCCCGAGGGGGACCAGAGCCCGTTGTAAGCGCAACGAGCCAGAAGCGGTCGGGCCTGCTGCATCGAGGAGACGGGGCGTAGCCCCTCGGCTGGCTCGGCCGGGCCGGTGAGCTGCGCCTCGACCTCCGGAAAGCGGTCGAGCCGTCGCGTCGCCTTTCCTCCGGGATCGACCAGGCAGCGCTCCCCGCCGTTGACCCCGGAAAGCCTGGCGCAATCGACCTCGATCTGCCGCTTGTCCTCGGCAGCCCGGCTCCGCGCCTCCCCGAGCGCCTCGCTCAACACGCGGTGCTCCTGCCGAAAGAAACGATCCACCTCGCCCTGGCTCTTACCGGTGAGCTCGCCCAGAACGCCGTTGCCGTCGTAGCTGCGAATGATCCGATATGCGTCCATGATCGCGACGGCAACCTGTAACAGAGAACGCGGTGCGACGCCAACGCGCGGGGAACCTACCGATGCAAACGAAGAACCGCGAAGGTAGGGGAGGAGCTTGCCCTTAAGATTCTACACATCTTCAGAGGGACTCGGTGAACCTCAATGTAGCAAAAAACGTCGAGCAGAAACGCCCGAGAGTGCGTGAGATGC
>CAYVFC010000093.1:0-32889 GCA_964450715.1 uncultured Sandaracinaceae bacterium | reverse complement strand
GCCCGCCCACGCGGCCGCAACCGGATCGTTTATTTTGCGGTGCCTCCTAAGGAGGCACCGGTTCGCCCCGCCGACGCATCTCTTCCCGGTAGCGCTCGATTACCTCGATGAAGCGCTTCGCCATCTCCGGGTCGAACTGGGTGCCCGCGTTGGCTTCTATCTCGGCGATGGTCTCCTGATGCGGCAGCGCGCGCCGGTAAGCACGGTGACTGGTCATGGCGTCGTAAGCGTCGGCCACCGCGATGATTCGGGCTACCAGCGGGATCTGCTCGCCCTTGAGTCCCTGCGGGTATCCCTCCCCGTCCCAGCGCTCGTGGTGGGAGTGTACGCCGCTGATGATGGACGCGAGCAGTCGAATCGGCTCCAGGATCTCCTTGCCGTAGTCGGGATGTTTCTTGAAAGCTTCGTACTCCTCCTCCGAGAGCTTGCCCGGCTTGTTCAGGTTCAACGCGCACCCGATCTTGCCGATGTCGTGCATCAAGGCCGACTGCCGAATCACTTCTACCTGATCCGGGGCGAGCTCGAGCGATCGCGCCAGCAATTCCGCGTACCTGGCCACCCCTTCCGAATGGCCCGCCGTGTAGCCGTCCATCTTGTCGATAGCGTTGACGAAACCGCTTACCGTCTGGTGGAAGGTGCGCTTGAGGTTCTCGTAGAGCTTCGCGTTCTCGATGGAAGCCGCCGCGCGGCTGGAGACGATGCTGAGCAGCTTGCGCTGCCCCTCGTCGAAGTGTTTACCCGCTTCGAAGCTACAGGCGGCCAGGTAACCGATGGTTCTGCGGGCGACGACCAGCGGGTTAACGATGAGCGAGTGCAGGTCCGCGTCCTCGGGACGCTTGCGGAAGAAGCGCAATCCGTCCCCGCCCTGAACCAGCAGGCACTCCTCGTCGCGAAAGAAAGCCTTGATGGAGGCAGGGTCGAGCTCTCCCATGTCTCCGCGTCCCATGAAGCCCGGGCTGGATTGCCGGGTTCGTTCGTAGTACCCGCCGTCGCCGTCTTCCATGACCAACATCACGGCGTCCGCGTGCACCTCGTCGATGGCCGCGTCCGTCACCGTCTTCATCACGTCGTCCAGGGAGAGGCTGGCGGCGATGGCCTCGCTGACCCGATACAGGGAGAGCGCTTCCTTCAGGCGCAGGTTCTCCGCTTCTAGCCGTCTCTTCTCCAGTCCCCGACGGACGATCTGGACGACCTCCTCCATCTTGAAGGGCTTCATGATGTAGTCGTAAGCGCCGCGCTTCATGGCGTCGATGGCCGTTTCCACCGTGCCGAAGCCGGTCATGATCACGGTGACGGTGGTGGGCGCGCGCCTACCGATAGCCTCCAGCAACTCGATGCCTCCCATGTTCGGCATCTTCAGATCGCTGAGGACCATGTCGTAAGCCGAGTTGGACAGCTCGCTTAGCGCGCCCTGCCCGTCCCTAGCCGTGCTGACAGAAAAACCCTCCATGGAGAGGAAATCCGCGAGAATCTCCCGTATCGTCGCCTCGTCATCGACGACCAGAATGCGGGGCGGCTCTTGATGTGGGTTTTCCGAAGTACCACTCATATGGTCAGCGAATCTAGTAGTAGCTGTACCATCCATTCACTCCACGGGCAAAGCGACTAGTGGCGGGAAAATCGGAAAAGAACGATTGACGCCCACCGGGGGCCTTCTTAACCTATAATTTAGACTGGTAAGAATAGTAGGAGAGAAGACCGGAATTGGACTCGGACTTCGACATAAAGACCCGCGTCACCACGCTGGAAGAGGTCAAGGCCGCCAGGAAGGGCGGCGACGACTGCCTGGTCATCATCTACCCGCCGGTAACCGGCACCCTGGGCAAGCGTTTCCTGTTGCACAAGGAGGCCATCACCATCGGTCGTGACCGCGATAATGACATCGTTTTGATAAGCGACAGCGTCTCCCGGCGACACTGCAAGATCGAACAGCGGGGCGAGCGCCTTTTCGCGGTGGACCTGGACTCCACCAACGGTACCTTCATCAACGATGACGGCTCGCCGATCACCGATATCCAGCTGCGGCGGGGAGACCAGATCAAGATCGGCGATACGATTTTCAAGTACCTGAGCGGCTCCGACGTGGAAGCGCAGTACCACGAGACCATTTACAAGACGATGATCATGGACGGCCTGACCGACGTGCACAACAAGAAGTATCTGGTCGAGGCCCTGGAACGCGAGATACCGAGAGCGCTGCGCCACGAACGCAAGCTCTCCCTTCTCATGATCGACATCGATCACTTCAAGTCGGTCAACGATACCTACGGCCACCTGGCCGGAGACGCCGTGTTGAAGGACGTGGCGGGCGTGCTGCGATCCCGTTTGCGGCCCGACGACATCCTCTGCCGCTACGGGGGCGAGGAATTCGCCGCCGCTTTGCCGGAAACGCCGCTGGCCGGCGCGCTCGACATCGCCGAGCAGCTGCGCGGGCTGATCGAGGAGCACCCCTTCTCCTTCGAGGGGGAGAAGATAGAGGTTTCGGTTTCTATCGGGGCCTCTGAGCTGGAGAAGGGGTGGAACGTCGACGCCTTGTTCAAGGGAGCGGACGAGATGATGTACCAGGCCAAGGGGGACGGCCGGAACTGCGTGAGACCGGAAAGGCCGACCGAGCCGGAGCCCTAGAACCCCGATTCAGGACTGCCCGCAGACGAGCATGCAGTCGAAGCCGCAGGTCACCACCTCGACCGCGGGATCGAGGCGGCCCTGTAGAACGGACGCGCACCTGTTCGCGATACAGGTGGGATCGGCCTCCGGGCACTGGCTGAGCGTACAGGCGATGAGCGCCCAGCAAGCCGTGTCGCAGGCCAGCGACTCGTCCGGGCATCGTTCGCAGAGGCACACCTTGCAACCGAGCGAGATGCTGTCCGGTACGTGGGCCAGGCATTGGCCGATCCTCGGGTTGTCGGGGTTAACTGCATCTTGTCCGCCGGCACCGGAGCCGGCGGTATCGCCGGCGCACGACTCGCACTTGCCCCATCTTCCGTCGGCGTTGCAGACCTTCACGCCCTCCCCGCCTCCGGGACAGGAGCAAGCGGCCGAGGTATCCGGTACGCACGACCCCTCCGCGCCCCCAGCCGGGCTCTCTTTACAGAACCCATCCGGGCTGCAGATCCAGCCGTCCGGGCACTGCCCGTCTTGGGTACAGGCGAAGACACCCTCCGGGATCTCGACATCGCAGCCGGCAATGAAGGGGGAGAATAGCAGGCATAGACCGATGACGAATCGCCAGCACATCAGAACCTCCCTCGGGCCAGCAAGCCCGATGGCGTGATCGCTACCGATGCGTCCCGCTCGGATTGCCCGCCGCCGCCTACCGCCAGCCAGACCACGCCCGTGGCCAGCGCGGCCGCTCCCACGCCTATGAGAACGACGCCCGTGGTGGCCAGGGTGGGACCCGAATCGGCGTCCGACTCGTAGTCCTCCCAGCGGCTTCCGCGCTCGGCTTCTTCCACGTTGGATATCTGCCCCTGACCCACGACGAGCAGGACCGCCCCGGCACCGCCCAGGGCCACCCCGGTTCCGGCCACGATCCAGGCAAGCGCGCCCGGACCTCCCGCGCTATCCGCGTCCGGCTCGGTCGACTCCGCATCTGGTACCACCACCGGCTCGACCGGCTCGAGCGCGGGCTCTGCTTCTTCCCCGCTCGGCTCTGGCTCGGCGCCTTCGGGTTCTGGTTGCGCTTCCTCCTCGACCGGTACCGCCCCTTCCGGGGATGGATCGGTCGGCCGCGCTCTCGTCTTCTCCAGCACCTCGATGCGCGACTGCACCTCGCCCCGGTTCGGTGCCTCGGGCAGAGCCTCCAGGTACCTGCGGAAAGCGTCCAAGGCCTGCTCGTCCTTTCGTAACCGGTCCGCCGCGCTGCCGATGTTGTAAAGCAGCTGGGGCCTTTGGCTCAGCTCGTGCGCCCGCGAGAAATACTCGAGCGCATTCTCGAAGCGGCCCTTCTGGTAGGCCAGCTGGCCCGCCTCGAAAAGAGCGCGCGCTTCGGCGTCCAGGCTGGCGTCCTTCGCCTGGTTTTGCCCGCTCGGTTCCTGGGCTCTGGCCGCGAGGGAGGAGAAGACCGCTGCGGCTATAAAAATTGCGCCTGCCAGCGACGAGACGCGGACGCGGCGTGCGCGGCGGATGAGTAGAAGGGGTTCGGTCATATGGTTCCGGCGATCGTAGCCAAAAGGTCGAGGGTTGGAAACCTCGATCTTCCGAGGCACGCGTACCCGGGAGCGTATCTCGAGCGGTCATGGCACGCTGACCCCGGTTAGGGTAACGTCCCGCCGCTGTGCAGGGAGGCAGGAGAATAGTGAGAACCGCCGGACCGTTGAGCGATAACCGGTAGCGTACAGACCCCGCGGCCCCGGAAACCGTAGCTCGAGAGCCCGAACCGAGGCGCTGGCGTATCCGCCGCCGCCCCTTTCTGGCCTCGGGATGGCTTGTGTGCTTACTCTAGGAACCGTGTCGCGTACTGTACTGACAAGCTTACTGCTGCTCTGTCCGGCCGCCCTTGCCCTCGGCCAACAGCCCAGCCCCGTTTCAGAGAAAGGGGCCGAAAGCGAGACCGAAACAGAACCGGACGACGGGGAGGGCGAAGAAAGGGCCGGATCCGAGAACGAGATGGCCCATGCTCCGTTCGATGGCGTAGCCCCTGTCTCCCCCTTGCCTTCTGCCGAAGTCGTTGGATTTCCGTCCGTATTGACGTCGGAATCACCGGTGATACAAAGAAAGCAGGTAAAGGGTGGAGGCGACCTGGGGTGGTTGCAGGGCATCAACCCTCCCGAGCTCCCGGTCCGCTGGGATGACCGGCTGGTGAGGCTGCTCGAGCACTATCGGACCGTTCCCCAGGGAAGAGCGCTGATCCGCGCGCTGTTCAAGCGAGCGGGTCGCTATGTGCCGATGATTCGGCGCGAGCTGAGGGCTGCCGGGCTGCCCGAGGACCTGCTCTACGTGGTCATGGTCGAGAGCGGTTTCGATCCGACCGTGCGCTCCAACGCGGGAGCGCTCGGCTTGTGGCAGTTCATGAAGGTTACCGGCGAGGAGTACGGTCTGGTGCAAACCCGCTGGGTCGACGAGCGGAGCAACCCCGAGCGGTCGACCGAGGCGGCCGTCAAGCTTCTGGGAGACCTCCATCGACGGCTAGGCTCCTGGGAGCTAGCGCTGGCAGCTTACAACATGGGCTATACGGCTCTGCTGCGCGCGATACACAAGTACAACACCAACGACTTCTGGCTGCTTTCCGACCTGGAAGCTGGCCTGCCCTACGAGACGCTCTTCTACGTGACCAAGATCATGGCCTGCGCGGTGATCGGGCACAACCTGGAGCGCTTCGGGCTGGTCGACCTGCAACCCGATCCGGCGGTGAAGACAGCCGTGGTGACGGTTCCGGGAGGTGTTGGCCTGCATCGGGTCGCGCGGGCTGCCGGAATAGCGACGGACGAGCTGTGCGCGCTCAACCCCGACATCACGCGCGAGAGAGCTCCGCCCGACGTGCGCGAGTGGCCGGTAAGGATACCGGCGGAGCGTCGCGCCCGCTTTCTGCAGCGCTGGGAGCAGATCCGGCCGCGCACCGCCTCGCATCGCAAGTACGTGGTGCGGTTCGGGGAGCGGCTACCGGACGTGGCGCACGCCTTTGGCACGAGCGAAAAGGGGCTGCGCCTGCTGAACGAGCTGGGAAGCGACGATGAGGTGGGACCCGGCGTCGAGCTTCTGGTCCCCGACGTTAAGCCGAGAGCCCGAGAGCAGAGCGAGCCGGTCGTTGTCGGCGTACCGGCCCGCTCCTTCGCCTACCAGGACCGGCAAAGGGTCTTCTACCGCGTGGCATCGCGGGATACCGCGCAAGAGATCGCCCGCTTCTTTCGGGTAAGCATCGACGAGATCCTGCAGTGGAACGGGATCGCTCCCGACGCGGCGCTGACCCGGGGGTTGTTCCTGCAGCTGTTCGTGCCGAACTCGGTCGACCTCTCCGGTGCGGTCGTGGTCACCCCGGAGCAGGCGCAGATCCTGGTGGTGGGAAGCGAGGCGTTCTTCGATTTCCACGAGGCGCAGCGGGATCGGGTCCGCATCCGTTATCGCGTCCGATCCGGAGATACGCTGCAGACCCTGGCCGATCGTTTCGATATCTCGGTGGGGTCGCTGGCGCGCATCAATCGCTTTAGCCGTTACAAGAAGCTCGAGCCGGACAGCGAGATCATCATCTATGTGCCGCGGGAGATGGCCGAATCGATGCGAGCGCGCGTGGACGTGAAGCGCGAGACCGGCGCGGCGGACTGACGGCCGAGAAACAGCGCTCTTGTCCCGGTCGAATCGTCGGGTAAGGTAATCCGATGGGCGTCGAGCGCGTGGTGAGCGAGACCGTAAGCCGGATCCGGTGCCTGCGCGCGCTGGAGGCGGCCGTGGTCTTCGCCATCGCCGGCCTGGGAGCCGCGGCTGTGGTGCTGCTATCGATCAAGTGGGCGGGGCCGGTTTCGAACCCCGATCTTTGGCTGGAGCTAGCGGCGCTCTTTCCCGTGGTTGGCGCGCTGATCGGTTGGTTCCGTCCCCTGTCCCGGCTTCGCGCGGCGCGTCTTCTGGATCGCTCTTACCGATTGCACGACCGCATCTCCAGCGCTCTCTGCTTCGGTAGGCTTCCGCCCGCGGAGCGCACCGCCTTCATGGATGCCTGTATCGCAGATGCGACCGAACGTGCTCCACTTCTGCAGCCGAGCGCGGTGGCGCCGTTGCGGGCTTCCCGGCGCTGGATGGCTCTGGTAGTCGCGGCTCTGAGCGTGGCCGCCCTAGCCGCGGTAGAACCGCCCGAGAAGCGGCACTCTATTACCCCTCGCAAGCCGCTGGCGGCGCTGTTGCAGCCAGACGATATCGAAAGCCTCGAGCGCGACATCGAGCAGGCCGGCCCCGCAGGGTACGACGGCCAGCGCGTGCGCGAGGGCCTGGAAGCTTTCAACCAGCTGGTGCGCGCAATAGCGGATTCGAAGCTCACTTTCCCGGATGCCGTACGACGTATCGGAGAACTGGACGAGCGGATGCGGGAGAGCCATCCGGCCCACCTGGACGAGGTAGAGCAGGAGCTGCGGCTCACGGGCAAGAGGCTCGGCCGACAGTCGCCGGCCCGGCCGCTCTCGGAGGCCCTGCGCGGAGCGGACGCGGCGCGCGCCAGGCGCGAGCTGGACCGTCTCGCTCGAGATCTGCAGAGCGGGCAGAAGCGGAGCGCCGGGCTGCAGCGCCTGCGACGAGCGCTGCAGCGGGGTGGCGACCGGGATGGAGACCAGCAATCGCGTCCCGTGTCCCGCAGGAGAGAGGCCCTACGGAGCACGCTGCGGCAAAACGGGCTGGACGGAGTACGCGCGTCGAAGAACGAGCCGTTCTCGCGTCGGACCAGCAAGGCGAGGGCCCTGCAGCGAGAGCTGCAGGGGCTCGACCGCGGCGAGAGGGAGCTCGAGAGGTTGAGCCGGCACTTGAACGACGCCGCCGGGGCGCTGGCCCAGCGCGATTCCGAGGGGGCCGCGCGGGAGCTGAGAGGCGCCGGGCAGCGGCTGGGGCGCATTGCCGGCGAGCAGCGCGAGGCAAGAGCGCTGGAGCGATTGAGGGGCCGGCTGGCAGAGCTGCGCGATACGCTGCGGTGGCAACAACAGCGCAAATCGCGAGATCGAGCTGCTGGCGGCGCTGGTGACGACGGGGGCGACGCGCTCGGTCTGGAGAGATTCGCGAGGCTGGCGCGTGGCCAGGGCCGGGCGGGGGGCGCCGAGCAGAAGCGCGAGGGCGACGCGCGCGGCGCTCCGGTAAACCGCGACGGCGATTCTGCTCAGCGGCCCGAACAGCGGGTACCGTCCCTTCGGATGCGCGCGGCGCGGGAACCCTCGCGCGCGGCGGGCGGCTCGGCCGCGGGATCGGGCACGGGCTCGGAGAGACTCGAACGGCCCAGCCAGGCTTCGGTCTCGCACCGGGACAGCTCGGTCGAAGGCGAGCAGGGGGCCGGCCCGGTTCGCAGCGAGGTAATCCCGCAGAGTGCGGACCAGGGGTTTGCATCGAAAGCCTATCGGGGGGTTTACTCGGATTATCGAAACCACGCGGAAAGCGTGCTGGAGACGGATGTCGTTCCGCCGGGATACCGTTTTTACGTCAAGCGGTACTTCCGCCTGATCCGACCGCGCTGAAAGGAAGCGGGAAAGGAGCGCTAGATGGTGATCAATTGGACCCGGCTGCCGCCTAGGGAGGAACGCCGATGAACGAAACCGCCGGCAACGAGCAGCGGCCCTCCCCCCGGCAAGCCGTGGCGAGCTTTGCGGAGCAGATGGAACGGCTGCAGAACGAGGTGGGAAAGCTCATGGTGGGGCAGCGCGATATCCTGCAGGGCATTATCACCTGCCTGCTGGCCGGGGGGCACGCCTTGCTGGAAGGCGTGCCCGGCCTCGGCAAGACCATGCTGGTACGGTCGGTGGCCTCCGCGCTCGACCTGGAGTTCGCCCGTATCCAGTTCACCCCGGACCTCATGCCCGCGGACATCATCGGTACCACGGTCATCGCCGAGGACGTGCAAGGCGGCAAGCGCTTCGAGTTCCAGAAAGGGCCGCTATTCGCCCATATCGTGCTGGCCGACGAGATCAACCGCGCCACGCCCAAGACCCAGAGCGCGCTGCTGGAGGCCATGCAGGAACGTTCGGTGACCGTTTCCAGAACCACCCATCGCCTGCAGGAGCCCTTCCTGGTCATGGCAACCCAGAATCCGCTGGAGATGGAGGGGACCTATCCGCTCCCCGAGGCCCAGCTCGATCGCTTTCTTTTCAAGCTGAACGTGACCTTTCCTTCCCGGCAGGAGCTCGGCGAGATACTGGAGCGCACCACCGGTTCGACCGATGCCGCCATCTCGGCCGTGCTGGACCGGGACGCCATTCTGCAGGCGCGCACGCTCGCGCGCGAGGTGGCCGTGGCGACGCACGTGCGGGAGTTCGCCATCCGGCTGCTGGAGGCCACCCATCCCGAGCGGAGCGAGGCGACCGAGCTGGTGCGTCGCTACGTGCGATACGGCGCCAGCCCTCGCGGCGCGCAGGCCGCGCTCGTCGCCGCCAAGATCAGGGCGCTGCTGGATGGCCGCTTCAACGCCTCGATCGACGACATCCGCCGAGTCGCCAGGCCTGCGCTCCGGCACCGCCTCATCCTCAACTTCGAGGGCGAGGCCGAGGGCATCACCACCGACCAGGTACTGGACGAGGTACTGGCCGAGATACGCGAAGACGGATGACCGACCTTTTCCGGTACCGATCGGCGCGAGCCAGAGCCCGGCCCCCCGGTAAGCCGGAAGCTACCGCGTCCGCGCGCGACGAGATGGCGCCGGCGCCGGATGATCCGTTCGACGAGCGGTTCTGGAAGAAGCTCGGGTACCTGGCCATCGTTTCCCGCAAGGTCTTCTCGGGTCGCGCTCGTGCGGAGAGGCGTTCGAAAAAGACCGGCAGCGGGATCGAGTTCGCCGACTACCGCCACTACTGCTCGGGAGATGACTTCCGCCACCTCGACTGGAACGTCTACGGGAGGCTGGGCAGGCTATTGACGCGGCTGTACGAGGAGGAGGAGGACCTTACCATCCATATCCTGCTCGACCGCTCGGCCTCCATGGGCTTCGGAGAGCCTGCCAAGCTCAGGTACGGAAAACAGCTGGCCGCCGCCCTGGCCTACATCGGGCTCGGACACCTGGACCGGGTCTCGCTCCATCTGGTCGGTGAGGGGATCGACGCTCGCCTGCCGCCCGCGCGGGGCAAGCACCACATCTTCGAGGTATTCGATTTCCTGCGCCCGGTGACGGCCGCGGGGCGCACCGACCTCGGCGCCGCCGCCCGCTCTTTTGTGGCCCGCAACAAGCGGCGCGGGGTAGTGATCCTCATCAGCGACCTGTATGACCACGCGGGATTCGAAGTCGGTCTGAGGCAGCTTCGCTACGGCAAGTTCGAGACCTACGTCCTGCACGTGCTGGATGAGAACGAGGCTCGCCCGCGCCTTCCGGGGGAGGCGTTGCTGGTGGACGCGGAGACCGGCGAGGGCCGGGAGGTCGTGTTGAGCCCCGGTCTGCTCGAGCGTTACGCCGAGGCCCACGCCGCCTACCTCGGTCGCGTGGAGGCGTTCTGCCGGCAGTTACAGATACCGCTCTTCTCCCTGAGCACGCGCATCGCCTTCGAGGACGCCGTGCTGCGCATCCTGCGTCGCGGCGGAATGGTCGCCTAGTGGAGCTTCTGGGGCTCTCGTCCGGCCAGGTTCTGGCCCTGTTCGCCGCCGCCGGAACGGCGGTGGCCGGCCTGTACCTCCTCCGGCCCAGGCTCAGACCGGTAGTGGTCGCCTTTGCCCCGCTCTGGGAGTCGCTGCTCGCCGACCGCCGAGCGACCCGCCTCTGGTCGCGGCTCCGACGGATCGTCTCTTTTCTGGTGGCGCTCACCGTGGTCGCCCTATTGGCGGCCGCCACGGGCGACCCGAGCTTCGGCCCGCTCTCCGGGCGCGCGCGTCACCTGGTACTGCTGCTCGACCTGGGCATATCCATGCAGGCGATCGACGTAAAGCCAAACCGCTTCGCGGTCGCCCGGCAGAAAGCCGCCGAGCTGATCGAGGGCCTGGCTCCGGCCGATCGCCTGCTGCTGGTAGGCATGGGGGCGGCGCCGACCCCGGTGAGCACGATGACCTCGGACCGCCGCGAGCTACAGACGGCTCTGGCCGAGCTAGAGCCAGACGACGTGGCTTGCGACCTCACCGAGGGCTATCGCTTTGCGCTGGACGCTCTGCGCGGCCGTACGCTGCCCGAAATCGTCGTCGTATCCGACGGGGTATTCGAGCGGGATCGCGAGCTGGAGAGGTCGCTCGCCGACCCGGATATTCCCGTACGCTACCTCCCGGTGGGAGGGCGAAACCACAACCTCTCCCTCACCGCGCTATCGGCCAGACGCTATCCGCTGGACAAGAACAGCAGCGAGATCCTGCTCGAGGTACGCAACGGCACCGATGGCGAGCGCGAGGTGGAGGTCGCCCTGTACGGAGACGGCGTGCTTCTGAAGACGACGCGATTCGACGTGCCTGCCGGGGACCGCGTCCGGCGCTTTTTCCAGCGGGTATCCGGCGTCGACCGCGTTCTGCAAGCGCGGATGACCCAGGCGGACGGCAGCCGGGACGACCTCGCGGCCGACGACCTTGCCTACGCCGCCCTTCCCCCGCGACGCAAGGCGCACGTGCTCTGCGTGAGCGAGGGCAACCTGTATCTGCAGGCGGCGCTGTTGCTAGACGAATACCTGCAGGTAAGCGTGATCGAGCCGGCCGCCTACCGCGGGGACGAGGGAGTCGACCTGGTTGCATTCGACCGTTACGTGCCCCCCGATCCTCCCGCGGTTCCCGCCCTTTACCTCTACCCGGCGGCGGGTACGGCGACGGGCATTCCTCTGCGGGGTTCCGGCACCATCGAGCGGCCATATTTCGAGAAGCTGGATCGGGGCCATCCCTTGCTGCGCTTCACGGCCCTGAAAGACGTCAATATCGGCGAGGCGTTGCGGGTCCGACCGGCCGGCGGCGACACGATAGTGGCCGCCGACAGCCAGGGACCGCTGCTGGTGGCCGGCGAAAGGGAGGGAAGGCGTTTCGTCGCATTTACTTTTGATATCCGGAAGAGCGATCTTCCCTTGCGGGTAGCCTGGCCCCTGCTGCTCATGAACAGCATCGATTGGTTGATCGCGCAACGGGACACTGCTGTCTCCGAGGGTCGGGCCGGCGAGCGGCTTCCGGTCCGCCTGTCGCCGGGAACGCGGCAGGCGGAAATCGAATTTCCGGACGGGCGCAAGAGGTCACTACCGAGCGCTGGCGGCGAGATTCTCTTCACCCCCGTGCGCGCCGGTCTGTATACGGTAAGAACGACGGAGGGGGAGCACACCGTTCCGGTCAACCCGGATTGCCGAGGGCTGGACGCGCTGGGACCGCACCAGCGGCTACAGATCGCCGGCCGGGAGGCCTCGCCGCCGCTCCCCGCGCACCGCGGCCCGGGCGAACGCCCCTGGGTCTACCTGGTGCTGGCGGCGCTGCTCGTCGTCATCCTGGAGTGGTTCACCTACCACCGGCGGTGGACGGTATGAAAGTAAGCGTTCAGGCCCTGGTCCATGCGGCGGCCAAGGCGCCCGAAAAACCGAGCGCGCCCGCAGGGCCGCCGAGGAGTGTACCCACGTACATGACGAGGCGGCCCGAGGACGAAAGCCGGTTTTTCGGGATGGATTGGCCGCCGTCGTTTCGTACACCCTTACCCCCCCTGAACGGTTACGTATGAAGGGGCGTGCGGCTCTGTACTGGCTGGCGCTGCTCGCTCTGTGTACCGTGGCGGCGGTCGCTCTATTCCAGGTGCTGGCCGGCCGCACGCTCGGCATCGACCTGGCCGGCATTCGGTACGAGCTCAGGCAGCCGCGGATGCTCGGCCTGTTGTCGGTAGTGCCGCTCGTCGCCTGGGGGGCGATGCGCTCGCTGGCCGACCTGCCAGCGCTGCAGCGGCTCTTGCTGCTGGTCACCCGGTCCACCTTGATAGCCCTGCTCGCGCTGGCACTGGCCCGTCCGGTCCGTGTCGGCGAGTCGACACAGGTGAGCGCCGTCGTATTGCTGGACGTGTCCGACTCGCTGGCCGACGACTCGCTGCAGGAGGCCCGGTCGATAGCCCAAGAGATCTGGCGCATGCGCGGGGACAACGACGTGCAGCTGGTCAGCTTCGCCTCGCGTCCACGCCGCCTCTCGGTCGCTGCGGATGCGCAAGCCTTGCCGGAGCTCGAGCGCCATCAGGGCGAAGGCGCCGGTTCCGCCACCGACTTGCAGGCCGCGGTTCAGCTGGCGTACGGCTTGTTTCCGCCCGGACATTTGCCGAGGCTGGTGCTGATCAGTGACGGCGCGCAGACCCGGGGCGACCTGCTGCGGGAAGCGACCCGCGCGCGCCGGTTTCGCCTACCGATTTTCTATCATCCATTGCTGAAGGCGCGCCCGCGCGAAGTGGCCGTAACCGGCCTCGACTTGCCGGAACGTATAGAGGTCGGCAAGCCCTTCCGCCTGGCCGCCCAGCTCTTCGCCACCGCGGCGGCGCGGGTTACCGTACGGCTCTACCAAGACGAAGCGCTCAACGGCCTGGACGCGGTACGCCACCTCGAGATCGTACCCGGAAAGACCGCGGTAGAGTTCGAATCCGTGGTACGGATACCTGGCGAGGTTAGGTATCGTCTGCAGATCGAATCCGCAGGCGCCGATCGCTTCTCGAGCAATAACGTCTACGCTACCACGGTCTCGGTCCCCGGGCGTGCCAGGGTTCTCTACGTCGAGGGGGACAGCCGCGGCACCGGCCACCTGCAACGCGCCTTGGAGGCTGCTGGATACGCGGTCGAGGTCAGAACCCCACGGGGCATTCCCCGGGATCAACCCGATCTCGACCAGTACGACTTCTTCATTCTATCCGATGTGAACGCAGAGCACCTGTCGGCCCAACAGATGCTTCTGATCGAGCGCTACCTTCGTGACCGGGGGGGCGGTTTCCTGATGGCGGGAGGCGAGAACGGCTTCGGGCTCGGGGGCTACCGCGGAACCCGGCTGGAGCGGCTGCTGCCCGTACGTCTGCAAACGAGCCAGAAGCGGCAGGAGCACTCGCTCGCCATGGCGCTGGTCATGGACCGGAGCGGCTCCATGACCGGGCAGAAGATGGAGCTGAGCAAGCAGGCCGCGCGGGCCACCGCCGGGCTGTTGCGAGCGGACGACTGGATCGAGGTCGTGGGCTTCTCCGGTACACCGGAGCGGGTGGTGCGCATGCAAAGCGCGCGCAATCGCGCGAAGATCGAGAACGACATCGGCAGACTCAAGGCGCAGGGAGGGACGGCGATACTGCCCGCGCTGGACCTGGCCTTTCAAGACCTGATCGCGGTGACGGCTCGAATCAAGCACGTGATCTTGCTGACGGACGGGCGGACCCAGGAGACCGGCCTCGAGGAGTTGGCGCGGGCCATGCGGCTGGAAGGCATCACCCTGTCCACGGTCGGACTGGGTAGGGATGTCAATCGGACGCTGCTGGCGGACACCGCCAGGCAGGGCGGCGGTCGAGCCTATTTCACCGTAGATCCCCACTCGGTTCCCCGCATATTCGTCAGCGAAACCCGCATGGTCACGCGCAGCGGATCTGTCGAGGAGCCCTTCTACCCGCGGGTAGCCGAGCGAGCCGATTTCCTTCGCGGCATCGCTCTGGGTACGGCGCCTTTGTTACACGGGTACGTCGCGACCGAGGCGAGGGGAAGGCCCGCGCAGCTCATCCTGGCCAGCGAGACCGGCGAGCCTATCCTGGCCCGCTGGCACGTCGGCCTGGGCTGGAGCCTGGCCTGGACGTCGGACGTGAAAAGCCGCTGGGCGGCGGAGTGGTTGCGGTGGGGCGGGTTCTCGAAGTTCTGGGGACAGCTGGTGCGGGAGCACATGCGGCGAAAACGCGGCGACGTCCTGCCGATGCGGGCGGAGCTGTACGGCGACCGCGTTCGGGCGGTAGTGAACGCGGTCGGAGAGGACGATCGTTTTTTGAACGACCTGGAGTCGACCCTGGTGCTGAAAGCCCCGGAAGCCTCCGCAGACGACGCGTCGTCGGCCGGAAAGGTGGAGCAATACGATCTGCAACAGACCGCTCCAGGCCGTTACGAGGTCGATTTTCCCCTTCACCGGTACGGATCCTTTGTCTTGCGTGCGATTCACCGTAGAGGCGGACGCGAGGTGGCTACCAGTACCGCGCACCTGACGAATCCCTATCCGACCGAGTACGCGCGTCTGCAGCCGGACGTGAAACTGCTGGAGCAGACCGCGATCCTCACGCGAGCAGAGCGCCTGCAGAGTCCCGAGCGCATCTTCGATCCCGGAAAGGAGACGGTCCGGCACTACCGAGAGCGGTGGGGACAGGTCCTGCTGTTCGCGATCGCGCTGTTCCTGCTCGACCTGGCGCTGAGGCGAGTTCACCTGTTCGACCGCTCGTTTTCCCCGGTGCGAGAAAAGATACCGGTTGATCGACGGCCGCATTCTCTGCGAAAATTAGGGATTGAACGGTTCGTCCGCAAGCGCTCTTGACTGGCCGGCCTGCTCGGCTATCTTGCTGCGCTCCAAACGCGACCCGCCCGGTCTCAACCGAGGTGTCATAGATGAAAAAGACCGACCTGAATCGATTCCGCAAGATCCTGCAGGCGAAGCGCGAAACCATAATCAAGAACGCTTCGGAAACCATTGCTGGAGACATGACGCTCGACGCGAACGACCTGCCAGACGAGATGGATCTGGCCTCCAGCGAGGGGATGCAGTCCTTCACCTTCAGGCTCCGCGGCCGTGAAAAAGCTTTTCTTGGAAAAATAGATATAGCTCTAAAAAGGATAGAAGACGAGACTTTTGGAATATGCGAAGAATGCGGAGGGGACATCAGCGTTAAGCGCTTGGAAGCTAGGCCGGAAACCACTCTCTGTATACGTTGCAAGGAGGCCCAGGAGCGCAAGGAACGCGACTTCGCCTAGGAGTAGACGCGGTCAAAAAGACCCTATTCCGAGAAGATCACGGTAACCTCGACCCGTGATCGCGCTCTGGCCCCCTCGAACCGCAGGCGTCCATAAACCCGTTCGATGCAGGTCGCCGCAAGTGCCAGCTTAAGGGTGGACGAGCGATTCTTGCCGCTCGCGCGCCCCTTTGCCCTGAGGCGTACGTCCGTCACCGTCTCGCCGGCAGGGGACGTTCCCCGTTTGCCCGCCCGGCGGCGGCAGTCGAGAAACGAGCCGTAGGCCCCCTTCAGCCCTCCGAGCACAGCCGCAACCGTGTCGCTGTCGGCGGATGAGGAGCGGCCGCGCACCCGGAATGCCAGCTTGCCGTCTTCGGTCTTCCAAGACGCGTTCAGCGATCCGTCCTCCGCGGTCGTCACCTTCACCGAGGCAGCGGGGTCGAACGCCCGTTCCATGGCGGCCTGCCCTCGAGCCCGGGTATTGGCGAAGTCCAACGTTAGGATAGCCGCCGCCGGACGCTTCGCGCCCTGCATGTCCGCTCGGCCCAGGCTTTTTTCGATGCATTTCTGCAGCCCGACGTGTCCCTTGTTCGTATCGGCGTACTCGAGCACGGGAAACCTTCTCTTCCCGAAGGTGATGACCAGCTGGAAAGCGCCCACCGCGGCTGCCGGGTCCTGCGCCACCAGTTTCCCGTAGCACCGCTTCAATCCCGCCATCTTTGCCCGGATGGCCTCGCCGATAGCCGTCACTTGAGCTTTAGTCGCCCCTCCGGTCCCCTTCATCTGCAGGCGGACGTCGGAACGAACGGCTATCACCGCCTCTCCCTGCTCCATCCCGCTCCGGCTCACGCCGGCTCCGCTGCTCGGCGCTCTCGTTTTCGCCTGGGCGGCCGCGGTGGAGGTGATGGTGACGACTATGGCGACCGCGGACACTACCGGGATTGCCAGCTCTCGTGCGAGACGGGTGTAAAACATGCTCATGGTTCCTTCCTCCGAATGGGACCGACGAGGTGGCAGCTGCATTCACGCGAAAAGGTCGGGAAAGAACGACGGGCCCCGTACCCGATCGAGGCTATGCCTTCGCACGCCGGCCGTCTACACCCGAAGGGTCTAGACTCGAGTTTGGCGGATTTTTGCTACTGCGAGCGGTCCAAAACGCGCCTAGCTGCGTCAGACGAGCCGTTTTTGCGCAGGCGTAGTGGAGCTACGTCGAGCACAAAAACGGCCCGCCTTCCTTGCTATCCGCGTTTTGTCCTCGCTCTCGCTAGGCAAAATCCGCCAAACTCGAGTCTAGAATCCCTTCAGCATCTCGACGCGGTCGCCGATCGCGATGTTGGTGTCCGAACGGGTGACAAAGGCGATGGTGGTCTCGTCGCGTACCTTGATGACACGAAGCTCGGCTACCGCCTCGTCCGGATAGTCGTCGATGTCGTAGGGGGGCGGCTCGGCGATGTTGCCGATGTCTACGGTGGACGAGATCACCGATTCGCGCCAGTCGTCCCCGCGACGCAGGACGAAGAAACGGTTCCCGGGCTTGACGCCGGTGTCCTTGCCGACGTTGAGGAAGACGACGTCGGCGTGCGCGAGAAGGTTCATGGGACGGATAGTGGCGATCACCCTGGCGACCACGTGGGTCTGGTTGGTCTCGGCGGGCACGATGTCAAAGCGGCGCTCCATGTAGGCGACCTGGAACCCGCGTTCGATGGGCTCCAGCGTCTCCGTAATCAAGCCGCGCGCGACCCGCTTTTCCGGATCAAAGCTCTGGACCACCATGGTTCCGATGATCTTCACCAGCTTCCCCTTCTCCCCCTTGGCCCGTTCCCAGTCCTGGATCTTGCGGAAAAAGGTGTACTGCTGCCCCGGAAGCACATGCTGTTTCGGCTTGAACTTGACGTAAACGACATCGCTGTTCGACAGCAACATATGCTCCTCGAAGCCGCCGATGAGCTGCCCGATGGTCTTGAGGGCCTCTTCATCTAGATAG
Source organism: uncultured Sandaracinaceae bacterium (assembly GCA_964450715.1). Lineage (GTDB taxonomy): Bacteria > Myxococcota_A > Polyangia > Polyangiales > JAFGIB01 > CAYVFC01. The sequence goes on along the minus strand of CAYVFC010000093.1, from coordinate 15,430 downwards.
CCCAGATCCCGCAGGAATATCGTGTGCCGTTCGAAATCGTCGACCGGCGCCACCTCTTGCCTCATCGTAGGCACGGGCATGGTGGCTCTTCCCCGGGCATCGGGAAACGAGGGGATGGTCCCATCCGGCTGGGGCTCGGCCAGGATCTCTTGGGGAGGGGCCAGGCGGATGCGGTCCAGCGGGTAGATCCAGTGAGGGTTGGTGATCTCGGGGTTGTAGGACCAAACCTTCGGCCAGTACCAGGGGTCGTTGTAGAAACGCTTGGTGATGTCCCAGAGGGTATCGCCCTCCTGGACGGTGTAGACGTCCGGTATCTCGCGGCGATAGGCGCCACCGCCTCCGATGCGATACCCGCGTCCAGTCATCCGAGCCTCTTCCAGGGTTCGCGGTCGATTCGCATTCTCTTCCGGTAACTCGTCCTCTCCGAAGGTATCCAGGTAGTCCTCTTCGTAGCTTTGCTTCTCCTTATCTGAATAATCTTCAGAGAGTTCTTCTCCGAAAGCATCGGACTCTTCCCCCAGGACCGAGGTCGGGAAGAAGAGAAAAATCGATAGAAACATCAACCTGGCATAGCGATTCATGATGCATCCTCCCGGGAAGCGAGACGGGCGGCGGTGCTGTCCGGATACTGGCGTAAGACGCGCCGAAAATAGACGCGGGCTTTCTCGGTGTCGCCCATGCGCCGGTGGCACAGGCCGATCTTGAGAAGCGAGTCGGGAAGCTTTCTGCTGGCGGGATAGCGCTCCAAGAGTTCCTGAAACTGGCGTAGTGCTGCCCCGTACTCCTTCTTCGCGTAGAGAGCCTCCGCGCGCCAGTACAGGGCATTGTCGGCGTAGGCGTGCCCCGGATAGCTGGTCGCGAACGCGGAAAAGGCTTGTAGCGCCTCGTCGAATTTGCCGGAGCGAAGCAGCGAAAGAGCCTCTTTGTACTCGGCGATGATGGCCGCTTCGCCGGAGCGCAGCGCCTGGCTTCCGGCGAGGGATACCGCGGGCGGCCCCCCCCCCGGTTCCGGTAGCGGCGCCACGGGCAACCGGTCTGAAATCCCGGGGGGCAGCAGCAAGGATTGCGCGGGGGTGTTCTCGGGCGGTTCGCCGTGTAGACGGATAAACGGCCGGGGGCCGCCGTCGTCAGCGTCTTGCTGCTCCTCGGCAAAGCTCGCTTCCAGTGCGGGCTTTCTACTCTTGCTCGCACCGATTCGGATTGTCTCGCCGCGAGGCGGCCGCCGGTTTTCCGCCAGAGCGCGAAACTCGTTGGCGGACGCTTCGAGTAGAGCCAGGCGAACTTCAAGCTCCGCGATCTGTTTTTCCTGGCTCTCGACCCGTCGTTCTAGAGTCTCAATAACACCATTATTGGAATATTTTACCACCGCGGCGCGGGTGGCCGCTCCACCACCGCACGCGCTTGAGAGGACCGCTGCCATTGCGATGGCCACCCCGGTGGTTTTCTCGGGTGCTTTCAAGACAATCCTCGCCGTTCGCCGTAAGGCCAGCCGAAACGATACACCCCCCGATCTTACGGATACGCGCTCTACCGGGTCAAAAAACTGCCGGAAACGTCAGTAGAAGGGGAAAGCGCTACCTGTCGAACGAGGCTGTCCGCGCTACGGGGCAGGGAACGCCCCCCTTCTCGCCCAGAACGCGGTAGCAGCGCAGGGGCAGCGACTTTCCCTTCACGTGCATTTCCGGCATCTCTTCGATATCGAAGAAGTCCTTGACCCGATTGTATGTGCTTTCGCTGACGATGATCTCGCCCGCCTTGGCCCGAGAGCAGAGCCGCGAGGCGGTGTTCACGACATCGCCGATCACGGTGTACTCGAGCGATTTGCTGCTTCCCAGATACCCGGCGATGACCTCTCCGCTGGTGATCCCGATACCGACGGTTACCGGGGACTCTCCCTCGGAGATCCGCACGCGATTGAAGTCTTCCAGCACCCGTAGCTGCTCGACCGCAACCTTGACCGCGCGGAAGGCGTCGTCGGGCCTGTGCACGGGCGCACCGAACAGCGCCATGATGGCGTCACCCACGAACTTGTCCAGGGTGCCCTCGTACTTGAAGATCACCTCGACCATGAGCTCGAAATACTCGTTGAGCATATTGACGACGTCTTCGGCAGGGGCCGCTTCGGTCATGGGGGTAAAGCCCCGTATATCGCTGAAGAAGACCGTGGTGTCGCGAGCCTGCCCGCCCTTCTCCACCTCGACCTCGCCGCTTACGACCAGCTCGGCGATGGCCGGGGAGAGCAGCTTCTCGAACCGCTGCCGGGTGACCGCTTCGTGCTCCAGCTTCTTGGCGAAGAGGCTGTTCTGTATGGCGACCGCCGCCTGGTTCGCCAGCATTTGAGTCAGCTGCAGGTCCTTTTCCGTGAAAGCGTTGGTAGCGACCTGGGAATCGAGCACCAGTATCCCCAACAGTTCATTAGAGTGGATGAGCGGCACGGCCATGCTGGAACGGATGCCCTGCATGATGATGGAGTGGGCGCTCTTGAACCGCGAATCCATGGACGCGTCGTTGGACAGCACGGCCGTGCGCTCTTTCATGACCATGTTGATGATGGTCTTGGAGAGCGCGACCTCCTCGCCGGGGTTGTTCTTCCTTGTGCGCACGCATCCCGGCTGCAGCTCCCCCTTGTCGTCCAGCAGCAGCACCACCCCGCGATCGGCCGGAAGCAGGTCGAAGGCGCAGGCCAGGATCTTCTGTAGCAGCTTGTGCGCCTCGAGCTCCACGCCCACGGCGCGCACAAGCTCGTAGCTCGTGCGCAGCTTTTCGTAATCCTGGCGCAGAGCCGTCTCGTCCGTGATGAGCTTTTCCGGCAGGAAGCTCTCGTCTACCTTCTGGGCGAGCTTGGAGCGAACATGGCTCTCCACGTTTTCGGGAGACGACATGGTCACGTGGCCTCCGCTTTCCGCGAGTCCGGCCTGTTGCCGGGCGCGGGCGGGGTCTTCCTCGAAGACGATGCGTGTAGAGCCGACCGTCACCTCATCGTTCGGAAACAGCTCCCGCTCCCCGGTCATCCTCTGACCGTTGATAAAGGTTCCGTTCAGAGAGCCGAGATCCTTGAGGATCCACTTTCCGTTGACCAGATCGATGTTGCAGTGGTTTTTGGAGACGATACGATCCAGAAGCTGAACCGTGTTATCCGGGTGCCGGCCGAGCGTGGTATGAGTACCCAGATCCACCACGCGTCGGTTGCCCTCGGGCGAAATTATCGTGAGTCGCGCCATGTTCGAGCGATCCGAAGAATGCCTTCGCTAACGTAGACCTCCATGCTACCGGGGCGAGCTATCCGAGTAAAGCTACAGTTGCGCGGCTTTTCCCCGTACGAAGCTTGCTTCGAGGCCTGAAGCCTGCTACGAGGCTGCTCCGCCGAATTGTTCGGCCGGTGGGTGGAGATGGTATGGCCCGAGTTACCGTAGAAGATTGCCTGGTTCACGAGGAAAACCGCTTCGCCTTGGTCATCCTGGCCGCACGTCGCACGAGGCAGTTGATGAAGGGGGCGCCCGCGCTGGTCGCCAGCAAAAATCGCCCGGCGGTCACCGCGCTACGCGAAATCGCCGCAAAACGGGTGAGATACTCCCGCGACGTGACCGCGATAGTCAATGAGTACATCGCGGAAGTCAGGAGCAAGCTGGACGCTCAGAAGTGAACCAGGGTTCTGGCCCGAGGCTCCGCGCACCCCGGCGTTCCGCCGGCGGCTACCCGCCGTGGGGAAGCTGTTACCGTCGGACGATTTCGGGTTCTAGACTTGCCGCGCTCGGGGCACCCCTTGACTGCCTCCCAACCGGACTTACATTTCGTTCGCCTCTGATCGGCGGTCCTGAATGGACTCGGCAGAGACACGGATTCCAAGGCTTTTTTACGCATCCTGTCGAGATGCGCGGTCACCCAACAACCACGGATTTTATAAATATTTCAATAATAGACCGGAGGTTTATTTATGCGTATTCGTCCGCTACAAGATCGAGTGGTAGTTATGCGTCTTCCGGAAGAGGAAAAGACCAAGGGCGGTATTATCATTCCAGATACAGCCAAGGAGAAACCGATTCAAGGTAAGGTAGTGGCCGTTGGCAACGGCAAGGTGCTGGAAGATGGAAAGGTTAGGAAGTTAGACGTGCAAGTAGGTGATATCGTTTTGTTTTCCAAGTACGGTGGGACCGATATAAAAATCGACGGTGAGGAGCACCTCATTCTGCGTGAGGACGACATCCTAGGCGTGGTCGAGAAATAGTCCGGAGCATTTTTGGAATTTTACAGGGAGATAGCACCATGTCAGCTAAAGAAATCGTTTATGATACTCGTGCCCGCGAGAAGATCCTCGCTGGCGTAACCACCTTGGCGAATGCCGTCAAAGTCACCCTGGGTCCCAAGGGGCGCAACGTTGTTTTAGAGAAGAGCTTCGGCGCGCCGACGGTCACCAAGGATGGCGTGACCGTGGCCAAGGAGATCGAGCTGGAAAACAAGTTCGAAAACATGGGAGCGCAGATGGTACGAGAGGTCGCTTCCAAGACCTCCGACGTGGCGGGAGACGGCACTACTACGGCGACAGTCCTGGCAGAAGCTATATACCGGGAGGGATCGAAGATGGTCGCTGCCGGGCACAATCCCATGGAGGTCAAACGGGGCATCGACGCCGCGGTCGTCACCGTGGTGGAAAAGCTGCAGAAGCTCTCCAAGTCGACCAAGGATCCCCGTGAGATCGCTCAGGTTGGCACCATTTCGGCCAACGGAGACGAAACTATCGGCAACATCATCTCCGAGGCCATGGGCAAGGTCGGTAAGGAAGGCGTGATCACGGTCGAGGAGGCCAAGGGGCTGGAGACCACCCTGGAGGTCGTCGAGGGAATGCAATTCGACCGCGGCTACCTGTCGCCCTACTTCGTCACCGACCAGGAGCGGATGGAGGCCGTGCTCAACGACGCCTATCTGCTCATCTGCGAGAAAAAGATCACCAATATGAAAGACCTGCTTCCGGTCCTGGAGTCCATCGCGCGGCAGCAGCGCCCTCTGCTTATCATCGCCGAGGATATCGAGGGCGAGGCGCTGGCGACGCTGGTGGTCAACAAGCTGCGGGGCACCCTTTCCACCGCCGCGGTCAAGGCTCCGGGCTTCGGGGACAGGCGCAAGGAGATGCTCAAGGATATCGCGGTCCTTACCGGAGGACAGGTGGTAAGCGAGGATCTCGGGATCAAGCTCGAAAACGTCACCATCAGCGACTTAGGGCAGGCCAAGCGCATCGCGATCGATAAAGACAACACCACCATCGTGGACGGCGCCGGCAAAAAGGCCGATGTCAAAGGCCGCATCGAGACCATCCGCCGCCAGGTCGAGGAGACCACCAGCGACTATGACCGGGAGAAGCTGCAGGAGCGGCTGGCCAAGCTGGTGGGCGGCGTAGCGGTTATCAAGGTCGGAGCCGCGACCGAGGTCGAGATGAAAGAGAAGAAGGCCCGAGTCGAGGACGCGCTGAACGCCACCCGCGCGGCGGTCGAAGAAGGCATCGTTCCGGGCGGCGGCATCGCGCTGCTCAGGTGCCAGTCGGCGCTTGAGAAGATGGGCCTTCCCGAGGAACAGATGGTGGGCGTGAACATCGTCCGTCGGGCCATCGAGGAACCGCTTCGCCAGATCGCCTCCAACGCCGGGGTCGAGGGATCCATCGTGGTGGAGACCGCCCGCAACAGCAAGACCAACGTAGGTTTCAACGCCGCGGCCGAGAAGTACGAGGACATGATGGAGGCCGGCATTATCGATCCGACGAAGGTCGTACGCATCGCCTTGCAGAATTCGGCATCGATCGCCGGGCTGATGATCACTACCGAGGCCCTGATCGCCGAGAAACCGAAGGAAGACAAGCCCGGCATGCCGCCCGGCATGCCCGGTGGCATGGACTATTAGCGTCCTGTAGGGGCGGGCCTTGCGCCCGCCCGCCACCTCAGAAGGCGCCGCCCCCGCCTCACTTTCCGCCGTTGCCCTCGCCCGGATCGAGCTGGTCCACGTTGATCTCGGAGCTGTCTGCGGAGCGGCCGTCCTTGCCATTGCCTTTGGTAAGCGATTCAGCCAGCGCGAGAAATGCCTCCCGCGCTTCCTCCAGAGCTTCGCGTAGCCCCTCGGATCGGCTCTCGGCCGCTTCGGCTCTCTGCTCGGCGGCCGCTACGTTCGCTTCGAGCTTGCCCGACAGCCGGATGAGCTCGGACTGACCGCGACCGAGCACGGTCTGCATCTGTTCGATCCGTCCCTCGCGCTCCGCCAGCTCTTGCTGCAGGCCGACGATACGCTCGTGGCACTCGGCTGCATCGTCTTCCCGCTGTTTCGCCTGCTCCTGTTCGTTCTCTACCTCGGCCAGACGCGCCTTGAGAACCGATTCGGAAGCCGTCAATCCCGCTACCGACGCCTGTAGGGTCTCTATCCTCTCCTCAAGCGCGCCGGTGCTCCTCTGCAGCGACTCATTTCTTACCAGCAGCTCGTCTACGGACTGCTCGACGTCCAGGCATCGCGCCCGTAACCCGTTCCGCTCGCCCGCCAGAGCCGTCCGTTCCTGCTCCCACCGCTCCGCGTCTCCTCCCGAAACGGAACGGCTCGTCTTGGCCAATTCCATCTCGAAATGCTCTCGCATCTCCTCGAGCTGTCTTTCTAGGATGCGCGTGCGTCCCCTCGCGTCGTCCAGATCGTGCATCGCGAGCACCAGACGGGCTTCGGCGGCGTCCCGCGACTCCTCCAGCTCGATTACGGCCGAGCGCATCCCGCGCACCGTGCCGAGCAGGGCCGCTCTCTCCCTCTCCAGCGCTTCGACGACGTCGGTAGGCGCGACCTCGGTCAGAGCCAGGTGACCGGAGACCTCGTCCAGCCGCATCACCGCATCTACGCGGGCCGCCTCTGCCTCCAAGGCACGCGCGGAAGCCGCCTCGAGCTCGGTGCGCAGCCGTCTAGCTTCGCTCTGCAGCTGTTTTCGCGCTTGTTCCTCGGCCGTCTCGCTACCCTTGCTGCCAGCCACCTCGTCCGTCGAAAAGGCCTCCCCGCGTCCGGCCGGTCGTCCCTCGCGCAGCCGCTGCGTCAGGTCGCGCGCCAGCGCCACCTTTTCGGCCAACTCCCGTTCGAGGAGGCGGAGTTGCGCGCCCCGCGCCTCGAGTAGGGTTTCCAGATGCTGGATCTCGCGACCGTGCTGATCGTCACCGTGCTGATCGTCATTCTCGTGGCGATTGCCGTTCGCCCGTCGGACGTTAAAAAAGCCCTCCAGGACCCTAATACCGTCCGTCGCCGCCTGCACTACCGTGAAAGGCTCGACCGGCAGGTCGTCACGGGAACAGACCAGCAACACGCGAAGGGGAAGCTCGCTCCTGCCTTCCACCAGCGAGGAGTCGAACCCGATCTCGGTAGCGTCCCCGTCGCCGGAGAGATTATAGATGGACGTTCCCAGGAAAGGCGCCTGGCCCAGCACTTGTACGACCGGAAAACGCTCCGACAGCGTCCGGTACAGCTCCTGGTACCCCATCGCGTCCTCGGAAGCGGAAACGTCCGATCCTTTGCCCCCCGTCGCTCCTGTGTCGGTAGTGCCGACCACCAGCACCCCGTCTTCTTCTAGGAGAGAGTCGAGCTCGACGATCCGACGCGGTGCCTCCTCGCCTAGTACGCGTATCTCGGGCACCAGGATCGCAGTGTAACTGTCGGGATCGTCGAGCAGCGGCGAGCCATCCGGAGGTAGCTGTTTCAGGCGAACCCCGTCCAGCTCCACTCTTTCGAAGGCCGATTCGGGATGGACTACCTGCAACGACGCCGCCTTGGCGGCCAGGCGAATCGCGGTCTCCGACGAATCGGTAACGAGCAATGCCACTCGTTTTTCTACGAACTTCTCGAGGAATACCGACAACGTATCTCGTACGTATCGGTCGTAACCGATGGGATCTGCCGTGTTCATGTCTTCTCCGCGTTCTCGGAATACCGTCATGGTTTCAGGAGATTTTCAACCCGTCCGGCGTCGACGCCGCGACCACCCGCTCGATTCCCGCCAGGTCTCGGTAAGAGGTGACCGAGGCGAAGCGGGCCGACCCGAGCAACATCTCCTCGACCGCCCCGGCCTGGTCGTGGCCGACCTCCAGCAGCAGGCAGCCTCCCGGTCGAAGCCAGTCGCCCGCTTCCGCGCAGATACGCCGATAGAATTCAAGGCCTCCCGTGCCGGCGCGCAAGGCTATCTCCGGCTCGAAGCCGGCTATCTCTGGTGCCAGTTGCTGCCACTGCTCGCTGGCGATGTAAGGGGGATTGCACACGATCAGGTCAAACAACAGCGGGGTCGCCCCCGAAACGTCTGCGCCTCCGCGAACGCGCGGCAGGGCGGTGAACAGGTCTCCCTGGTGGAATCGAATCCGCGGCTCGACCCCGTGCCTGGCCGCGTTGCGTCGCGCGATCCGTAGCGCCTCCTCCGAGATGTCCGCTGCCTCCACCGTCAGCCGCTCGTCTTCCGCCGCCATCGTCACCGCGATGGCACCGCTGCCCGTGCACAGATCGAGCACGCGGCAGCGCGCTCTGTTCACGGCGACCTGCAGCGCCCTTTCCACCAAGGTCTCGGTGTCGGGCCTAGGGATGAGCACCGCCGGCGTCACCTCGAATTGCCGCCCGTAGAACTCCCTTCTTCCCAATATATAGGCTACCGGCTCCCGTCGACGCCTGCGTTTCACCAGCTCGCGGATACGCGCCAGCTCGTCGGTCTGCAGCGGCCGCTCCAGGTCGACGTAGAGAGCCATCCGGTCACACCCCAACGCCTGCGCGACGAGCAGCTCGGCGTCGAGTCGGGCGGTAGGGATACCGATCCGCTGAAAATCGACGCTCATCCATCCGAGTGTACGGCGTACGGTCCAGAGGGAAGGAGGCGAGTAAAACACGGCAGTACCGGATCAGCGTACGCGTTTGATCTTCGGCTTGGGAATGGCGCCGCTGCTGGCGAGAACCTGCTTGGCCATCTTCATCAACTCGGGTTGCGTCCCCTTCTGTACGAATCCCCCCAGCAAGTTCGGATCGATGGCGGCCAGTGACCGCATGGCGTTTTGCGCCAGACCGCGCTTCTTCAGAGCGAAACAGGTATAAACCTGCGCGCGTAGTAACAGCGCCCGGGACTCCCCGTACTCCGTCTCCTCGGGCGAGTAGGTATCGAGCAGCTTCTTCGCCTCTTCGACCTTCCCGGTCCGGGCGAAGCTCTCCGCGCTCACCGCCGCGTACATGGCCTTGGCCTTGGCGTTGGGCTGACGGTCGAGACGGATCTCGTCCACCATCGCCCGCGCGTCGCGAACGCGATTCCCGCGCAGGTAGAGCATGGCGCGCTGGGAACGGATATCGTCCTGTAGCATCGCTGGTGCTTTGCCGAGGTTTATCTGCTCGAGGATCTCCAGCGCTTCCAGCGGTTTGCTCTGCGCTACCAGCTGGGCGCGCGCAAGTACCTTCATCACGTCTTTGCTACCGGCCTCCGCTAGCTTGTCGATCGCGGCTAGGCGGCCCGCCTCGTCGGTCGCGCTTTTCATGATATCGACCACGGCCTGCGAACGGCGCGTCAGCAGCCATACGTAGACACCGAAGCCCATCGCCGCCACGGTCACCACCCCGGCGAGTCCCACCCCCCAGTAGCCGGCGTAGGGTACGAGGATGAGCGCGGTTACCCACAGTATCGCCAGCGCTCCGACAATCTGCGCAACTACCTTCCACTTAAACTGCGGCCGTTCGATCTGGGCCATCGCCTCGGCCGTGTTTTGGGGAATGGAGGGTGTGTCGTTCGTGTCGGTCATGGAAATCTCCGGCACCGTTTCAGGTTCTCGCGCCGCCTGAGCGAAGCCCCGGACCGGCCGGCGGGTGAAGCGGGAAAAGAGCGAAAAGGAGAGCCGAACGGCCCCGTCGGCGCCGCGAGGCAATGGGCGCCCGGTCCTCGTCGCAACCGGGGCCGTATAATAGTCCCAGCGTCCGGCCGCCGCCAGTAGGTTCCTGGCCTCGGACCGGCCGCTCGAACCGCCAAACATGCCGCCGCACACGGTAAAGACAGCTCGGGCTGTACGGGATTTTTACGGGAAAACGCCTGCGGTTCGGCGCATACTACTCTCTTGACAAGCTACGGTCCTATCCTCGATCTTGAGATGTACTGGTAGCACTTCGATTTTGCGCTAATTTTCCAGACGGAGCTCGACTCATGGCCAACGACCGTATCGGCGAGTTGCTCGTTCGTCAGAAGCTGATCAGCCTGCAACAGCTCCGCAAGGCGCAGGCGGAGCAGCGCAAGGACGGCACCAGCCTGGGATACGCCCTGATCAAGATGGGGGCTGTATCCGACGAACAGATCACCGACTTCCTCGCCAAGCAATACCGCGTCCAGGTGATCGATCTCAGCGAGTACGAGATCGACAAGGAGGTGCTCCGGCTGGTCTCGCAGGAGGTCTGCGAGCGTCACAAGATCATCCCGGTCTCGCGGACGGGGTCGTCGCTCATCGTCGCCATGGCCGATCCGTCCAACCTGCACGCCATCGACGACATCAAGTTCCTGACCGGATACAACGTGGAACCGGTGGTGTGCTCCGAGCCGGCCATCGTCGAGGCTATCGAGCGCTACTACGGGGAGGACTCCGAGATCTCCTACGACGAGATCATGGAGGGATTCGACGAAGAGGACATCGAGTTTTCCGAGACGGACGACGCCGACTCGATTCTCGATCTGGAGAAGGCCTCTACGGACGCCCCGGTCATCCGGCTCTGCAACGCCGTCCTGCTCAGCGCCATCAAGAAGGGCGCATCCGATATTCACATCGAACCGTACGAAAAACAGCTGCGGGTCCGCTACCGCGTCGACGGCGTGCTGCACGACGAGATGCACCCGCCGTTGAAGCTCAAGAACGCCATCGCCTCGCGTATCAAGATCATGTCGTCGCTGGACATCGCCGAGCGGCGCATCCCGCAGGACGGGCGCATCAAGCTCAAGCTCGGCAAGGGGCGGGAGATGGACTTCCGCGTCTCGGTGCTGCCGACCATCTGGGGCGAGAAGATCGTCATGCGGCTGCTGGACAAGGGCAACCTGCAGCTGGACATGACCAAGCTAGGGTTCGACCCCAGATCGCTCGAGGATTTCAAGAAGGCCATCAGCTGTCCGTACGGCATGGTCCTGGTGACCGGGCCCACCGGTTCGGGGAAGACGACGACGCTCTACTCGGCGCTCACCGAGCTCAACCAGGTCACGACCAACATCAGTACGGCGGAAGACCCGGTGGAATACAACCTGATGGGCATCAATCAGGTGCAGATGCACGACGAGATCGGGCTGAACTTCGCCGCCGCGCTGCGCTCCTTCCTGCGGCAAGACCCGGACATCGTCATGGTCGGTGAGATCCGTGACTTCGAGACCGGCGAGATCGCGGTCAAGGCGGCGCTGACCGGCCACCTGGTGCTGTCGACGCTTCACACCAACGACGCCCCCAGTACCATTTCGCGTATGCTCAACATGGGCATCGAGCCGTTCCTGGTTACCGCCTCGGTGGTCCTCATCGCGGCACAGCGCCTGGCGCGGAAGATCTGTGCGGACTGCAAGGAACCGATCGAGGTGGAGCCGAACGCGCTACGGGAAATCGGCTTCACGGAGGAGCAGATAGAGACGGCAACCGTTCACCGGGGTACGGGCTGCCGTAACTGTGCCGATACGGGATACAAGGGCCGCGTGGCTCTTTACGAGGTCATGCCCCTTACCGAGCGGTTGAAGGAGATGGTCCTGCAGGGCAGCTCGACTGCAGAGCTCAAGGCACAGATGATAGACGAGGGGGTCAAGACCCTTCGCATGTCCGGCATCAGCAAGGTGGTCGAGGGGGTCACCTCCATCGACGAGATCATGCGCGTTACCGCCTCCGACCAGAGCTGAACAGGGTGCACGATCCAGATGGCTGTCGCCCCGGCGCGCGAACGCGAGTCAGCGGAGCGCTCTGACGCGAAGGGCGCGACGAGCGGGACCGGGGGGGGGATCTCCGCGCAGGGGCGAGCCGAGAGGGCATCCGCAACGAAGCCTGAACATCGGATCTGTTCGGCTTGCTTTCGTGCCCGTTGCTGTTATGAGCAGCGAGAGGAGATTATCGACTGTCGTTTCGCGATCGCTCCTTCGTAGCGACATTGAGAAAATAACGACAGAAAATCAAAAAAATATGGAATATAATTGAAATATTACCGTGTGGCCGAATATGGCACTACATATTATTACGCTACATGGCACGTTGCCTATTGTGGCGCCAAGACGTTGGTGCTAGAGAGATCCTATGCGCATCAGTAACAGTTTTTCCGAAGGCGAGATCCAGGTACTCGAATTCATCGTGCAGACGCTGTTGCGGGGCGGCTCGCCCACCATGGCGACCCGGCACAAGGAGTTCGCGTCGCTCTGCCGAAAGGTGATGGCGATGAAGAACAAGGTGCAGGAGAAGCAGGGTAAAGAACGCGTCAAAGAACCGGGCGAGATCTCAGGTACGTCGGAAGCAGAAGTCACCGTGGAAGAAGACACCGACCTGGAGCAAGATCAGGGCCTCGCGCAGGTAGGCTGAGAACCGCTCCGAATCGCCTTTTCCCACACTTCCCATTGACACAGTTCTGCTGGTTGCGTAATCGCCGTGTGCATGCTCGTGCTATCAGGTGGTCGCGTCATCGATCCGTCCAGCGGTCTTGACGCGCAGGCCGACCTCGTGATCGAGGGCGAAACCATCTCCCGGCTAGGGAAAGGCGCTGGAAGCGGCCTTTCGTCCGAGAAGATAGAGACGTTCGATGCCAGCGGCTGCTGGGTGGTTCCCGGCTTGATCGACCTGCACGCGCATCTGCGCGAGCCCGGACAGGAATACAAGGAGACCATCGAGTCGGGGCTAGCGGCAGCCGCAGCCGGCGGCTACGTTGCGGTATGCTCGATGCCCAACACGCGTCCGGTCAACGACAACCGCACCATTACCGAGGCCGTCATCGCCGCCGCTCGCGAGTGCGACGGCCCGAAGCTGTATCCGTTCGGCGCCATTACCAAGGGCTCCAGGGGCGAAGAGTTGACCGAGATGGCCGACCTGCGAGAGGCGGGAGCGGTCGGGGTCAGCGACGACGGGCACTGTGTAACGAACGCGGCGGTAATGCGTCGAGCGCTGGAATACGCGAGGACATTCGATCTACTCGTTTCCCAGCATTGCGAGGACCATGATCTGACCCAGGGTGCGCAGATGCACGAAGGGGAGATCTCCACCCGGCTCGGGTTAAGGGGGTGGCCGCGCGAGGCCGAAGAAATCATCGTGGCCCGCGACCTGATCCTCGTAGAGGCTACCGGAGCCCGCTACCACGTGGCCCACGTTTCGAGCGCGGGTGCCGTCAGGCTCATTCGCGAGGCGAAGTCTCGGGGCCTGCGGGTCAGCGCGGAGGTAACCCCGCACCATCTGGTGTTCACGCACGAAGCGCTGGAGGGTTACGATACGCAATACAAAGTAAATCCGCCGTTGCGAGAGGCCGCCGATCGGGAGGCGCTTCGCGAAGCGTTGCGCGAGGGCGTGATCGACTGCATCGCCACCGATCACGCGCCGCATAGCTCCCTGGAGAAGGACTGCGAGTTCGCGGCGGCCTCGCCCGGCATCATAGGGCTGGAGCTGGCCCTGCCCCTCGCGCTGGACCTGGTCCGGGAAGGCTTCCTCTCCCCCGCCCGTTTGGTGGAATCGCTCTCGACCGCCCCCGCTCGCGTCGCCCGCGTGGATGGCGGTACGCTCGGCGAAGGATCGCGGGCGAATGTCACGGTCATAGATCCGGAAAAGAGCTGGAAGGTCGAGAAAACCCAACTTCGTTCGCGTTCTGCCAACACACCTCTGCTGGGCAAGGAGCTCCTCGGAGCGGCGGTCGCCACCATCGTGGACGGCCGGATCGTTTACCAGCGATGAGCCTCAGCGCGGAGCAGATGGCCTTTCGTGCGGCGCGCGAGGTGCGCGACGGTGAGGTCGCGTTTTTGGGTAGCGGGCTCGCCGCCCGGGTCCGGCGCTACCTGCCGCCGGGCGTTCAAGTCGTGGAAGAGCAACCGGACGGCTGCAGCGTGGATGTGGCTTTCGTTTCCGCCAACAAGATCTGCTGCCGGGGAGACCTCATCTCCTCCACGCGAACCGGGGCCTCACCGAGGTGTGACTGCTCGACGGTCCTCGACTGCGATGCCGCCCGTATCGTGGTGGTGATGCCTCATACAGCCGACGGAGAGGCGAGTATCGTAGAACACCGCGCCAAGCACGCCGGCAAGGCGAACGGCCGGAGGGTGCGCCGCATCATCACGGAGCTGGCGTTGCTGGAGGTTACGGAAAAGGGACTGGTGTTGCGGGAGCTCGCGCCCGGCGTCAGTGCGCGCCAGGTACAGCACGCCACCGGTACCCTGTTGCTCGTGGGTCCCGAGCTGACCGAGATGGAAATACCCTATCCATTGCCTTAACGCCATCTCACTTCTAGACTGCGAACAGCATGCAAGAGAACAACCGGTACGGCTGGGTGCTGATTCTGGTACTGCTGCTGCAACCGGTGAGCGGTAGCTCCCAGACGAAGGAGCGCGACGACCCTTCGACCGTAGAGGGGGCAGCGTCGAGAGCGGAATCGGTAACAGCAGACGTGGCGTCTCAGGGGGATACGCCCGTTGTCGAAGCCCCCTCCCCTAACGGCGACGTCCCTCTTGAACCGGCGACGGAACCTACCGGCCGAGAGCGAGCGCGCCGAACCGGTGGCCCGCTCAAGGTACCCGAGCACGTATCTCTTCGCTTGAACGCGCTATCGAAGCACCTCGATGCCCTGGCGGAGAAGGGGAACACCGCCATCTACAACGGTCTCCTTTCCCTGGCGCTGGGCGGGGCGAGCGTTGCGCTGGGAGTGTTCGTGGACGACCCGTCGCTACCGACCTACCTCTACGTATTCGGCTCCATCCACGCGGTTCGCGGGATTACCGGCATGCTGCTGGTGCCTGATCCCGACTCGCTGGCGCTGCGTTACGCCCAGATGTCGATGGCCTCCGTCCGAGACGTCAAGCGGCGCCTGCGTTTTGGGGGCTTCTCGCTCGACAGGCTGGCCTCTCGAAACAGGTGGGCGCGGTATATCGACGGCACCCTGCTGGTCAGCGCCGGCGCGCTGGCGGTTCCGCTGCTGCTCATCCGGGACGACTTCGCCTTCGACACCGCGCTCGACTACTTCGTGGTGGCCGGAGCGGGTCTCTCCCTGCTGGTCGGGACCGCTACCCTGTTGATGCCTACCGAGGCGGAAAAGCGCTACGACTCCTATCTGGCCGCGCGCCATAGGATCAAGCGGCAATGGCAGAGGAAGCGACGAAGGGTCGCGGCCTCTCCGAGCTTTCGAGCGGCGCTGCTCCCCACTTGGGGCGGGGCCGCGGTGCTGGCCCGAATCTCCTTTTAGGAGGCACCGCAAAATAAACGATACGAGACCGGGCGCGTCGGCGGAG
>CAYVFC010000092.1:26097-33073 GCA_964450715.1 uncultured Sandaracinaceae bacterium | reverse complement strand
TGCCGCTCGCACCTCCTCGAAATAGCACCGCTATTCCTCGTCGTCGCGCCTTGCAGCTGGGGCCGTCGCGCTCCGAGATCCGACCGAAGGGTTTATGAGACCGGCTCTACACATCTGATCGGTGGGTTCGGCGGATTTTCCGAAAAACCGCCCGGCTGCGCGGCCGCCTGGTCAACCTTGTGTTCGCCGTTTTCCATCAACGCGAAAGGCCCCCTATCGGCCTCCAACGCGATTGCTCGGGACTCCTAAAAAGGCCGTGGCGCCGCGCGAAAGGCGCAGAAACTCGCGACTGGGGCGGCTCTCGGCGAAGTTCCTGCGCGAAAGGCGCAGAAACTCGTGACTGAGGCGGCCCACGGCGGAGTTCTTGCGCGAAAGGCGCAGAAACTCGTGACTGGGCCGGCTCTCGGCGGAGTTCTTGCGCGAAAGGCGCAGGAATTTATAACAGGAAAGCCTCGCGGCCTGGCCTCTTCGTGCTGTCTAGCCGATCAGAATGCTCAGGTAATTGCCCGCCGCTCGGCGTTCGCCTACGGGCTCGTTCTAATCCGATCGCACTGCGTACTTCACCGAGTCCCTCTGAAGAGGGCGTGATCCCGAAAAGGGGCCAACACGGTTCGTAACTACGTATAATTCCGCGGAAAACGCCGTTTTTTGTCGCCTGTATCCCGAAAACTCGTACGTTTTAGTCTTCCTGAATTCCTCTATGATTTCGATCGGTTACGCCGATTGGCACCTTTTCGGGACCGCACCCCTCTGAAGATATGTAGAATCTTAGGAGGCACCGCAAAATATGCGATACGAGACCGGGCGCTCCGCGCCGTGGGCGAAAGCCTGCAGATGGCGAAAGCGGCGAGCACGGCGCGATCCGAGACCGCTCTACGGGAGCTCTACCTGAAACGCATCTCCGCCATGAAGAGCTTCTTCGACGCCCTGGACGGAGTCGTCGCCACCCTGCTCGCCCTTGACGATCTGCGGCTGCGCGGCCTTGACGATCTGCGGCTGCGCGGCCTGCAGAAACTGCTCGGCAGCGCCGGCAAGAAGGTAAAGGCCTAGAAAGCGAAACGGGTAAGAACGAAGGTCGACGATGGGGCAACGCGACGCGGTGACGGGCGCCTATGGTTATTCGGGTAAGTACATCACCCGGCGCTTGCTCGACCGGAACCGAAGCGTGGTGACCCTCACCAACTCGATCGGTCGACGCAATCCCTTCGGCGAGGCGGTCAGCGCCCGCCCCTTTAATTTCGACGCCCCGCACAAGCTGGTCGAATCGCTACGGGGTATCGACACGCTTTACAACACCTACTGGATCCGCTTCAACCACCGGACCTTCTCCCACGCGGAAGCGGTGCGAAACACCATGACCCTGTTCGGCTGCGCGGCGCAAGCCGGCGTCCGACGGGTGGTGCACGTGAGCATCACCAACCCCTCGCCGGATTCGGAGCTCGAGTACTTCCGGGGCAAGGCCGAGCTGGAAGAGGCGCTGATGGCCTCGGGGATCTCTCACGCCATCCTGCGCCCCGCCGTGCTCTTCGGTGGAGAGGATATCCTGATCAACAACATCGCCTGGTTCGTCCGGCGCTTCCCGATCTTCTTCCTGCCCGGCCACGGAAGCTATCGGCTGCGGCCGATCCACGTGGACGACCTGGCCGCTTTGGCGGTCGAGCACGGGCGGGGAAGCGATCGGGTCGTGGTCGACGCCGTGGGTCCCGAGAGCTTCACCTTCCGGGAGCTGGTCGAGACGCTCGCCGCCATCCTGGGCAAGAAGCGGCTGGTGCTGCCCGCGCCCCCCGCCCTGGTGCACCTGGTCGCGCGGGCAGTCGGCGCGCTGGTCGGCGACGTCGTGTTGACCCGGGAGGAGATCGCCGGGCTGATGGGAGGCAAGCTGCAGGTCGACTCGCCCTCCACGGGCGAAACGCGCCTGAACGATTGGGCCCGCGCCAACGCGTGCGCTCTGGGACGCCGCTACGCCAGCGAGCTCAACAGGAGGCGCGATCGCACGCGGGCCTACGGTTAGCCCCGTGACAAAATAACTCGATCAGGTTTCGGAGCGCGACGGTCCCGGATGCAAGGCGCGACGACGAGGAATACCCAGGGGTATTTCGAGGAGGAGCAACGCAGCAGACGGGGCCGTCCCGCCCGAAAGATGAATGAGTTGTTTTGTCACGGACGGTTAGGAGGCTTCCCCTCCGCCCTTGCGGGCCTGGTGCTTGGCCAGCCAGGTGGCCAGCTCCTTCTCGACCATGGCCAGGCCGACATCCTTGAAGGGGCGCGCGAGGAGCGGGATGTCCATCTGCAACAGGGCGATCTTGTCCCGTAGCTCGACCGAGCACTCGTAGCGGTTACCGAAGCGGCTGGTCCATTTCACCACGGCGCTGCTAGGGCCTCGCCATTCGAGCTCGGGTCTGTTGCGGGCGAGAAAGACGCGGTAATGCTCCCACGCCTCCAGCGCGAGCTGCTTGGCCTCCTCCAGAGCGAGACCGTGGGTCAAGGTGTGGCTGAGCTTGCTCATGCGGGCTGCATACCCGCAGCGAGGACGGAGGACAACCGCTCCTGCGGCTTTCGTACCATTTCGTCCGCGAGTCGCGGTCCGGGAAGCTGAAGCCGGGCGCTTAAAGACTGGCGCATAAAGATCGGTTACATCGAGCCCGGACCCGAGTAGAATCGAGCGGATAGTCCCGCTTTCGGTATGGAATCCCTTTGCGAACGATGCGGCCAGCCCGTGGGCCAGGGAGAGCGCTTGTGCAAGGAATGCGCGGCTCGGCTGGTTCCCCGCAAGCCGAAAGCGGCCGGCGCGCCCACCCTGCCCGAGCTGCCCGACCTGCCGTCGCTCGATTCGATGCCGCCTGCACGCCAATCGGTCACGGCGAGCGGTCCGCCGGCCGGGCTAGCGGGCGGGGCGGCGCAGGCCGAGGTCGATCCCTTCGACGCTCCCCTGGACCTGGAAGAGGAGTTCTCGCCGGAGCAGATGGCGGGGGTCTCGGCCGAGGAGCTCGACGCCATGGAGGCGGCGGCGGGCGAAAAGCCGCGCAAGACCATGCTGCTGGCAGAGCCCGAGACCGAGACCGGGATGGTATCGGAGGCGGAAGCGGCGGCCGTGTCGGACGAGGTCACCGCCTTGGCCGGTTACGGGCCGCCCCCGCCCAGCATCGCCACCGCCCTGCCCTATGCGATCCGGGTCTGGGCCAAGCGGCGCGAGCTGGACAAGGCGATGGCGGGGCTTCAGGAGGAGAAGAACGCGGCAGCAGTACGGGTCGACGACGCGCTGAGCGAGCTGGGCGCCGCCCTGTACGCGGGTCGCGAACAGCCCGCGCTCTCGCCCTTGAAGGATCTATTCGAAGCCGTCGGAAAGGCCGACGAGACCATCGAACAGAACGCGGGCGACCGAGCCCAGGCCCGGCAGAACGCCGAAGCGACGATAGAAGAGCTGCAGCAGAAGGTTCAGGCCGCCGAGCGAGAGGCGGAACCGTACCGGGAGAAGGAAAGCGAGGTCAAGCAGCGACTGGCAGCGGCCGAGAAGCAGCGCGCCCGCGCCCGCGCCATGCTGCAGCGGGTCCAGATCGAAACGCGGGCGCTGCAAGGGGCGGCCGAGCCTCCGAGCCAGGAACGTATAGACTCGCTTCAGGCCGCGGAGCAGGCGCGACAATCCGAGTTGGAGGTGGCGAGCGCGCGGATGGCTGAGATCAGCAAGGAGCTGGGCCAGGCCAGCCTGGAGCTGGCCGAGAAGATGAAAGTGGTCAGCGCCGCTCTATCCGAGCGCCAGCAAGCCGTCGAGGCGCTCGAGCAGTACGAGCGCGACAGCGAATACCGCGCGCTACAGGCCGAGGGGGAGAAGCGCACCGCACTGGTGGCGGTGGCCTCCGCGGCGCTGGAGCAGGGCCGGATATCGAAGGCCGACGCCGTGTCGGTCACCGAGGCCCGGGAGCACTTGGCCGAGATCGAACGCGGCTGCGAGATACACCGGGAAGCGCTCAACTGCTATGACCAGGACAGGTTCAAGCAAGGCGTCTTCACCGCAGCGGCGCTGGCGGCGGTGGTGCTCGCCCTGATTGTGGTCTTGATCGCCATCTGAGAGGCGAAGCCGGAGAGCAACGTGCCGCCCGAGCCGGAACAGAAAGAGCCCTTCATCCACCGCGCCCTGCTGCTGGCCGCCAAGCAAGGGGCCAGCGATCTGCACGTGCACAGCGGCTGCCCGCTGCTGGCGCGCGTGAACGGCGAGCTGCTGCCGCTACACGGGGATAAACCGTTGAGTGCAAGCGCTACCGAGCAGATCGTGGCCTCCATCTTGAACGACGAGCAATGGCAGACCCTGGCGCTGGACGGCGAGATCGACCTGGCCTTCGAGGTACCGAGGATAGGGCGCTTCCGCGTCAACGCCTATCGCCAGCACCGCGGCATGGACGTGGTGTTCCGGCTCGTCCCGCGGCGCGTGCCCTCCTTCGAACAGTTGGGATTGCCCGAAAGCTTCGACCGCCTGGTCGACTACCGTACGGGCATGGTGCTCTGCACCGGACCGGTGGGCTGCGGCAAGTCGGCCACGCTCGCGGCGCTGCTGGGCACATTGGTGGCCACCCGCGGCGAGCACGTCATCACGCTCGAGAATCCCATCGAGGTCGTCTATCCGGAGGGCAAGGCGCTGGTGAACCAACGCGCGGTAGGCGACCATAGCCGATCGTTCGCGCGCGCGCTGCAGTCGGCGCTGCGCGAGGACCCGGACATCATCGCCATCACCGAGCTCCGGGACCGGGAGACCGTCTCGTTGGCCATCTCGGCGGCGGAGACCGGACACCTGGTGCTGGGCACCCTGCACACGACCAGCGCGGTACAGACGGTCAACCGTATCATCAGCGTATTCCCGGCCGACGCGCAGGCGCAGATCCGCATCATGCTGTCGGAATCGCTGCGGGCGGTGGTCAGCCAGAGGCTGCTGCCGCGCGCCGACGGCAAAGGGCGGGTTCCCGCTTACGAGCTGCTGATCGTCACCGCGGCGGTCGGCAACCTGATTCGCGAGGACAAGACCGTCCAGCTGCCCTCGGTCATGCAGACGGGAAAGGCCCAGGGCATGATCACGCTCGACGATTCGCTGGCGCAGCTGGTGGCGGCGGGCACGGTCGAGCGGGGCGACGCGCGGCGGGTCGCGGTGAACAAGGAGCGCTTCAGCTAACCATGGCGCGCATCCACGAATACTTCCGTAAGCTGAAAGGCGCAGGAGCGTCGGATCTGCACCTGGCCACCGGACGGCCGCCCATGGTGCGCCTCTCGGGCCGGCTAGTAGCCATCCCCAACGAACAGACGCTCGAGGACGGGCCGCTGCGCGAGCTGCTGCGCGAGATCGTGGACGAGGAGCAGTGGAAGAGCTTCAGCGACTCGGGCGACTTCGACTTCGCCGTGGCGCTGGAGGGTGTGGGCCGCTTTCGAGGCAACTACTTCGAGCAGCAGAGGGGGGTAGGCGCGGTCTTTCGCCTCATCCCCGAGAAGATCGTGCCCATCGAGAAGATCGGCGTGCCGCCGGTGGTGGCCACGCTGGCCGATCTGGACTCCGGGCTGGTGCTGGTCACCGGCCCCACCGGCAGCGGCAAGTCCACCACGCTCGCCTCGATCATCGATCTCATCAACCGCAAGCACAAGCGCCACATCGTCACCATCGAGGACCCCATCGAGTTCGTTCACACGAACAAGCTCTCGATCATCTCGCAC
Source organism: uncultured Sandaracinaceae bacterium (assembly GCA_964450715.1). Classification (GTDB taxonomy): domain Bacteria; phylum Myxococcota_A; class Polyangia; order Polyangiales; family JAFGIB01; genus CAYVFC01. The sequence continues at coordinate 27,382 of CAYVFC010000092.1, read as the reverse complement.
CGCGAGGTGGGCGCCGATACCAACAGCTTCGCCTCGGCGCTGCGGGCGGCGGTGCGCCAAGACGCCAACGTGGTGCTGGTGGGCGAGATGCGGGATCTGGAGACCATCTCGCTGGCCGTCGAGGGAGCGTCGATGGGCGTGCTGGTCTTCGGCACCCTGCACACCAGCGGCGCGGCCAAGACCGTCGATCGCGTGGTGGACGCCTTTCCCAGCGACCAGCAGAGCCAGGCCAGAACCATGCTCGCCGATTCGCTGGCGGCGGTGGTCTCCCAGGTTCTCTGCCGCCGCGTAAACAAGGGGCGCGCCGGCGCCTTCGAGGTGCTGATCGGCTCCAGCGCGGTGTCGGGCGCCATCCGCGAGTGCAACACGGCCATGATCAACTCCATCATCGGCGCCGGCCGCAAGCAGGGAATGCAGACCCTGGACGACGCGCTCATGGCCCTGGTCAAGGGCGGCGTTATCGAAGGGCGCGAGGCCTTCCTCAAGGCCAACGACAAGAAGATGTTCGCCCAGTGGCGCTAACGCGGACCATCATCATCGGAGACGTTCACGGCTGTATCGCGGAAGCCGAGGAGATGCTCCGGGCCTGCGAGTGGCGGCCGGGCGTGCCGGTCATCTTCACCGGCGACCTGGTGGGCCGCGGCCCCGAGCCGATGGCGGTGATCGACCTGGCGCGGGAGATCGGCGCGCGCGCGGTGCTGGGCAACCACGAGCAGGCCTGGCTGCGTATACGGGATGGAACCGCGAGCGAGCTGCTCCGGTCGCGGGTGAGCCCGCGAGACATCGAGGCCTGCTTCCGGCTCGAGGAGCGGCACTGGGGGTTTCTGTCCGGGTTACCCCCCTATATCCGCTTGCCCGAAGCCGCAGTAGTAGTGGTACACGCGGGGCTGGCGCAAGGCGTGAAGCTCGAGGACCAGGATACTGAGATCATGGTGAACCTGCGCTCTATCCGCCCGGACGGCAGCTGCTCCAGCGCCAGCGACGACGGCGTGCCCTGGGCCAGCCTCTGGCCCGGCCCGGAGGAGGTGGTCTTCGGACACAACGCCTCGCGCGGGCTGCAGCGATGGTCCTTTGCCACCGGACTGGACACGGGCTGCGTGTACGGCAAGAGCCTGACGGCATACGTGCTGCCCGAACGGCGGCTGGTATCGGTGCCCGCCGGGAGGGTGTACCGGGCGATACGATCGGGCAGTGGATAGGCCCGAGCGGCAGGGGGCAAGCCCGAACCGGAGGGGGCAAGCCCGAACCGGAGGGGGCAAGCCCGAACCGGAGGGGGCAAGCCCGA
>CAYVFC010000092.1:0-25997 GCA_964450715.1 uncultured Sandaracinaceae bacterium | reverse complement strand
AGGGGGCAAGCCCGAACCGGAGGGGGCAAGCCCGAACCGGAGGGGGCAAGCCCGAAAGGCAGAGGGCAAGACCCTCCCCTACGGTTCGTACGCGAAAACATCGGGTAGGAGTCGGGCTTCGCGCCCGCCCTGGTTCCGAAATGTCAATTTGGCTCTGGGCGGGCGGCCTGGCGTTCGAAAAGACATTTCCGGCTTTTATGGGGAAACGGAAACCGCGCGGCGCGACATATAAAGAAAGGTACCGAAAGTGCACTGGTGCGCGCTGCGGTCCTTCGCCTCGAACGCCACGAACGGGGTGCGGAAAAGATCGCTCAAGCAACCGAATATAAAAGGGGGAAACGTATGTTTAACCTCTACCGTACTTGTACAGCCATCCTGCCAGCGGTCGGTCTCGCGGGCATCGCCTGCGCGGTCGCGCTCGGGATGGCTGCTTGCTCGGCCGAAAACCCGAACGGCTCTAACGGGAGCGGCGCGGGCGGCAGCGCCTCGGGAACCGGCGGCAGTACGGCCGGAAGCCCGGAAGCGGGATCAGGAGGCGGGGGCACGGGCGGCGGGGCCGGCAGTAGCGCGGGCACCGGTGGCGCTGGCGCGGGCGGGGCCGGCGGAACGGGCGGAGCGCCCGAGCCGGTGCAGCCCGTGGCCGAGCCGGTGCTGATCGATGAGTGCGGAAGCGGCAACCCGGCAGGGCTGAGCGACCAGCAGGTGAACCGGCTGAAGGCGGGCGGCGGGAGCGCGAGCGGGATGCGCTGGCTCTACCCCTACGACGGTACGGTCTTTCCCCGCGGGCTGATCGCGCCCTGGCTGATGTGGGAGGGCGGCGCCGCGGACGCGGTATACATTCACATCCAGTCGAAGCTGTTCGAGTACCACGGGTGCCTCGTGCCCATCGCGCCCGGCCAGGTGCAACTGCCCCAGGTGGTCTGGGACACGGCCGGCGCCCAGACCGGCGGGCCGTCCGATCCGTTCACCATTGAGCTGAGCACCATCAGCGGCGGCACGGCGAGCGGCCCCATCAGCGAGAAGATCGTGATCTCCGGGGCCACGCTCAAGGGGTCGGTCTTTTACAACAGCTACAGCTCCGCCCTGGTCGGCGGAGGCGGCGGTCTGAGCCTGTGGGGCGGCGGCATGATGGGCAACGGCGCCATCCTGCGCATCCCTCCCGGCGGCCAGGCCGAGGTCTTCCTGGGCGGCGGCAACTGCATGGGCTGCCACTCGGTCTCGGCCAACGGCACCCGCCTCATCACCGAGGCCGGTATGCCGATGATGTCGGCCGGCTCCTCCTACTCTATCACCCAGGCCACCCCGCCCAATCCCCCGCCGCTGGTCAACGCACCCTCACCCTCCTTTCCCGCCCTTTATCCGGATGGTTCGCTTTATGTATCCACGGCCAACCCTTCCGGCACCATGGACATGATGGGCCTGTGCGTGGGGCACAACTGGAACCAGGTTCCCTCGCTGCTCTACGAGACAGATACCGGACTGCCCATCGCGGATTCGGGCATCCCGGAGACGGCATTGATGCCCATGTTCTCGCCGGACGGGACGCTACTGGCGTTCAACGACATCGCCATCAACAACGCGCGCGGGCTGGCGTTGATGGATTTCGACGCGGCCACCCGCAAGGCGAGCAATTACCGGATCGTCTACACCGATCCCGAGCTGTTCCCGGGCTGGCCCTTTTTCCTGCCCGACAACCGCGCCATCATCTTCACCCGAGGCGACAGCCAACAGTTCGACGGCATGGGCATCGGCATCGGGGGATCGACGGTCGGACCGACCAGCGACATCTACTCCCTGGATCTACGGACCGGCGCCGTCACCATCCTGGCGCGGGCCATGGGCTTCAACACCCCGGCCGATGCCGCGGGCAATGCCACCTATTTACCCTTCGGCGCCGAGGAGCTGCACCACAACTACTTCCCCACCGTCTCCCCGGTAGCGGCGGGGGGCTACTTCTGGCTCTTCTTCGATTCCATGAGGCACATCGGCAACCTGGGCATGCAGCGGCAGCTCTTCGGGGTGGCCATCAACGTGCTTCCGCCCGAGGAGTTCGCCGGATCGTACGGCGAGGACCAGAGCAACCCGGGCTTCTACCTGCCCGGCCAGGAATTCGGCACCGCCAACCACCGGGCCTTCACCGCGCTGGATCCCTGCCGCCAGGACGGCGAGAGCTGCACCACGGGCATCGATTGCTGCAGCGGGTTCTGCACCGAAGGGGTTTGCGGCCGACCCCAGGAGCGCTGCGCGGAGACCGACGAGGCCTGCACCCGCCCCGAGGATTGCTGCGATCCGGACGACTACTGCATCAACGGCTTCTGCGGCAAGGTGATCCTGGAGTAGCGGCGGAGGGGACGTACATTCGGCGCGGATTCGCACATTGCGAAATCCGCAGTGACCGCTTGCGGTAATCACTAGTGCTTTAGGGATAAGAAGGGGAAATAATTGGGGGTAAGGGCCGCGGTCCGAACCGGCGCCGCTGAAGACATCCGCATACCGTCCCCGACATGATCTCCGACAAGAACGAGCTGCTCTTCAGGGCCTTCATCGAGAACTTCATCGGCATTGCCTTCGTGTGCGAGATGGACTTCAGCCCCATCTTCTTTCGCGGAGCGGTGGAGGAGATCACCGGCTACCGCAAGGAGGATTTTCTCAGGGGCAAGCCGGCCTGGCGGGACATCGTGCTTCCCGAGGACGGGAAAGTGATGGCCGACAGCCGCCTCTCCGCACTGAGGCAGCTCCCTGATTTCTCCCTGGAGCGTGAGTACCGGATCGTGCGCGCGGACGGGAAGGTACGCTGGGTCCGGGAGCGGTTGCGCAACGCCTGCGACAGGAACGGAAAACCCACCCGCATCGAGGGGACGATCTACGATATCACCCCGCAGAAGCAGGCCGAGCTACGGCAGCGGCGCTACACCGAGGAGATGACCTATCTGGCGGAGACCGCCACCGCCTTTTTGCAGTCGTCCATGGACGACGGCATCTACCCGCTGATCGGGCGCCGCCTGAAGCGGCTGGCTCCGGCGGATGGCATCGTGGCGGTGACCAGCTTTGACGAACCCTCGCAGCAGGTGCGCGTACGGGCGATCGAGGGGCTAGGCGCGCTTCAAGAAGGCGTCGCCGCGTTGCTGAAGCGCGACCCGCTCGCCCTGCAGGTGCGGATCGGATCCGGACTCAGGCGGACGCTGGGCAGCGGCAAGCTGGTCAAGCTCGAGGACGGCCTGGACGAGCTGACCCGCAGCGTCATCCCCGGAAACGCGGCGCGGCAAATCGAATCGCTGCTGAAGCTGCAGGAAATCCACGCCATGGGATTCGTACGGGGGGGCGTGCTTTACGGCACCATCGCCATCCTGACCCGCCAGGGAAGCGTGCCGCTCGACGTTCCCGTGGTGGAAGCGTTCGGCGGACAGGCGGCCGTGGCCCTGGAGACCAAGCGGGCGGCAGATCGCTTGAGCGAGTCGGAGAGCCGGTATCGCTCGCTGGTCAGCGCCATTCCCGATTCCGTGACCGAGACCGACCTCGACGGCTATGTCACCTACGCATCACAGCAGACGCTGCGGATGCACGGCTACGAGCGGGAGAAGGAACTGATGGGGCACTCCTCCTTCCGGCTCATCGCCCAAGAGGACCACCACAAGGCCCGTCAAGCGTTTCAGGAGATCTTCGGCCAGGGTGAAGTACGGGACATCGAGTACACCTTCCTGCGCAAGGACGGCTCCCGCTTTCCGGCCGAGCTCAGCGCCACCATCGTGCGGGACTCCGAGGGGCAGCCCGAATTCATGGTCGCCATCACCCGCGACATCACCGAGCGCAAGCGGCAACAACAGCTGCTGGCGCTGCAGCGCGACCTGGCCACCGGCCTGGCCGGGGCCACCGACTTCGAGCAGGGCCTGCGCCTCTGCCTGCTGGCGGCCATGCGCATCTCGGGGATGGACGGCGGCGGCGTCTACGTCGTGGACCCCGCCACCGGGGCCTTTAACCTGGCAGCGCACAGCGGGCTGTCGCTGGAGTTCATCCACAACGTCATGCACTACCCGGCCGACTCGCCCCAAGCCCGGTTGGCGAGGTCCGGCAAGCCGCTTTTTACGCGCTACGCTGAGCTCAAGGTCCCGGCGAGAGATACCAATATGAGCGAGGGGCTGCGGGCAATGGCGGTGGTGCCGATACGCCATCACGACGGCGTGATCGGCTGCCTGAACCTGGCCTCCCATACCGCGGACGAGTTCGCGCCCTACGCGCGGGAGGCGCTGGAGACCATCGCCGGACAGCTCGGCACCTCGATCGCCAAGCTCATGGCCGAGGAGGCGTTGCGCTCCAGCGAGGAGCGCTACCGGACCATCTTCGAGCGCTCGCTGTTCTGGGTCTTTTTGCACGACGCGGAGGGGAACCTCCTTGACGCCAACCAGACCGCGCTTAACGGCGTGGGCTATCAGAAGGATGAGCTGCCCGGGCTGAACTTCGCGACCTTCCTGGACGAGGGGCAACTGCCGAAAGCGATCGAGGAGGCGCGGAGGATCGTCGAGCGCGGCTTCCAGGATCAGCCGGTCGAGTTCCGCTTGACCGCCCGGGACGGCAGGCAGATCTGGCTGGAGGTCGAGGGCGCTCTGGTCTACCGGGAGGGCCGGCCCTACGCCATCCAGTCCATCGCCCGCGACATCACCGAGCGCAAGCGGACCGAGCAACAGCTGGCCGAGCGCAACCAGGAGCTCTCCGCCCTGAACGAGGAGACGGCCAGGCACCGAGAGCGACTGAAGCAGCTATCTGCCGAGCTCTCGCGTCTGGAAGAAGAGGGACGGCGCAAGCTCGCCCGCGACTTGCACGACCTGGTCGGCCAGCCCCTGGCCGTGGCCCGGATGACGCTGTCGGACGCCAAGCGAAACCTTCCCCCGCAGGCCGAGGCGGCCCGACAGCGGATCGAGGAGGGGAGCGATTTTCTCGCCCAGGCCATGCAGCAGGCCAGGAACATCACCCAGGACCTGTACTCGCCGGTGCTGGACAACTTCGGGCTCAGCTCGGCGCTGGAGAGCGCGGCCGAGGAATTCGGCCGGGCGACCGGCCTGGAGGTACGGGTGCGCGCCGACCAGGGCCCGTCGCCGGAGACGCCCGAGATACGCGACTACCTCTTCCGGGCTGCCAAGGAGCTGATGACCAACGCGGCCAAGCACGCTCGCGCCAGACGGCTGACCATTGATCTCGCCAGCAAAGGCGATACTCTGGTGTTACAGGTTTCGGACGACGGCAAAGGGATAGACGACCGGCAAACGCTGGATACCGGGGGCATTGGGGACGGAATGGGGCTTTTCAGCATTCAAGAGCGCATCGCTTCGTTCGGTGGCTCGTTCGAGCTGGAGTCGGCTCCGGACCAGGGCACCACGGTGCGGATATCGGTGCCCTTGTACGGGTACGGACAGGAGCCCCATCGATGACAGTCTCTATCCTGCTGGCCGACGACCACGCGGTGCTCCGCCACGGGGTGATCCGGCTGCTGGAGTCGGCCGACGATCTGGAGGTGGTCGGCGAAGCCGATAACGGGCGCGAGGCGGTGGCCAAGGCCCGCGAGCTGCGACCCGACGTGGTCGTGATCGATATATCCATGCCCCTGATGAACGGCATCGCGGCCATGCGCGAGATCCTGAAGTTATCGCCCGACACCCGGGTCCTGGTGCTGTCCATGCACAACGACGAGCGCTTCGTGCACCAGGCGCTCGGAGCCGGTGCCAGGGGATACGTGGAAAAGGGCGCCGAGCTATCGGAGCTGATCAGCGCCATCCGCATAGTGGCTTCCGGCTCCGTTTACCTCTCCAGCAACATCACCGGGGTGGTGGTCGACGGCTACCTGCGCCAGGAGAGTCCGGGGCCCGAACAAGGCTATCCCAACCCGCTTTCGGACCGCGAAACCGAAATCGTTCAGCTGCTGGCCGAGGGCAAGTCCACCAAAGAGACCGCCTACCTGTTAGAGATCAGCGCGCGCACCGTGGACGCGCACCGGCAACGCATCATGACCAAGCTGGGCATCGACAGCGTAGCCGGGCTGGTCAAGTGGGCGATCCGGCAGGGGCTGACCTCGGAGGAGTGAGAAAGGGAGCGCTCCAGGTCACCGCGTCGCCCGCTCCAGAGCCTCCGAGAACTCTCTCAGGGTAAAGGGCCGCGGAATGCACGCGCTCGCCCCGGCCGCCCGCAAGCTACGTTCGGTTTCCATCGACCGATCGTCGACGGCGAGCAGCACCCGCGCCCCCGGATCGATCTGTCGGAACAGCTCCAGGCAGCCCAACCCGCCGGCGCTGCCGCTCCCCGCATCCAGGATCACCAGGTCGACCTCCGCGGGGTGATCGCGATAATAGGCGAGACCTTCCTCGAGATCGGGACAGGTCACCGCGTAACGTCCCAGCAACTCGAGCATGTCCCGGGTCACCTGGCGGATAGCGTGGTCCGCTTCGATGACCAGCACGCAACCGGTCGTGCCCGCGCCTTTGTCGCCGCCCTGCCTCGTTCGCCGTTGCCCGTCGCCGGAGCCGCGCAATACCCTGCTGACCGAGGGCTTGCTGTTCCGCTTCTGCTCGGCGGAAAGCCTTTCCCGCTCTCGTCGCAGAAGCTCGGTAGCGTGCTTCGCGGTATCCGCGACCGAGGAGGCGGAGCCGTGTACCGGATCGTCGGGCTGAGCGCCGCTGCGTACGCCCTCCGCATAGGCGAGGATCCCGTACAGCAGGTTGCCGAAATCGTGCCAGATCTGGGAGCCGATCGGCCCTTCCGAGATCGCGTCGCGAAAACTCGCGAGCTTGCCGTCCAGCTCCTCGCCCGTATCCCGATCCGCCCGGCGGTCGGCCTTTACCAACCGGGCTACCTGCAAGCGTAGATCGACGACCGCCTGCAGCAGCTCACCCTCCTTGTTCGGCGGCTTTACCACGACGCGTCACACCTCGCCCGGCTCTCCGTCCCGCTCCAGCGCGTCAGCCACGACCCGCGAGAGCTCCACCTTGATGAACGGTTTCTGTACAAAGCCCTTGGCACCGCGATCGAGCAACTTCTGGGCGGCCTTGTCGAGCGCGTGCCCCGTGGCCACGACCACCCGAACCTCGGGATCGATCGTCCTCAACTGGTCGAAACAGGACTGCCCGTCCATCACCGGCATGGTGAGATCCAGAACTACCAGGTCGATCTCCGGGCCTCGCTCCCGGTAGATCTCGATCGCCTCGCTTCCGTTCTCGGCCAGGATCACGCGATAGCCCAGAGATTCCAGCAGCGAACGAACGACCCGCCGTACTCCGTCCTCATCATCGACCACCAGGACCGTGCCGGTACCCGGAACGGCCATGGTTCCCGATTCGCGCAACCGAGGTCGGGCCGCTCCCGCGACCAGGGGTAGATAGAGGTCGAAGGCCGTGCCCTCGCCGAGCTTGCTACGGACCTCGATAGAACCGCCGTGGTTGCGGACGATACCGTAGACCATGGCCAGCCCCATACCCGTGCCCTCACCCTCGGGCTTGGTGGTGAAGAAGGGCTCGAAGATGCGCTGGCGGATCTCGGCGCTCATGCCCGTGCCCGTATCGCGGACCGACAACCGCAAGAAGCTACCCGGAGCGGCTTCCATGTGCTCGCGGCAGTACGCCTCGTCGAGCACGACGTTGGCGGTCGCCAGCGCCAGCTCGCCGCCGGCGGGCATGGCGTCCCGGGCGTTGACGGCCAGATTCATGACCACCTGCGCCAACTGCCCCGGGTCGCCCGTGACCAGCGGGCGGTCGGCCCCGAGCTCGAGGGAGATGTTAATGCGTTTATCGATAGTACATCCCACCAGCGCCACGGTCTCGGAGACCACCCGGTGTATGTCCACGGCGGTATCGATCAGCTTCCCCCGGCGGGCGAATCCCAGAAGCTGCCCGGCCAGCTCCGAAGCGCGCAGGGCGGCGGTCTTGATCACCGAAGCGGCGTCGTGGACCCGGCTGCCCCGTACGGACTGGTGCGCCAGCAAGTCCGCGTAGCCCAAAATGGGGGTGAGCAGGTTGTTGAAATCGTGCGCCACCCCTCCGGCCAGCGTCCCGATAGCTTCCATCTTCTGCGCTTGGCGCAGCTGCGCCTCCAGGCTCTTCTGCAAGGTGATATCGCTGATGACCGCGATCAGCCCGGCCACCTCGCCCTTCTCGTCGCGGCGGTAGTCCCAGTCCACCCGCGTGTCGTACACCCTGCCCGTCTTGTGCACGCTCTGCCCTAACCAGGGAGCTGGTTCGGGTTGCTCGCTCATCAGCCCGCCGTATATCGCGCGGAGCGGCTCCGGATCGGTGGTCCGGTCCCAGAAAAAGGACCCCTCCAGCTCGCTCGGCTCGTAACCGGACATCCGGCAGTAGGCCGGGTTCACGTACCGGATCCGTCCCTCCCGGTCCAACTCGTCGATGCCTACCGGGAGGATCTCGGCAACGTCGCGAAACCTGCGCTCGCTCTGGCGCAACGCGGCCTCTGCCTGCCGCCGCTCGGTCACGTCAACCGTCACGGTCAGGGTGGCCGGCGCGCCCCTGAACCGGATGTTTTGGGAGTATCGATCGACCCACACCGCTCGACCCGACCTGGTGATCATCCGAAAGGCGCGGGTCGTCACCGCCCCCTCGCCCCGCGACTCCCGCTCGAGCGCTTCGCGCTCCGCGATCTGCCGGTCATCCGGGTGGATCAGGCGCATCAGCTGCTCCGGTCCGAAAGAGAGCAGCTCCTCGATCGAGTAGCCCAAGAGATCGGCAACCGCCCTGTTCGCGTACTTGACTCGCCGGTCCTGGACGATCGCGACGCCAAATAGGGACTGCCCGGTGATGGCGCGGGTCATCTCCTCGCTCATCTCGAGCGCGTCATCGATCCGTTTCGGCTTCCCCGCGGGCTCCATAAGCCTTTCTCGAGTGTACCGGCTCGGCTACCGCGCGACCAGAGCCGAGAGCGAGGAGGCCGGGATGGAGCGTTCCCGGGGACGCGCGCCTGGCTGATCCACGGTTGGGTTAATCAATAGCGCACCCCCTTCCGCGATTTTCGCAATTGAGGCGGAACCGCTCCGCTCATAACCTTTAACTCATAGAGGCGCCGCACCGGACCGATCCAAAGCTCCCGCCGGCTGCGACGCCATCCAGAGAACAGCGGCTGCTGCGCCCGGGTTTCCAGTGTCATCGAAAATGGCCAAAAGACCTTTTGAATTCGGCCTTCAGGCCGGGCAACTAGCGATGGACGCTTCTACGGCAGCCGTCAGCTTCCGGGCGGAGGAGATCTACGCCGTTTACCAGCCGGTTTTCGAGCTTCGCGGCGATTCCTATCGGCTCCACGGCGTGCAGTGCCGGGTCGCCGGACCGGAAACCACCGCGGCGCAGTCGGCTGCCGCGCTTCGCAGGCGATCGCGCAGGCCTTCGGTCGGGAGCGATCCGGCGGCCGACCGCGTGCGCGTCGCCGCGGCGCTGCGCGAATGGGCGCCGCTGGCCTCGGCCTGCACACCGGGGTCGGGCAGAAACCTTCATTTCCGGATACCGGCGGCAACCCTGGCGTCAGACCAGGGATTTGTACCGTTTCTGGAGGACCAGGCCTGGAAAAACGCCCTGGTTCTCGACCAGCTGGTGGTCGAGGTCGCCGAATTCACCCCGGGCTCGATGGACCGGAACTTCTACCGGGCGCTGCTCGACCTGCGCGACCTGGGGATACGCCTGGTCATGGACGGTGCTCGCTTCGACCGGCCGGAGACCGCGCAGGTTCCCGGCCGTCGCGAGGTCGATGAATGCGATCCCCACTTTCTCAAGATCAGCGGCGACCTGGTATTCAACTGCAGCCGTTTCCGCAACCAGCGCTCGCTGCTGGAGTCGATATCCACGCTCTGCTGCATTCTCGGCGCTCGCATGGTGGCCGAAGGCGTCGAACGCGTCGACGACCTGCATCTGCTGAAGCGCCTCGGCGTCGACCTGGTGGCGGGCTCGCTCTTCGCCCCGGCCATGTCCGCGGAGCGGCTCGAGGGCAGCGGCTGGCTCCAGTTCAAGGAGCGGATGCTGCCGATCGCGGACGAAGTAGTCTTCTCAAGGGTTTCGTGAACGCCAGGGCTCTCAGAATGGCCGCGGATCGATCGAGGCCGGTCCCACGGGAAGAACGCCCGAACCGCCGCGACGATCATTCGAGCGTCGAAGATTTGTCGTTTGTGCGCGAGCGTCACCGCCGAATCCCCACCGAGGGCGATGACGCGAACGAGCGCAGGAGCGCGTTGGTCGATCGCAAGGAGACGACCAGAGGTCGACTCTACGACATCGGTCCCGGCCATGCCGTACTGAGCGTCGGCGGCAACAACGCCATGGTGGTGGGGGAAGGCGTCCGCCTGCGCTTCCGCCTTCCCGACCGCTCTCAATTGGACCTATTCGGGCGAATAAAGTGGATAAGGGAGCCGGACGTCCTGGAGACCGAGTCGAAGTACGGCGTGGAGCTCCCCGAGATCGAAGAGACGGCAAGGGAAGAGATCACCGTCTACCTGAAGGAGAACCGCGGCGCTGCGAAGAAAACGGGTCTGCCGGTCGAGATCGACGAGAAGTTCAAGGTACAGCAAGCATCCGGCCGGCTCTGGATCTGGCTCAACGGTTTTCTCAATCCGGCGGAAAGCCGGCAGCTGCACCGGCGGATCGACGAGGAGATCCTGAGCGTGGGGCGGGACCCGCTGCTCGTCTTCCTGGACGCCCGGCAGCTGCTAGCCTGCCCCGAGGAGAGCCTGGAGGAGGTCCAGCAGTGCTTCGCCTCCATGAGCGCGCGGGAGACCTTTCTCTGTATCGTTCTGATCTTCAATCCCGTAGCCATGCTGCAGATGCGCCGCATCGCCCAGCTGGCCGGCGACCGGAACGCGTTCGTTTATTTCAACGAGGCCCAGCAGGCGACCGCCTACTGGCGCAAGACGACCCGGGGATGGGGGGTCCAGGATCTCGATAAGTAGGCCCTGCGCTACTGCGCACCGTAGTACTGCCGCCAGAAAGCGCACTGCTCGGCGCGGAAATCCTCCAGGACTTGCCACCCGGAGTCCAGTTGCAGACGCTTGTCGCCACCCTCGCTGAACTCGGGCCAGACCGCCGGGGCATCCGGTCCGTTGGGATCCCCGGTCTCGGCAAAACGCGACCAGTAGTCGTTCATGGCGTCGGCCACCGCCTGGCTCTGCTCGCCGACCGCCGGGTTCTGCCCGTCGCGGGCATAGGCATAGCCGAACACATGGCTGATCTCCGCGGCGTGGCCGGCGAGCAGGATCTCGGGCAGCAGGCTCCACTTCACGTTGAAGTTGTACAGGTAGACCTTCAGCCCCGCCCGGGCGGCGCGGAGCGCGGTGTCGAAGGTGCTGCAGACGACCCCGGCATCGCCGATGACCCGGGCGCGCGCCGCGTCGAAGTCCCCGTCGAAATCCGAGGGCGGGTAGACGGCCGCCACCGCCGAGGCCGCGTCCCCGTAGCGCGCCTGTAGATCCGCCAGGTACTGTTCCTCGCTCTGCAGCGAGGGCGCCTGCCAGACAAAGGTGGTGCCCTCGTCGTTGTTGCTGCCCAGCAGGTACGGGACGCGGGCGATCTCCCCGCCGTCGAAGAGCGCTCTGGGCGCGTCGGGCAAGAATCCGCCGGCCCCGTCGATCACCGCGGCGAAGCTCCAGGCGCGGTCGCCACTGATCTCGGCATCGCCGGGAGAGGGCTGATCCGCGTTGGCCAACAGATCTTCCACCGGCGCCTGCCGCAAGCATTCGAGCTGCCCCTCGCCCTTCTCGCATCCCACCGCTTCGCCGTACTCTTCCATCTGCGCCCCGGTCTCGGCGATGGTCAGCTCTGCGCCCATGCTGCGGATGGTGCACCCCCCGCTCTGGCTGATCGCTCGGTGGAACAAACCTCGACTTCCGGGCGAGGCGACGTGGTAACAGACGTCGGCCGATCCCGCCGACTCGCCGAAAATGGTCACGTTCTCGGGGTCCCCGCCAAAGGCGGCGATGTTGTCCCTCACCCATTCGAGCGCCCGGCGCTGATCGAGCAGCCCCTGGTTGCCCACCGGCTCTCCCTCGCCGGCCAGGCCCGGATGAGCGAAGAAGCCGAAGGGACCCAGACGATAGTTGACCGTCACCAGCACCACCCCGTTGCGCGCGGCGAAGTACTGCCCGTCGTACCAGAGCCGCTCGGTGGTGGGGATGGGAATGCCCGCCGAGCCGGAGAAGTTGCCCCCCCCGTGGATCCAGACCATGACCGGCGCCCGCTCGGGCGCGGGCTCGGGCGACCAAAGGTTCAGGTAGAGGCAATCCTCGTTGTCGCTCGGCGGTGCGCCCTGGTCGGCCAGCTGCGGGCAGCCCTCGGCGAACTCGCTCTGGTGGCGCACACCCGTCCAGGGATCGTTTGGCACCGGAGCCCGGAAACGCAGCTCACCCAGAGGCGGCTTTGCATAAGGTATCTTGAGAAACAGGCGCGCCTCGCCCGACATCTCGCCGCGTACCTGGCCGTCGTCGAGCTCGACCAGCAAGCCGTCAAACGCCCCGCCCGTTCCGGCATCATGCTCGCCCAAATCCGCGCCGTCGGCCGCGGCGGCGTCCGGCGGCGAGCCCTCGCCGTTCGGGCTCTCCGCCTGGTCCTCGTCACCGCAGGCAGCAGCGCAGAGCAGCAGCGGTACAATCCCGCAGCCCGACGCGTAGCGGATGAATCGAGATTCAATCGAACTGAAGTCCATCGTCTCCTCTCCTGACTGAGAATACCAAAATCAATCAAAGTGATTCGCCTCAAGCTGCGCCGGAACCGGTTTTCCGCGCTCTCCGTTCCGGGATGTCTGCGACGGGTCCACGGTATTGGCAAACCACCGGAGGCTGAAGCGCAAACGCCCGGGAATCGGCCGCTGCCGCCATCCACTTGGCGCCAGTACGGTCGCCGGCTGGCGCGAAAAGCGAATTGATGAGCGCTTCGGCAGCGACGCCGCCCGTGCCGAGCCGGCTATCGCCTGGTCCCGATTCCTTGCGTGGATACAATAAGATCGAAATGGTATAGTGATTCGGGAGGGCTTCTAGTTTCGGGGTCTAATGAAACGCTTCGCTTTCTGTATATCGATCGGGCTGGTCGTTTTCACCGCCTGTAGCGCCGGGGGACGTAATCGCCAGGTCGTGGCCGACGGGGCTGTCGACGCTTCATCACTCCGGGAGGCGGGCACCGCTGGCGCCGACGCGCCCCGGCCCGATGCCAGCGCGAGCATGGATGCCGCGCCGCCCGCGCTAGACTCGGCTCTGCCCGGAGGAGATGCGGCGAGCGGTCCGGAGCGGTACTCCTGCACCGACGACGAGCAGTGCAGGGAGCACGGCTTGATGTGCGACGTGGTATCCGAGCTCTGCGTCGAATGCCTCTTCGATAGCGATTGCGCGGACCGGGCCACCTGCGTGAACGGCGAGTGCGTGGATATCACCCCCTGCGAGAATAGTCTGGACTGCACCGACGATTCGCGGGGACGAACAGTGTGCGACCAGCCGCGCGGCCAATGCGTGCAGTGCCTGACCGCGGCCGACTGCCCCGACTACCACGACTGCAACGACAACACCTGCTACCCGTTCATCCCCTGCGTCAACTCGCTCGACTGCCCGCCGTCCATGGTGTGCGACACGGCCTGGGGTCGCTGCCTGGATTGCGTGCGCGACGCCGACTGTGGCGAGGGGATGCGCTGCGTGGCCGCTTATTGCCGCCGGGCCTGCGATTCGGACAATGACTGTACGCCGCACGGGCTGCTCTGCGATCCGGGCGCGGGTGTCTGCGCGCAGTGCCTGCTGCACGAGGACTGCGACGAGGCGCTCTTCTGCTCGCTGGGCAACTGCGTGCCCGACCTCTGCCGGCCCGGGACCGGCTCCTGTCAGGACAACGCGGTGGTGGTCTGCGGCGACGCGGGCGATGGCGATACGCTGCCCGCTCCCTGCGCCGCCGGCCGGAGCTGCCTGGTATCGAACGGGGCGGCCTCCTGCGAGCCGTGGGTCTGCGACGTTCCGGGAACGCGCATGTGCACCGCGGACGCGGAAAAGGTCATCGACTGCGCGCCCGACGGGCTCTCCTACCTGATGGTGCAGAACTGCGCCGTGGACGACGAGCTGTGCGTGGTGGACGAGTGCCTACCGTTGGTCTGCGTCCCGGGCCAGGAGCGCTGCGACGGCGACGACCGGGTGCTGATCTGCAGCAGCGACGGCACCACCGAGAGCACGGTCGACGAATGCGCGACCGACGAGTACTGCGACGAGAACGACCCGGCCTGCCAGGGGCAAGTCTGTCCGCCTGGCCAGCCTGTTTGCGACGAGGCGGAGAACATGGCCACGGTATGCAACGCGCGCGGCAACGGCTACGCGGACGGTGGAACCGACTGCGACGATACGGACGAGCACTGCGTGGACGGCGAGTGCACGGTGAACGATTGCGGCAATACCGTCTGTCCGGGCGCCAGTTGCGTCGAGCTGGGGTCGACCTGCGGCTACCTGGTCGACACGGATGCGACCCGTACCAAGACCCAGGGCGAGACAGCGTGCGCCGATTTGGGATCAGGATGGGGCCTCTGCACCTCGACCCAGCTCTGCCAAACGGCTATGCACGCGTACCTGGCCGCGCAGGGATGTGCCTGCGCTGGCGGCGCCGCGAGCTGCAACGGCGGCACCAACGTCTATTTCCTGGTGTCGGATTACCTAAATGCCTTGTGGACGAGAAACACCATCTATCCGTCGTGCGTCGAGGACTTACCGTGTAGTCAGTCCGGTACGCAAAGCACCGGTGCAATTGTCTGCTGCAACGGATAACGGGGAGTAGAGATGCGACCGATATCGACCTTCTTCTTCCTATTCGTCGCCATCGCGACCGTCGGGTGCCACACCAGCCGCAACAACCGCACCGATCTCGAGGCGGACGGCGGCGCGGCGGTCGACGGAGGCGTCGACGGCGGACAGGGCGAGGGCGGCGCGGGAGCCGGGAGCGCGGGCACGAGCGGAAGCGGGGGCGGCGCGGCCGGCTCGCGGGCCGGCGAGGGCGGCTCGGGAACCGGAGGCGAAGCCGGACAGAGCATGGAAGTGTGGTGCGAGTCGGACAGCGACTGCCGCGCGGTAGAGATGATCTGCGACACCTCGCGCCGCCGGTGCGTCGAGTGCCTTGCCGATGCCGACTGCGAGGGCGAGCGGATCTGCGAGAGCTACCGCTGCGTGACCCTCACCTCCTGCAACAACAGCCTGGACTGTGTCGACGATCCCGAGGGCAACACCATATGCGACCGGGCTCTGGGCCGCTGCGTGCAGTGCCTGACCAGCAACGATTGCCCCGAGAGCCACGACTGCCTGGGCCGGAAGTGCGTCCCCTACTACCCCTGCCGGAACTCGCTGGATTGCCCCGCGGGACAGGTGTGCGACGTGCCGAGGGGCCGCTGCGTGGACTGCGTCGCGAATACCGACTGCGAAGCCGGCCAAATCTGCGTGAGCGCCGCCTGCAAGACCTTCTGTGACTCGGACAACGACTGCACCCCCATGGGAATGCTCTGCGACTTCAGCGGCGGGTTCTGCGCCCGCTGCCTGTCCGACGACGAATGCCCGGACGGCTATGCCTGCACCGCGGGCGAATGCAGCCTGGCCGGCACGGCGGGAAGCGGCGGCTCGACCGGGGGCAGCGGCGGTAGCGGAGGCACCGGCGGAAGCGGGGGCACGGGGGGAAGCGGGGGCGGAATCAGCGAGTATGCGAGCTGCTCGGCGGGCTTTCCCGCCTGCCCGGTGAACGAGTTTTGCCGCTCGCTGAGCATCATGCCCTTCCCGTTTCCCTATCCCTACCCAGGCTTTCCCACCACGCTAGCCACCGGCGTGGAGTGTTCGGCAAGCACCGGAGAGGTGGGCTGCTGGTGCGCGCCCGCCTGCGGGATCGATGCCGATTGCCCGGATGCGCCCAGCGGCAACGCGGTCAAGTTCTGCAGCAACGGCTACTGCCGCCTGCGCTGCGACGATCCGATCCTCAACCCCTGCCCGGACGGCATGCGCTGCGTGCCGCTGGAGCTGTCCTCGGCCTGCGACTGGAATTGAGAACCGGGTCTACGGGAAGTAATAGATAGCGCTCACGTTGGTGGTGAAGAAATCCCAGGGATTCTGCTCGACCGAGGTGCCGGCGGTCAGGTTGGTGCTGGTAGTGGAATCATTGCCCGGACCGTCCGAGGCGCGGTGCTCGCTGCGTAGGTGAAAGCCGATGGTGCCCTGCAGGGACAGCTGCGGTACGTCGATGAAACCGAAGTGGATCTCGCCTCCCGCGCGCGCACCGGCCTGGATGAGGAAACCGCGCAGGTTGATATCGGCCGAGGCCACGCTGCCGAAGATGGTTCCCGCGCCAAATCCGACGTCGATCTCCGGTATGATCTCCAGGACGAAGTGACCGCTGTGGCCCACGGCCAGCGGCAGGCCGACGTGGACGACGCCCCCGCCGTAAGCCGGAGGATCGTTGACGACGGTCGCCCCGGACACCTCCTGCTCGAACACGCCGGTGGAGATCCCGATCCCCACCCCGAATTCGACTCCGACCAGCTCGCTCGCCCAGTAGCGCATGCCGATGGTGGGCGCGGCCAGCGACCCAGAGTAGTCCGGTAGATAGACTCCGGTCTCCGGGTCCTGGACGGCGCCGGCCATGGGCAACGAAACGACGCCGAAGAAACCGATGCCGGCGTGCCCCACCATCCGAGCGTGGTCGCTCTGACCGGATTCCCCGCTTTCACGCGCGGCGCCAGCGCTGTCCGCTTCGGCTTCGCCCGGTTCGTCCCAGTTCGACCGCGACGACGAACGCCGCTCGCTGTCGTCGAACTCGCTCTCCGGCCTCGGTTCCGGCTCCGCGTCCGGCTCCGCGCCGCTGGTGATATCGTCGAGCGGCTCGTCGTCTAGGTCCTGAGCTCGGGAGACCGGCCCGGCCGCCAACAGGATGAACACCGCCAGGGCCCGCGCTGCAAGCCGTACCAGGAATCTGCTCTGAAGTTGCTGAATCATCTCGACCTCCCTCTGCCGGACGCCCGCATCCCCCGGTTAGCTCCGTCATGACGGCTTTCGGGAGAAGGACGACGGAATTCCTCTCAGATCGATCGTACGAAATCCGATCCGGATCGCGCCAAATAACGGCCGACATTCGCCTTACCGTCCCCTGCCCGGGACAGGTGGACGGCTCGGCCGAACAAGGGAACAATCCATTTAGGGGTATTCGGTGAAGTGCGCGGGGAGATCGCATCAAGACGAGCCCGCAGGCGAACACCGAGCGGCGGCAACTACATGAGCATTCTGATCGGCTAGCCAAAACGAAGAGGCTGGACCGTGAGGCTTTCCTGTCATCAATTCTTGCGCTCTTGGCGCAAGAACTCCGCCGTCGGCCGCCCCAGTCGAGAGTTTCTGCGCCTGTCGCACGGCGCCACGTTTTGTCGGATTCTCGAGTCCGATCCCAGAGGGGGGTTACCGGCTCCAGCGAACGGTCTCGGCGCCGCCTCTCACCACCAGGGTCTGGTTCAGCCCCTCGGGGTTGGAGATGAAGATGCCGCCGCGGGAAGAGGCAAAGGCGACCATGCGGCAGTCGGGCGAGAAGGCCGGATCCTTGTTCAGGCCCTGGCCCTGGGTCAGGCGGGTATACCGGCCGGTCTTCAGGTTGACGGTGAACACGTCAAAGGTCCCGCCTTCGCGTCCGGTAAAGGCGATGAGCGGGTTCTTGGGATCCGGACACCAGGCAGGGGTCTGGTTGTGATCGCCCTTGTAGGTGACCCGCTTGGGCGCGCCGCCCGAAGCGCTCATCACGAAGATCTGCGCGTTGCCGTGGCGGGTGGAGACAAAGGCGATATCGCCGCCCGGGCCGCAAGCGGGGCTCACGTCGATGCCGGGGTGGTTGGTCAGCCTGCGTACGTCGCTTCCGTTTAGCGCCGCGCTGTAGATCTCGCTGTTGCCGTCCCGGGTCGAGCTGAAGTAAGCGCGCCCGCCGCAGATGGAGACGCCCATGTTCAGGCCGCTGCCCTTGATGATGGGGCGCTCCTTGGCATTGGAGTGGGTGATGAACATGCCGCGACGCGAGAGGATCGAGTACCAGACGCCGCCCGGGCCGAAGCTGGGAAGCATGGCTACCCCGCGCCCGCTGGAGACCCGGCCCACCCGGTGGCCGTCGAACTCGGCCACGTAGATATCCTTGCGCCCCGGGCCGACCCGGCGGGCGAAGGTAAAGCGCGTACCAAAGGCTCCGGCCTTTCCGGTCAATACGCGCAGGATCTCGTTGGCGAACTCGTGCATGAAGCGGCGCAGCTCGCCCTTGCCGCCCGAGTAGTCGCGCGAGAGCACGGGACTGTTCCCGCGCGCCAGCTCGTACAGCCGCATCTGCAGCTTGACCTTCGAGCCCGTGCGGTCGAGCTTGCCCTTGACCACGCCTTGCGCGCCCACCACGGTCCAGGCTTGCGAGCCGATGCCGAGCCCCTCGGCCTCAGCGTCGGCCAGGAACGACTTGGGGTCGAGCACGTCGAAGAGCGAGCTGAGGCGCAGGTCGTTGCGGATCACCTCGGCTCCGTTCTGGTCGCCCGCGCCGCCCAGCAGCTCGGGCACCGCGATGCGATACAGCGAGCGCTCCGGGGAATCGACGTCGATGACCAGCCGGGTGGGAAGGGGCTGCTCCTCGTCCGTCTTGCCCTGCTGTGAGCGCGACGCCTGCGGGTTAAGCAAGAAGCCTACCAGCGCCGCCAGAATGGCGGCCGGTAGACCCGATCGAATCAGTGGTTTCCGTTGCATGGTGCGCAGCATGATATCACCCCTTTCCGGCGCGAACTATCGAGTTCCCGCTTCGAAATGCCAGACCGAGCAACCCGGAGTGCATTTCGAGCCGGGAACTATCTGGCGTTGCGGCCCAAAAAGCGCACGATAATGGTTCGACCGAGAAAATCGCCCGCAACTTCAACCGGAGGCTCGGGAACTTTGGCCCCTACGGCCCTGAGCTGCATCAACCTCTCGTTGACCGACTGGTCGAAGAGCGGGTTGCCGCTAGGACCTGCTATCTCGAAGGCGCCCACCTGGCCGGTGGGCGTGATCTGTACGCTGATCTTGGTGACCAGCGTCTTGACCTGCTCCCGGCTCAGGGTGGTGGGAAGTGTCCAGCCCCTCTGGAAGAAGGCCACCAGCTTGCCCAGGTAGATATCCCCCTCCCGGCCCTCGTCGGCCGTGCCCCACTCCACCCCCTCCGGGTCGCCCTCGCGCTCTCGCTCCTCGGCGATCTCGGCAAAGGCCTGGGCGCGATCCCCCAGCCGGGTCAGCAGGTCCTCGGCCGCGTTGGGCGGGGGCTCTTTCTCATTGTCCGGGCGCTTGGCGGGTCGATTCGGATCGGCCTGTTTGGAGACGGCCACGCCGGTGGCCGGGGCGGTGGCCTTGATGGGCACCCTGCGGTTGGGTAGCAGCCCGGGCTTACGCTTGACGCCCAGCCGCACAAAGCGCGCCTCCACCACGTGCAGCTCGCGCGGAATGGGCTGATGGTCGGTAGGCGCGATGGCGTCCAGACCGAATACGGAAAGCAAACCGTATAGCAGCCCTGGCGCGAACATGTGCGCCACCGCTACCAGCGCCGCTCCGCCCAGCAGCATCGAACGGTCGAGGGGCTCGACCCGGAGGGCGGAAGGCGGTCGGATATCGGCGGCGTCCACGTACATCGCGCCCGGCTCACTCCGAGGCCAACGGGTCGGTGACCAGCCCCAGCTTCTCGATACCCGCGCGCCGGACCGCGGACATGACCTGGGCCACGAAGCCGTAGGGGACCTTCTCGTCGGCCTGGATGTAGATCTCCTTGTCGAGCTGCAGCCGCTTGTTGGAGGAGAGCTTTTGCTCCAGCTGCTCGTAGGGCACCTCGATCTCGCCCAGGAAGACCTTGTTCTCGGCGGTCACCGTCAACAGCAGCTTGGCCTCGTCGATGTCCATGCGCGGTGCGCGGGTCTTGGGCAGGTTCACGTCCAACCCGGTGGTCATCATGGGCGCGCTGACCATGAAGATGATGAGCAGCACCAGCATCACGTCCACCAAGGGGGTGACGTTGATCTCGCTCAGTGGAGCGCGCCCGCCTCCGCCTGCACCCGTCATCGCCATCTCACACCTCTAGAGCGCCAGGAAGTGGCGCCGCACGATGTTCAGGTAGTCGTTGGAGAAGTTGTCCATCTCGCCTTCCAGAACGGAGATACGACGTACAAAGTAGTTGTAGGCCATCACCGCCGGGATGGCCGCCGCCAGCCCGATGGCAGTGGCGATCAGCGCCTCGGCGATGCCCGGCGCCACCACGTCCAAGCTGGCGTTCTTTTGGGCGCCGATGCTGATGAAGGAGTTCATGATGCCCCAGACCGTACCGAACAGGCCGACAAAGGGGGCGGTGGAGCCGGTGGTGGCCAGGAAGGGCACCATGCTCTGCAGGTTGGTCAGCTCGTTGGTGGCGGCCCGGTGCAGGGCGCGGGCCACGTTGTCGATGTCCCCGGCGAATCGAGAGCGGTTGCTGCCCTCCCCGTGGTCCGTGCTGCTCATCACCCGCGCCAGCTCCACGTACCCGGCGTGGAAGACGTTGGCGATGGGACTGCGGCGTACCTCGCGCACCATGCCGTAGATGTTCTCGATCCGCTCCACGGTCCACACGTTCCCCTGCTCCGGGTTCCAGAACTCGTCGAGGAAGTGCGCGCTATCGCGGGTGGCCTGAGACAGCCGCACCAGCTTGGCGCCGATGATGAACCAACAGACCAGCGACATCAGCACCAAGAGGATCAGCACCAGGCGCACTACCGGCGAGGAGCCCAGGGCCAGCTCCCAGGGGTTCAGGCGCGTGGCCGCCGGCTCGGATGGTACGGCGGTCTGCAGCGTGACCAGGGCGGCCAAAAGAGCGTTGTTCATATCGGTTCTCTATCGAGCCTCCGACGCGTATGAAACACGCGCCCATTACGGTGTCAACCGCTCGCCCGGGCCGAAAACTCCCTTCTCCGGCCCGGTTTCCTACGGTTTCTCACCCATCTAGATACGCACAACCGGTTTTTCTGGGCAATTTTTTGTGATCGGTCAGGGGGCAATCCGTGCTTGAAACGACGGCGGCCATTTCATCCCGAAAACCGAGCGCGCCCGGGCCGCCACCTTCTCTGACGTCTCAGGACTTAGCAGGCACCGTAAAATACTCCCGGTATTTCTCGTCGTCGCGCCTTGCCTCCGGGGCCGTCGCGCTCCGAAACCTGGACGATTTGTTTCGAACGGCCTCCTTACCGTTTTTTTGACCCGATCGGGCTGTCAGCCGATGGTGGTGGAGTGGCTGCGGAGGATCGCCCCCATCTTTGCGGAAAGCTGCTGGACGGCCGCTACCTGATTCAGCGAAGGATCGGGCTGGGCGGCACCGGCGTGGTGTTCGAGGCGTGGTGCGTGGCCGACGGCGGGGCGGTAGCTATCAAGATGCTTCAGGCCGGCTACGCGAGCAACCGGGACCTGTGCCGGCGCCTGCAGCGGGAGGCCGAGGTGGCGGAGCGGGTACCCCATTCGGGGATCATCCCGGTCCTGGACGAGGGAACGCTCGCCGATGGCTCCCCCTACCTGGTGATGCCGCGCATGTACGGGGAGAGCCTCTCCCGACTGCTGTTACGGCGCGGTCGGATAGCCCCTCCGCAGGCGGCCGCGATCGGAGTGCGGGTAGCGTCCATCCTGCACAGCGTTCACGGTGCGGGTTTCGTACATCGCGACATCAAGCCCGAGCACATCCTGCTCAACCGCAACGCGGTGGGAGAGCTGATAGTCTCCCTGCTGGACTTCGGCGTTTGCACCAGTCGCGCCGCACCGGCCGAGGAGCTTCAGCTGGAGCACGGCAGGGTCTTCGGCACGCCCTCCTATGTCTCCCCGGAGCAGGCGTCGGGCAGGCCGGAGGTCGACGGGCGCTCGGACCTGTTCTCACTGGGGGTGGTGATGTTCGAGGTGCTGACCGGCCGACTTCCGTTCAATGAGCGGCCGGTATCGCGGCTGCTGCTGAGCATCATCCAGAAGCAGGCACCGCGCCTCTCCACGCTCAATGCAACGGTGGAACCGGCGCTAGAGGACACCGTGGGCCGGCTGCTGGAACGTGAGCCCGAGGACCGCTACGAAAACGGGCGCGCCGCCGCGCGGGCGCTGCTCCCGCTGGCCGCCGAGCGACGCGAGACCGAGCGCGAGCTGGCCGCGCTGGTCAACGCTAACAGCCGCATTACCGACGTCGCGCCTACCGTACGCCGCCGCGTGCCCGTGGCGCGGCCGCGAGCCGCCTGAGCCGAAATTACTCGATCACCTTGCAGGTGATGAGCTTGGCGATCTCCTCCATCACCGCCGTCCAGTCCTCGTTGCAGATGGAGGAGACGTACCCCATGTCCCCGAACTGCTGGGCCAGCTCCACGTAGCGGCGGCCCGGGCGCGCCTTGGTCACCTGGTCGAGGGGATCGGTGCTTTCGGCCGGCACGTAGCGCTTGCAGGCCGGGGCGTAGTAGTTGCCGGTGGCACCGCTCGAGGTGGTCTCCGGAACGATGGTGAGCTGCATATGTTCGTGGTTCAGGCAGTCGGGGATGGTGTCACCGAAGCCCTCGCACTGCTCTCCGAGCGGCACGCCCACGATGCCGGCGAAGACCACCATATCCTCCCTGCCCCCCTTGAGCGCCAGGATCTGATCCCGGTAGTCCTGCGACGAGTACAGGGCGTCGTCGTGCAAGCCGCACACCAGGTTCGCGTCGACCGTGCCGAACTCCTGCGCGTCGAAGATGGCGAGATCCTCCAGCGAGCAGTCCTCCTCGTCGCTGACCACGATCAGGGCCAACAGAGCGTTTTCGCGCAGGAAGCCCGGGGCGTCCACGGCGGCGCGCGCCAGCGCCTTGAGCTGCTGCTCGAATCCGCACCCCTCGGTTCCCTGCTTGGCCAGGCAGGCGGTCTGGAAGGCGAAGTCCGGGTTCTTCGCCGAGGCGCGGGTTTCGGTCCAGGTCCCGCTCATGGCCGGACAACCCTGGGCGGCGCCGTCACCGCCTCCCGGCGGTATACACATGCCCACGTTGTCGCCCCCGACATTCTCGCAGTTCCAAGCTCGCGGGCACTGGGTGGCCGGCGGGTTGCAGCTGATCATGTCGGGCTGGATGTCGATGGCGTGCCCCGCGCCGTACACCCGGAACGTCGCGTCGTCGCCCATTCCGGGGCACTGGTCCCCCAGGGGGCTGGGATCGGGCAGTTCGTCGGCCGCGCCCGACTGCAGCCCCATGTCCGAGGTGATGACGCCGATACGGACGTTGTCCAGCGAGCCGCACTCCGGGACCCGGGGCGGATCCACCAGCGCGTTGACCAGGTTGAAGAACTGGGTGGCCAGGATCTGCTGCTCCTCGAGCATGGAACCCGAGTTGTCCACCAGGATCACGATGTCGACCTGCTGGTACTGGTCCGCGGAGGGGTCGACGCCCCCGTCGGTCGGCGGGGCACCGCCCTGGCCGGCCATGCCCGCGGCTCCGGCCGCGCCGGCCATACCGGCCGCGCCCGCCGCACCGGCGGCTCCGCCGACGCCCGCCACACCGGCCGAACCGCCGTTTCCGCCGCCGGCGGGCGGCTGGAACGAGTCTTCGCCGCCGGAATCCGCCGAGCAGCCGCTCGCGGCAACGATGACCGCCATGGATAGAAAAGACAAAACCGTGCGCAGGTGAATCGTTGCCGTACCCCTCATCGAATGACCTCCTCTTCCCGTTTTGCTACTGCTTTGTCGCTCCCCGGCGCCGCTATTTCCATCGGCGAATCATAGCAGCTCGGGGCAAAAGCCTAAATCGCCCCGGTCGGGACCGTTTCAATAAGCGACCTTCTCCTCGCACTGCGCCCAGGCCTCGAAAGCCTCCAGGGCCTCGTCGCGCAGCCCCTGGACCATGTGGATGCCGCGTTCCGCGGCGGGTCTGGCCATTTCTCCGTAGATGCGGAGGTCGTCAAAACCCGCCCGGGCCGCATCCTGCCCGGTACAGCCGTAGACCACCCTTTCCGCCCGGCTCCAGTAGATCGCCCCCAGGCACATGGGGCAGGGCTCGGAATTCATATACAGGGTACATCCGGTAAGCTGGAAGGTGCCGAGCGCTTCGCAGGCCCGGCGAATGGCCACGATCTCGGCGTGCGCCGAGGGATCATTACTGGCCGTGACCAGGTTGACGCCTTCTGCCACCACCTCGCCCGCCTTGACGACGACGCAGCCGAAGGGCCCGCCGCTGGCCGACCGAGCGTTCTCGGTCGCCAGCTCGATGGCGCGGCGCATGAAAATCCTGTCCTGCTTGGTGATCTCGACCGGCGAACCGCTCCTGGGCTGTGCGAACATGGCCATACAGGTATAACAAAAACACCGGGGTCGGAGTTAAGAAGTTAACTTATTCGAATACAGCGACCGTGTAGAATTCCCCTGTCCGTCCCTACAAATTCCTCTTCGTCACCGCGCAACCTTAACTTCTTAACTCCGACCTCTCCCGGACCTCCCGGATGCCGCGGTAGCTGGTGGGACACCGGCTGCGACCCCGCCCCGCAAAATCTAATTTTCTTAACTCCGACCCCTCCCGGACCCCTCCCGGACCTCCCGGATGCCGCGGTAGCTGGTGGGACACCGGCTGCGACCCGCCCGACCGAGCAAGCATTTCAACCGCGCATAGATGACGAAAAAACCGATGACCGCCGCCCGCTGCCCCGCGGTCAGGGGCTCGTCGCTGCAGATCCACTTGGGATCGTCCCTCCCCTGATCGACGAAATCCACCACGGCTACCGGACGGCGGACGATCCGCGCGCCGCGCGCCAGGCGCGGGCCCATCACCACAGCATCGACGGGCTCGCCGTCGCCGGAGCGGGTACCGGGCACGTGCCCGTAGTTGAAAATGGAGGGCAGCGGGGAGACGAAGTCGATCCGACCCAGGGCGTCGCGCTTGACGAAGCCGAAGCGGGGCACCTCGATCACGACCTCGACCTCGTCTGGTATATATTGATAAGACGAGGAGCTCATGGCTCGGCGACCAGGCGGGCGACCATCAGGTTGGTCAGCGCGAATACGCCGGATAGATCGAGGTGAAACAGCGCCCGCGAATCGATCCCGATCACCGCGCGCGCCTCGAACTCCCGGTCGGGCACCCACAACAAAACGTGCAGGGGCAGCAGCGGTAAACCGGAGATGCGGACGGCGCGATCGGCGCCCGGCGCCTCGCCGCCACCCAGGCGCCGGGCCGCCGCGACCAGCGCATCGGGATCGGAGCCAAAGCGGCGGGCCAGCGGCCCGAGCGCCAGGGAGTGCGCCCCGGTGAAGAACTCGGTTCCCCCCTGGAGCTCGAGCGGAGTCACCATGCGTCCGCTGGGCGGCACCCCCTGCGAGCGGGCCAGCGCGGTCAGCAACACCACCGCCGTCTGGTAGCTGACCCGGTGTGCCGGCTTGTCCGCCCGCGCGATGCGCCTCGATCGCGAGTCGACCTCGTAGTCCGTCCCCAGCAGCGGAACGGTGAAGACGCCTTCGTCCAGCCGCGCCTCCACGGCCGAGGCAGCCTGCTCTGCCGGTCGCGCGCACAGATCGTCCCACAGCGCCGCCGGGACCTGGTCGGCCCAGCGGAAAAGGGTATCGCGATCGGAGCGTTGGTCGCGGCTCATCTCGTTATCCGGAAGCGCGACGCCGAAGGGGAGCGCGGCAGCGCGTCCACCCGGAATACTCCGCGATGGGGAGGGCGGACGCCAGCGGAAAGCCGGGGGATCGCCGATTCCAGAGCCACGGTCCACGCCTGCGCGCTGCGAATTCCGTCGGCATAAGAAGGGGATGGCGGTCGGGAGCGCTCGAAATAGCCCGCGATCCAGGCTCGCGCGGGCGAGGGGGATTAAAAAGGTCTCCGCTCTGGTGATCTTGTTGGGTTGCCAAACATCAACAGAAACCAGGGAGGAGACCAATGCGGCTCACGGCGGAGTTCTTGCGCGAAAAGCGCAGAAACTCGCGACTGAGGCGGCCCACGGCGGAGTTCTTGCGCCAAAAGCGCAGAAACTCGCGACTGAGGCGGCCCACGGCGGAGTTCTTGCGCCAAAA
>CAYVFC010000091.1:0-33500 GCA_964450715.1 uncultured Sandaracinaceae bacterium | reverse complement strand
CGGCGAGAAGATCGGCGAAAAATGTGACTAATGGTGAGGCCTTGCGCCCGCCCGGTAGGGCGGATGGCTCAGGCGCGGTCGCCGGCCGCGTTCTGCTCGCTCTCGTCTCTGCAATAGTAGTAGTAGCGCCCCGTGCCGTACCCGTACGCCCGGCGCGAGGCGTCCACGCCGTTGAGTACGCAGCCCAGCACGTTGGCCGAAACGTCGTTGAGCGTGCGCAGGGCCGCGCGCAGGGCGCTGCGGGTGGTGGACCGGTCGCGGGCCACCAGGATCACGCCGTCTACCTGCGGCGCGACGATGGTGCCGTCGGTGACCAGGCCTAGCGGCGGGCTGTCGAGAATGATCGCCCCGTACTCGCTGCCGGCTTCCTCCAGCAACCGGGCAAAGCCCTTGGTGTGCAGCAGCTCGGAGGGGTTGGTCGGGATTGGACCGCAAGCGAGGATGGAGAGGTTTTGTACCTCGGTCTGCTGAACCGCCTCGGACAGGCTGCAATCGCCATCGATAATCGAGGTGACTCCCTTGCCCGGCGCCTTGCCGAATACCTTGCCGATGCGCGGACGCCTGAGATCGCTGTCGATCAGCAGCACCTTCTTCCCGCTCTGGGCCATGGAGATGGCCAGGTTGACCGCCAGCGTGGTTTTGCCCTCCAGCGGGCTGGCGCTGGTGACGGCGAGGGTCTGTAGATCCCGGTTGGGCGCCATGAAAGCGAGCGTGGTGCGGATGGCCCGGCAGCACTCGGCCGCCACCGATTTGGGCGCGGTATGTACGAACAGCTCGGCCGAGTTGGCCTCTTCCGGCCGCTCGCCGGCGCCCAGCGGCAAAGCCTTTCTGGCGCCGATGCGCGGGATGATGCCCAGCACCATCGTCCCGGCCCGCTCGACATCCGGCGTTCCGTTGATGGTCTGATCGAGCTTGGCGAGCCCGATGGCCAGCAGAATGCCCAGCAGCAGGCCGGCCATCGCGCCCTTGACGACACTACGGCTTAGGTTGGGACCTATGGCCGCCCCCGGCAGCAGAGCCCGTTCCAGGATGCGTACGTTGGCCAGCCGCAGCATTCGGGTGAGGTTGGTCTCCGCCGACTTTTCCAATACATAGCCGTACAGCCTGTCGTTGTTCTGCCGCTCGCGTTCCAGACGCTTGTAGTCGATCTCGCGCAGGTTGAGCTCCAATCCGGCCCCCCGCGCCTCCTCCAGGGCCGTGCGGAACTGCTTTTCCGCTGCTCTGGCCTGATTCAGCTCCGACCGGACGCCCTCGACCAGGCCGTCGATCTCGTCGCGCATCTGCCGGCGTAGGCTCTGCAGCTCCGCCGCCAGGCGGCGGATTTCCGGGTAGTTCTCGCCGTAGCGAGTAGCCATGGCCTCGTACTCGGTCTGCTTCTGCTGGTACTGCTTCCGCAATGCCCTGATGTTCTCGTTGCCGGTTATCAGGGTGTTGTTGATTAGGGTCGGGTCGTCCTCGTCGTGCGCCGCCAGCAGCTCCTTGAGGCGCACCTGTAACTCGATGCGCCGGATGCGCGCCTCACCCATCTTCTCGCTGTAGCGCTGGATGTCGGCGGAGATGATGTTCTGGTTACCTTCCAGCGAGAGGGAGAGGATGCCGTTGTTCTTCTTGAAGTCATGCAAGACGAGCTCGGACCGCTCCACCTTTTTCTTGAGCTCGTCCGCCTGATCGGTGAGCCAGTGAAGCGCGTTGGTGGTGGAATCGAGGCGCTCGTTGCCCGACTTCTCCAGGTAGACATCGGCTATGGCATTGGCGATGGCCTGCGCGCGTTCCGGCTTGGTGTCCCGGATCTTGATCTCCACGATGTAGGTGTCCTGCAACTGCTCGAGTATGATCATGCCCTGCAATGCTATGGCCGCCCGGGTCAGGACCTCGTCCGAGGGGGTTCCCTTTACACTCGGTCCGCTCGCACCGAAGTCGGGATCGCGATGCAAACCGAGCTCGAGAACCACCGCCTTGGACAACTCGCGGCTGCGGATCACTTCCAACTGGGTCGCGGCCCAGCTCGTCGTACCGAAATAGCTCAAGAAGGTCTCGTTGACGTCCTCCACCTCGTTACTGAGCGGGCGAGGCGGCGAGCGTAGCAGCTCGATCCGCGTTACGGCCTGGTAGATCTTGGGTTGCCGCGAAGTCCAGTAGCCGGCCAGCGTCGCCATCGCTACCGTGAAGCCCAGGATCAGCCAGGCATATGTCTTCGCCACCCCTAGCGCGCTTCGTACCAGATCGGCGAAGGGAACCTCTTCCTCCCGACCAGCAGGGCCGCCGGAAAACGGATCGGGAACGCTGGCCAGTATCGGGGGTCGGTTCGTGGAGAGGTGATGGGGCACGTTATGAGCGCTCTCGAATCATCCCGCCGACCGCGCAGGCGGTCATACCGCCCCCGCGTATCGTCGGGCTTTCGGCCAGGCGATCATTCTTGATATCTCGAAAAGTATACCACTTTTTTTGTAATATTCAGCTGACATTGCATTTTTCGTAACCGATACGGTGAGAATCGACATGGTTTAATTGCGAATTGTGCACAGGCCCATCGGGATATGGAACTCAGTGGCGTGAAGCGACGAGAAACGGTGATCTTCGATCGCCGCCGCTCTCCTATCCGCGCTTTTCTGCGAAACACGGCGGGACCCGGAGGGTGCGCTCACCGCATGAGGCTTGTCGGGATCGGTAGAGGGTAAACCGGATTCCCCTTCCAACTGTTCGCCTATTGCGCAGGCTCCAATGTAGTGGTAGGTAGGAATTACGCGTTACGAAAGGCAGGGCAAAGCAATAAAGAGAGCTCTAGCCTAGAACAGTTGGGAGGTAGCAAACATGATCACGCGGACCGGAAACGGGTCTTCGTTTGCGTTCGTCAATTTTTTCACCATCGTCGCCGCAGCGCTCACCGCGTTGCTGATGGTTTCTTGTGCCGAGGGCGGAGGCACCGGGCTGATCGAGCAGTTCACGGTCGACGCGAGCGTGGTTCCGGATAGCGGTCCGGTGGCTCCCGCGGGATTTTGCGGAGACGGAGTCGTCAACCTCGACGTCGAGCAGTGCGATGGCACCGATCTGGACGGGATGACCTGCGCGTTGCTGGGCGAGGGTACCGGCGGCACGTTGGGCTGCTACCAGGCCAGCTGCACCTTCGATACCTCCATGTGTATGGACGAGACGACCACTGCCGGCGCCGGCGGCGCCTACGGCGGCGGCACCGGCGGCGGGATCTGAACGATCAGCGACCCATGGCATTCTCGCCACCGGTGATCGGTCTTACTGACTTTCTCTTCTACCAAAGGATCGCGACCGTATTCGAGGCGTCCTCGAGCTTCGCTGTCGTTGTCATCTCGACCGGAGGGAGAGATCTCCATTTGCAGGAGATTTCTCCCTACTCGCCTTCGCAGATATAGGCGAGGCTGCCGGCACAGCTCAGATCGTTCCAGAACCCGCTCGTCAGCAACTGGGCGCAGTCCTCGCCGCTGGCGTCGTTGGGCTCGCCGGCGTTCCAGTTGCTGTACCGGCCGGCCACCGGGCCTCCGTCCGAGGCTCCTTGCCAGAATGCCTGGCCGTCGACGGACCAGATCCAGGTGCCCTCGGTGGCGAGGTCGTTGGCGCCGATCCAGCTGTCCGCGCCGATGCTTGCCCTCAGAAAACGGTTCTCGGCCGATCCGTCTACCCGTACCGGGTACATGCCCGCGCCTGTGCAGCGCGTGCTGGCGTTTGCCTGGTCGCGCGTCGTGCCGCAGTAATAATACGTATGCGTTTCGTAGCAGAGCTTGGCGCAACCGTTTTCCGGCGATGAGTAGTCGGTTCCGCAGGAGTGACAGGACACGGTTGGCGCAGGGCTCTGGGTGCCGGGCGGGGTGCAGGTTGTCGCGCGGTTGATGCGGACGCGACCTACGCCCCCCCCGCCGCCGCCACCCCCGGCTCCCGGCGTGTATTCGAGGCAGACGATGATCCAGTTCGTACACTCGTTTTGCCCCTCGCTTCCCGAGGTAGGCGCGCCGGCCGAAGCCCCGCCGTCGCCGCCGTCGCCGCCGTAGTCGCCGGTGCCGCCCGGGGCCCGACTCGTTCCGGTCTGGCTTCCGTCGTCGCCGTGGTCGCCGTTGGCACCGTTGGTATCGTTGCCCGAGGCCCCGCCGCCGCCGTTGGCCGTCAGCCGGGCCGAGGAAGAGATGGATACGCTGTCGCCTTCCAGCAGCACCGCTCCGCCGCTTCCGCCTCCGCCGCCGCCGTCCTCGTGGTTCGACCCCCTACGCCCGCCGCCGCCGGCCGCTGATACCGTGCCGGTCACCTTCAGGGCCCCGGCCGTCGAGATCTGTACGGCCCCGCCGCCGCCTCCGCCGTGGGCGTCGCCCGCGCTGCTGCCGCCGTCGCCGCCCCTGCATCCGCCCCGCAACGGCACCAGTGTCGCCGCGCCCGAGACCGCGCCCGCGCTTCCACCGCCGCAGTCGGTGCACTGGTGGCCGTTGGCGCCGTTGGCACCGGCCGAGCCGAACCCGCCGCCGCCGCCGCCGTTGCTGCCGTCGTCGCCGGTGGCATCGTGCAGGCCGTTACCCCCGTTGCCGCAATCCGAGGCATTCCCCCCCGGCCCCGGGGTCGCCCCGCTGGCGCTGGCGTCCACCTGCCCGTCGATGACAGCGTCGCCATATACCGCGAGTATAACCGGCCGGTTGCCGAGGAGATCCAGGGTGGAGCCCGCCGCCACGGTCAGACCCAGCAGGGGCAGGATGACCAAGTCCGGCCCGCCCGGCTGCGTGCGCACCACCGGGGTGGGCTCGATCTGGCCGCACCAGTTGCCGAAGGTCAGGTTCTGCGAGTCGAAGGTCGATACCCCGCAGTTCAGCGTGACCGTTCCGCTGCTGGCCAGGTTCATCGGAGCCGGCGCGGGATCGAAATTACTCGGTGTATACAGGAAGATGGTGTAGCAGACGGGTCCCTGCACCTCGCAGCCGTTCCCGTGGTCGCGATCGCAGTTCTGGAATCCGGCGTCACAGCTGTTGACCACGCAGGCGCCCGCCGGGCAGGCCGTCTCGTCCACGTCGGGCAGCGCGGTGCAGTCGTACTGCGGGTCCAGGTTTCCGCATCCCCCGCAATCGGTCGCGGTCGCCAGCGAGCTCTCGCAACCGTCGCTGGCCGCGTCGTTGCAGTCGCCCCATCCGCCGTTGCACTGGCCGATGCCGCACTGATAGCTCCCCAGGCTGCCGTTGCATCCGGCCGTGGCTTGTGGCGGCGCGCTGCAGGTATCGTCGCAGTCGCTACAGTCCTGCACCGTGCCGAGCTCGGTCTCGCAACCGTCGCTGTCGGTATCGTTGCAGTCCTCCCGGCCCGGATCGCAGCTGTTGACGATGCAGGCCCCCTCCGAGCAGGCCACCTGGTCCACGCCGGGCAGGGCGTGGCAGTCGTACTGGCTGTCGAGGTTGCCGCAGCCGCCGCAGTCGCTGGAGGTATCGGCCGTGGTTTCACAGCCGTATGCCGGGTCCGGATCGCAGTCCAGATACCCCTCGTCGCAATCATAGGCGCAGCTCCCGTCCGGGCAGGAGAAATTCATCGCGTTGGGCAGCAGCGCGCAGTCGTGGGGAAGCCCCTGTTCCTGGCAGCCCCCGCAGTCGGTCACGGTGTCGAGCGGGGTCTCGCACCCGGGGTCCGCGTTGCAGTTGCCCCAGTCGGGCTCGCAGTCGCCCAGGCCGCACACGCCCAGATCGCAGACCTCGCTCGCGTTGGGCAGATCCGGACAGACGTCTCCGCACTGCAGGCAGTTCTGGGGCGTGCCCAGCGGGGTCTCGCACCCGGGGTCGTCGTTGCAGTCTCCCCAGCCGCCGGCGCATTCGCTGATGGTGCAGGTCAGGCTCGAGCAGCCGGCCGAAACGATGTTGGGTAGATCGGTGCAGGCGTCCCCGCAGGCGCTGCAATTGGCCAGGGTTCCCAGCTGGGTTTCGCACCCGGGGTCGGGGTTGCAGTCTCCCCAACCGCCGTCACAGTCCACGATCTCGCAGGTTCCGGTGTCGCAGCTCTCCGAGGCGTGGGGCGGGTCGCAGATCGCGCCGCACATGCCGCAGTCGGCCAGGCTGTGGAGCGAGACCTCGCAACCGTTGCCCGTTCTGCCGTCGCAATCGGCATACCCGGGGTTGCACTGGGCCGCGGTGCAGATGCCCCCGGCGCAAGAGGCCTCACCGTCAGGGATCTCGCAGCGAATCCCGCAGCGGCCGCAGTTGTCGAGCGAGTCCAGCGCCGCCTCGCAGCCGTTCAGCAGGTCACCGTCGCAGTCGTCGAACCCGGTCTGGCACTGGATGATCTCGCACTGCCCGTCGTCGCACACGCTGATGGTGTTCTCCAGCTCGCAGCTGCGGCCGCACATGCCGCAGTCCGACATGCTGCTCAGCAGCTCGGTTTCGCAGGCGTTGTCCTCGTCTCCGTCGCAGTCCGCAAAGCCGTCGCCGCAGTCGAGCGCCGAGCAGACCCCCCCGGCGCAGGCGGTCTTCTCGCAGGCGTTGCCGCACTCGCCACAGTCGTCCAGCGTATCCAGCTGAAGCTCGCAGCCGTTCGACCGATCCTCGTCGCAGTCGCCCCATCCGGCCACGCATTCGACGAAGGCGCACTCGCCGCTCTCGCAGCTGCTGCCGGCATTGTCGAAGGCGCAGACCCGGCCGCACATGATGCAGTTCAGCAGCGTGCTCAAGCTCGCTTCGCACCCGGTATCCGGATCGCCGTCGCAGTCGGCATACCCGGCGTCGCACTGCAGCTGGCTGCAGACCCCGCCCGCGCAGGAGGTCCCGTCGCACGCGTTCTGGCAGATCCCGCAGTCCTCGAGCGTATCGAGCGGCGACTCGCAACCGTCGTCAGAAACCCCGTTGCAGTCGCCGTACACCCCCGTGCAGTGCTCGATCACGCAGTCGCCCTTGATGCACTGCGCCGTGGCATGAGGCAGATCGCAGGCCAGTGCGGCCGCTGCCCCGTCCGTCTCGCCGTCGCAGTCGTTGTCCGCACCGTCGCAGACCTCGGGGCAGATGAGCGGGCAGCTCCCGTCGTCGTCCGGATTGGGCACGCACAGGTCGCCCGGACCGGTATCGACTTCGCCGGCATCGGCGTCGCCCGATCCGGCCGCCCCGGCGTCGCTGCCGCCCGCACCGCCGCCGCTCACGCCCGCGCCGCCGCCGTCGTCGGACGCTACCGGTCCCCCGTCACCGCTCGACGCATCGGGCCTGTCCAGCAGCCCCGGGTTGTAGACGTTACAGGCCGCCAACAACAGTGCCAGCCACGAGCAAGTCAAGTACCGCGAAGTCATTACACCTCGATTCGTTGGTTTCCCCTAATCTCCCTCACAAACGTAGACCTTGGCGTCGCCGCAATTGACGTCGTTCCAGACGCCGCTTCCATCATACATCTCGGCGCAATCCTCTCCGCCGGAGTTATTGGGCTCCCCGGAGTTCCAGTTGGAGTACATGCCGGGCTGCGTGACTCCGCCTTGCCAGAACAGCTGGTTGTTGTTGGACCAGACCCAGGCGCCCTCGGTAGAACGGTCGTTGGCGCCGATCCAGGGGTTGGCGCCGGCGATCCCCTCGATGAAGCCGTTCTCGCTGGAGTCGTCGATCCGCGCCAGGTACATACCCACGCCGGTACAGCGCGTGTTGGCGTCGGTCCAGCTTCGGGTGTTGGTGCAGTAGTAGTAGCTGTGCCCGCCGTGGTTGCCGCCGGTGCAGCTCGAGTCCGGGGAGGCGTAACAGGTGCCGCCGCAGGCCGGGCAATCCACCGAGGGCAAGGGGCTGTAGGTACCCGACGGCGTGCAGGTCGAGGCCTGGTTGATGCGGATGCGGCCTACGCCGCCGCCACCGCCTCCCCCTCCGGCGCCCTCGTCCCAGTTCAGGCAGACGATCAGCCAGGTCACGCATTCGTCCTCGCCGTTGCCGCCGCCGGTCGCTCCGCCGCTCGAGGCTGCTCCCAGACCCCCGTCGCCCCCGTAGTCCCCGATCCCTCCGGTGGCACGCGAAGTGCCGGTCGGGCTGCCGTTGTTTCCGTCCGTGCCGTTGGTTCCGTTGGTGTCGTGTCCCGCCGCTCCGCTGCCGCCGTTGGCGGTGATATTGGCCGTCCCGCCGATGGATACCGTGCCGCCCTCCAGCAGGATGGCTCCGCCGCTGCCGCCGCCTCCGCCGCCGTCCTCCTCGTTGCTACCTTTGCGCCCGCCGCCGCCCGCGGCCGATACCGTGCCGTTGACGGTAAGAGAGCCGGCCGTCGAGATCTGCACGGCTCCGCCGCCGCCGCCGCCATAGGCGTTATTCCCGGCGCTGCCGCCGTTTCCGCCCTTGCAACCGCCCCGTAGCGGCGTCAGAGAGGCGGTTCCCGAGATCGCGCCGGCGGTGCCCCCGCCGCACTCCGTGCAGTCGTGACCGTTGCCGCCGGTTCCGCCGGCAGTGCCGAAGCCGCCCCCGCCTCCGCCATTGCTACCGTCATTACCCGTCGAATCGTGCAAGCCGTTTCCGCCGTTTCCGCAATCCGAGTCGTTGCCTCCGGGTCCCGGAGTCTGGTAGCTCGCGTTGGCATCCACCTGTCCGGCGATGTTGGCGTTGCCGTATACCGCGAGTATAACCGGCCGCGTACCGGTCAGCTTCAGGGTGGTGCCCGAGGAGACGGTGAGATCCCAGAAGGGCAGCACGACCACCGGGGGACCGTCGGTCTGCGGCAGGATCACCGGCGGGGGTTGCGGCTGGCCGGCGCACCATTGCGGGTAGCTCAGTGAGTCCGAATCAAAGGTCGGCGGCGCCGGGTCGTTGCCGCAGTTCAGGATGACGTCCCCGCTGTTGTTCAGGTCGATGCTTCCGTCCAGCGGATCGAAGTTGCTCGGCGTATACTCGAACACCGTCCAGCAGCCCTCGTCGATGCCGTTCACGCAGTTGTTGTCCACCCCGTCGCAGAGCTCCTCGGCTCCGTGGTAGATGTCCGGGTCGAAGTCGGCGCAGTCGTTGGCATCCGGGTCGCCGTCGTTGTCGTCGTCCGCGTCGCAGGCGTCGCCCTGCGCGTCGCCGTCGTTGTTCTCCTGGCCCGGGTTGGAGATGCTGGGGCAGTTGTCCACGTTCCCGCAGTACCCGTCGTCGTCGATGTCGTTATTGGGGTCCTCGGAGCAGGCGTCGCAGGCATCGCCCAGGTCGTCGCTGTCCGCATCGGTCTGTCCGGCGTTGGCCGTTCCCGGGCAGTTGTCCAGGTCGCCGCAGACCCCGTCGCCGTCCGCGTCGTTGTCCGGGTCGAAGTCGCAGTCGTCGCAGGCGTCGCCGAGGGCGTCGCTGTCGCTGTCGGTCTGCAGCTCGTTCCAGGTGCCGGGGCAGTTGTCCAGGTTGCCGCACACATCGTCGCCGTCCACGTCGTTGTCCGGGTCCTCGGAGCAGGCGTCACAGGCATTGCCGAGGGCGTCGCCGTCGCTGTCGGTCTGGCCGCTGTTGGGTGTGGTCGGGCAGTTGTCCAGGTTGCCGCACACTCCGTCATCGTCCACGTCGTCGGCCTCGTCCAGGGGACAGGGGTCGCAGACATCGCCGTTTCCGTCGCCGTCGCTGTCCTGCTGATCGCTGTTGGCCGTGCCCGGGCAGTTGTCGCACAAGTCGCCCTTGCCGTCGCCGTCGCCGTCGGCCTGGCTCGGGTTAGCGGTCGAGAGGCAGTTGTCGCAGGCATCTCCCACATTGTCGCCGTCGCCATCCTGCTGGCCCGGGTTGGCCGCGTTCGGGCAGTTGTCCAGGTCAGCGCACAGCCCGTCCGAGTCCGCGTCGTTGTCCGGATCCAGGTCGCAGTCGTCGCAGGCATTGCCCAGCCCGTCGCCGTCGTCGTCGATCTGGCCGGGGTTGACCTGGTCCGGGCAGTTGTCGCAGGCATCGCCCTTGCCGTCGCTATCCGCGTCCGCCTGGTTTTCGTTGGTAATGCTCGGGCAGTTGTCGCAGGCGTCGCCAAACGTGTCGCCGTCGCCGTTCTCCTGCAGGGGATTGACCGTGTTCGGGCAGTTGTCTGCCTCGTCGGTCACCCCGTCGCCGTCCTGGTCACCGTCGCAGGCGTCCCCGATGCCGTCGCTGTCGCTGTCGGCCTGGCCCGGGTTGGGTACCAGCGGGCAGTTGTCGCTCCCGTCCGGCTCCCCGTCGTCGTCGTCATCGTCGTCGCAGGCGTTGCCCGCCCCGTCGCTGTCCGTATCGGTCTGTTCCTCGTTGGCCACGCTCGGGCAGTTGTCCAGGTTGCCGCAGACCGTGTCCTGGTCCGCGTCGTTGTCCGCGTCCAGAGGACAGCCGTCGCAGGCATCGCCCTTGCCGTCCAAGTCAGCATCTCCCTGACCGGGATTGCTGTCCAGCGGGCAGTTGTCCTGGTTCGCGCAGTAATCGTCGCTGTCCGCGTCGTTGAACGGGTCCTCGCTGCAGCTGTCGCACACGTCGCCGATGCCGTCGCCGTCACCGTCGAGCTGGCTGCCGTTGGCCGTCGCCGGGCAGTTGTCCAGGTTGCCGCACACCTCGTCGCCGTCCGTGTCGTTGTCCGGGTCATCGGGGCAGTCGTCACAAGGGTTGCCCAGGCCGTCGCTGTCCGCGTCGGCCTGAGTCGGGTTGGGCGTCGCCGGGCAGTTGTCCAGGTCGCCGCACACGTCGTCGCCGTCCGTGTCGTTGTCCGCGTCATTGGGACAGTTGTCACAGACGTCGCCCAGGCCGTCGTTGTCCGCGTCCTCTTGCTCCGGGTTGGCCGTCGCCGGGCAGTTGTCCAGGTCGCCGCAGTCGCCGTCCTTGTCCACGTCGTTGGCCGGGTCGTTCGGGCAGCCGTCGCAGGCATCGCCCAGCAGGTCGCCGTCCGCGTTTTCCTGTCCCGGGTTGCTCACCAGCGGGCAGTTGTCTTCATCCGCGCACCAGGTGTCCGAGTCCGCGTCGTCGTCCGGGTCCTGGGGACACGGGTCGCAGGCATTGCCCGCGCCGTCGTTGTCCGAGTCGGCCTGCAGCGGGTTGGAGACCCCGAGGCAGTTGTCTTCATTCGCGCACCAGGTGTCCGAGTCCGCGTCGTCGTCCGCGTCCAGGGGACAGGGGTCGCAGACGTCGCCCGCGCCATCGTCATCCGAGTCGACCTGGTCCTGGTTGTACTGCCCGGGGCAGTTGTCCACGTCCTCGCAGGTGCCGTCGTTGTCCGGGTCGTTGCCCGCGTAGTCCGGGCAGGGGTCGCAGGCGTCGCCGATCTGGTCGCCGTCGCCGTCCTGCTGCCCCGGGTTGGCCGCGTTGGGGCAGTTGTCCAGGTTGCCGCACAGCCCGTCCGAGTCGGCGTCGTTGCCCGGGTCCTCGGAGCAGGCGTCGCACAGGTTTCCGATGCCGTCGTCGTCGCCGTCCTGCTGTCCGGGGTTGGGGTCGAGCGGGCAGTTGTCCACGTCGCCGCAGAAGCCGTCGCTGTCGCCGTCGTCATAGAAGTCGTCCGGGCAGGGGTCGCAGGCGTCGCCGGCCCCGTCCGAGTCCACGTCGCTCTGCTCGCTGTTGGCCGTGACCGGGCAGTTGTCCACGTCGCCGCACACGCCGTCGCCGTCGCTGTCGTTGAGCGGGTCTACCGGGCAGTCGTCGCAGGCGTCTCCCACCGAATCGGTGTCGCCGTCTTCTTGGCCGATATTGTCGTCGGTCGGGCAGTTGTCGCAGGCGTCGCCCAGCGCGTCGCCGTCGCTGTTCTGCTGGTCGTTGCTGGTGAAGGGGCAGTTGTCCAGGTCGCCGCAGACCCCGTCCGCGTCGATATCGTCGAGCGGGTCGGCCGGGCAGACGTCGCAGGCGTCCCCGGTGCCGTCGCTGTCCGCGTCCCCTTGCAGCGGGTTGTGGTCTTCCGGGCAGTTGTCCAGGTCGCCGCAGAACCCGTCGCTGTCCGCGTCGTCCAGCTCATCCAGCGGGCACACGTCGCAGGCGTCGCCCTTGGTGTCGCTATCGGCATCCTCCTGTCCCGGGTTGGCCACAAAGGGGCAGTTGTCCACCTCGTCGGTCACCCCGTCGCCGTCCTCGTCCTCGTCGCAGGCGTCGCCCTGGCCGTCGCTGTCGCTGTCGGTCTGGTCGACGTTGGGGATCAGCCGGCAGTTGTCGTCTACATCGGATATACCATCTGCGTCGTCATCCTCGTCGCACGCGTCCTCGGTACCGTCGCTGTCCGCGTCGCTGCGCGATGGGTCGTAGTCCAGCGGGCAGTTGTCCACCTCGTCGTCGATGAGATCACCGTCGTCGTCGCCGTCGCAGATATTGCCCAGGCCGTCCGTGTCCGTATCGGTCTGGTCGACGTTGGGGATCTCCGGGCAGTTGTCGTCAACATCGAGCACTCCGTCGCCGTCCCGGTCCTCGTCGCAGGGATCGCCCGCCCCGTCCGAGTCCGCGTCCTCCTGTAGCGGGTTGGTGTGAAGCGGACAGTTGTCGTCGCCATCCGCGACCCCGTCGCCGTCGTCGTCGTTATCGCAATCGTCGCCGTCGCCGTCCCGGTCGGTGTCGGTCTGCGACGGGTTGTAGAGCACAGGGCAGTTGTCCCGCAGGTCGGGCACCTCGTCGCCGTCGTCGTCCTCGTCGCAGCGGTCGCCCTCGCCGTCCCCGTCCAGGTCCGACTGGTCGGCGGTGGCCAGCAGCGGGCAGTTGTCGTCGCCATCGAGCAGACCGTCGCCGTCGTCGTCCTCGTCGCAAGCATCGCCCAGGCCGTCGCCGTCGAAGTCCTCCTGCTTCAGGTTCTCGGTCTCGGGGCAGTTGTCCACGGAATCGACCACGCCGTCGCTATCGTCGTCCTCGTCCACGCAGTCGGCTTCGCCGTCGCTGTCCGTGTCTGCGAAGCCCTCATCGACGGTCTCGTCGCAATCGTTATCCTTGCCGTCGCACTGCTCGGGCTGCCGCTCGAGAGCCTCTGCGTCGCAGACCAAGGGACCGGCGGGATCGCTCTGGTTGCAGACCAGCGAGCCCCTGACCCGGCATTCGCCCACGCCGGCCGAGCACTCGCTGCCCCAGTCGGCCCACAGCTCGCCCTCGTCCACCCGGTCGTCGCAGTCGTTGTCCTCGCCGTCGCAAACCTCCGGGCAGATCAGCGGGCAGCCCGGATCGTCGTTCGGCTGGCAGACACCGGCGTCGATCCCGCTGTCCGGAACCGGGTCCGGGCCTCCACCGCCTCCGCCCAGACCGCCCGTGCCGCCGCCTCCATCCTCGCCGGCCGCGTGCTGCGCGACTGCGGCGTCCTCGGAGGATTCCAGGAGGGCTTCGTCATATGCATCGCAAGAGGCGAGCAAGGCGGTAGCTGCTGATAACAGAAACAGCAGCCTGATTGCACGGCGTTTCCTCGCCGCTCTACCGGCGCCAGAGGGGTTCACCACCGCAAGCCCATTTTGCATACACAACCCCCTTGGCAACGTCTCCGCTACGGAAACGACACCCGAAGGAAAAGAGATAACACCCTATATATAATGTCGCCGGGGCTGCTCTATTCAACCCGACAAGTCTGGTTTTGTATCCCTATGTAGTAATGAGGAATACAGGCTCTAGCTATTTTGAAATCGTCGTGGCTTCGTCGATCTTCGATCGAAGCCTCGGCCTCAGCTCCCCTCGCACAGGTAGTCCCTGGATTCGCTACACCCCGTGTCGACCCAGCCGCCGCCGGTATTGATAAAGGCGCAATCCTCTCCCAGGAAGCCGGAGTTGTTGGGCTCGCTCCCGCTCCAGCTGTTGTACAACCCGCCCACCGGGCTTCCGCCTCCATCTCCCTGCCAGAACTGGTCGCCGTTGTCCGGCCACACCCATACGCCCTCGCTTTCGCGATCATTGGCGCCGAGCCAGGTCTCCCCGCTGATGAGCCCCTGGACGAAGCCGTTCTCGCTCGCGTCGTCGATCCGCACCAGATACATGTAGATATCGGTGCAACGCGTATCGGCATTCGTCCAGCTGCGGTTGTTGGTGCAATAGTAGTAGACGTGCCCGCCGTAGGTGAGCTTGGTGCAGCTCGAGTCCGGGGGAGTTTCGAAGCAGGTACCGCCGCAGGCCGGGCAGTCCACCACGGGCATCGGGCTATAGGTGCCCAGTGGCGCACAGACCGAGGCCCGGTTGATGCGGATGCGGCCCACGCCGCCGCCGCCGCCTCCGCCTCCGGCGCCGTCCCAGCACGGCCAGCCGAAGATGCCGCACTCCTCCTCGCCGTTTCCGCCGCCCGTCGCGGAGCCGGAGGCCGCGCCGCCCAGCCCGCCGTTTCCGCCGGCGTTGCCCGTACCTCCGGTCGCGCGCGAGGTTCCGGTCTGGCTGCCGGGATTGCCGTCCTGCGCGTTATCGGCGTCGTCGCCGTCCTGCCCCGACGCTCCGCTGCCGCCGTTGGCGGTGATGTTGGCCGTGCCGCTGATGGATACCGTGCCGCCCTCCAACAACACCGCTCCCCCGCTGCCGCCGCCGCCGCCGCCGTCTTCCTGATCGGTGCCCTTATGCCCTTTACCGCCTGCGGTCGAGACCGTGCCGCTGATGGTTAGCCCCCCGGCTGCCGAGATCTGCACCGCACCGCCGCCGCCGCCGCCCTGGCGTCCGCCCGAGCCGCTCGTGCCCGAACCGCCGCTACCGCCCGAGCAGCCGCCCCGCAACGGTACCAGCTCGACGTTGCCCACCACCGCACCGCCGGAGACCGAGCCCGCGCCGCCGCGACCGCTTCCGCCGCTACCGCCCGATTTCCCGAAGCCGCCGCCACCGCCACCGCTTC
Organism: uncultured Sandaracinaceae bacterium; assembly: GCA_964450715.1. Classification (GTDB taxonomy): domain Bacteria; phylum Myxococcota_A; class Polyangia; order Polyangiales; family JAFGIB01; genus CAYVFC01. The sequence goes on along the minus strand of CAYVFC010000091.1, from coordinate 18,854 downwards.
CGCCGCTGCTGCTCGAGGTGTCGTCATTGCCTTCCACGTCAGAACAGTCGCTGTAGTCGGCCCCCGGGCCCGGGGTCGCGCCCTCCGCGCTGGCATCCACCTGTCCGGCGATGTTGGCGTTGCCGTATACCGCGAGTATAACCGGCCGCGTACCGGTCAGCTTCAGGGTGGTGCCCGAGGAGACGGTGAGATCCCAGAAGGGCAGCACGACCACCGGGGGACCGTCGGTCTGCGGCAGGATCACCGGCGGGGGTTGCGGCTGGCCGGCGCACCATTGCGGGTAGCTCAGTGAGTCCGAATCAAAGGTCGGCGGCGCCGGGTCGTTGCCGCAGTTCAGGATGACGTCCCCGCTGTTGTTCAGGTCGATGCTTCCGTCCAGCGGATCGAAGTTGCTCGGCGTATACTCGAACACCGTCCAGCAGCCCTCGTCGATGCCGTTCACGCAGTTGTTGTCCACCCCGTCGCAGAGCTCCTCGGCTCCGTGGTAGATGTCCGGGTCGAAGTCGGCGCAGTCGTTGGCATCCGGGTCGCCGTCGTTGTCGTCGTCCGCGTCGCAGGCGTCGCCCTGCGCGTCGCCGTCGTTGTTCTCCTGGCCCGGGTTGGAGATGCTGGGGCAGTTGTCCACGTTCCCGCAGTACCCGTCGTCGTCGATGTCGTTATTGGGGTCCTCGGAGCAGGCGTCGCAGGCATCGCCCAGGTCGTCGCTGTCCGCATCGGTCTGTCCGGCGTTGGCCGTTCCCGGGCAGTTGTCCAGGTCGCCGCAGACCCCGTCGCCGTCCGCGTCGTTGTCCGGGTCGAAGTCGCAGTCGTCGCAGGCGTCGCCGAGGGCGTCGCTGTCGCTGTCGGTCTGCAGCTCGTTCCAGGTGCCGGGGCAGTTGTCCAGGTTGCCGCACACATCGTCGCCGTCCACGTCGTTGTCCGGGTCCTCGGAGCAGGCGTCACAGGCATTGCCGAGGGCGTCGCCGTCGCTGTCGGTCTGGCCGCTGTTGGGTGTGGTCGGGCAGTTGTCCAGGTTGCCGCACACTCCGTCATCGTCCACGTCGTCGGCCTCGTCCAGGGGACAGGGGTCGCAGACATCGCCGTTTCCGTCGCCGTCGCTGTCCTGCTGATCGCTGTTGGCCGTGCCCGGGCAGTTGTCGCACAAGTCGCCCTTGCCGTCGCCGTCGCCGTCGGCCTGGCTCGGGTTAGCGGTCGAGAGGCAGTTGTCGCAGGCATCTCCCACATTGTCGCCGTCGCCATCCTGCTGGCCCGGGTTGGCCGCGTTCGGGCAGTTGTCCAGGTCAGCGCACAGCCCGTCCGAGTCCGCGTCGTTGTCCGGATCCAGGTCGCAGTCGTCGCAGGCATTGCCCAGCCCGTCGCCGTCGTCGTCGATCTGGCCGGGGTTGACCTGGTCCGGGCAGTTGTCGCAGGCATCGCCCTTGCCGTCGCTATCCGCGTCCGCCTGGTTTTCGTTGGTAATGCTCGGGCAGTTGTCGCAGGCGTCGCCAAACGTGTCGCCGTCGCCGTTCTCCTGCAGGGGATTGACCGTGTTCGGGCAGTTGTCTGCCTCGTCGGTCACCCCGTCGCCGTCCTGGTCACCGTCGCAGGCGTCCCCGATGCCGTCGCTGTCGCTGTCGGCCTGGCCCGGGTTGGGTACCAGCGGGCAGTTGTCGCTCCCGTCCGGCTCCCCGTCGTCGTCGTCATCGTCGTCGCAGGCGTTGCCCGCCCCGTCGCTGTCCGTATCGGTCTGTTCCTCGTTGGCCACGCTCGGGCAGTTGTCCAGGTTGCCGCAGACCGTGTCCTGGTCCGCGTCGTTGTCCGCGTCCAGAGGACAGCCGTCGCAGGCATCGCCCTTGCCGTCCAAGTCAGCATCTCCCTGACCGGGATTGCTGTCCAGCGGGCAGTTGTCCTGGTTCGCGCAGTAATCGTCGCTGTCCGCGTCGTTGAACGGGTCCTCGCTGCAGCTGTCGCACACGTCGCCGATGCCGTCGCCGTCACCGTCGAGCTGGCTGCCGTTGGCCGTCGCCGGGCAGTTGTCCAGGTTGCCGCACACCTCGTCGCCGTCCGTGTCGTTGTCCGGGTCATCGGGGCAGTCGTCACAAGGGTTGCCCAGGCCGTCGCTGTCCGCGTCGGCCTGAGTCGGGTTGGGCGTCGCCGGGCAGTTGTCCAGGTCGCCGCACACGTCGTCGCCGTCCGTGTCGTTGTCCGCGTCATTGGGACAGTTGTCACAGACGTCGCCCAGGCCGTCGTTGTCCGCGTCCTCTTGCTCCGGGTTGGCCGTCGCCGGGCAGTTGTCCAGGTCGCCGCAGTCGCCGTCCTTGTCCACGTCGTTGGCCGGGTCGTTCGGGCAGCCGTCGCAGGCATCGCCCAGCAGGTCGCCGTCCGCGTTTTCCTGTCCCGGGTTGCTCACCAGCGGGCAGTTGTCTTCATCCGCGCACCAGGTGTCCGAGTCCGCGTCGTCGTCCGGGTCCTGGGGACACGGGTCGCAGGCATTGCCCGCGCCGTCGTTGTCCGAGTCGGCCTGCAGCGGGTTGGAGACCCCGAGGCAGTTGTCTTCATTCGCGCACCAGGTGTCCGAGTCCGCGTCGTCGTCCGCGTCCAGGGGACAGGGGTCGCAGACGTCGCCCGCGCCATCGTCATCCGAGTCGACCTGGTCCTGGTTGTACTGCCCGGGGCAGTTGTCCACGTCCTCGCAGGTGCCGTCGTTGTCCGGGTCGTTGCCCGCGTAGTCCGGGCAGGGGTCGCAGGCGTCGCCGATCTGGTCGCCGTCGCCGTCCTGCTGCCCCGGGTTGGCCGCGTTGGGGCAGTTGTCCAGGTTGCCGCACAGCCCGTCCGAGTCGGCGTCGTTGCCCGGGTCCTCGGAGCAGGCGTCGCACAGGTTTCCGATGCCGTCGTCGTCGCCGTCCTGCTGTCCGGGGTTGGGGTCGAGCGGGCAGTTGTCCACGTCGCCGCAGAAGCCGTCGCTGTCGCCGTCGTCATAGAAGTCGTCCGGGCAGGGGTCGCAGGCGTCGCCGGCCCCGTCCGAGTCCACGTCGCTCTGCTCGCTGTTGGCCGTGACCGGGCAGTTGTCCACGTCGCCGCACACGCCGTCGCCGTCGCTGTCGTTGAGCGGGTCTACCGGGCAGTCGTCGCAGGCGTCTCCCACCGAATCGGTGTCGCCGTCTTCTTGGCCGATATTGTCGTCGGTCGGGCAGTTGTCGCAGGCGTCGCCCAGCGCGTCGCCGTCGCTGTTCTGCTGGTCGTTGCTGGTGAAGGGGCAGTTGTCCAGGTCGCCGCAGACCCCGTCCGCGTCGATATCGTCGAGCGGGTCGGCCGGGCAGACGTCGCAGGCGTCCCCGGTGCCGTCGCTGTCCGCGTCCCCTTGCAGCGGGTTGTGGTCTTCCGGGCAGTTGTCCAGGTCGCCGCAGAACCCGTCGCTGTCCGCGTCGTCCAGCTCATCCAGCGGGCACACGTCGCAGGCGTCGCCCTTGGTGTCGCTATCGGCATCCTCCTGTCCCGGGTTGGCCACAAAGGGGCAGTTGTCCACCTCGTCGGTCACCCCGTCGCCGTCCTCGTCCTCGTCGCAGGCGTCGCCCTGGCCGTCGCTGTCGCTGTCGGTCTGGTCGACGTTGGGGATCAGCCGGCAGTTGTCGTCTACATCGGATATACCATCTGCGTCGTCATCCTCGTCGCACGCGTCCTCGGTACCGTCGCTGTCCGCGTCGCTGCGCGATGGGTCGTAGTCCAGCGGGCAGTTGTCCACCTCGTCGTCGATGAGATCACCGTCGTCGTCGCCGTCGCAGATATTGCCCAGGCCGTCCGTGTCCGTATCGGTCTGGTCGACGTTGGGGATCTCCGGGCAGTTGTCGTCAACATCGAGCACTCCGTCGCCGTCCCGGTCCTCGTCGCAGGGATCGCCCGCCCCGTCCGAGTCCGCGTCCTCCTGCAGCGGGTTGGCGTGAAGCGGACAGTTGTCGTCGCCATCCGCGACCCCGTCGCCGTCGTCGTCGTCATCGCAGTCGTCGCCGTCGCCGTCCCGGTCGGTGTCGGTCTGCTGCGGGTTGTAAAGCAGCAGGCAGTTGTCCTGTACGTCCAGCGCGTCGTCGCCGTCGACGTCCTCGTCGCACGGATTGCCCACGCCGTCTCCATCCAGGTCGGACTGGTCGGCGACGTCCAGCAGCGGGCAGTTGTCCTCGCCATCGAGCACGCCGTCGTCGTCGTCATCCTCGTCGCAGGCGTCGCCCCTGCCGTCCCCGTCCGTGTCGGTCTGATCCCGATTCGCGACCTCGGGGCAGTTGTCGACGGTATCCACCACGCCGTCGCCGTCGTCCTCCGTGTCCACGCAGTCGGCGTCCCCGTCCGAGTCCGTATCGGGAAAGCCCTCGTCGACCTCCTCGTCGCAATCGTTGTCCTTGCCGTCGCACTGCTCGGCCTGTCGCTCGAAGGGCTCGGCGTCGCAGACCAAGGGACCGGCGGGATCGCTCGGGTCGCAGACCAACGAGCCCGTCATCCGGCACTCGCCCACGCCGGACGAGCACTCGCTGCCCCAGTCGGCCCATAGCTCGCCCTCGTCCACCTGGTCGTCGCAGTCGTTGTCCTCGCCGTCGCATACCTCCGGGCAGATCAGCGGGCAGCCCGGATCGTCGCCGGGCTGGCAGACACCGGCGTCGATCCCGCTGTCCGGAAACGGTCCGGGTTCCGGGCTTCCGGCACTGCCGCCCGAGCCGCCCGAGCCGCCCGCGTCTCCGGTGGCCGCGTCGGTTCGGGTCGCGGCGTCTGACGTGTCGTCCAGAAGACCCTCGTCGTAGACGTCGCAGGCGGCGACAAGGGCGGCACAGGCAAAAGCCAGAAGCGGGAGACACGGCAAACCGCAGCTCCTCACTCCATTCCGGGGTAGAGGCGCTCCGCTAGAGTTAAGCTCGACTTGCATGCAGAATCCCCTTGGCTCCGCTATCTCGTTAGGGGCGGAGCGCGTAGGAAAGAAACCAGAGCCCATCTCAAAAATGCTCCCGTCGTCTTTCGGGCGGGGGCGGCCCCGTCTGCGGCGTCGCTCCTGCTCGAAATAGCACCACTATTGCTCGTCGTCGCTCCTTGCATCCGGGGCCGCCGCGCTCCGAAATACTCGGTCCGCATTTTTTTGAGATGGGCTGTATTGTCACTTGGCGCGTCGAAGGAGCCCCGCCAGCAACAGGAGAAAACGGGGGTCAGGACACGCTTTCATATTAATTGTCGCTCGAAGGGTCGCGTTCAACCCGACAAGTCCGGTTTTGTGCCCCCATGTCGTACGCGGGGTCACCGGAAGCGCGCGGCACCGGCGTTTGCGGAAACCCCTGGTGGGTGAAACCTCGGCGCATATCCGGGCGCGCGCTTCCGCTGACCCGGAGGGGGCAACGGGGGTGGGGGGTTACTTCCTCGCCCGTCGGCGCGCCCGCCGCGACGCTCGGTCGCCGATGGCCCGATAGCTGGGTCGGGCCAGCAGCCCGCTGATGCGGTAACGTAGCGAGCCGTCCCGGCTCTTGGCACGTTTCATCTGCGGGTTGAGATCCATCAGCTCGAACAGCGCTTTGGTTCTGTCGTTGCGCTTCTTGTAGGCATCGGTGAAGGCGATATCGAGGATAAGGTTGAGCCGCGACTGCGAGATCTCCTGCAGTAGCCGTATGGTTCCACTACCTTTCAGGTTCAGGTCCTTGCCGGCGGTCGACAGCTTCTCGACCTCGCCCACGCCCTTGCGCACGGCGACGCGCAGCTCGAGATCCCCCGCGTCGATGGTTTCCACGGTCATCCCGTCCCGCAGATTCTCGGTTATCAGCTTGGTCTTACCGTCGCCCACGACCAGACCGGCGATATCGAGCTGGATGCTGCCCTGGCTCGCTTCCAGCTTCTTGGGGACGATCAGCTTGACGGAGCCATTCGCTCGCCCCTTGACCGGCAAGCCGATCAGCCCGCCCAGCCCCGAATCGGCGATCTCGAATTCCTCGACCTCGCTTTCCAGCAGAAGCGTCTCCTCATCCTTCTTGTAGCGCCCCTCGATGCGGCCCTCGCCCAGCCGCAGGTCGTAGTTGAGGTCCATCCGCCCTGCCAGCAGCGGCACCAGCGAGGGACGGACCGTGACCCGATCCACCTCCAGGCGAATGGGCGGAGCGCCGGGCGTGTCCGAGGGCCGGGTCATGGATACATCGGTCAATCTGACTCCCGTGAACCACCAGGGCTCCAGCGACCCGATCTGCAGCCGGTAGTTGCCGGAATCTGCCCGAGGCCCCTTTTGCCCGTTGACCTTCTGCAGCAGATGATCGCGCAGTCTATCGTAGGGAAAGGTCCAGTAGGCGAAGACCGTAAAGCAGGTAAAGAAGAAGGCCGCGTATGCGGACCAGCTCAGCAGTTTCCGGCGCAGCGACATCAGCCTCTCCCTCGGTTGCTCGAGCTCATTCCAACTCCTCGCCGTCGGCCTCGTCCTCCGCCTCTTCCCCCTCGCTCGACTTCTCAGCGTCCGCGCTCTGCTTGTCGAAGGCCAACACGCCGAGCCTGAGGTTGTAGCTGTCGCCCGGCTGAAAGTGCTCGATCTGGAGCCGTTCGACCGCTACCGGATAGCGGCTGCTCTCCACCGCCGCCATCAGCCTGATGATCGGTGTCAACGCCACCCGGGGGATGCTCACCTGTACGAGCCGGCGCCGGAACTTGCCCACCATCTTCTCCGGCTCGTCCTTGGCCTCTTGTATGGTCAGCTCCTGCTCGCGTGCCAGCGACTCGATAAAGCCACCCAGTTGCGGTGCCTTCTGCTTGTATCGCTTTTCGGCCTGGCGTCTCTGCGCCACCAGCAGTTGCAGGCGCTCGCGCCGCTGCTCGATATCGTCGAGCAGCGTCTTTATGTCATCTATCTCCTGTTCCAGCTCGCCGTTGGCGCTGGCCATGAGCATGAAGGGCAGGGCCAGCAGCGCGGCGAAGATGGCCGCCCCGGCAACGGCCAGGATGCGCTTCTCCCGGTCCGTGAAGCTGTCCCAGGAGGCTCGCAGCTTTTCGAACTGGTTTTGCATCATGGCGCCTTCCGTCCCTTCCGTTTCACTCGCGCGAGCCGTCGCGCGCTCTCCTGCTCGTTGTCTTTTCCGGCGGGCCGTCACCCGGGCAGCGTATGGTGGTTTCCAGCTGGTAGTTGATGCGGCTCTCCTCCCGCCCCGGAGAGGTCTTGCCCGCCTTGATCTCTCCGAAGCAGGGGTGCTCGCCGAGCTTGACGGCCACCTCGTCGCGCTGCTCGATGCTGCCCAGGGTGCCCTGCAGCTCGAGCACGCCCTCGCGCTTGTCGTCGCCGACCTCGATGCGCAAACGGCGTACGTCATGGACGATCTCGGGCGGGATGGAACCGGATACTACGTTCAAAGCATCGAAGGCGTCGAATCGCGGCAGCGGATCGGAGGCGCGCTGGCCGATCAGGAGCCTTCGCGCCCGGTCGGCGTCGCCCGCGGCTTCGCCGAACAGCTCCTTGGTCACCGAGGCCAGCCGGGTGCGCAGGGCGTCCCGCTCGTCCACCAGCAGCGAGCGCCTCCCGTAGATGGCGAACAGCGCGCAGAGCACCACCGCCAGTAGGCAGCCGCCCATCAAGCCCGAGTGGCGCAGCAGCGCGCCGGCCGCCCGCCTCGGCGCCAGCTCTCCCTGTCTGAGATCGATGCTCTTGGCTCCGCCCAGCCCCTTGGCCGCCAGCGCTGCCGAGCGCGCGAATACCGGCTGTGCGTGGCTCTCCCGACCCGCCGGCGCCGCCGCGCCCTCGGCGGCCGGCAGCGGCAACAGCTCGATCCGGGCGCCCAGCTTCTCGCCGAGCCAGGCGATCGTCTCCCGTTGCATCGCACCGGTGCCCGAGGCAAAGACCCGCTCAACCGGCGGACCGCCGGCGGCGCGAAAAGAGGCAACCGTGCGCTGAATGCCGCGCCACAGCTCTTCTCCGCCCGCCCGCGTTCCGGAAACGCCTAGCGAGAGCGTACGCCCGAGCTGGCAGCGACCGTCGCTTATGATACACAGGTCCGTGGTCTCCGCCCCCAGCTCGACGATCAGGAACGGGCCCGGCTGCGCGAGCTCTTCGATCAAGTGGCAGAGACCGTCCAGCGCGGCCGCGCCCGCACAGATGGTGCGGGGCTCGATGGCCGCGGCTCCGAGCTGTCTCAACCGCTCGGCCACCCGTTCGCGCGGGGCGGCGGCCACCAGCAGGCGCAGTTGCTCGGGACGGGTATCGATCGTCTGGTAGTCGATGGCGGCGCTTTCGACCGGGAAGGGGATGAGGGATTCAACCTCGAAGGGCAGCACGCCGGCGATGTGCTTGGCCGCCGCCCGCGGCAGCTCGACCGTACGCAGCGAGACCATTTCGCCGGGAAGATCGGCGATGACCGCGTCGGGCGGGGTTCCCATCGCTTGCAGTATCGACTCCAGGGCCTGGTTCAGGTCGACCTGGGCGGCGGCGCCCTCGGCGCCTTGCAGCAGCGGTACCTGGACATGGCGCTCGACCTCCAGCTTGCGGAAGGAGCTCTGCAGCAACGTCCCGCGGACCGCCGTCTTTCCCAAGTCCAAACCGAGTATGCGCGCCATGATCGTCGTCCGTACCCTTAGCTACCTACCGCTGTCCAGCACAACCGCCATCGGTCTCGTCGCCTCCTTCAGTCCACCCGGTAGTGGTGAAAGATACCCAGCCCCGGCATGACCCCGGCATTGGGCGGCGGAGGGGTCCAGCGGTCGTGGAAGTTGACCACCGCGCTGATCCGCACCCGGGTGTTGCCCACCGTTCCGGTGGATTGAATGGTGAAGATCGCGGCCGAGGCGATGAAGGACTTCTGCACCTGCGCCCGAACGTTCTGGGGGATGGAGACCGGAAGGAAGAGAAGCTCGTTTTCCTCGCCCAGAAAGGCGAGCAGCATGGGGTAGAGGGACTTGGGGCCTCCCTTGCCCTCCACGAAGTTAAAAAAATCGTCGGCCTTGGCGAACATGGCGATGGGAATGAAGGAGCGGACCGTGTTCAGCAGCGCGATGAAGTTGCCGGCCTGCATGGGATCGATACAGAGCGCCTGCTCTCGTATCCCGTCGAAGGAGCAGAGGGTGGCCAGCAGTACCTCGGGTCGCGCCTCGTTCACGTTGACCGCGCCCGAGCCGTACACGGTCAGCCGCCGGCCGCCGGGGTCGTCGGGCTCGGGCTCCACGAAGGTCGCCCAGAAGTCGTCCCCGATACCGCGAACCATCCGTAGCTCCTGCAATGAATCGTAAGGTGCGTTTTTGACCTCGTAGGGATCGGGGAAGGTCCGGTAGATGTCGTCCTCGCTTCCCGCCTCGGTGATGGTGGAGGTGGCCGGATCGAATATGGTGCGCGTCTGGTCGTAATCCCACCAGTCCACGATGGCCGATACGATGTCCAATCGGGTGGTGTACTGGCCGTCGGCATCCCTTTCGGCAAAGAGCGGATCGTAGGGGCTGGTCGGGGACTGGTAGCCTCCCATCAGCGCGTACAGCTCCATGGCTACCTGCCTGCGCGCATCGCTGCCGACGCGGAAGAGCGGGTTGCTGGCGTTGATGAGACCGTTCTCCGGGATGGCCTTGATCTCGAAATTGCCGCCCAGGGGCACCAGTCCCTCCACTTGCGTGAAGTCTATCCCCGAGCTCTCTGCCATCTGCTCGGCCGATTCCGGGCTGGCCAGCGGGGCCCAGACCTCGTTGGCGAAATCCCAGACGTTGATCTGCGGAGGGGGGTGGCCGAGCAAGAGGGCGTAGATGCCAGCCACCGCGCCGCGTACGGCCGGCTCCTTGGCGATCAATAGGCGGGTGAGGTCCATCCCGCTCAGGGCCAGGTACTCGGCCTGCAGGCGGTTTCGCTGGCTTTCGGCCACCTTAAAGTACGTGGTGGAGGAGTAAGCCAGGTCGGCCACCAGCACCGCCAGCACCGAGAGCACCGCCAGCACCAGCACCAGCACTACCCCCTTTCTCCTCTTGTCGGCCCCGCGTTTTGGCGCGACCGCCCTCCGGGCGGACGCGCCAAAACGCCGGAGCCCCTTCGAGGCTCCGGCAGAAAGCCGATTGGCCGCCTTTCCCTCCGAACGGCCGCCGCGAACCGACAGGCAAAACCCGCCAGCCCTCGACCGGCGAAGGGGCCGGCCTGCTCGCGAGTGGCGCAAACGCATTCTTTCGGTTCCCGGTTTCATATGTTGTACGTCGCGTGGTTGAGCGCGAAGCGCAGGGGGATCACCGCGCGCGTGCCAAAGGTCTTGTCCCCGCTCCTGCCCAGCGGATCGGGCACGGTGACCTTGATCTCCACCTGGGCCGGCAGGCGGTTGGCGTGGGTGCCCTCCGGGTCGGCGTCCCACGTGCTGACCCACTCCCCGGTGAGAGGGTCCAGGTAGCTGAAGCTCAGCTCGACCACGTCGTCGATCAGGATCTGCGACTGCCCGCCCTTCTGCGGGTCGTCGTCGATGCGGCGCTGCTCGCGCCGCGCCACCACGCGGCGGCTGCTGTCCTCCGGGTGATCGGTGACGTAGTAACTGAGCTCGTTCTGATCGCTCTCGTGCGCGTTGCGGTACAGCCGCTTGTGGCTGAAGGAGGTGAAGTCCAGCCGGCTTCCGCCCGAGGCCTCGCTGCCCACGAAACCGGTCTTGACCACGCGCAGGCTCTCGTCGGGATTGCTCATGGTCTGCGCCGAGGTGTAGGCCATAGTGATCTCCCGGGCCATGCGCTCCAGGCCGGCCGCGATCTCGTGGTAGCGGTCCATCTGTTGCTCGACGCGCTGTTTGATCTTCATGGTCTGTATGAAACCCGAGTAGATGGCCGTACTGACCATGGCGAAAACGGTCAGCGCCGCCATCACCTCGACCAGCGTCATGCCGGCGCGGATTCCGTTCCTTCCCCCGTGGAGCGCTCGCCTCCGGTTCCGGGTAGGTTCGGGCCTTGCGCCCGCCCTCGGAATAGCCCGGGCAAGCCCTAACGGGAGGGGGCAAGCCCCTTCCCTACGGTTCCGCGCTGCAAACGCCAGGCTCATTGCGGCTGTTCCTCATCTTCCGGCAACGGCGGTGGTTGCTCGGCCACCAGGTAGCGGTTGACGCTAAAGGAGCGCTCGGCCGCGCCCTCCCTCCAGCGTACGACGATGGTTACCCGACGTATCTGTTCCTCTATGGAGGGCTTGAGAACGGGGTAGACGAACTGCATGGCCTGTGACGCCAGCGCGTCGATCTCGCCGGAGGCCGGGCCGGAGAGCAGGGCGGTCGGATCCTCGACCTCGGTGGTGTCGGGCAGCGTTCCCTGCTGGGAGAACATATCCTCCTGCCCCTCCTCGTCTCCCATGAACATGGTCTCGGGAAGCACGATGCGGTTGATCTCCCAGTCGCACTGGAAGCCTTCGATCTCCGCCTCGGCGCAGCAGGCGTCCGACTCCGAGGCGAACACGGCCGGGAGCCCCTCCTCGGCGATCAGCTCCTCGATCTCTCCCATCTTGCAGCGCACCAGCAGCGCACCCAGGCTCATATTGATCGCCCGCTGCTTCATCTTGATAGAGCCCGCCTCGCTGGCATAGAGCGAGGTCAGCATCAGGCCCGCGATCAGCACCGCGGCCATGACTTCCAGCAGCGTGAACGCTCCGGTCCGCCTGCTCAGCCGGTGTTCAGGCCCGGGGCTATACGGCGGCCAAGGCGCCCGAAAAACCGAGCGCGCCCGCAGGGCCGCCGAGGAGCGTACCCACGTACGTGACGAGGCGGCCCGAGGACGAAAGCCGGTTTTTCGGGATGGATTGGCCGTCGTCGTTTCGGACGCCGATACGTCTCGAACAGTTACCTTGCTCATGGCCCGTCCACCTCGGACCTGTCCATCTCCTCGGGGTCGCCGAGCAGAAGCGCCGGCTCGTACGGTGCGGTATGGACCCGGCCGCGCCCGGTCAACGGGTGGATCTCCACCGAGTAGATGCGGCCGTCCCTCTGCGCCAGCTGGATCACCGCGTGCTCGGTCTGCCCGCCCGGGAAGAAGTAGACAGCGCCGGTACCGCTCTCGCGCGGATAGGGCTCGTGCGGGACGATGAGCTTGACGATGCGGATGTTGCGGCCGAGCTTGATGTTGGAAAAGCGGCCCCCGACCGCTTGCTTGCCTTCTCCTTCTCCTTCGCCCTCGCCCTCGCCCCCGGTCGCGCCGATGGGGCCGAAAGGCGAAGCGCCCAGCGTCACCTTGAAGGTATCCCCGAGCCGGGCCTTGGCAGCCGCCCAGGGATCGACGTCCGCCCCGCGCTCGCCGCCCTCCTCATCGCTCGGCAGTTTGCGTTCGTCGTCGGCCCGCGCCAGAGTGACCTGGCCGTGCGCCTCTTCCAGCGAAAAGGTCTCGCCCGGCAGCTCGAAGCGCACGCGCACCGTGGTCCCGTGGATCACGGCCCGGTTGTAGGCATAACGAGCCGCCGAGATGATCCGGTTGCAGGAAGACTTCAGCTCCGAGCGCATCAGCGTGCCGGCTCCCACCCCCACCATGGACAGGGAGATGCCGACGATGACGATCACCACCATGACCTCGAGCATGGTGAACCCCCGCCGACTGTGGTTACGCTGTTTAGAGCGTAGGGCGTAGGGCGTAGGGGAGGGGCTTGCCCCCTCCCGCGGCCAGTACCTTCCGCGGTTGTCGCTCGCTGCGTTCACGTTCAGTAGATATCGTCGTCCGTGCCCATCTGCTTGTCGGGCCCGGCCGATATGGCTACCGGGCCGTCCTCGTCGCACTCGATACTGAAGTCGTTGTCCCAGGCGTCCTTGGTGCTCTTGTTCTTGTCCAGGATCTTTTCCTCCAGCAGATCCTGCACGGTGGGGCACCCGTCGGTGTCCGACATGTAGAGCACGGCCGCCGAGGTGATGGCCTTGGCGTCGTTACGCGTGGACTTGATCCTGGCTTTCTGAATGGTGGGCAGCACGGCAAAGCCCACCGCCCCGGCCACCATGGCGATGATGACCAGCACGGCCATGATCTCCACCAGGGTCATGCCCTGCCTGCGGCGCGCGCGCCGCAACCGCCGGCTGCCGGGTGACCGTTTCCGATTTTTCACCACGTCATTCATTCCTACCTCCTCCCGTAGTCCGTTCGCGCTTTTAGTAAATGTTATCGTCCACCAGAAAGGAGCCGCTGGGGCCGGACGAGATGACCTGCCCGCCGCTGCCGTCGTCGGGCCCCGGACAGCGCACCAGCAGCTGCCGGCCCCAGCCGTCGTCCGGCAGCACCGTCAGGTACTGCGCCCGCGCGCGCGGAGGGTGAACCAGCTCCACGGTGGAACGCGGGCAGCGCCCGATCTCGGCCCGGAACAACCCGACCGCGCGTTGTACCTCGGCGATCGCCGCCCGCGTCAGCCGGATACGCTCCCGGCGCCGCGCCGCGCTGTAGATGGCGAGCAGCAGGACCGCCGCCAGACACGCCAGCAGGACCGCCCGCCAGCGACGCCCCGAGGCCAGCGCGGCCAGCCAGGCGCTCCTCTGCTCCCAGGGTAGCAGCACGTCGCTTCGCTGTATCTTCTTGCTGGCCATCGGACACCGGACCCTATCCTCCGATGAACTCGTTGATCTTGAGCAGCGGCATCATCATCGAGAAGGCGATGCTGCCCACCACCGCGGCCATGATGATGATCATGGTCGGTTCCAGGATGCGAGTCATGGCCGCGATGCGCACGCTCACCTGGCTGTCGTAGGCTACCGCCACGTGCTCGAGCATCCGTTCCAGCTCGCCGGAGCGCTCGCCTACCGCGATCATATGGGTGACGATGGGAGGAAACTGCCCGCTTCTCTTGAGCGGGGTGGCGATGCTCTCGCCCTCACGTATCGATTCGCGCGCTTCTTCCACCGCTTTCATCAGGATGGTGTTGCCCAGCACGTTGCGGGTGATGTCCAGGGCCGTCAGCACCGGCACTCCGCTGGCGAGCAGCGTGGCCAGGGTTCTGGAGAAGCGTGCTACCGCCACCATCACCACCAGCTTTCCCACCTGCGGCAGCCTGAGCACCATGCGGTCCCACTTCTCCCTGCCCTCGGGCGTGGAGCGGAAGCGCTTCAGGCCCCAGCCCGCTCCGGCCAATAGCCCCAGCAGCAGCCACCAGAAGTCGGTGATAAAGTCGCTGGCCGTGATCAGCAGCTGCGTATACCAGGGAAGCGCTCGCTCGAAATCGGCGAAGATGGCCGTGACCTTGGGCACCACGAAGACCATGATGATGGTCACCACGAAGGCGGCGAACACCGCCAGCACCATCGGGTAGATGAGCGCGCCGGTCACCTTGGTCCTCAGATCGGCCTGGCTGTCCAGGAAGTCGGCCAGCCGCTCCAGCACGCCGTCGAGCATCCCCGAGGCCTCGCCGGCCGCCACCATGTTGACGTAGACGCCGGGAAAGACCTTGGGGTGCGCCTTGAGCGCGTCGGCCAGGCTGCTGCCTTCGTTGACCTTGTCGCGGGTTTGGGTGAAAGCGGTCTTGAGCAGCGGCTTCTCCAGCTGTTCGATGATGGCGCTGAGCGCCTCGACCAGCGGAACTCCCGCGCGCAGCAGGGTGGCCAGCTGCCGGGTGACCAGAGCGATGTCCAGGGTGGATACGCGCTGGAAATAGCGGGAGAAGTCGATCTCGCGGCTGACGCGCTTACGGGCGGCCGCCTCCTCCTCGATGGAGGTGGCCATGATGCCTTCCTTGCGCAGCGCGCCGCGCAGGGCCCGGGCGCTCTCCGCGTCTCTTATGCCCTTGGCCGGCTTGCCCCTGGCGTCGATGCCCTGCCATGCGAATACGGCCATAGTTCGCTACTCCACCTCGCCCGCCTGGGTGGCCGCCAGCACCTCTTCCATGCTGGTGATCCCCTCGATGACCTGGCGCGCGCCGTCCTCGCGCAGCGACAGCATGCCGCTGCGGCGCGCCACCCGCGCGATCTGCTTGGAGTCGCTGCTATTCGCGATCTCGCGGCGGATGGACTCGTCCACGGTGAGCAGCTCGTAGATGCCGGTTCGCCCGTAGTAGCCGGTACCGGTGCAGACCTCGCAGCCGACCTGCCGGAAGAAGTAGGGACGGGGCGGACGTTCCTCCCTGGCTCCGGCCAGGAACGGATTGCCGGCCCGCTGCAGCCGTCCGCCCTCGCTCACGCGTTCCGGCAGCGGCGGCGGTCCAGCCGGCCCGAAATCGGCGGGGTCGAGCTCCAGCGACTGCAGCTCGTCGTCGCTGGGGAGGTAGGGCTGGCGGCAGGCGGTGCAGAGCACCCGGACCAGGCGCTGGGCCAGCACCCCGATCAGCGAGGAGGAGATGAGAAAGGGCTGCACCCCCATCTCCACCATCCGGGTGATGGCGCCGGCCGCGTCGTTGGTGTGCAGAGTAGAGAGAACCAGGTGGCCGGTCAGCGAGGCGTGGATGGCGATCTCGGCGGTCTCGTGGTCGCGGATCTCGCCCACCATGATCACGTCCGGGTCCTGCCGCAAAAAGCTCCGCAACCCCGAGGCGAAGCTGAGCCCGATCTTGGGCCGCACGTGCATCTGGGAAATGCCGGGCAGCTCGTACTCTACCGGGTCCTCGACCGTGAGGATGTTCAGCTCCGGCGAGTTGATCTTGCTCAGGCAGGCGTACAGCGTGGTGGTCTTTCCCGAACCGGTGGGGCCGGTGACCAGGATGATGCCGTTGGGCCGCTCGATCAGCTGCTCCATCTGCCCCAGCTTGTCTCCGCTGAAACCCAGGTCCGGCAGGTCGAGCAGCGCCTGCTGTTTGTCGAGCAGGCGCAGCACGATGCGTTCGCCGCGCGAGGTCGGTATGGTGGATACGCGGACGTCCACCAGCTTGCCCTTGATCTTCTTGGTGATGCGTCCGTCCTGCGGCAGCCGCTTCTCCGCGATGTTGAGCCCCGCCTCGATCTTCACCCGGCTGACGATCGACTGCAGAAAGCCCTTGTGGGCGGTTTTCGTCTTGTACAGCGTACCGTCGATCCGGTAGCGGACGGCGACCTCGTTGTCCGCCGGTTCGATGTGGATATCCGAGGCCCGGTGTCGCACCGCCTCGTAGAACAGGTTGTTGACCCAGCGGATGACCGGAGCCTCGTCGGTCATATCGATCAGGTCCTGCAGCTGCTCCACCTCCTCGTCGCCCTGGGCCTCGGCCAGCGCGTTCTCGTCCTTGCGCTCGTACACGCGGTTGATGGCGTCCTCGATGACCGTGGTGGGTGCGGCCACCGCCTCGCAGGGGCTCCCGAGCAGCACGCGCAGATCGTCGAGCGGGGCCAGATCCATCACGTCCGCGACGGCCACCTGCACGATCTCTCCGATCCGGGCGACGGGCATGAGCTTGTGCTGCCGGGCGAAGTTGATAGGCACCCGCTCGATCAGATCAGCGGGGATGGCGTCCGGGTTGATCTCGTCGATCACCGGCAGGCTCAGCTCCTCGGCCAGCGCCCGGACCAGGACGCTCTCCTCGGTCATGGCGGTGGCCACCAGCACGTCGCGCAACCGCGCTCCCCGCTCGCGGGCGATCCCGGCGGCCTTCTGCAGGGTCTCCTCGGACAGGATGCCTCTGCGCATCAAGATTTCAGCTACGTATCTCTCCTCCATGATCGCGGTCGCTCCTCGGCTTTCCGTGACCTACTCGATCGGCTCCTGCTCGGGGTTTTCGGGTGGTGGGACGGGCATCTGCGGCCCCTGCAGCGCCGGTTGCGGCGCGGCCGGCTCGGCGGCGGGCTCCTCGTCACTCTCGATGACCAGCTCGTCGTCGCTTTCCAGCTCTCCTACCGGCTTGCGGTAAATGTGCTCGGGCGGCGGCTTGGACTTGGCCTCATCGATCAGCCGACGCTGCTCGTCCAGCGCGACGATTTCGTTCAGCATTTCGCTGACCAGCCCGCGGGTGCGCGAGTAGTCGATGGGCGGCTGGTAGTCGTCGCTGCTGAAGACGAAGTAGCGGTCGAGGAACTCCTGCCGCTCGCGCATCTTGCGGTCGTAGATGGCCCTGAGATCCTCCTGCGAGCGGATGATGTAGGGCGTCAAAAACAGCAGCAGGTTCTTCTTTTGCTTGGTCTTGGTGCTATGGCGAAACAGTACCCCCAGCAGCGGGATGTCGCCCAAGATCGGCACCTTGGACTGGCCGGTGGCCACCGAATCGCGCATCAGCCCGCCGATCACCACCGTTTCTTGATCGTTGACCGCCACCTCGGTCTTGGCGCGGGTCCGGTTGACGGAACGCACGCCGAGGTTTCCGGACTCGCTGAAGCTGCCGGCCTCGGAGATCTCCTCGGAGATCTCCAGGCGGATCTGATCGCTCTCGTTGATGTGCGGGGTGATCTTGACCGTGGTACCCACGTCCTGCCGCGGCACCGAGCCGCCAAAGCCGCCCAGTCCGGCCAGCGCGTTCAGCCCCTGGGCGGCGTTCGACTGGCCGCCGGCCATGCTGGCCAGGCTGCCCAGGTTGCCGTAGTTCCCCACGGTGGAGGATTGCAGCGGCACGTTGCCGCCCACGCTGATCTCCGCCTCCACGTTGTCCATGGCGATCAGATGGGGCGTGGACAGCACGTTCGTATCCCCGGAGGCCGCGGACGCCTTCATCAGCACGCCGAAGGCCGGTATGGTGAAACCGGGTATGCCCGTGTCGATGGACTCGCCCTGCATACCGATGGCCATACCTGTCAGCACTTCAGGGTTCTTGTCCAGCCCCCAGATGGTCGAGGAGCCGGGCTGCCCCGGGTTGAAACCGAAGGCGGTCAACCCGCCGTCGGCCGGGAAATTGGGCACGCCGCCGTGAAAGCGAAACCCGAGCTCGTTGGAGCGGTCGACGTTCAGCTCCATGATCACCGCCTCGATGAAGACCTGCTTGCGCTTGCGGTCCAGCCGGTCGATGGTGCGCCTGAGCGCCGCGTAGTCGTGGGCCGAGGAGGTGATGACCAGTGCGTTGCTGGCCTTGTGGGCGGTCAGCGCGATGGTGCCCTCGAAGATCTCGACCCCGTCCTTGGCGCCCTTCTTGCCTTTGCCTCCGGCACTGGTGCCCACCAGCTTGGAGAGGGTGCTGGCGATCTCCTCGGCGTCGCTGTGCTGCAGGTAGTGCACATGGATCCGCCCCTCGCCCTCCATGGGCACGTCCAGGTAGCGGAGCATTTCCAGGATGCGCAGGTAGGCCGGCTCGGTGGCCAGGATGACCAGCGAGTTGGTCCTCTCGTCCGCCAGGATCTTGGTGATGCGCGATTCTCCCTGCCGGTTGCCGACCGTGCCCGGTCCGGACGCCGCCTTCTTGCCCTTCACGACCGGCCGCTTGGGGGCCGGCTTCGCCTTGCCGGACTTGCTCTTGGCGACCGGCTCGAAGATCTCGCTCAGGGTCTGCGCCATCTCGTTGGCGTTGGCGTAGTGTACCGGCTCCACCCAGATGTGCTCGCTGGTGCGCGGCACGTCGACCACCCCCAGGATGCGCATCATCCGATTCATGTTGGTGCCGGTGTCGGTGATGATGAGCATGTTGCTCGGCGCGTAGGCGGTGATGTTCCCGTCCGCCGACTTGAAGCGACCCAACAGCTCGGCGGCGTCCTCGGCCGCGATGTGCTGCATGCGTTGCATCCGGGTCAGAAAGGTGTCTCCCGAGGGCACGCCGCCCTCTTCGGTCTGCAGGCGGACGGGCTTGTTCTCTACGCCGCCCGACTCCACGATCTTCAGGTAGCGTCCGGCGGGCACCAGCGCCATTCCGTTGAGCTCCAAGATGGAGAGGAAGGCCTGGTAGGCCTCGGCCACGGTCACCTTGGTAGGCGCGTAGACGGTGGCCTGGATGCTGCGCAGCTTGCTGGGCATGATGAAGCGCTTGCCGGTCAGCTGCGAGATCAGGCGCACCAGGTCGGTGAGGTCGGCCCCCTCCAGGTTGAAGGTTATGCGCTTGCTCGGTGAGGTCGGCTTGTAGGGGATGCCGGTCAGGTTCTCGTAGGGCTTGAGGACCTCCTCGTTCGGTCCGCCGC
>CAYVFC010000090.1:0-33697 GCA_964450715.1 uncultured Sandaracinaceae bacterium | reverse complement strand
CTCCTCGAAATAGCGCTGCTATTGCTCGTCGTCGCGCCTTCCCCGGCTGTCGAGATCGACGAGCTTCTTCGCCGCCGGATTGGCCCATACGCGGTGGGTGGCGCCGATGGAGCGCATGACCAGCATGGTGTCGGTTTGCCCCTGCTTTTCTCTACAGTCGCCTACTCGACGTTGATGACGCCCGGCTTGAAGCTATCCAGTTCCATTTCTACCCCGGGCATCTTTTTGCTCTGCATAGCATTGATACCGAGGTTCACGCTTGCGATCAGCGCACCGATAGACAGAACGAGTATTACGACCGCCTCGGCCAATCCGGAGCTGTTTTCCGCCTGAAAGCCCTCCCGGGCTTTCGCCAGGCCGTAGCCTGCCAGGCCCAGGGGGACGGCCGCTCCCGCCCAGGCCACCAACCCGGTCGTCGTGGGCAGAAGTGCGGCGGCTCCCGACTCGGGAGCGTGCAGCGACCAGGCCGCCACAGCAGCGCAGCCGGTCACCCCGAACAGCCCGGCATCGGCGACCAGTAACGACAGCGAGGAGACGCTTAGTGCCTTCAATCCCAGCTGTACCGAGCCGACCAGAAACACCCCGGTCGCGAAGAGCATGGGCACGACGGAACGGGGGCCGAGCCCGGCTCGTGCGGGATCCTGCGACGCGGGGCCGATTTGCCGGACCAGGTAGAAGACGCCGATCACCAGTACCACGGCCATGATCGTATTGAGCAGGACGGCCTTGTCGAACGACCCGCCCTGCGCCTCGGCCGCCATCCGGTGCACCGGAACCACCGGAGCCACGCGCCGCGCCGGAGCGGGGCGGCTTACCGCCAGCGGTTGCGCGCGCGCGTCGAGCGGCTCCCTGGTCGGACGCTGCGCCCCGGCGATGCGCTCGCGCCTGGCCGCGCGCTGGCGCTCCTTTGATGGCTTGGGCTGTTCCTGCCGTTTCGGCTTGTCCCCGGCATAGGGTGCCGAGGAGCGGTCGAGCGTCATCTCGGGTTTCGGCTGCGGTTTCCTTGGGGGGGGAGCGCCCTTGCCGAGGCTGTCGATCTCCCCCCACTCCCAGGCGCCTCCCGCGCCGGCGGGCTGTGCCGAGGGGGTGGGTCCTGCCGGGCCGCCCGCCGGTTGCGCCGGCCGCGCCGCTGGTGCCGCGGAGGGTACTGGCGCGGGCACGGGCGCTGCTTTCCGCGGAGGCGAAGGCGCCCGGGAGGGGACGGGCGGAGAGGGCTGTCTGGCCGTCGGCAGTGGCTTACTCACCGCGGCTGCACCCGCTTCCATTACCAGCGAGACCTCGGTGTACAGCTCGTTGGCATCCTTGAAGCGCGCGGTCGGGTCGCGCTGCAAGCAGCGCGATACCGCTCCGTTCAGCCCGGGTGGAAGCCCGGGTCGCGCCTTTTCCAGCGGCTCGGGATCGGTCGTGCATATCTTTACGAAGAGAGCGGCCGGGGATTCGGCGCTGTAGGGGAGCTGTCCGGTCAGAGTTCTGTAGAGGATGACCCCCAGGGACCACACGTCCGTTCGCGGATCGACCGACTGCGAGTCCTGGATCTGCTCGGGCGACATATAGGCCGGGCTGCCCAGCACGGTGCCGGTCATGGTCAGGCTGCTACTGCCCTTTTCCAAGGGCATCTTGGAGATACCGAAGTCCAGGACCTTGGGGACGACCGTTCCGCGTTGTGAGGCCAGGTAGATGTTCTCCGGCTTGAGGTCGCGGTGGACCAGGCCCTTCTCGTGGGCCACGCCGATGGCCTTGATAACGGGAAGCAGCATGCGCACGGCGGTCTGAAAGGGCAGGCCGGTTCCGCTCTTCTCCAGCCTGGAAGCCAG
This sequence comes from uncultured Sandaracinaceae bacterium, assembly GCA_964450715.1. GTDB lineage: Bacteria > Myxococcota_A > Polyangia > Polyangiales > JAFGIB01 > CAYVFC01. The sequence goes on along the minus strand of CAYVFC010000090.1, from coordinate 31,883 downwards.
ATCCTCGCCTTCCAGGTACTCCTGCACGATGAAGGGCGCGCCGTTCTCGTCCGTATCGATGTCCAGCACCTCGACCACGTTGGGATGGCGGACGAAGTTCGCCGCCCGCGCCTCCTGTAAAAAGCGATCTACCACGTGCCGGTTGGACGCGTGCTCTCGATGCAGAAGCTTGATGGCCACCGTGCGGTCCACCATCACGTTACGAGCCCGGTAGACTTCGGCCATGCCCCCGATGCCGAGCCTGTGTTCGAGCCGGTACTTTGCTTTCAGCACCTGGCCCGAACGGTCCGGAAGCTCGTTGATATCCATCGCCCCCAAGTATCTCGCTATTGAATCCCAGGTTCAACAAAAGGCGGTTCTGTCAGCCTTTTTGGCGGTGTCGCGAGAGCCGGAGCTGCTCCGGTACGACCTCAAGCTGGCTCATCTCGAGATACGAACCGCGGCCACCAGCCAGCGCTCCCCGATCTTACGCATTTTTAGCTCTACCCGCAGGCGCAGCCTGCGGCCGAAGACAGTGAAACCGACCTCCGCCCGGTCTTCATCGATGACGATCTTTTTCTGGATGGCCTTGAAGCTCTCCCCGTAATAGGGGCGGATACGCCGGCGGAACATCGACGTCAGCTCCGCTTCCCGAGACGCGTCATAGACCCCGGTATGGCTCTCGATGGGTAGGAGCACCTCTACGTCGAGGGGAAGCTGCTGCAGATCCACGTAGCCGAGCGCCCGAAGGACGTATTGCCGGTCCACCGTTCCGCTCACGTCATCGATGAACTTCTCCAACAACTCCTCGTCGGAGACCGTCAGCGCGTCGACCGCTATCACCGTCCCGATTACCAGAGCAGCCAGCGCGATTACGGCGAGCAGTCTCATCGATACCTTCTCCTGGCGAGTTTCCGTCCGCTAGCCTTTCTCCGGCGAAGAATCGCCCGCGGAGAGCCTGTTGCGGAGAGCCACGAACAACCCGAGAAACACCAATAAAGAGAGAAACGATACCGCGGCACCCGCTACGAATGCCGTCGGCAGGTAAGCCATCTCGACTACGTGTTCGCCGGCCGGAACCGGTACCGCGCGCATGACCAGGTTTGCCGCGACCATGGGGACCGGTCGGCCGTCGACCGTCGCCCGCCACCCCGGGTGAAGCACGTCCGATAGCACCAGGATGGCGCGCGAGCGGGCCTGGACCCGCATGCGTACCCGGTTAGGCTCGTACAGCTCGACGCGCACCTGCTCCTCTCCCTCCGTCCGGGCCGGCTCCGGCGCGGGAAAATCGGGCGGTAATGCATCGTCGAGCAGCGCGACCTCGCGGATGTCGAAGGCAGCCCCCTCCATCCGGCGGTAGGCAGCCTCTTCGTCCGATACGGTCTCGGTCCGGTGGACCAGTACCGCACGCGGAGCCGGATGCTCGTCGCGATAGACGTTCAGACCGCCGACCCGCTCCTGGAACGTGAAGCGACCATAGCCCATGACCGACCGGTTGCGCCCTCCGCTGAGCGGTCTAAAGGTCAACAGGTATCGGGGGCCCAGGTGGTAGACCAGTCGCGAGAATCTGCGCAGGCGGTCGATCGCGAAGAAGTGGTCCAGCTCGCGGCCCTGCGAGCGGTTGATGTATCGCGCCCAGCTTCCGGTCATGAAGTTGGCATATCCGGCCGGGTTGCCGATGGCGACCATACCGGGAAAATTGTACCAGTTGATCTCGGCCGGGGGTATCACGCGCAGGGTCGGATCGCGCTGTTCTTTCAGGAAATCCACCGTCGCCGCCGGCAGATGGAATCGCTCGCGCTCCTCGGTCTTCAGGAAACGGTGCCCCCAGTGAAGCAGGTCGGCCGTACAGAAGACCAGCAGCACCCCCGCGAGCACCAGCCGGGTAGGTTCCGGTCGGGAGATACCGATCCACAGTACCAGGGAGCCCGCCGAGAGCACGATCGTCGCCTTGACCGCGTCCGCTCGCGCCAGGGAGAGAAGCTCCGATACCCCCTGGCTGCCGAGCGAATTCAGGCGGCGCTGGCTGCCGATCGAGGATAGCCACTCGCGAAATCCCTCGAGCTCGGCGCTGCCCAGCACTGCCAGAGCGAGCAGGGCGAGCGCCGGAGGGAGCAACAAGGATAGATTTATGAACCCCCGCTTCTTGCGGGCGGTGGTTCCTGCCAGCCACGCATCCAGCGCCTGCGCACAGAGAAAGGAGCCGAGCAGCGTTACCAGGATCGTATACCTTCCCGGCGAGCGCAGCAGGTTGGCGCCCGGAATCACCTTCAGGTATAGGTCGAACAGAGGCGTGTGGGAGCCGAGTGCCACCCCCAGCGCGCCGCACATGACCAGGAGCAGCGGCAGGGTGCGCCGCCAGGAGATGGTCGCCACCCCCAGCGCCATCAAGCTCAGCGGGACCAGCCCCAGGTACCCCAGCGACTCCCAGTATCCCCAGTCACCGATGAACCTAACGTCGACTTGATTGCCGAAGAGGTTGGGTAGCAGGAAGGTCAGTAAATTGGCCGGAGCCGACGACCAGAAGCTGGCGAAAGCGGCGTCGCCCTCGGTTCGCTGCGATTGCGCGACGGTGGATACGATAGGGAAAAGCTGTACGGCGGCGATGAGCGCCCCGCCGGTGAACAGGGCCAGCCAGCAGTACAGCGGCCGCGCGAACCATTGCATCCGGGCGGCGAGTCCGCCGGGGGGCGAGCTCTCGGTCGCGCCGGCCGGACGTCCTTCGGTCGCCGTCTGCAACACGGCGAGCAGCAACAGGCCGCCCATGCCGATGTAAACGATGTGTAGATGACCCGCCAGCATCATCATCCCGGTGAACGCGACGCCGGCCCAGAGCGCCCGGCGGTTCCCCCGCAGCGCGCGATCCAGACACCCCGCCACCCAGGGAAGATAGGCGGCCGTGGCTATCATCTGCCGGTGACCGGCGAAGAGATGCATCACGTTGAATGCGGACAGGGCGAAGACGACGCCGCAAGTGGCGGCGGCCAGATCGCTCTTCACCCTTCCGCGGGCAAGCCATACCCCGCCGGCGGCCCCCAGCAGCAGGTGCAGCAGGATGACGAGCTTGATGTCCAGGTCCGCCCGCAGCAGCCAGGCCGTCCAGTATCCGGGGTACAGATAGTTGTATACCCCGGTTTGAAAGGGCACTCCGCCGAAAATGTATGGGTTCCAGAGGGGCAGGACCCCGCGGCTCAGCCAGTAACTTGCGAAGAAGTGAGTCGGGTGCTCCTCGCTGACGCTATCGGAAGCAGACCCCGCGAAGTACTCGCCGGTCAGGAACAGGTGCCCTACCATCAGCAGTACCGCCACCGCTGCGATAAGGTAGGCCGTTCGCCGGCCCGCGGGGATCTGCACCCGCAGCGTCGCGGGCGCCGTCGGACCGGTAAGGGCCCTCTGCTCGGGCCGGGCCGCGGTCGCTGCGACGGGTACCGCTCGCGCCTTTTTTTTAGCCTTTTTACGCTTTCCCACGACGTTCCCCGCGGTGAATAGGAGTACCGGTTGTCGCGTCCCTTGTCGAGCGGCCGAAAATTGGAGTGTCGGGCCTTGCTTATCCTACAATTACCTTCATGTATGACATGAGCATAGAGCGGTCCTCATCGACCCGGTTCCGAAGTGGCAGGACCGGCGTTGCCGCGAGCGTGGGGTGGGCCCTCATGGTCCTGGCCATCTCGGTACTGGTGGCCTGGGCCGAGCTGCGGGCCGATCCGGGCGCCCAGAGCATCGTCCCGGAGGAATCGGCCTGCCTTCACCCGCGCGTCTGCATCGGTTGACGCGAGCTCGAGTCGACAGAGCCGATCCTTCTCATCCCTCGGTTCGCGAGCGGGGCAGCTCTGCGGCGAAACGGGCGCGGATCCTGGAGGAGAGTGCCCAGTCGATCAAGCCGTTGCCATACCTCAACACGTTACCGCGTACGGCCGACATCAGCGTGGGGTAGACCACGCAGCTGTCGCGATCCAGCTTGCGGACCACCCCGGCGACTACCCGCTCCACCGGCTCCTGGCCTCGCCGCGCGGTGGAGGTATTTCCCGTAGCCACCGTCGAGAACTCGGTCTGTACGCCGGAGGGGCAGAAGGCGGAGATGGTGACCCCCGTGCCGCGCAGGTCCATGCGCAGGCCGCGGACGAAGCCGTTTACGGCGTGCTTGGTGGCAGAATAGATCGATGAGAATGGTATGACCCCCATACCCAGAACCGAGGAGATAACGATGATACGACCGCGGCCGGCGGCGAGCAGGGAAGGGAGGAAGCGGCGGGTCATGTCCAGCACGGCGGTGAAGTTGAGCTCGATCTGCTCGTTGAGTTGCTCGGCGCTGATCAAGTGCGGTTTACCGTAGTGGGCCAGGCCCGCGTTGAGCACCAGGTAGTCGGGCGGCCCATGTTGTTGTAGGTATACCTCGACCACCCGCTCGCGCTCTTCGGGTCGGGTCAGGTCGGCCGGCAAGGCTGCGAATCCCTCCAGTTTTTCCGCCAGCTCTCGTAAGCGATCGGCGCGTCGCGCCACCCCGGTCACCCGGTGGTTTTTCCTGCATAGTGCGCCGGCCAGCTCGCGTCCTATCCCGGCGCTGGCGCCCGTGATGAGGGTTTGTGCGGGTTTTTCCGTCATCGCTTGCTCCCGCGGCGCAAACTCAGCCGCCCTGCAGTTGTTCCGGTTCCGAGGCGAGCGGAACGAGCAGGAGGTGATCCAGGGCGAGGCGCGCGTTTCTCTCGCCCGCCGTCAACCGGGCTGGCACGCTCGGTTTCGACAGCCGGGTCGTGTCGACCGGCCATCGGAACTCGGTCCACCGCGCGTCTACCTGTACGGGCTCCAGCTCGGTATCCCCGATGGCAAGGCGTAGCTCGGTCGACCCGACGGAGTCGGTCCGTCTCACGGAGAGCAGGACCAGCGCGCCGCGCGAGCCTTCCCGCAGAACCGGCGGCACCGTCAGCTGCAACCGGGCTCGATTCCGCCTGGTTTCACACCAGGTTCGATGGAGGAAGTTCCAGTCGCTGCCCTCCGCGCCCGCGTGGCAACTTTTGAATTCTCCCAGCCCCCGCCCGTTAAGCGCTACGTCCGTGCCGCCGATGGCCCTCTGCCCCACGGCATCGAGGCGTACCAGGGTCTCGCCGCAACTGGTCAGGCGGGGCTGTTCGGTGACCAAGGGTACGACCAGATCCACTGCCCGCGAATCTCCCAGCAAGCCGAGCCCGCGAACAGCCGCATCCAGGGTAATGGTGTGGCTCTCCCGGGAGAGCGCGTCGGTCAGCGGCTCGAAAACCCGAGGATCCTTCAGCTGTCCGAGCGCCACCAGTACCAGATAGCGGCCCCTGGATATCGGCAGCTGGTCCATGAGCGGCTCGACCGCCCTGGTGTCGCCCAACCGGCCGAGCAAGCGGACCGCATCGTCCCGGTCGCATTCGGTCGCGGCTATCTGTAGAGCTTCGATCAGTCCGGGTACGGCCGCGGGATCGCGGAGCCTGCCCAGCGCTAGCGCTGCCCTGACGCGAAGCGAGGGATCCTGCGAAGCGACCAGTTTGTGTAGCGAGCGCCGGGCTCGCCGATCATATAGCTTGCCCAGGGCGATAGCCGCTTCCGCGGCCAGCGAATCATCGGGCTCACGCAGAGCCCGGCGCAGGGCGGGCGAGGCTTTGGAATCGCCAAGAGCACCGGCCAACCGGGCCGCCTCGGCACGCATCTCCGGCGGAGCGGACCTGTCGTTGACGATTTCGCAGAGCGGCTCGACCGCCCTGCGGTCGCCGAGCCGCCCGCGATTGATGGCGGCCATCCGTTCATTCTCCCGGTACGACACCTCGGTGGAGATGTCGTCCAGCCAGGCGTATAGCTCGCCCCGCATCGATGAGACCAGTCTCCCTTTCGAGTCTGCCAGGTTGTGGCGTTCCCGCGGGTCTCCGGAGAGATCGAATAGCTCGAAAAGGCCCAACCGGAGGTCGGTTATCATCTTATAGGGCCAGCGTACCACCATGTGCTTGTGCAGAACGGAAGAGAATACGGGTCCGCGTTCCTCCTGCGCGCCGCTGGCCAGCGCGCGCAGGTCGCTCCCGCGCATACCTGGCGGTGTCGGTACTTCGAGTAAACCGAGCAGCGTGGGCGCCAGGTCGATGGTCCCTACCGGAGCGGGTACGCGGCGGGCGGGCAGCCCGGGCAGGTGCAGGATGAGCGGCACGCGGACCTGCTCGTCGTAGAGAGCCGAGCCGTGATAGACGTTGCCGTGCTCGCGGAACTCCTCGCCGTGATCGGAGGTGACCGCGATGATCAGGTCGCCCTCGAGGCGGTTGCGGGCGCCGGCAACTAGACGCTCGACCGCGCGGTCCACCTTGAGAATCTCGCTGTCGTAGCGGTCTACGTCCGAGGTCCCGAAATGGGTCTCCCGGTAGGGCTCGTGTACGTCGAAATAGTGAGCCCAGAAGAGGCTGCTCGGCTCTCCGCGTTCGACCGTCCGGTCGATCTCGGCGAGCACCTTGTCGGTCATTCTCTCGGCCCTGGCATTGGCGTGGTCGTGGTAGGCGAAACCGAAGGCGTTGTTCGCGTAGGCCTTGAAGCGCTCTGTTTCCGTGTAGAAGATACCCCGGATAAAAAAGGCGGCCGTGTGATAACCGGCTTCGTTCAGCGCGGTGGCCAGGGTTTGTTCGGGCAGTTGCCGGCCCAGTCCTACCGTGTTGAAGAGGTGCTCGGAGGTCACCATGGAGGAGATGGAATAGCTCGAATGAGGTACCGGTACGTAGGCGCGTTCGAAGACGACCGATTCCTCCGCGAGTCGATCGAGGTAGGGGGAGGTCGGTCGGCGGTAACCGTACAGGCCTAGGTGGTCCGCGCGCAGAGCGTCGATACTGATCAGCAATACGTGAGCGTCCGGCAGGCTGGGGCCCAGAGAGGGGGCGACGCCGAAGCGATCTGCTCTTCGCGCCCGCCGCGCGGCCCTGGCCGCCCGTATCTTTTGCTGGTCGGCCTTTTCCACTCGCGCGAGAAGGGGCTGCAATCCGACCATCAGCGACCTGGAGTTGGCCGCGCGGGGGCCGAGCAGCGCGACCCGAACGTTCTGGTTCTCGTTCAGAACCGATACCGTGTAGAGAAACGAAGTGCCGAGAACCAATAGCAGGACCGGGCCTACCGCCGCCAGGCGTCCTTCCCCGCATTCGACCCAGCCGGTACGGGCCACCGGAATCGAAAGCGCAAACACGAGCAGCGACCAGCAGAACAACGAGAGGACGGCGTGCAGGTACTCGTATATCCCCGGTAGCAGTAGCTGGTCGACCTTTGCCAGCAGCGACGCGGCCAGTAGAAGCGTACCGGTCAGCAGCGCCGCGCGCCCGAACGTTGCGCGGCGCCCGCGTCGGAAGAGGCGTAGGACGGCATAGAGCACCAACCAACTTCCCAGCAGCAGACCGACTACGGTAGCGCCCTCGTACCAGGCGCGGTGATCGAGCCGCGACATCTTGCCGCCGGTGAAGAGCCGCAGGGCGACCCTCGCGGTGGCGGGCGCCAGCAACGTGGCGAACAGAAGCGAGAGCAGTCTGTCCAGCTTGCGGTCGGCATTTTTCGAGCCCGCGCCGTCAGAGCCAACGGCTACGGACATCAAACGCGGAAGCGCTACCGCGGCGATTCCCGCCAGCACGATGCCCGCCGCGGCGCCGCAGGGAGCCTGCGTGCCCAGCAGTCGGAGCAGGAATACGCCTCTGTCCTCCCAGCGCGGGATCCATAGCCAGGCGGCGCCGAAGTCGTTCAGGCCGGTCAGCAGGCCCGCGCAGGCGCCGACCAGCGCACCGCTCGAGATGAGAGCCGCCTGGAATCGACGCGTCGCTGCTACACCGACCGCTTTATTGGAGCTGTATTCCGACATCCAGCTGAAGAACAACCCCTGAGTTCCTCGCGGAGGCGCCGACCGGATTCGAACCGGTGAATGGAGGTTTTGCAAACCTCTGCCTTACCACTTGGCTACGGCGCCTTCTGAGGCTATCCGTGAACTGAATCGAGCGTTTTTGCAAGGTAGTACTTGTCGGAAAGCAACCACGGTCTGCCGTCGTTTTTTACCCTGACAGTAAGGGCAAAAAATAACGTTCTCATTATATTCCTGTCAAGGGATCGCTCCACCTTTTCAGCGGGGAGATAAGCCCGCCTTCACTCTCGAAGCAGCACGTCGCAGTAATAGCGAATCTTCTTCACCATTCTGCCGTGCGGCCGGTTGTGGATATCCTTCTTCAGGGCGAGGAAGACCCTGCGCTGAAACATAAAGCTGCTGAAGAGGGGTCGTTTTGGCTCTGCCGGTGACGCCCGACCTTCGTAGCGATCGAGCGCGTCGAAGATGCGGTCCTTGGGATTGCCCCAGATTTCCAGATCCGCCGGGTCGAGCTGGTCGATGATGCGGCGTCCGATGGCGAGCTTTTCCGGGTCGCCGGCCAGCTCTCCCACCCATTTGTCGATGAAGCTTGCGACGGGTCGATCGTGCTCGTTTACCGATACGGGATCGCCCCTGCCCTTCTTCGCCTCGAATCGCTGGCCATAATTGACTGCATCGGGCTGATTCGGCACTCCCAGGTAACCGAAGATACGTTCCAGATGCGAGGCGGGATCCGCCACCAGCTGCTCGTAGCTCACCCGTTCCATGGCCACCGGTTGCTCGCGTAGGAATCGCGCCATGGCCGGTACGTAGCGGTTGATCACCGGATTGAACTCGTTCGCCGACCCCCAGTCACCGTCGAAGAAGCTGTTCGCATAGGAGCTCATGATCGCCAGCGGGTGGCGGGTGAGAACCACGTATTTTGCGCGCGGGTAGAGCTTGGCGAGGAAACCGAGCACCAGCGCATAGGCAGGCGTCTTGTCCAGGAAGTATCGGCGGCCGCTCGGTTCGAGCATGCGCCCGTACAGGGTATCGGAATAGGCGCGTAGCGCCTCCAGATAGTCCTCCTCGCCCCGCGGCAGCCCCTCGACGAAGAGGCGGATGGCCTCGGCCGCGTTGATATGGTCATAGGGAGCCTTGTCTACCGTGTCGTGGTAGCCCAGATAGGCGAGCGGCGTGACCAGGTGGGGCTCAGGGTGGGTGAAGATCTCGCAGTGGGACCCCAGCATCCGCTGCAGCAGGGTCGAGCCCGAGCGGGGGGGCGAGATGACGAAGACCAGTCGTTCTTGCATAGCTCAGTAACTCCGGAAGCCCGCGTGTCGGTCAAAAAACCGGTAATGTTAACCTGCCGAACCGAGCGGGCGCAAGGCCCGCCCCGACAACGTTGAAGACCGCACCCGTAGGGTAGGGGCTTGCCCCCTCCCGTTCGGGCTTGCCCCCCCGTGACAGGACGGGCGACACGCGAACGGTTGCCCGCGGTACCGCGGGCGCATAAGATCGAGGCGTCATTCGTGCTACCGCGGCAACAGAGGCCGCGATCGGAGAAAGCGCCGTGTTTAACCTCGGATTTGGCGAGTTGGTCGTTATCCTGATGCTGGTCGTTCTGGTTTTCGGAGCGACGCGCTTGCCCAAGCTCGGCGAAGGCCTAGGTAGGGCGGTGGGAAACTTCAGGCGCGCCCTGGGGAGCGGAGCGGAACGCGGCTCGTCCTCGTCCGACGGGGACGGCGACCGATAGCCGTTCAGCAGATCAGTGCGTGGTGGTACCCGCCTTACGCCGATCACAGCTCCGGCGGAGCCTTTCGGGTAGATCCTGCGAGGCGGCGACCCGTCGCAGATCCGGGGCGTTCAGATGCGGAAGGATCTGCAGGGCGATGTCCAGCGGGGTATGGGGGTTGAGAACGATGGCCATCTTGACCTTGTACCGGACGATCCAGCGACGGTGCTTGAACACCTCGCGCTGGATTTCGGGTACCGTCGGACGGCGGGAGCAGAGGCGAACCACGTCGTTTTCGGTCAGTGTGGGGTTTTCCAGCAGGATCCGGATGACGGACGGGTGCGGATCGCGCAGCACCCTGGCGATGAGGTTCCGGTCGTTGCGCCTCGCCAGGGATTTGCGTTCGCCGAGCGTCAACGGACGGCCCGCGCCGAAATCGGGGACGCGCTGCGTTTCCTCCTGCGACTCGTCGGTTACGCTCCGCAACATGTGAGCCAGCTCATCCTGTTCGCGCGTCTCCAGCACGTTGGCCACCGCGTTGCGCAGCTTCTCGCAGCCCTCGTCCGAAAGCGCCATGGAGATGGCGAGCAGCAGCTGCCGGTGAGCCGGGTCGTTTCCCTCGGCGCTGGCCTGGGTTACGGTGACCAGGTCCGCTACCAGGGAAACGTCCATTTTTTGCAGGGTATGCCTGACGTAGGCGACCTTCATCGCCGTGTCTTTCATCGCCGCGACCCGTTTTGCCAACCTCTGGGTCTGTGACGAAACAGAATCGGCCATCACCGATATCCTGCCGCGATTCGACCGGGCTGCCAAGCTACTACCTCGTCTGAGAAGTCTTGACAGAGCGAGGCGCTGGATGGCACTCGGACGCGGGGGCGCGGTTGGGGGCCAGATCTTGTCGCTACCCGTCTATCTGGCCTTCCGGCCCCCTTTCAGGGTGCGGCCTTTCCAGCTGCTCGAAGTTGACACTAGCGAACGTGGACCACTATTCTCGTTTATCCTCGGAGGAAATCCGCATGCCCCAGAAAATACTGGTTTTTGAAAACGATTCCGATTTCGCCGGCGAGCTGAAGGTCGGGTTCGAGCAACTCGGCGCCGAGGTCGAGGTGGTGAACGACGGCCCGACCGGGCTGGAGCGGGCGGCGGAGGGCCGACCCGATGTGATCCTGCTGACCATCGAGCTGCCCGGGATGAACGGATTCCTGGTCTGTAAGAAGATCAAGAAGAGCCCCGGTGTCCAGGACATCCCCCTGATCATCCTCTCCAGCGAGGCCTCCGAGGAGACTTTCGAGCAGCACAAGAAGTTGAGGACACGGGCCGAGGAGTACCTCCGCAAGCCCATAGCGTTCGATGAGCTTTTAGAGAAGGTGAAACAATTCGTACCGTTAGGGGAGCGGGAGGACGATACCGGCGAGTTCATGGAGATCGAGGACGACGAGACGACCAGTCTCATCATCGAGGAGTCGATCAGCCCCGAGGCTCTGGAAACCGCGGCCGCCGAGGAGCCGGGCGGCGAGGTGGTCGAGACGCTGGAGATGGAAGACGAGGAAGAGCTACTGGAGATCGAGGACGACGAGCAGATCACCGGCGTCGTTCCCGAGCCCGAGCCTCCGCGGGCGCCGCCGGCCAAAGCGGCCGAGCCGCCTTCGCCGGCCGCTCCCTCGTCCGAACCGCCGCCCAAGGCGGCGGCCCTAGAGGCGGACGACGGCCGGCAGGCGCAAATCCAGGCTCTGCAGACGCAGCTCGACGAGGCGCTCGGCCGAGCCGAGGTGGCCGAGAAGATGTTGAAAGAAAAGGCGGCTGCCGGTGACAAGGCAGCCAAATCTACCGGCGTTTCGGGCCGGGAATTCCTCGACCTCAAGGAGCAACTCAATCGCAAGGACCGCGAGCTGCTCGATCTGAGGGATCAGCTTTCGGTGCGCGACAAGCAGATCATCGAGCTGCGGGACGAGAACCTGAAGGCGGCGCGGGAATCGGCCGACCTCAAGGACAACAACCTGACCCTGGAACGGGATCTGGGCAAGTCCAAGGAGGTGGTCGAGGCGCTGAAGGCGGACAAGGAGGGGTCCAAGAAGCGTATCGACGACATGAAGGCGAGGCTCGAACGGTCCGAGGCCAAGGGCAAGGAGTACGAGCAGAAGCTGGACGAGGTCCAGAAGGCGAGCGCGGCTCAGGTCGAGCAGATGGAAGCGCAGATGGCCAACCGGGAGGCCGAGCTCGAGCAGGCCAAGCAGAGCGAGCTCGAACAGCTGCGGGCGACGCTCGGGGAGCAGAAGGCCGGGGAACTGGAGGCGAAGGAGACCGAGCACAAGGCCGAGCTCGGCAGGCTTCACGAAGCGCACGAGAAAGAGCTCGAGAGCACGCGGGAGAGCTACGAGTCGAAGCACGCGGCCGAGCTCGAGGAGCGGCAGCAGAGGCATAACGCCGAGCTCGAGGAGGTACGCGGTTCCCTGGCCGAGACCCAGAGCCAGCTGGCCGAGGCCGAGAGCCGGCTGGGAGAGCTTGAGCAGAAGCTGGCCGCCACCGAGGAGAACAGCCGAAGCCTGGAGCGGACGCTCAACAAGGTGACCGAGGAACGCAACGAACGCTCTGCTGAGGTGCTATCGGCCCGGGACGCGATCACCAAGCTGGACGAGGCGAACAAGAGCTTCGAGAGCCGGGTCGCCGACCTGGAGGACAAGCTGGCGCTGGCCACGGACAAGATCGGGAAAGACGAGGCTTTGTTGGGAAGGGTACGCAAGGCGATGGCCATCGGTCTAGGCTTGCTGGAGGAGCAGAAACAGAACGAGATCGAGCTCTGACTCCGGCCCTTCGAATCGAGCCGCCGTTGCGGACCGGGTGCGTCGCCGTAGTTTCTCACAACGCCGTGGCGGAATTGCCGTTTCGAGCCAAGCGAGAAATCTCGAACCGAGATCTCTTATCGCCTTCGGCTCCTGGAAATGACAGATCACGGCCGGTTCTCACTAGAGCCGGTCTCATAAACCCTTTCAGCCGCCTCTCGGGCGGGACGGCTCCATCTGCGTCGTTGCTCCTCCTCGAAATAGCGCTGCTATTCCTCGTCGTCGCGCCTAGCATCTGGGGCCGTCGCGCTCCGAGATTCGACCAAAATGGTTTATGAGACCGGCTCGACTTCTTGAGGAGTTACGCGTCGCCGACCCGAGACACGCGTCATGATCTTCAACTCGCTCGACTACATGCTGCTGCTGGTGGTGACCCTGTGCGGCTACTGGCTGCTGTTGCGCATGAGGCTGTTGCGGTTGACGCTGGTGGTCGCGGCTTCCTGCCTTTTCTACATGGCGTGGAACGTGAAGTACATCGGGTTGATCTTCGTATCGACCATCGTCGACTACACGGCCGGGAGGGCGATATACGCCGCGAAGAGCCAGGGGGCGAGGAAAGCCTGGCTGCTGGTCAGCATCTGTACCAATCTCGGCCTGCTGGGAACTTTCAAGTATTTCAACTTCTTCTCCTCGGCCGTGGCCGACGCCCTGGCGGTGGCCGGTATCGCCATCTCTCCGGTACACCTCGACGTGCTGCTTCCGGTGGGCATCTCGTTCTATACGTTCCAGACCCTCAGCTACACCATCGACATCTATCGCGGGCGATTGCAGCCGACCCGCAATCCGGTGAAGTTCGCGCTTTTCGTCACCTTTTTCCCGCAGCTGGTGGCCGGTCCCATCGTGCGCGCCAGCCAGTTCCTGCCCCAACTGGAGAAGCGTCCGGCGCTGGATACGAAAATGGTGGGGGAAGGGCTGTTCCTGATCTGCCTGGGCCTGGTCAAGAAGGTCGCTATCGCCGACTACCTGGCCGTCAGCTTCGTCGATCGGGTATTCGACGACCCCTCCGCCTACAGCGCCGCCGAGGTGATGGTCGCGCTGTACGGCTTCACGGCGCAGATCTACTGCGACTTCTCGGGGTACACGGACGTGGCGCGCGGCTCGGGTCTGCTTTTCGGGTTGCGCTTGCCGGAGAACTTCGACCGGCCCTACGCGGCCACCAGCCCGGCCGAGTTCTGGCGTCGCTGGCACATGACGCTCTCCTCCTGGTTACGCGACTACCTGTACTTCCCCCTGGGTGGCTCCAAGGTGCCGGCGGCGCGGGCCTACTGGAACCTCTGGATAACGGTATTCCTGATCGGTCTCTGGCACGGCGCGACCTGGAACTTCGTCGTCTATGGCTCGTTGCACGCCACGGTAATGGCAGTGCATCGCTTCTTCTATCGCCGCTCGGGACGTACGCGCGACACGGTGGACCCGACCGGAATCCGGCTGCTCAAGATAGGCTGCATGGTCCACTTCACCGTGCTCTCCCGCATCTTCTTCCGCGCTGTCGACCTGGACAACGCGTTCGAGGTCATCGAGCAGTTGCTGCTGGCGACCGCCACGTTGGGTCACGTCCCCGTCAACGTGTGGCTTGTGCTGCTGGTGGCCTACGTCTCTCACTACACGCCGCGTGAATGGTTCGAGAAGGCCAAACGTCTTTTCGTTCATTCGCCGGCGCCGCTGCAGGGGCTGGTGCTCGCCGCGGTCGGCGCCCTGTTGATGCTTGTCGCTACCCAGAAAGTAGTGCCATACATATACTTTCAATTCTGATGCCGTTCTGATGCCACCCGTCACTACCAAGACCGAGCCCTTCCCGGAAGCCGCCGCCACCTCGGCCGGGCTGAAAAGGCTGGTCGTGGCCGTGGCCACGGTCCTCGGTCTGACCTTGCTGAGCTACGCGTTGCCGCTTCTGGGCCGGTTCCGGCCCCTGGTAGCGGGCGAGGGCGTTCCCGTCTTGCGGCTTTTCGCCCGGGACCAGGCCGAGTCCTTTCCGGTCTTTGCCGAGGCCGGGATCTTCACGGGCGGCGCTTCCACGCAGCGCGGACAGGCAGCGGTCACGCTGGGACAGGAGGTGGCCGCCAGCCTGCAGGACGAGGAGAGTGCGACCCGGGCGGAGGGCGAGGATGTCTCTATTGCACAGGAGCAGGGCGGCGACTTCAAGGCAGGGGGCGCGGGCAAGGAGCGGGTGGCACCCGAGGAGATCAAGGGGGTGGAGCAGCTGATCGAGGACCAGGGCGGCCTGGCCTTGGCCCCCTTCTACGAGGCGCTGCGGCGGACGGCCAGGGGTGAAAAGGGCGCCATTACCCGGGTCGCGCACTACGGGGATTCGGCGGTGGCCTCCGACGTGATCACGCATACGGTCAGAAGCCGCTTACAGGAGCGCTTCGGCGACGCGGGGCACGGTTTCATCCTGGTGGCCCGGGGCGATATGCACTACCGGCATCGGGGCATACGCCACCGGGCGAGCGACGACTGGGAGACGTTCTATATAGTGAAGCGGTCGCTCGGCCGTGAGGGCTACTACGGGTATGGCGGGGTGCAGTACCGCGGTAGGGCCGGTGCGAACGCCTATTTCGAGACCGTCCAGGAGGGAACCGTGGGCAGGCGCGTCTCGCGTTTCGAGATCTTCTATCAGCGGTATTCGCGGGGAGGCGACCTGCAGATACGCGTGGACGGCGAAAAGGTAAAGACTCTGAGCACCCGGGGCGAGCCGTCCGGCGACGCATGGGAAACCGTGACGGTCCCCGACGGCGAGCACGCGCTCTCCATCCGCGCGGCCGGGCGCGGTATCGTCCGTCTCTACGGGGTGGCGCTGGAGCGCGACGTATCCGGCGTCGTGTACGACTCCCTGGGCCTGGTCGGAGGCCGCGCCGAGAGGCTCCTGAACTCCGATGCCGAGCATATGAAGCGGCAGCTCGAGCACCGCGATCCCGAACTGGTCGTGCTAGCCTTTGGTGGCAACGAATCGGGCAACGAGTGGCTCGACCTGGATCGCTACCACCGCGAGCTCACCCAGGTCGTGGAGCTAATGCGCGGAGGCCGGCGCCTGCCCTGCTTGCTTTTCGCGCCGCTCGACCAGGGGGAGCGCGACCAGCGCGGCAAGGTTAATACCCTACCCAAGCTGCCGGGAATCGTGGAGGTTCAGCGCCGCGTAGCCCGGGAGCAGAAATGCGCCTTCTACGACACTTTCGCCGCCATGGGAGGCGAGGGCTCCATCTGGCGCTGGTATCGCAGCCGCCCTCGCCTGGCCACGGACGATTTCCGCCACGCCACGCCCAAGGGCTACAAGGTGCTGGGGAACATGTTCTACAAGGCTTTGATGAAGGGGTTCTCAGACCACGTTCGGCGCAAGGGCCGTTAGGCTAGAGCAGCGAACGGGTTGAAACGTCTTTGAGTTCGCGAGGATAGAGGGGCCAGATGCGGCTCTCGGCCCGACGAAGGAATGGTAGAGCCATTTCTAGGAGGTGCGAGGCCGCAGATGGCCCCTCTAGACCGCGAAATCACGGCGTTTTCAACCCGATCGGTTCTAGGGGGCGGGTTCGGGAGACCGGCCCTCGCCGGAGCGGTAGCCGGCCAGTAGCGCCCGGTGAAGCACTTCCCCGAGCAATCGGTAGCCGGCCAGGGTGTAGTGAATGTGATCCGGTGAACCGAGCGGCGGGGAGGCAGCGGCCCAGCGCACCATGGACATCTCCCCGCCCATGAAGCGGACCAGGTCGAAGAAGCCGCAGGAGTAGTCGCGCGCCACGCCGCGCTGAACGGCGATGATCTCGCTCGTGATAGGACGGGGCTCGTATCCCCGTTCCGCGTACCACTCGGCGTCCGGCCACGCCGGCTGTCCCGCCGGCGCGAAGGCATTTACTCCGGCGTCTGGAGCCGCTTCGTTCTCGATCGCGGCATCCGGCATCGACTCCTGGTCGGCGGCCTGTTCCCCGGCGCTCCTTACCCCTTGTTCCTCGTCTTCCGGGTATTGCAGCTTCCGGGGCAAGTCCGAGGGACCGATCAGCAGGCAGGACGCCGCGGGAATGGTCTCCTTGATGCGGTCCATCACCTCTCGCAACCCTTTTTCGTAAAAGGGGATGGTCAGGTCGTCGTCGCTGGCCTCGTTGGTCCCGTAGGCAAGCACGACCAGGTCGGGGCGCCGCCGAGCCAGTTGCTCCCGGTAAAGCGCATCGTTCCACAACGCGTGAAAACTAGCGCGTGCGCCCGGAATGCCGACGGTATCTAGTACGACACCCGGTGTATCGCGTTCGATCGCTACCCCGAAGATGCGGATCGGACCGTTTCCGATTGCCCTGACCTCGAAGCGGTGGTGACCGTCGGGAACCTCGAAGAGCTGGTAGCCGGCTTCGTGGCGCGAAGAGGCGGTGGAGATACTTCCCACCCGCTCTCCGTCTATGAAGACCCTCATGCGCCCGCCATCGGGCTGTTTGAGATAGAAGAGCTCGAACCGGCTCGACTTCCCCGATAGCTCGCCGTTGGACCGGGTGGAGATGACACCGCGCGCTTGCCGGTCTGCTCGCGATTCGAGTGCCACCCCGGCGAATCCGTACAGCCCCTCGCGTGGGCGAGCCGCTCTCACCCGCAGGGTTTGCCATCCCAAGCTACGTACCAACTTGATCCCCGAGTGGCGGTACCAGCGCCAGGGCTTGGCAGGAAAGAGAAAGCCCGCTCCACCCTCTCCAAACTCTGCCTGGAGCCGCTGCCGGATCCCGTTTGTGAACAGGTCCGAGGCCACGTGAGACGCCCCATAGAAGAGCAGTCGTGCCTGTCCCGCGCCGGTCCGCGCTCGCTCCAGCGCCTCGTAAAAACGAGCGAGAGCCGTGCCGCTCGGGTCCTCGATAGGGACCTCGACGTACAGCGGCGGACCCGCGTCGGCTTGCGCGGGCTCGGTGGTGCCGGCGTCCGGACGGGGGGTCTCGGTGGCGGTCGATTCCGGGGAGAGTGGCTGGGCGACCCTTTCGCCTTGCGGCTGGGGAGCCGTGCCTGCTCGTTCGCGCGGCGAATGGTCCACGGATTTGCCGACGGCTGCGTTCGCACCGCACGCTTGGAAGAAAAGGATGAAGAAACAGAGCGCCTTTTGTCTCATGAACGTACCGTCATGGTATCCCCGATTTCGCGAATACGCGCGGTTATTCTGCCGCGGGACGCGGTCGACGGGGAGTCGTCGAGCGGCGCGTATTCGCGAAATCGGGGATACCAAACGGGGGGGGTTAAGAGAGTTTCCGAAATAGCCCGACCACGACGCCGAGCAGCTGGTTCGAACGCCAGTCGTTTCTTTGCAGGACGATCGGTTGCATCTCGTCGTTGGCCGGTTGCAGACGGATCCGGTCGCTTTCCGGATAGTAGAACTTGCAGGTCGCCTCGTCGCCTACCAGCGCCACCACGATTTCGCCCTTCCTGGCGTCGGCCTGCTTGCGGACGAAGACGTAATCCCCGTCGTGGATTCCGGCGTTGATCATGGAATCGCCTCGTACTCGGAGACCGAATACGCCCTCTGTGGTTCCGACCAGGGAGCGGTCGACGTGGAGCGTGGCTTCCGGGTGCTCGATGGCTTCGCTGAGCTGTCCGGCCGCCACCCGTCCGATTACCGGGATGTCGGCCACATTGTCGTTGGCCGGCTCCAGGCTTCTCGGCTCGTTCTTGCCCGTTCTACCGGTCGACACCGGCCGTAGAGCGCGGGATTTCATGTCCTCCCGCATCAGGTATCCCTTACGCTCGAGCGCCCTAAGGTGGTCGTTGACGCCGTTGGTGCTGCGAATCCCCATGTGGTTGCCGATCTCTCGAAGCGTGGGCGGGTATCCCCGGTCGAGGATCGAAGACTCGATGAAATCGAGAACCATTTCTTGCCGTTGGGTTAGCTTTTGCACTTTTTGCCTCGCCTGGACGAAGATTCACTGGTCGCGCGAATAGGTAAGATGATTGAATACAGAACGTACGGACAGATGTCAAATTATCCCCTCTCCCCTCTGGGTCGCGTAAATCGCCGGGTTCCGGTGCGCGGGCGCACGCGCGCCGGTGCGCCGGTGCCCGGCCATTTCCGCGACGTCGCGTACGACCGTCGAGATCCGTAGGAGCAAGGCATACCGCGCTGAGGTAACCTTTCGAAAAGATGCGGCTCCCTGGATACAGCTGAAGCCGTCGGATAACCCGTGTTCGAACGAGACGACTCGCCGCGTCTTTTCGAAAGGTTACTCGCGGATAACGGGGGTGGTCAGGCAGCCTCTTCCAGCCCGCCGTCGCGGTCGGCCGGCCGTACCAGCTCCACGCTCACCAGGTCACAGCCGTACCAGCGCAGTACCCTGCTAAGGCTCCAGTTCTGGTCCGCGACCGGAGCTGCACCGGCCATCGCGGTTTCAAGATCGATCCTGATACCGGGATCCTTTTTCTTTGCCGCGACCCACTCCAGCAGATCGCTTTTTCGCGACCGCTCGGACTCAGCGGCAGTGATCAGAGCGGCCAGCTCTGACTTGTCGAATAGCGTAGTGTCCATCCCGGGCTCGGCCAGTTCGCCTCTCGGGGCCGTGGACCAGACGGTATCTTGTTCGCCCCCTGGAATGGCGATCTTATAGTTTGTGAAAAGTGGAAGTTTTATCAATAAGTTAGCTGGAAAATCTAGTATTTCCTCTAGATCGCTCGGCATCCGAACGCGAACCGTGGCCCGTTGAGCGGGCGACGTGTCTTCGGGGGGATGGTTAGATTTCGTGGCTCTCTTCATGGGGCCACCTCTCTGAGCTTATGTTCAGTAATATAGCTCTTGATACTGGACGTGCAAGCCGAAATCGATGTTCAAGGAACGAACCCCCGCACCCCCCCGAGACGCCGGTTGGGGATCCGTTCTCAGTCGAGCGCGGCCGGTTGTCAACGCTTGGAATCGTTTCGTCGGACGACAAGCCCGACCCAGTACAGCAGCATCCCACCCGCCGCCAGCGTCAGCATGGCCGCTCCCCCGTACCGGTGCTCTGTCGCGAACAGTACCGCCGCTGACACCACCAGAGATCCCACGACCATCCCCCCAAAAATGCGTCTGCCGAGCTTGTCGGCAGCCCTGCTCAGCGAAGGCTCCTTGACCTCGACGCTGAGCCTTCCCTTTCTGATGTCCTCGAGAATCTCCTGTGAATACAGGGGAAAGGTCTTGGCAGCCGTGCCCAGGCGCGTGGCCAGTAGAACCAGATCATTCCCGATACGCTCGGGCGTGTACCGGTTAGTCAGCATGTCCACGAAGAATGGCTCGACCTCTTTGATGACGTCGATCTCGGGATAGATCTGCCGTCCGACGCCTTCCACCGTCACGAGAGTCTTACCGACCATCAGAAAATCCGGGGGGATCTCCAGGCCGTACCGGGAAGCCGCCGAACCGAGGTCCCGTATCAGTCCCGAGAACTCGAAATCGCCTAGCCGTTTGCCCAGGTACTTGTCGCAGAGTCGGGCGATCTCGGCCTCCAATTCCCGGCGGTCGGAGGTTCGCGTAGGGGTGCCGATAGCGTAAATGGCATCCACCATGGCCCGATGGTCCCTGCGGGCAGCTGCCGCTATCAGGTCGACCATCTGGTCCCTGAGCTCGGGCCCCAGCCGACCCACCAGACCCAGGTCCACGAGTGCGATGGCTGGATCGGCCGGGTCTCCTAGGATGATGAGGTTCCCCGGGTGAGGATCCGCGTGAAAGAAGCCGTGGTCGAAGATCATTTTCATGAAAACGGCGAGCGCCTTGCGCGCCAGCACTTCCGGGTTGGCGCCCGCCTCGACCGCGTCGAATATCTTTTTACCGGGCAGAAAGGAGGTGGTAATCACGGTCCTGGAGGAGGCCTCCCGGTACACCCTGGGAAAGACCACGCCGGGAAAATCCGCGAAGTTGCTGGCGAATCGCTCCGCGTTGTCGGCTTCCAGCGCGAAATCGAGCTCTGCGGTGATGGCGCGATCGAATTCGCGTACCAACTCCACTGGCGAGTACGACGCTGACTCGGGAAGCGTACGCTCGACCGTGTGCGCCAGCCAGTAGAGCAGATCCATATCCCGCTCGACGACGTTCTTGATCCCGGGGCGCTGGATCTTGACCGCTACGTCGACCGGCCCCTGCTTCGTACGCAGCTTCGCCCGGTAGGCCTGCCCGATCGAGGCAGAGGCCAGCGGGATGTCGTCGAACTGCTCGTAGACCTCGTCGATGCCCGCGCCCAGCTGTTTCTCCAGCTCCGTGCGGAGCTGTGCGAAGGGGAGCGGAGCGACGTCGTCCTGCAGCTTCCTCAGCTCCTCGATGATGTCCGGAGGGATGATGTCCGGCCTGGTGGAGATGATCTGCCCGAGCTTGACGAAGGAGGGACCCAGCTCCTCGAGCACCAGTCGGATGCGCTCCCCGGTCCCGATCCGGGACTCCTGCTCGGCGGGTAGGGTCTTCTTGGGGAGCAGGCTGCCCAGCCCGGTCCGGTTCACCAACTCTCCGAAGCCGTGCCGGGCGAGCACGCCCACGATCTGCCTCAGCCGTTCCAGGTCGCGGACCGTATTGAAAATGGAGGGCATGAAAGCTAGGAGCATATAGGGCAGCGTGCGGAAAAGCCATTCTAGAGAGGCGAACCGTATACCGAGCGGCGGCTCTCGGTCGGGGACGCGTAACCGTTCAGGGGGGGCAGTGCTGTCTGAGACGACGGCGGCCAATCCATCCCGAAAAACCGGCTTTCGTCCTCGGGCCGGCTCGTCAGGTACAGGGAGTACCATCCTCGCCGGCCCTGCGGGCGCGCTCGGTTTTTCGGGCGCCTTGGCCGCCGCACTGTCCAAGGCCTGAACGCTTACGGGGCCGCCGCGTCTGCGGCGTCAGCCCTCGTCAAAATACCGCTGGTATTCCTCCTCGGGCTTCCTTGCAGCCGCAGCGACCGCGCTCCGAGATCCGCTCGCTCGGTATGCGGATCGCTTCTTTAGAGAGCCGTCCGACCTGTTTGACGGGGTCTGATCAGGTCGGATAGAATCGGCATTCCCTCATTTCCAGTAGGTTCCGAGGGTACGGGTTCGATCCGTACCGCGCGGTCACCATGCTCGTCGACCCTTCCCGCGTTGCCGCCAGCTCTCTTCGCGTCTTGCCGCGCAAGCAGATAAGCCGGGCCATGGGACAGCTGGCCCGGTTACGCCTTCCGGAGGCGTTTGCCAGACGCGCGGTAGACGCTTTCTGCAGGTCATACGATGTAGACCTGTCGGAAGCTCTGGTACCCGCTCGGGGTTTCGAATCGTTCGACGCCTTCTTTACCCGGCAGCTCAGGCCCGGCCGTAGACCGATCGACCCGGATAACGATGCTATCGTCTCTCCCGCCGACGGAATGATACAGGATGCAGGACGTCTCGAGCCGGGCGCGGTCTTTCGCGTAAAGGGGCGGCTCTATCGGACCGAGGAGCTGCTGGGCGACGCCGGAGAGGCGCTCCGCTACGAGGGGGGGCTGTTCGCGGTCATCTACCTGAACCCCGGCGACTACCACCGCGTGCACGCGCCGGTCGCCGGCGATATCGAGGCCGTCCGGCATATCGGCGGCACTCTGTTTCCCGTCAATCGCATCGGGCTGGACCACGTTCCCAACCTGTTCGCGCGCAACGAAAGGGTGGTCTTCCACCAGAACGGAGAGCGCGGTCCCTTGGCCACGGTCATGGTAGGGGCTATGGGAGTAGGGCGGATCAGCGTGAGCTTCGACCAGAAGGTGGTGACGAACGACGGTAGGCCGTCCGGCATTCGAGTATATGGCGAGGACAAGCCCTTTTTAGAACGCGGTGACGAGCTCGGGATCTTCCACCTCGGTTCGACAGTCATTCTCTTTATGGCCGGCGATATCCCGCGTATTCTAGAGATGAGCAGCGGCGACAGGGTCCGCGTGGGCGAGGCAATCGCGCGAAACCGATAACATGAACGACGATCGAACCAGCAGGAAGCCCGGGAACCGCCGCCGCACCACTCGTCGGTTGAGACGCTACCGGACCTCGTCCGATCCCGCGATCGAACCGCCGTTGCTCGACGAGGAGGACGGTGACGAGGACGAGCGCGTAACCGATCCGCCCGAGGCCCCGTCTTCGATACCTCCCGCTGCTGCAGCGTCCGAAGATTCGCAGGCCAGGCTAGCATCCCAGCCCGCGGAGCGGGACGACGAGGAAGTAGATACCGATCCACGGATGAAGCTTCCGGATCCGCCCAGGGCCTCGGTCAAGCCTCCGCCGCCGATACCGTCGGACCGGCCTTCGGCGCCCCCCGTCGATTCCCCCAAGGCCGAAAGCGAGGCGCACGGGGAATCGCCGGGCGCTGAACAGGAGCAAGCCCCACAAGAATCGGTTGCGGACGCGGGCCTAAAAGACGCTCCGGCAGACGAGACCGTCGCCGGTCAGCCGGATAGCGACGAGGCCAGACCTCGGCGAGCGGACGCAGAGGGAGCTCCCGTACCCGAAGACCGGTCGAGCTCTCCGCCCGACGCGACCCGACCGTCGCCGGTCGAGCGTTCGAGCAAGCCGCCGGCGTCCGGGGCGGTCGTCATGAGCCGCGCCAGAGTTGTCGGCGTGGCGTCCGAACCGCCCCCCGGGGAAACGGCCGCCGAGTCGGCCCAGGAGCCGGCGGCAGCGACGGTGGAAGGCGCGCCCGCGGCAGGCGAAGAGCCGGGCGAGGCCGCGCGCGAGGGTACCGGGATCGAGGCGCAGAGCGACGAAGCGGTCGCGTCCGAGGCCGCGCCCGAGCGCCTCCCCGAGAGCCCAGCCGAGCCCGTGGAGGAGCCGGAAGGCCCGGAAGAAGAGGTCGAGGTGCGAGAATACCTCGACGGTGAGTCCGGTGTTGAGGACCTCGAACAGGATATAGAGTTAGAAGTAGCTGCAGAGAGGGAGTCCGGAGAGGCGGAGGAGATAGAACTGGACGAGGAGGAGGTCGCCAACCGGGTGCCTGCGCCTCCAGCTCGCCCCACGCCCCTACCGCCACCTCCTTCGGGCGAGGCCGGCTCGACCGCTGCTCAGCCGCACCCGCCAGCGCCGTCCCCGCCTGAGGACGAGGCCGGTTCGACCGCTGCTCAACCGCACCCGCCAGCGCCGTCCCCGCCTGAGGGCGAGGCCGGCTCGATCGCTGCTCAGTCGCACCCGCCAGCGCCGTCCCCGCCTGAGGACGAGGCCGGCTCGATCGCTGCTCAGTCGCACCCGCCAGCGCCGCCCCCGCCTGAGGGCGAGGCCGGCTCGACCGCTGCTCAACCGCACCCGCCAGCGCCGCCCCCGCCTGAGGGCGAGACCGGCTCGACCGCTGCTCAGCCGCCCCCGCCACCGCCGCCCCCGCCTGAGGGCGAGGCCGGTTCGACCGCTGCTCAGCCGCACCCGCCACCGCCTTCGCCGCCCGATCCGCGTTTACGACGGGCGAGCGGTACGCCTCCTCCTCCTCCTACGAGCCCGAGCCAGCACATTCCCGCCCCGCCCCAGCGCGCGCCGGCCACTAATCCGCCGGCCGAGGCGGTCAGGGGTGACAGGCAGGCGGAAAATCGGCGAACGCCCCGCGCGGCCAAGGGGCCTAGGCCTTGGTGGGAGCGTTTTTTCACCGACGACTACCTGCGCAGCGTGATGCCTCTCACGCACGACCAGATCAAGAGGCAGTGCGATTTCGTCGAGGCCAGCCTGGGGTTAGCGCAGGGCTCCACCATACTGGATGTGGGATGCGGGCTCGGGCTTCACGCCCTGGAGCTCACCGTGCGCGGCTACTTGGTGGTAGGCCTCGACCTCTCGTTGCCCATGATCACGCGGGCCGCTGAGCAGGCCCAGTACCGGGGCCTCAAGATCAATTTCCTTCACGCCGACATCCGCAAGATCGAGTTCGACGGCTCGTTCGACGGCGTTATCTGTATCGGCACGACCTTCGGTTTCTTCGACGAGGAGTCGAACCGCGACGTGCTAGGCAGGCTGCGCGACGCTCTCAGACCCGGAGGGCGGCTGTTAATCGACGTGGTCAACAGGGATTTCGCCATCCGCTCGCAACCCAACCTGATCTGGTTCCAGGGCGAGGGCTGCGTCTGCATGGAGGAGAGCGAGTTCAACTATTTCACCTCGCGCCTGCACGTGAAGCGAACCATGATGCACGAGGACGGGCGGCAGTCGGACACCGAGTACTCGGTCCGTCTCTACTCCCTGCACGAGTTGGGCTTTCTCATGCGCCAGATCGGCTTCCGGGTGCTCGAGGTCAGCGGGCAGGAAGCCACGCGCGGCGTGTTCTTCGGTCTGAATGCCCCGCGGGCCATCGTGCTGGCCGAGCGCTTCGCCGCCAAGCAGCCCCGGGTGGAGCTGGGAGGTCGCACATCGGTCGTACCCTCGCAAACACCTCCGGCCAAGCCCGAGGACTTCACCGAGGAGACTACCGACGTCACCGACACGCTGTCGGAAGAGCTGGTCGAGGAGTAGAGCGCCGGTTATAGTGCGGCTCCATGTCGGCTTCGGACGCCCGCATCAGCCCCACCGCGCACTATACCGGCTACGTCTGGTACCGCGCCGGCCTCTCGGACGCGGCGTTGACCACCCGAGGCGGCGCCTTTCTCTACGGGTTGCTGGCGCCGCTGAACTCCGCCGCTGGCGTCGTGGGGGCCGGTTCGTTGGAACGTATGCTCCTGGCCCGGCATACCGCCATCGATCAGATGCTCACCGCCGCCATCGAGGCCGGTGAAGTGGGCCAGGTACTCGAGATAGCGGCGGGCCTCTCTCCGAGAGGACGCACATTCTCCTCGCGTTATCGCGACCGGGATCTGCTCTACGTGGAGGGGGATCTGCCGGGCATGGCGGATAGAAAGACCGAGATGCTGCGTCGCGCACCCGAGCTGCCGGGAGAGCACCGGGTGGTGGCGCTGGACGCGCTCTCGGAAGATGACCTGCGCGCGGTTTGCGACCGCCACTTCGACCGGTCGCGGGGCACCGCCATCATCACCGAGGGCTTGCTGCCCTATATCGACACCCCGAGCGTGGTGGCGATGTGGCGCCGTTTCGCCGAGGTGCTGTCAGGCTTTCCCCAGGGCCTGTACCTGAGCGACCTGCACGTCTTGGACGACTACAGCCGGGTCAAGGGCGCGCGCCTCTTCACCCGGGCGCTGTCGGTCTTCACCCGGGGCGCCATACACGAGCATTTCGACGACGCTTCCCGGGTCGAACAGACCTTGCGTGAGCTGGGATTTGCCAGCGCGAGCGTGAAAGACGCCAGCGCCCTCGCCGACCGGACGGGAATCGAGGTCCCGCCGGGGGCCACGCGCATCGTGCAAGCCTGGCGTTGACGGTTCGACTCTACCAGCCTCCGGGGGGCACGTAGCCGTCGGTCAGCGTGAGCATGAAGGCGACGATGTCTTCGATTTCCTGCTCGGTCAGGCCCAGGTCGCCGAGCTCCTCGTCGTTTACGTTCTCGGCTACCTCGGGCTCGGGCCAGGGGGTGCCGTCATCCATTCCCACGTCGCGGGTAGAGTAGAACCGCACCACTTCCTCCAGCGTGGCGAAGACGCCGTTGTGCATGTAGGGCGCGGTCAGGCCGACGTTGCGCAGCGTGGGCACCTTCATCAGCCCGTTGAGGCTGGCGTCATCCAGCTCGCCTCCCAGACCCAGGTCGACGAAGTCCTCGCCGTCCGGGTTGTGCTCGGCGCTCAGGGCGTAGAACGGGTTGTCGGCATTACGCGGCACGCCCAGGTTGTCATAGGTGAAATCCGTGAACAGGGGAGGGGTTCCGTCCTCGGCCGCCGTCGAGGGGTGACAGGCCGCGCAGTTGCCGCGGGTCTCGTCGTCGAAGGCGGCCAGCCCACGCTGCTCCTGTGCGGTAAGGCTCACCTTTCCGGCCAGGTAGTAGTCGTACTTGGAGGTGAAGCGGTTGACCTCGTCCGAGCGCTCGAACTCGGCAATGGCGCTCGCCACCGCGTCATAGGCGGCCGTGGTGTCATCCCAGATATCCTCGCCAAAGAGCCGTGCGAACAGGTCGGCGTAGCTCGAGGCACGGATGGCGTCGATCACGGCCGCCTCGTCCTCCATGCCCATCTCCAACGGGTTCAGGAAGGGGCCCTTGGCCTGCTCCTCCAGATCCTTGGCGCGGCCGTCCCAGAACTGGCCTCCCACGTAGATCCCCTCTTGCTCGTCCAGGTGGAAGTCGGGGCTGAAGGCCGCGTAGGCGGCCGAGGGCGAGTTGCGGTTGCCGAAGAGGTTGGGGTTGGCGCCCTGGGAGACCGGGAACTCGGCGTGCGGTTCCGAGAAGCCCGTGTCCGGCGAGTGACAGGAGGCGCAGGACTGCCCGGGCGGATTGGACAGGTTGGTATCGTGATAGAGCAGCTTGCCCACCAGCTCGGCGGTGACCTGGACGACCTCCCCGGTGGCGGCATCGCCGGGCGTTCCGGCATCGGGCTGCGAAGGCTCTTCGCAGCTTCCCGAGTCGCATCCGGCGCACTCGCTGCACTCCTCGTCCTCACCGCAACCGACCAGACCGGTGCTCATCGCGACGGTAAGAAGCATTCCACCCAGTAATCGTACCGGACCGAGCATTTCTACCTTCCTTCCTATTCGAGCTTCGCCCCCCTTCGCGGAGAGCAGAGGATATATCCGACTAATATAGTCGGTAATTGATTAGCAGAAAAGGCTAGACGTACAAAAGGGTCTACGCTTATGCCCGGGGCCCGGAGGACGGGTAAGACCGGCCAGGTTTGTTGGAAACGACGGGTCTGCAACTCGAGGGATCCGGGTGGATCGGGGCCTCGGACATCGCCGAGCTGTACCCGGGTCCGCGGCCGAATTCCGGCCGCCACTCGTTGCCGATCGACGCCATTTCTTCTAGAAAAAAACCAGCCCGCACCGCGAGCCGAGGGCAAGCCAACCGCGACCGGCCGTGCCATGGCCGGGGAAGCGGCAACACGATTTTCGAAGGGAGAGCGAAAGATGAAAGACGTCGTGATAGTGGCGGGAGCCAGAACGGCCATCGGCAACTTCAACGGGGCGCTGGAGAGCTTCGACCCAATCGACCTGGGGGTGGTGGCGCTGAAGGGGGCCATCGATAAGGCGGGCATCGCGGCTACCGAGGTCCAGCAGGTCATCGCCGGGCATTGTAACCAGGCCTCCTCGGCCGGTAACAGCGCGCGGCATATCGCCTTGAAGTCCGGCCTGGCCGTGGAGTCAGCGGCCTTCACCGTTCACCAGCAGTGCGCTTCCTCCATGCGCGCCGCCGAGCTGGTAGCCCAGGACATCATGCTGGGCAAGACCGAGGTGGGCGCCGCGGTGGGCGTCGAGAGCATGACCAACACGCCCTACATCCTCTACGGCGCGCGCAAGGGCTACCGGCTGGGCAACGGCGAGCAGATCGCGGACGGACTGATGAAGGGCGGCCTGGTCTGCGAGTTCGTGGGCTACCACATGGGGGTGACGGCCGAGAATATCGCCGAGCAGTACGGCATCACCCGCCAGGAGCAGGACGAGTTCGCGCTGATGAGCCACCAGCGCGCGGTCAAGGCCATCGAGAAGGGCTGGTTCAAGGACGAGATCGTCCCGGTCGAGGTCAAGACCCGCAAGGGAACGGTCGTCTTCGACACCGACGAGCACCCCATGGCCGACACCTCGCTGGAGAAGCTCGGCAAGCTGCGCCCGGCCTTCAAGAAGGACGGTACGGTCACCGCCGGCAACGCTTCCAGCCTGAATGACGGCGGCTCGGCTCTGATCATGATGGACGCAGAGGCGGCGAAGAAAAAGGGAATCCAACCGCTGGCGCGGGTGGTGGCGTCGGCTCCGGGTGGGGTGGAGCCCCGCGTCATGGGTATGGGCGTGGTCAACGCGGTGCGTAACGCGCTCAAGTTCGCCAGGCTCGAGCAGAAGCAGATCGACTACTTCGAGTTCAACGAGGCATTCGCCGCCCAGGTGCTGGGTGTGAACCGGGAGCTCAAGGTGGACCTGGATCGTTTGAATGGCGTGGGCTCTGGCATCGCGCTCGGGCATCCGGTGGGAGCGACCGGCGCCCGCATCATTTTGACCCTGATCAACGAGATGAAGCGGCGCGGTGTCAAGCGCGGCTGTGCCTCGCTGTGCGCCAGCGGCGGCCCGGCCCACGCTTTCATCGTCGAATCCCTCTGAGGACAAGGGGGGACGGAGATGGCCGTTTCCAGATCCCGACCGTGGCGCGCCGCGCTGTTGCTGCTGGTTGTGGGCGCTACGGTGGGGGGGCTGCAGCTGGTACAGCCCCGCCGGGAGAACCCTGCGGAGGACTTCGCCGTCAACTTCGAGAGCGTGGCCGAGCCCTCCCCGGAGCTGCTATCGCTGGTAGAACGCGCCTGTTACGACTGCCATTCGCACCGGACCCGCTGGCCCTGGTACTCCCGGATCTCGCCGGTCTCCTGGATCATAGCCGAGCACGTCAAGCAGGGCAGGGGACATCTCAACTTTTCCGAGTGGGGCAAGTACAGTTCGCGCGTCAGGCAGATGCGCCTGGCCGAGGCCTGCCAGCAGGTCAGCGGCGGGAACATGCCGCCGCCGGGCCACCGGCTGCTCCGACCCGAGACCGCGCTCACCGAGGGCGACGTCTATCTCCTGTGCAATCCGTGATAGAACAGAGCGATTCGTCCCAGGGAAAGGAAGGGGAAGATGAGCGACGCCGATCTAGAAACCATTGAGACGCCGCTGGGAAAGATCCGTCCGGACCGCGGCGGGCAGCCCGTGGGCGTGGTCCGCATGGATCCCCTGCGCTCGTATATCGGGGTGGGAGAGCTGCTGAAGCAGTACCTCGACGGAGCGGGCGAGGAGCCGTGGCACGAGATTAGTTCCAGAATAGATTATACATACGAGAAGCTGGACCTGGCGCTGGGGCCGTTGAACGCGGAGACCGGTTTCGGCGAGACGGTGGCGCAGAGGCTCTCCCGGGGGCAGAAGCTGCTTTTCAAGCCCAACCTGGTCATGCCTCTCTGTATCGATCCCCAGACCCACGCTCCGGCCTCGGGCAGCTACACCTGCACCGAGTGGCCCTTCGTGGCGGCGCTGATGCGCTGGTTCCACGACCGGCTGGACGTTCGCTACCATCAGATGTCTCTGGGCGAGGCGGCCACCGCCACGACCGCCGCCGCCGGCAACCTCTCCTTGCTGGCGCCGGGGTCGGCGAGGGTGACCACCGAGGCGGTGATGGAGGGGCGGTCAGCAGAGCTGTACGGCGGGTGGGGCTTCTACTTCGCCCGTAAATACCTGGCCGAGTCCGGCTCCCGCGACGCGGACGACGATCCCATGAACGGCTTCCGGGAGAGCGTCGAGGGCATCTACCTGCCGCCCGGCCGGGCCGGCAACCGCCTGATGGTCTACGACCTCAACCGCATCGCGGCCGACCCTTCGCGGGGGCGGGTGGTCCCGGTGAGCGACGGCGCCAACTTCCGCTCCATCACCCTGCACAAGGCCGTCGTGGGCGGCGATCCCGCCGACGCCGCGGATCGGGTCGACTACCCGGGATGCATCCTGGTCAACGTGCCCAAGCTCAAGGTTCACGCCATCGCGCTGTTCACCAACATCATCAAGAACCTCGGCATCGGGCTGTACCCCATGCACTCGACCGACGGTTCGAGCCCGGCCTGGCAGTACGCGGCGCCCGACGGACCGGTGACGGGCATGAAGGCGCGGATCCCGCACGCGGTCTGGACGGCCGAGATCGATCCGCGCACCTGTCTTCCCCGCAGGGACGCCGAGGGCAATCCGGTGGTGAGGAAAACGGCCGGCATGCCCGGCACCATGGTCGACATCATCAAGGCGGTGGTGGAGCAGGACATCTTCGCCATCCACGTGTCGGACGGTATCGAGGCGCGGAACCTTGACCACCAGGGCGTGATCCGGGAGCCCCAGGTCAAGGTGGCCGAGGGTATCGCTGTGGCCGGGCTCGACCCGGTGGCCGCGGATCTGCTCTGCGCCCGCTACGTGTTCAGCAACGTGGGTATCGAGGAGGCCGAGAAGGCGGGGCTCGGGGACGGCAACGGCGGCCGCTTTCCCCAGCGGGTGCCCGTCCCCACCGTGGAAGGTCCCAACATCGTCACCCATCAGGGCTACGACTGCCCGCTGGCCAGGGACATCACCTTTGGTTACGCGGAGCAAAGAGGGATCGGCAGCCGCGAGTACCACGTGGTGGGGGCAGATGCCGTGACCGGCTCCCGGCTGGTGTCGGTCCAGGGTCACCTGGGCCTGGTGCGCGACGGGGCCTTCCAGGACCTCGTAACCGATACGGTCTACTTCGACGCCTTCAAGATGCCCTGGGATCTGCAGCGCACCTGCTTGAGCTATCTCGAGGCCGTGGACCGTCTCACCGGCTCCAGGATGAAGGACGAGCTGCT
Organism: uncultured Sandaracinaceae bacterium; assembly: GCA_964450715.1. Taxonomy (GTDB): domain Bacteria; phylum Myxococcota_A; class Polyangia; order Polyangiales; family JAFGIB01; genus CAYVFC01. Next base: position 1,262 of record CAYVFC010000090.1, on the reverse strand, counting down.
GGCGGCGTATGACGAGACCGGGGCCGGGGCCTTTGGTTACGAGCAGAGCGGCCGCCAGGGCGCCTGGGACGCCACCTTGCACATCGCCGCCGACCTGGTCGCCTGTACGGGCTCGGAGAAGCACGGCGCCTTGCAGGGATATTTCAAGCTGTCCGCGCAGATGTTGAAGCTCTCCTCGGCGGCCTACAACGCGGCGGGCGACGAGCTATTCAAGGAGAGCTTCCGGGACGGGGTGCTGGTGGTGGCCAAGCTGATGTCCGAGCTCGGGCTGGAGATGCCCGATCCCTTCATGCCCTCGCTCACCTTTGGCAAGGGCAAGTGGCCCAGTTACCAGACCGCCGCCTTCAGCAGGCTGGGAGCGACGCTGTTCGGCAACGGCTACCCCTTCAAGGCGGTTTTCCCCAGCATGTATGGCATGGCCCTGTACCACGCGGACCTCACGCAGAACGGCGGGCATTACGCCGGCCCCCTGATCCACGAGCCCGATCCCGAGGGCGTACAGCGGTACATCGACGAGGTAGTCGGTGGGAGGACCGGGGCGCTGGACTTCGTCTTCCATGTACCCCCCGGCTTCGGCAACCTGGCCGGCGTAGCGCTTCCCAACGTGCAGGAGAGCACCGATTCGGCCCTGGTCTTCACCGCCTCGTTCGCCGGCGGCAAGGAGGTCTGGCCGGTGCCCGCGGCCGGGTAGGATTGCCGGCAACCCCTTACCGGATCGACGGGGTCGTCGTAGTAGGGGCGGGGCTTGTCCTCATGATTCGATACATCTGATCCGTGGGTCCATCGGATATTCCGAATACCCGCCCGGCTGCAGGGCCGCCTCGTCAACCTTGCGCTCGTCGTTTTCCATCAGCGCGAAAGGCAGCTCAACGGCGGCCAACGCGATTCTTCGTGACCAGTAAAAAGCCGTGGCGCTCAGCGACATGCGCAGAAACTCGCGACTGGGGCTTCCCACGGCGGAGTTCTTGCGCGAAAGGCGCAGAAACTCGCGACTGAGGCTTCCCACGGCGGAGTTCTTGCGCGAAAGGCGCAGAAACTCGCGACTGGGGCGGCTCACGGCGAAGTTCTTGCGCGAGAGGCGCAGAAACTCGCGACTGAGGCGTCCCACGGCGGAGTTCTTGCGCGAGAGGCGCAGAAACTCGTGACTGGGGCGGCTCACGGCGGAGTTCTTGCGCGAAAGGCGCAGAAACTCGTGACTGGGGCGGCTCACGGCGGAGTTCTTGCGCGAAAGGCGCAGAAACTCGCGACTGGGGCGGCTCACG
>CAYVFC010000089.1:0-33917 GCA_964450715.1 uncultured Sandaracinaceae bacterium | reverse complement strand
CCCGCGTCCGCCAAGCAAGGGCAATGGGGACGTACCCAACTTAAACAACTTCCCGTGTGGACGATGGGGACGTACCCATGTTCGTCCCCATATTTCCCGTGTGTTCCCCATGTGTTCATGTTTTCGTGGAGGGGGAAGTTGTTTAAGTTGGGTACGTCCCCATATTCCGTGGAGGGGGAAGTTGTTTAAGTTGGGTACGTCCCCATATTCGCCATATTCGTCCCCATATTCCCCGTCCCCATATTCCCATATTCTCATATTCTTAAGTTGGGTACGTCCCCATATTCGTCCCCATATTCCGCATATTCACATATTCATATTTCGGTCAAAGCGCCCGGCGCGCTCGATACACCAGCTCCTGCACCCGCTCCTGCATAAGCTCCGCCATGCGCGCCGCCGGGTCCGACGCCGGGCACCCCGCGCCGAATGCCACCGCCATCCGCGTGACCGGACGCGAGGCCACCCGGTCGAGGTGCTGCAGGAAGGTCTCGTCCACGAACTCGCTTCCCACCTGGTAGGCGACGCCGACCGGAAACAGCTCGGCCCCGGTCCCGCGTGCGGCGGCAAAGGCCCCGGCCTGGAACTCGCGGACCCGGTCGCCCTCGAAGGTGGTGCCCTCGGGAAAGACGATCACGGTCTTTGACTCCTTTAGTCTCGATCGGACCTGACGGATGGCCGAGATGCCGCTGTAGGGGTCCGAACGGTCGACGAAGATGGTATCGGACTTGCGCGCGGCCACCCCCAGGATGGGCCAGCCGGCCAGATCGTGCCGGCTGAGCACGTGACCGCCGAAGTGGGTGAGAAGCAACGCGATGTCGAGCGGCGAGCGATGGTTGGATACCACCAGGCGGGCGCCGGATGGCGGCGGCGGCGGTGAGCCAACGACCACGACGCGTACGCCGAAAAGCGCCAGCAGCACCCGCGTCCAGCTCTTCATCCAGCGCTGCCAGGTCCGGTAACGCCGCTCCTCGGGGCCGAGGGCCTGGTGCAACTGCACCCCGCCCAGCATCCCCAGTGTCAAAAGCCCCATAGCCGCGCCGCGGCCCGAGCTCAACGCCCTGCCGCTAGAACCCATTTCGAAAATCCGGACCGAGTATTTCGGAGCGTGGCGTCATGAGATGCGGCCTCGGCGAACCGAGGAAATGTGGGGCATTTTCCAGCGTGAGGCGAGGTCGCAGATCGTGGCGCCCCGCCCGAAAGACGACGGGAGGATTTTCGAATTGGGTGCTAATCGTCGCCGGCATACACGGTGCACTCGGCCGTGCAGGTCTCGGCGACCGTCACCGATCGGACGCTCACCCCTGGCACCTGGAAACGCTCCAGGATCCAGCGCGCGAGCACCTCGCTGGTGGGGTTCTGTAGGCCGGCGACCTCGTTCAGGTAGCGGTGATCCAGCGCGTCGTGCAACGGCTGCCATGCCCGCTTGATCTCGGCGAAGTCCACGATCCATCCCGTCCGCTCGTCGACCGGCCCGCTGATGCGCACCGTGATCCGAAAGCTGTGGCCGTGCAGCCGCCGGCACTTGTGCCCCTCGGGAACGTTGGGCAACGAATGGGCGGCCTCTATCTGGAATATCCGCGCCAGCTCCGTACGCATGACGACGGGTTATATCAGAAATCGGCCGCTGAAGCTTCAGCGCAGCCGCCGTAACGCCTGCTTGACCTTGTCGCGGTCGATCTCGCCCTCCCCCTTCAGCGCCCGCTCGTAGTACTCGCGCGCCTTTTCCTTGTCGCCGCGCGCGGCCGTTACCTCGCCGAGCAAAGAGAGCACCACCGCGTTGTTCGGTTGCCTGGCCAGCGCCCGCTGCAGGAATCCGGCGGCCACAGCCCTGCGCCTGATCTTCATGGCCAGGCGCCCGGCGTCGAGCAGCGCGCGCGTATCGTTGGGATCGAGGTCGGCGCTCTTGCGATACTGCTCCAGAGCATCGTCGGGCCGCTCGGTCTCACCGTAGATCGCCGCCAGCGCCAGCGCGGCCTCGTAGTCATTGGGAACCAACTCCAGTACCCGCTTCAGCGCCTCCTCCGCGCCCTTGAAATCGCCAAGCGCGAACCGGGCGCGCCCCACCACGGAGTGGGCGTCCGCCCGTTTCCCGGCCTGTTTCAGGACTGCTGCCGCCAGCGATTCCGCCTCCTTTGCCTTGCCGGCCAGTAGGTACGAATCGGCCAGAAGAACGGTGGCGTCGTCCCACCCCGGACGTCCCGCCACGGCTTGCTGGAGCAGCTTCAGTCGCTCCTCGCCCTTGACGAGCTTGGCCAGCTCCAGCTGGATCTCGGGCGAGGCGGGGTTCTTGGCCAACGCGGTACGCAGCGATTCGCGGGCTCGGTCTGGCGCCTGGAATACCGTGTACAGGCGGCCCAGCCCCAGGTGAACCCGCGCATCATCGGGTGCCACCGCCAGCGCGCGCTTGTAGGCCTTCTCGCTCTTCTCTCTCTGCCCGCTCATGCGGTGCGCGTCGCCGAGCGCCAGCAACCCCTCCAGGTTGCCGGCGTCTTTCTGCAGTACCTTCTCCAGGTAGGGTAAAGCGAGCGAGGCGCGGCGCCAGACCAGAAAGGCTCGGGCCATGCAGACGTCGGCCAGGATGTGGTCGGGATGATCCTTGGAAAACTTGAAGCAGGCGGCTCGCGCGGGCCTGTGGTCGCCCTTGGCCAGCTTGACCCGGATCACGTCGTAGAGGGCCTCGGGCGAGTTGCGTTTCAGGCGCGCGGTCGCTTTCAGCTGGCGCTCGGCCCTGTCCCACCGGCCGGCCGCCAGATAGGCGAAACCCAGCTTCGCCTGTACCTCGGCGTCTCGCGGCGCGGACTTGGCCCGAGCCCGTAGCTCCTTCAGCTCGGTCTCCTGAGCCGACGCGGTCCCCGCGGCCATAACCAGCACCAATGCTGAACATATTTTACGTACCACGGTTATCCCCTTGCCTTGCTCCGGTCTTCACCGGACCTGTGGATGGTGAGCATACCCGTACTCAAAAGAAAACGCCCCAGAGAACGAATTTCTTCAATTCCGCACCGGTGGCAACCCCCGTGCGCGCCCAGTTCCGACCATGAGAGCGGGTTGCGCCGCTGCCGGCTCTGAAGTACACGCATGACGTGCTCGATCGGGCCCTACCGGAATCGCTCCTATTTCTTTTGCTGCTACTTCCCGTCCTAACCGCCGCGGGATGCGGCGGCGACCGGAACGCCCGTCTCCGCTACGCGGACGCGGCCGAGAGCCTCTACGCCGAGGGGCTGGAAGACTTCTACGGGGGCAACTGCCTGGATGCCGAGCCCACCTTTCGCAAGGTACGCAGCGACTACCCCTATAGCAGGTTCTCCGCGCTGGCCGAGCTCAGGCTGGCGGACTGCATGTTTGCAGACGGCAAGTACCCGGAAGCCATCCAGGCATATCAACGCTTCGTCCGCCAGCGCCCCTCCCACGTGGAGGTGCCCTATGCCAGGTTCCGGGTTGCCGAGGCCTACTGCGAGCAGATCCCGGGGGACTGGCTGCTGGCGCCGCCCTCGTACGAACGCGACCAGATGCCCGCACAGAATGCGCTTCAGCAGCTGCGTCGCTTTATCGTCGACTATCCGGACGACCCGCATTTGCCCCGCGCCAAGAAGCTGGCCCGGGACGCGCTGGAGCTGCTGGCCAAGCACGAGCTGTACGCCGCCAGGTTCTACCTGGACCGGGACAAGCTGCTGGCCGCCCAGGGCAGGCTGCGCACGTTGCTCAGCTCCTATCCTGAGAGCAGCGTGGAGCCCGAAGCCATGCTCCTGCTCGGGGACATCTACCTGGAGCTAGAGGACCGAAAAAAGGCGAATAAGACCTTCCGGGAGCTGATCAAGCGCTTTCCGGCTTCCGAGCACGCGGAAGAGGCACGTTCCAGGCTGGGAACGTGAAGCCGTAGGGCCGGGCCTTGCGCCCGCCAGAAAGGGAGGGCCAAGCCCTTCCACTACGCGGTGACCGTGGCCGTAGGGCGGGCCTTGCGCCCGCCCCCTTCCGCCCATGGCGCGCGGGCCGGAAACGCCCAAAAAGGCGCCATCTGAAAGGATACGGTTGATCCTTTACAGCCTGGCGCGATAGGCTGCAATAACGATGGACGAACGGATAAAGCAGTGGATCGCCCAGGGTCGGGAGCACTATGACAAGCGCGAGTTCGACCAGGCGGAGCAGCTTTTCGTCAAGGTCCTGAGCTACTCGAACCGGTTCGCGGACGTTCACAATATGATGGGGGTTATCCACCACGACCGCGGGCGCCTGACCGCAGCCCGTGAGAGCTTCGAGCGGGCTTTGGCGCTGAATCCTCGCTACACCGAGGCCGCGCTCAACCTGGTGGTCACTTACAACGATCTGAAGCTCTACGAGGAAGCGCAGAAGATCTACAGGGACATGGTCGATCTGACCGGCGGCCCTCAGAACGTCGAACCGTTCGCCCAGGGGAAGATCGCCAATCTGCACGCGGAGGTGGCCCAGGCCTACCTGGATGTCGGTCTGCTGAGCGAATCGGTCCAGGAGTTGCGCAAAGCGATCAATCTCTGTCCACATTTTGCAGATTTAAGGCTCAAGCTGGCCAACGTCTACCGGCAGTGGGGAGAGCCGGTAGCAGCGCGTCTGGAGCTGGAAGAAGCGGTCAAGGTCAAGCCCGGCTACATCCCGGCGCGGATCGCGCTGGGAGTGGTACTGCTGATACTCGGCCATACCGAGGAGGCGATCGAGCAGTGGCAAGAGGTGATCAAGCTCGATCCGGAGAACAAGTCCGCGAAGATGTACCTGAGAATGGCAAATAACCCTCTGATCTCCGTGGACTCGACAGGTTCGAAGACAGAGTAGAAACCGGCGGATACGGACCGGGGCCGGCTCGTGACCGCTCTCCAGCAAGGCTGGCGTTGGAAACGATAATTGTCGACAGGTGTAGATTTTGCACAGCAGCCTCAATATAATACTGCGCTCCACCGGTCCCGGGACCCGCTCGCTGTGGGTCCGGAAGCACCGATCCGGTGCCCGAGCGAGCGCGCGTAGTGATATCGGCGCCGTAATAACCCGAGGGTATGTTCTATGGTATCGCTGAACGATTTCTTGCGAGCAGAGCTGGAACGTCTCTTCGACCTGGACGAGATGAAGCGCCTCAGCACCAAGCTGCTGGGGCTGGACCCGGAAGAGGTCGGGGGTACGTCGAGTAAGGGAAGCTTCGCGCGTTCTCTGGTAGAGCGCTGCATAAATGACGACGCGCTGCAGGCGCTGGGGGATGCCATGGTCCTCTCATCGTCGGGGCGCGCAGACGATCGACTAAAGAACGTCCTGTCCATCGCGCCCGACGGCGAGATAGCCCCCGGTACCGCGGTCGGATCGGCGCGCATTCTCAAGAAGCTCGGCGAGGGCGGTCTGGGCGTGGTCTACCTGGCCGAGCCCGAACCGGACGCCGAAGCCGACCGATCCGACGCCGGCAAGGCGGACGCGGCCCGGGTGGCAGTCAAGGTATTCCGGCCCCAGTTCGCCCGCGACCGCTCGGCCGTGCAGCGCTTCAAGACCGCCTCGCGCGTGATGCAGTCGCTGAGCGGCAACTCGCTGGCCCGGGTGGTGGACGTGGGGGAGACGGAAGACGCGCGTCCCTGGGTAGCTCAGCCCTACCTGAACGGACAGACGCTCGCGGCCCGCATCAAGCAGACCGGTTGTATGCACTTCAACGAGGCCAGACCGGTGTTCTGCGACGTGCTGGAAGCGCTGCGGACGCTCCATGAGCACGGCATGGTGCACGGAAACGTCAAGACCGAGAACGTCTTTATCATCCGCGAGACGCGACCCGACGGTACCCGGGGCGAGGCCCGCGGCATGCTGGTGGACCCGTGCGCGACCCGACTGCTCTCACCGGCGACGATCGACGTGCACTCGAGCGGACTATTCTCGGTGTTGGGCACGGCCAAGGCCATCGCGCCCGAGCAAGCGCGCGGGGCCGAGCTCGACCCGCGCAGCGACATCTACGCCATGGGCGTATTGATGTACGAAACGGTCGCCGGCAGGCCTCCCTTCGAGGGGGAGAGCACCATCGACGTCATCGCCCAGCACCTCTCGGCCGTACCGGAAAGCCCCTCGAGCTATGCCAGGCGCGGCTGGGTCTCGCCGGAGATCGACGAGCTGATACTACACGCCCTGGCCAAGGAGCCGGCTGCCCGCTTCCAGAGCACCCAGGAGCTGCTGGAAGCCGTCCAGGATGCGGGCGAGCCCGTGCGGCGCAAGGTACCCCTGGACCAGGTGGCCTTCGACAAGCTGGCCGAAGCGCTGCTGACCGATCCGGAGAACGAGCAGAGGGCGAACGAGCTAGAGGAGCTGGCGCGCCAATCGGGATCGTGGGACGAGCTGCTCAAGGCGCTGGAGCAGACGCTGCAGGCCGCGCAGGAAGGGGTAACCAAGCTCTCGCTCCTGTTCCGCGTTGCCCGGATCTGCGAGACCGACGCCGAGGACGTCCCGCGGGCGGAGGAGGCCTACCGCCGCGTGCTGGAGCTCGACCCGGAAAACCGCGTGGCGACCAGCGGCATCGAGAGCTGCAAACGCGCCGGCGGAGATTCGCAGGGTTTACTCGATCTACTCCTCGACCGGATGGAGCGGGAATCGTCGGCCGAGGCGCGCGCAGCGATCCTGCGCGAAGTCGCCGCCCTCTACGAAGACAAGCTGCAGGATTCGGACAACGCCTTCACCGCCTGGCTGCAGGTGCTGACCGAGCAACCCGGCGACGAGAAGGCGGCCGAGGCCATCGAACGGCTGGCGGGCTACTCGCAGGAACGCTGGGTCGAGGCGCTCGGCACCCTATCCGAAAAGAGCGGAACGCTCTACGCGCAGGTCTTTCCCGACGCCGACTCCGAGCAGATGGCCGAACAGATTAAGCTGCACGAGCTGGCGGCCCGCAAGGAGGAGATCGCCCAGCAGCAGGCCGCCGCGCAGCAGGCGCTGGAAGCAGAGAACCACAACATCTCTGTTCTGGAGCAGCAGCTGCAGGAGGCGAAGCGCAGGGGCGAGGAGCTGAACTCTCTGGTATCCGAACGCAACAACCTCGCCGAACAGGCTCGGCAGGCGGCCGAGCAAGCGGTGGAGCGCTACGAGCAGATGGCCCCGAAAGGCGAGGAGGGCGAGGAGGGCGAGGAGGGCGAGATGCCCGAACAGCTGCCGCCCGAGGTGGAAGCTGTGGCCGAGGAGGCCAGCCAGCTGGTGGAGGCGGCCGACCTGGCGGACGAACAAGCGCAGAAGGCTGCCCAGGAAGCCGCGGAGGTCTGGGAGCAGGTCAAGGAGCTAGAGGCGGGACTGGAACAGTCGCGGCAGAGCGCCGCGGCGGCCGAGCAGGCGGCCGCTCGCGCGAACGAAGCCGCGGAGGAGATCGCCATCGACGAGGAGCTGCAGCCCGAGGAGCCCGACGAGGACTGGAAAGCGGAGCAGCGCGAGCGCGACATGGCCGATTTGGTACGCCTCTACGTGTTAATGGGAGGCTGGTATGCTGGGCAGCTGAATCGCCCCGACTTCGCCCTGCCCTGCTTCTCCCAGGCGCTGGCCATCGATCCGGTCAACGAGGAGGCCTACGACGGCACCATCGATCTGTACCGGGTATCCCAATCCTGGAGCGAGCTAGCGGCGGTGCTCATCCAGCGCGCCGAGAACACGGTCAACCCCTTGCAGGCCCGCGATTTCCGGGCCGAGGCGGCCGCCATCATCGCCGAGAAGCTCAACGACCCGGAGACCGCTCTGGCGCACTTCCAGCTGGTGCTGCAGGAGGATCCGGCCCATCCCCAGGCCAACGAGGTGGCCGAGAACATCTACGTGGAGCGCAACAACTTCCCGGCGCTGGTCGAGTTGCTGGAGAAGAGAGCCGAGGTCGCCGATGATGATCGGGGCGCCGAGCTGCTGAACGTGATCGCCGAGCTGTACGAGGATCGGCTGGACGACCTGGAGAGCGCGGAAGCGGCCTACGAGAAGGCCGTCAAGCTGGAGCCCAGGAACCTGACCGCGCTCAAGGGGCTGGAGCGCATCTATGCGCGTAACAACAACTATCCCGCTTTGCTGGAGAACCTGCGCACCCAGGTGGAGCTGTCGCCTACGCCAAAGCAGCGCATCGCGCTGCTCGAGCGCATCGGACTGCTGCTGGAAGAGGAGTTCGTTGACTACGCCGCGGCGGCCGAGAGCTTCGAGAAGGTCATCAAGACCGACCCGGGCCACGAGGGGGCGAACACCGCGCTGGTTCGGCTCTACCGCCACCTGCAACGCTTCGACGACATGGTCGATACGCTCGACCGCCACGCCCGCGCTACGGACGACCGGGCGCGCAAGGTAGAGCTGCTTTTACAGAGCGTCCAGCTACTGATGGGCGAACTCGAGGCTCCCGACCGCGCCATCGTGGTCTGCGAGCGCATCCTAGCCATCAACCCCGAGCAGCCCGAGGCGCTGGATCTGGTGGCACGCCTGAAGAGCACGGTCGGCGATGTCCCCGCGGCCATCGAAGCCATGGAGCGGCTGGCCGAGCACGAGACCGATCCGGTCCGGCAGTCGGGCTACTTCACCCGTGTCGGCGTGCTGCTGGAGCAGGTCGGTGACGAGGAAGGGGCGGTCGCCCGCTACCGAAAGGCGCTGGATCTGGACAACACGGCGACCGACGCAGCGGACGCGCTACGCCGCATCTACCAACAACGCGGCGATTACCGCGGAACGGTGGAGATGCTGCGGCACGAGATAGAGATCGCGGATGGCAACCGCCGCAAGGCCGAGCTGCTGGCGCTGCTGGGCACCCTCTATCGCGATAAGCTCGGCGAGGACGAGAGTTCGCGCGAAGTCTTTGAGCTGGCGCTGGAGCTGGACGGAACCTGTACCGAGGCAGCGGTGGGGCTGGGCCGCATGTACTTCGAGCAGGACAAGTACGAGGAGGCGGCCGAGCACTTCGAGTCGGTGCTGGGCAGGGTGGACGAGATGCGCCCGGCCGAGGCCAGCACGCTCTGCCTGCTGGCGGGCGAGACCTTCCAGAAACTGGGCAAGACCGACGCCGCGCGGGACGTCTACAAGCGGGCTCGCGACTTCTCGCCGGACGACCTCGAGATAAACGAGCGGTTGGCCTCTCTGCTAATGCAGCTTGGAGACGCACGGGATGCCGAGAGGCTCTACGACCGTATCTACAAGAAGTTCGGCGAGGATCTACCCGAGTCGGGCCAGGCCCGGCTGCTGTTGGCCCTGGGCGAAGCACAGCTGGCCAGCAAGCAGGCCAAGCGCGCGATAGATACTTTCAAGGGCGCCTGCGAGCTGCAGCCCGAGGATCCCGCCCTGCTTGAGGCGCTCACCCGAGCCTACGAGGCGGCGAACGAATGGAACGAGGTGGTCGCGTTGCTGCAACTGCGCTCGCGCCTGGCGATCAAAAAGGGCGAAGCGTTCAAACTCTATGTACAGACCGGAGACGTCTTCCTGGAGAAGCTCCGCGACCGCCGGGCGGCTGCGCAGACCTACGTTACCGCGTTGGAGCTCGAGCCCAACAACCGCAACCTGCTGACCAAGCTGATGGCGGTCTACTCCGACACGCAGGACTGGTCGCGGCTGATCGAGGTCATCCTGCGCATCGCGGAGATGGTGGACGACACTACCCAGCTGGCCAAGTACTACAACACGGCGGCCACTATCGCTCATCACGAGCTGGGCCGTTTCGACGAGGCGGCCAACTACTACGAGGAAGCGCTGGCCAACGATCCGGCCTCGGACGCGGCCTTCAACGGGCTGGTCGAGTGCCTGACCCAGAACCAGGACTGGGAGCGGCTGCGCAACGCCTACGAGACGCTGATCGGGCGCGTACACGACACGGCCCCCAAGGCCAAGACGGTACAGATGATGGACGCGCTGGGCGAAATCCTGCAGCACCGGTTGGGAAGGCTGGAGGACGCCATCGCGGTCTACGAGCAGGCCCAGCAGCTGGACCCGGACAATCGCAACCGCAAGGAGATGCTCACCGAGATTTACACCCGGGAGCCCAAGCGCTTCTTCCAGCAGAGCGTCCGCGTGCATCGCGAGCTGCTGGATGCCGACCCCTACCGAGTCGACTCCTACCGGGCGATGCGCAAGGCGTATACCAAAGTCAAGAGGCCGGACGAGTCCTGGTGCATATGCCAGGTATTGAACTACCTCAACATGAGCGGACCGGACGAGGAGAAGTTCTACCGCAAGTACCGGCTCTCCCAACTCCCCAAGGTCAAGAACCCGATTTCCGAGGAGTCCTGGCGCGACCTGCTCGTTCACCCCATGCAGCAACCCGAGCTGACGGCTATCTTCGCCTATATCCTGCCGGCGGTGGTGGCCTCGCAGGGACAGCCGCTGGCGGCTTTCGGAGTTACCCCGGAGCTCAGGACCATACCGGCGAACGATCAGACGGCCATGGGTCGCATGCTCGACCATGTCGCCGGCGCGGCCCGGATGTACCTGCCCGAGGTCTACCATCGCCCGCAGGATCCCGGCGGGCTCTCCTTCCTCTTCTCCTCTCCCCCGGCCATCGGTATCGGGGAAGGAGCGCGAGCGAACGCTCCGCAACAGGCGCTGGCCTTTGTCGCGGGCCGCCACTTGAGCTACTTCCGGCCGGGCCACTTCATCCGCCAGATGGTGCCCACGGGCACGGGGCTCAGGGCCTGGATGATGGCGGCCATCCGCATGGTGGCGCCCAAGTTCCCGGTTCCCGCCACCCTGGAGCCGCAGGTCAAGTCCTGTACCGCGGCCATCAAGCAGCACCTGACCGGCCCGCAGCGCGATACCCTACTCAGCATGACACAGAAGCTATTGCAGTCCGCCCCGGAGCTGGACATGAAACGCTGGGTGACCGGCGTGGATCTGACCGCCGACCGCATCGGCTTCACCATGTCCAACGATCTCAAGCTGGCCAGCGCGGTGATCGAGGCGAGCCCGGAAGGCGCCTCGGCGCTGCCGGGCAAGGACCGGGTGCGCGAGCTTCTCCGCTACGGGGTCTCGGAGCAGTACTTCGAGTTGCGGCACCGGTTGGGGATCGCGCTGGGAAGGTAGTCGCACCGTATCGGCAACGAGGACCGGGCCGACGCGCGCCCGGTTCCGGCCTGACTACGATCTCGCGCGCCCGGTTCCGGCCTGACTACGATCTCGCGCGGCCGCCAAACCCGTGGTACGGTTGACCTCAGCGTTACATGTCACGATCCGGAATGCCCTCGACGGACCCGGTTGAGCCGGCCGCCATCGATACCGACAACGACACCGCCAGCGAGCAGGCCGTCTCTGCCGACGTGGAAATGCCGGGCAACGAGCTGCTGGTCGCGCTGACCGGGCCGAACGCCGATCGCCTGACCGTACTGGCCCGGCAGACGGGCGTGACCGCCGGATTACGAGGCGACACCGTTCGCCTGCAGGGGCCGGAGAGCCGGGTCCGACACGCCCAGCGGGTCCTGGAGGAGCTGAGGGACGTGATCCAGCGCGGAGTGGCGATCAACGATATCGACTTTGCCCAGGCTATCCGCACTCTGCGAGATCATCCCCAAGTGCGTCTGCGCGATCTGTTCGAGCACGTGGTCATCACTGCGGGGCACCGGCGCGGCGTCTCGCCTAAGGGACTGGCCCAGAAAGCCTACATCCAGGCCATCCGCGATCACGACATCGTATTCGGGGTGGGACCGGCCGGTACCGGCAAGACCTACCTGGCCATGGCCATGGCCGTGTCGGCGTTGCAGGAGCGACGGGTCACCCGCATTATCCTGACCCGCCCGGCGGTAGAAGCGGGAGAAAAGCTGGGATTTTTGCCGGGGGACATGGCGGAGAAGGTCAACCCCTACCTGAGGCCGCTCTACGACGCGCTGCATGACATGATGGCCGTAGACAAGGCTTTTTCCCTTATCCAGCGAGGGCTGATCGAGGTCGCTCCGCTGGCCTTCATGCGCGGCCGTACGCTAAACGATTGTTTCGTGATCCTGGACGAAGCGCAAAACACCACCGTCGCACAGATGAAGATGTTCCTGACGCGGCTGGGCGCCTGCTCCAAGGCCGTGGTCACCGGTGACGTCACGCAGGTGGACTTGCCGCGGGGCGTGCGCAGCGGTATGGCCGACGCCGTCGAGCTGTTGCGGGACACCGAGGGGATACGCTGTTGCACCTTCACCGAGCTAGATGTAGTGCGTCACCCCCTGGTACAACGGGTAATCGAGGCTTACGACGCGCGAGACGCGGCGGCGCAGCGTATCCGGCAGAGCGAAGTGTCGGAGGGCTCCCGAGTCGAGGAGACGGAAGTCGAAGATGGGTGATCGAAGTTCCATAGTGGACGCTAGCCCGGAGCTAATCGACATCTTGATCGAGATCTCCAAGGTCATCACCCGCGAAAGGGATTTGGACAAGCTACTGGGGCTGGTGCTGGAAAAGAGCCGCCTGATCACCGGGGCGGACGCCGGCAGCATCTACGTCGTGGAGGGGAGCGGGGAGGACGTTCTTTCACGCCAACTGCACTTCAAGCTGTCGCAAAACGACTCGCTGGATTTCCAGTCCCGAGCGTCCGTCATGCCGGTCTCCAACCGTTCGATGGCCGGCACCGCCGTGCTGATGCAGACGCCCATCAATGTCGCCGACGTCTACGAGCTGGACGAGAACGTCTCCTACGAGTTCGACCGCAGCTTCGACCAGCGCTTCGGATACCGTTGCCGCTCCATGCTAACCGTGCCGCTCATCTCGGCTCAGGACGAGGTGATAGGCGTGGTTCAGCTCATCAACAAAAAGCGGCACCCGGAACGCAAGCTCAAAACCCCCGAGGACTTCGAGCAAGAGGTGATCGCCTTTGATGAGCGCAGCCAAGAGCTGGCCTCCACGCTCGCGGCGCAGGCCGGCATCGCCCTGGAAAACGCCCTACTCTACGACGAGATCCAGAGGATATTCGCCGGATTCGTCCGCGCCAGCGTGCAGGCTATCGAGCAGCGCGATCCGAGCACCAGCGGGCACTCCTTACGCGTAAGCGTATTGGCCTGCGCCCTAGCCCGCGAGGTCGACCTTATCAAGAGCGGTCCCTACGCGGAGATCCGCTTCGGCCCCCGCGACCTGCAGGAGCTCGAGTACGCCTGCCTACTGCACGACTTCGGCAAAATCGGCGTCCGTGAGGAGGTGTTGGTCAAAGCGAAGAAACTCTACCCGTACCAGCAGGAGACCATCCGACTGCGCGTCGCCTACGCGGCCAAGGAGGCCGAATCGGACGCCTGGCGGCAACGGCTGGAGCTCGCCGGACGAGGAGCCGGCGAGTCCGAGCTAGCCGAGATCGAGCTCAACCTACGCCGAAGGCAAGCGGAGCTGCAGGAGCTGTGGGATATCGTGATGAAAGCCAACGAGCCCACGGTGCTCAGCGAGGGCGACTTTTCCCGCGTCTTCGAGCTGGCTCGGCTAACCTACCTGGATCACGAGGGCAACCAGCGACCGCTGCTAGGGGAGGACGAGGTCACCGCCCTCTGCACCCGCCGCGGTTCGCTGACCCCCTCCGAGCTTGACGAAATACGTTCGCACGTTGTGCATACCCACCGTTTTTTGGCGCGCATTCCCTGGGGCAAGTCCATGGCGCGCATCCCGGTCATCGCCGGCTCGCACCACGAGCGGCTGGACGGCAGCGGCTATCCGCGTGGCGCGACCGCTCCCGACATCTCGCTGCAATCGCGTATCATCGCTATAGCGGACGTATTTGACGCGCTGACCGCCCGAGACAGACCGTACAAGAAGGCGCTGCCCCTCGACCGCTCCCTGCAGATCATCGAGACCGAGGCTGCGTCGGGATACCTGGACCAGGAATTGGTACGCATTTTCGTGGAGCAGAAGGTCTACCGCGCCACCGAGAAAGAGCCGGAGTACTAAGCATGTCCGCAGAGCCGGTCGCGAGCTTCGCCGACGTACGCGTGGCGTTCCGCCGCCCGTTCCGCCCTGCGGTAGACGCGCTTCGAGGCCTCGATCTGCGGGTCGGCCGGGGCGACCTGCTCGGCCTGCTCGGCCCCAACGGAGCGGGCAAGACCACGGCCATCTGCTGCCTGCTGGGACTGCTGCGCCCGGACGGAGGAGAGGTGGTCAGATTCGGGCGCCGCGTCACCACCTCCGGACGTCAGCTCGAGGGCGAGCGGGTCGGCGTGCTGCTGGAGGAGACCCGGCTTCCGCCCTTCCTCACCGCTCGGCAAACCCTGCGGGCGGTCTGTGCACTGCGAGGTTTGCGCGGCGCCAGGCAAAACAAGGAGCTCGACCGGATCGTCGCCGACTTCCGTATCGAACCACTGCTGGATCGCCGTTGCGCGTCCCTGAGCCGGGGCCAGGCGCGCAGAATCGGGCTCGCGGCCGCCCTGATCGCCGATCCGCCTCTGTTGATCCTGGACGAGCCGTCGGCCGGCCTGGACGCAGCCGTGCGGATCGAGTTCGAGCGCTTGCTCGAGAAGCTACGAAAACGGGAACGCACGGCCCTCATCGCCTCGCACCTGCTGGGCGAGGTAGAGAGCGCCTGTACGCATGTCGCCGTCATCAAGGACGGCCGCGCCGTGGTGTCGGGCGAGACGCGAATCTTGCTCGATCGCGCCCGCGCGGAGGGCCGGAGCGAGATACACGTCTCCGAGGCCGACGCGGTCGCCCTCGAGCGACAGGCGCTGCCCTTCGAGCGCTCGCGTTACCCAGGCCTTCTGAAGCTGACCTCCGATCTCGACGACCGTGAGTTGCTCGCCCGCCTGCAGGAGGCCGGGGTGTTTCCCAGACGCGTCGAGCCTGGCACCAGCCTGGCTTCATTCTACCTCGACGCGATCGGCGAGCAGCGGCCCGAACGCTCCGGCGAGTATGACGACGGTTCGGCCGGCACGGAGAAGTGAAGCTGGACCACTTCCCGACATTGCTCCGCGTATTCATCCGCGACCTCGTCCGCCGCAAGGCCCCCTGGCTGCTGGCCTTGCTGGTGGTCGCGGCCCTCGTCGTCGAATACTGGATCGGCTCCGTCGTTCCCTCGCCGGCCGCCGACCTCGTTCCCGGGGCACAACCGGTGCTCTCGCGGGCCCAGGCCCTGCTCAAGCTGCGCATCGCAGAGCTCACCATCAGTCGCTGGGGCATTCTCGCGGTGCTCGCCCTTTCCGCGATGTTCGCGCCCGAGTCGCGCCGCAATGGCACCACGGCCTTTTTCCTCTGCCTCGGCGTGGGACGGCTTCCCCTGGCCGTCGCCCAGTATACCTCCCTGGCCCTCTTCCTCGCGGCCGGCGCCCTGATCGCGCACGTCGGATACTGCTTCGCCGCCTGGTCGCTGGACCAGATCAGCCTCTCGAACGCCCTTTTCGCTTGGCTCTGTCTCCTACTGCCCTTTCTTCTAGTGGCGGCGGCCGCCTTCTCACTTTCCCTGACCCGCGGTGCAATGGAAACCTGCGCCATCCTGATCGGTATTCCCCTGGCCGCATTCGCTGGCGCCCGGATGCTCGGCGATTCCGAATCGGAACCGTCCCTGCTGGTAATGCTGCTGGACCACATCCGCCTGGCGTTTCCCGACCTCGGCCGATCGGTCGCCTTCTGGCCCCGCCCGGCCGCCGCCGCCGCCGCCATCGGCCTCCGACCCGCCGTCCAGTCGCTCGTCTCCATCGCCTTCTGGGTCACCCTCGGCCTCTGGCTATACCTCCGCCGCGACCTGGGCTCACGCGCCGCGACCACGTGAACGGGGGACCCTGGTCACGAGGGGTAGGCGACCCGCTCCAGGTCGGGGTTAATTTCGAACATCATGCGCCGGACGTTCAGTACCCCCACGAAAGCGGCCAGCACGAGGTTCCAGCTCTGGGGATGGCTGAAATGAGCGGCGCAGTCGAGCATCTTTACAAAGGCCTTCTTCTCGTCGGTCGCAGCGTTGACCATTACGTACTTCATCAACCTGCCGAGCATGTTCAGGCCCTCCAACTCGGGGCGGGGGCGGGGAATGGCCAACTTGCCTCGCTTGGGCGACTTCTCGTAGTTCTCGACGAATACTCCCAGGCGCTCTGTGAAGTTGTCCAAATCGTGAAGCCTGGAAATGAGCCAGTAGGCCCCCTGCTGCAACTGTTCGGCGCTCATCTTCAGCGGAACGAAGGAACGCACCGTCAGGATGGTCACACCCGTGTCGTGGAGCGTGTGGCCCTCGATATACCGCCCCTCCTCGATTAGACGCTGCTTGAGAGCGGTGCCGTCCCGGGCCTCCAGGATATAGATCGCCACCCCGGGAATCCCCGCCTGCTGGAAGAATTCGAACTGCCGCCGGAAAATGGAGAGGTCGTCGTGATCGAAGCCCACGATCATATTGCCCAGGGGCATGATGCCGTGCTCTTCGATGACGCGGACGCTCTCCAGCATACTCTTTCTCAGGTTGTGCAGCTTGCCGGTCTCCTTGAGGCTCTCCTCGTTGATGGATTCGAAACCGATGCTCAAGCTGCTGATCCCGGCCTCGGCCGCCAGCTCCAGGAACTCCTCGTCCTCGGCGATCTCCAGGGAGACCTGGGTGGAGAGCGAGAGCGGGTACTTCTGTTTGCGGTTCCAGTCGCGAATGGCCCTCAGGATCTTTTTCGATCGCTTGCGATCGGCCGAAAAGTTGTCGTCCGCTAGAAATACGGTCCGCAAACCCATCTCGGAAAGCTGCTCGAGCTCGCGAAGGATGGGTTCCACCTCCTTGTACCGCATCTTGCGTCCCAGGTAGGCGGTAACGCTGCAGAACTCGCAATTGAAGGGACATCCTCGGCTACACTGGACGATCCCGCCGATGTACTGCTTGACCAGAGACCGTTCGAAACCGCTGTAGTCCGGTATGGGCGAGGTGGTGAGATCGACGATGTCCTGCTCCCGGTACTCGCTACGATAGTCACCGGCGAGGTAGTCCCGAAGGAAGCGCGGCCAGGTACGCTCCGCCTCCCCGATGAACAGCACGTCGGAGAAGGTCCGCCAGCGCTCCGGGCTCAGCGACACCGAGGGCCCGCCGCTGACGACGAGCGAGCCACGCCGGGAAAACTCCCTGGCGATCTCCCCGGCCCGTACCAGGTGACTGGCGAATCCGGACAGACCTACCAGGTCGTAGCGCTGGTTAAAATCGATGGGCTCGACGTCCTCGTCCACTATTTTGACGGTGAAATGCGAAGGCGTCAGCGCGGCAACGGTGGGCAATCCCGCGTTCAGCCAGCCGCCTTTCTTGTTGACGATATCCGAAACCAGACGCAGGTCGGAAAAGGAAGCGACCGTCGACCGGGGATAGACGAGGAGGATGTTTTTTCTCGCGATCATTCACCGAGCCTTCCGCGAAGGCAGCGGGACGCGGACCGGGTCCCGCCGGGTTTGGAGAGCTACCTGCGGCGTTTTCCATTCAGAGTCTTTTTCACCTCTTGCAGCTTCCGTTCTAAATCACCGTTCTTCGGATCGATCTGCAGCGCGGCCGACAGGCTCTGCTCGGCCAGATCGTGATCGTTTCGCTCGAGCGCCTTGTCTGCACCCTGGACCAGCATGTCGATGTACATGGTACCGACCTCGGACTGCTGTTCCTTCGGCGCCGCGGTGTGTACGGCCATCCTGGCCTCGCCCGGGTCCAAACGCAGGGCGCCCTTCTTAAGGGCCTGGTCATACAGCGGCCGGTACTCGGCGTGGCTGAGAATGCGATAGGCCTCGGTACCGCGCCGGTAGATCCGGGTCACCCGTTCGGCGAGCGCTGATGGCGCCGGGTACTGATCGGGATGGTACTTGCGCGCAAAGCGCTGAAAGGCGCGCTTGATCTCGTCGCTATCCGCGTCCCTGGCGACGCCTAGCAAGGCGTAGTAGTCCAGCCTGTCCAGCTGCTCGTCGGGCATCTTCAACCGCCGGAGGTGAGCTTGGCGTGACGCTGTTGCAGCTTCGCGACCTCCGCATCGCTGAGCTGCCCGCGCAGGCTGATGCGCGCTCGCTTCTGCTGACCCGTAACCATGTCCCGCGCGCCGACGCCCAGGATACCGTCGGCGTCGATGATGAAGGTCACCTCGATCTGCACCCTGCCTCGCGGCGCCGGCGTCAGCCCGAGCAGATCGATCACACCCAGTTCCTGGTTCTGTTCGATGCGGCGCGCCTCGCCCTGGTAGATGCGGATCTGTACCTCGGTCTGGCCGTCCTGGCTGGTGGCGAAGATCCGTGTCTGCTCGGTGGGAACCGCCGAGTTGCGCTCGATGACCTCTTCGCAGTATCCACCGGCCGCTACCACCCCCAGGGTCCGCGGGGTGACGTCCAGCAACAGGGGCGCGCGGGAGACGGGAGCCTGGGCCGCGATCGGCGCAGGGGTGACCCGGCGCTCGCGCGGCGCCGGTGCAAACGCTCGCGGCGAGGTCGGCGGCATGGGAGCCGCCGCCCGTGCCGCGGCCGGCGGCCCGGGTTCCGGCTCGGCCGGCACGCCGACCGATCGGGCGGCGACCTTGGTGACCGGTTCCTCGGCCGCCTCTTCCTTCAGGACCCAGTCGAGCTCGCTCGGCTGAAAACGGGGAGCCTGCTCGTAGGCGGACGGCTCTGCGCCGGAAGCTTCGGACACCGGCGCGGCGGCCCGTGACGGCGCGGCGACGCGCTTCTTGGCGCGGGCCATGACCAGGGCGTGGCCCTGAAGCGCCGCCCCGTGCGCGACCACCAGGTCCGGATCCACGTCGGTCATCGGTTCCTGCTCGAAGTATTCGGCCACCATCTTGCGCACCTGGGGCGCGCGGGTGGAGCCGCCCACCAAAATGACGCGCTGCACCTGCGGGGGACGCGTGCCGGCGATGCGCAGAGCCTCCTCGCACTTGTCGAAGCTCCTGCCGATCAGGGGGAAGGCCATCATTTCCAGGGTCTTCCGGTCGAGCTCGAACTCCAGGTCGAGGGGAAGGCCCTGATCGCCGTGCGCGATATCCTCGGCGTAGACCAGCGCCTTTTCCTGCTCGGTGAGCTCGCACTTCAGCCACTCGGCGGCCACGCGCAACCGTTCGTAGGTATCGGGGTGTACGCTCAAGTCGATGCGGAATCGCTCCAGGAAGAACTTCACCATCTTCTCGGCGACCATGTTGTCGACGTCGTCGCCGCCCAGATACGGATCGCCGGCCGTGGCCACCACCTCGAACACGTCGCCCGCCAGGTCCAGAACCGAGATATCGAAGGTCCCGCCCCCGAGGTCGTAGACCGCAACGCGCTCGCGCCGGTCCGATCCATACCCGTAGGCGAGCGCCGCCGCGGTGGGCTCGTTGATGATGCGCAGCACGTTCAGGCCGGCGATGCGAGCCGCGTCGCGGGTGGCGGTCCGCTGCAGATCGTTGAAGTTGGCCGGCACCGTCACCACCGCGTCAGTGCAGGTCTCGCCCAGCTCGTTCTGCGCGATCTTGCGCAGGCGGCCCAGCACCAGGGCGCTGATCTCGGGCAGCGTATAGCTCTTCGCCCGGGCGCGGGCCAGGATGCTGTCGGCCGGCCCCTCGACCAGCTTGAAGGGGAAGCGATGCTGCGCCTGCCGCAGCATCGGGCTCTTGTAGGGGAGACCTATCAGCCGCTTGATGGAGAAGATGGTATTGGCGGCGTCGATGACCCGGCGCTCTCGGGCTGGTTTGCCGACCAGCACCTCTCCCGAGGGATGAAAGGAGACCACCGAGGGCGTCAGTTTTCCGTTGATGGGGTCTTCGATCACGCGGACCGAAGTACCGTCGGAAACCGCTACGACTGAATTGGTGGTCCCCAGGTCGATACCGAGAACCGGGGGGGGCATGCGGGTATTTTACTTCAATCGGGCTGGAACGCCCAGCATTCTTCAGGGATCGGCCGTCGCCCCGGGCGGCGTGCCCCGGTCGATAAAGCTTCCCATATGGACCGGTCGTCTATACCCTTGCGCCCCGTGCAAGAGAGCCCCAACAAGATCGAACGCGGCGACGGGCTGTTGGCCGCGCAAAGCTCGAAGCTCGGCGTCTGCATGCTGGCCGCCGGGATCGCCAAACGCCTGGAGCCCATCTCGGCCATCATCGCCAAGCCGGCCTTCCCCCTGGCGGGCCGCATCCCCATCGCCGAGCTGTGGGTGCGCAAGTTCGTCGAGGCTGGAGTGCCGACCCTGTCGATGAACCTGCACCGCGTACCGGAATCGATACGCGGGTACTTCGGAGACGGCGCCGCCTTTGGCGCGGATATCACCTACGTGTACGAGCCCGAGCCCAGCGGAACCCTGGGCGGCGCCATCAAAATGGTGCGGGCGCTGCAGCAGAAAGGATTGCATCCCCAGCGGGTTTTCATCCCCAGCGGCGACATCGTCTCCGAGATCGGCGAGGAACAGCTGCAGGAGATGGTGCAGCGGCACGTGAAGAGCGGAGCCGCGTTCACCGTCATGTTGGCGCCTGTCCCATGGGAGAGGCGGGTGGACTACGGAACGGTGGTGCTGGAGGGAATCGCCCCCAACCTGGACGTGGCGCCCGGGACCTATGCCCGCATCGATGGTTTTTTAGAGAAGGTGGCCGACTCGCCGAGCAACGAGAACAACGCCTCCAATTACCTGGTGGAGACCGATTTCCTGCTGGAGCTCGAGCCCTATCTGACCGAGGCCAAGGTAGGGGTGGAAGAGCCCTGTTACGATTTCGGCAAGCACGTGCTCACGGGCATGACGGGCAAGGTACCGCACCTGGGATTTCTCGCCAGGCGCGGGCGGGATCTCTACGGTTACGAGCCGGGACGCCTCTGGTTCGACGTCGGGCAGAAGCGAGACTACCTGGAGGTCAATCGGGCCGCGTTGGACGGCGCCATCGGATTGGAGCTGCCCTACCGGAAGACCGAGTGGGGATGGATGGGCGAAGGTGTACAGATGCAAATCGACCGGGTGACCATCGAGCCCCCGGTCATCATCGGCGACCGTTGCACGATCGCTCCCGGTGCCGTGATCGGTCCGTATGCCTGCATCTCGGAGGGCTGGGAGGTAAAAGAGAGAGCCCGTATCCGCGACGCCGTCCTCTGGCCCCACTACCACTGCTCGGGCATTGCGGCCGACGCCGCAAGCGAGGTCGGCGAGGGGGTCGTCGTCGATACGGCGATCGTGGCCGGGGGCCGCATCAGGTCTGACCTGCGCGAGCAGACGGCTCACCCACAAGCCGACGGACAGCTACAGGTGACGGACATCGATTGGGCGCCCGGGGGCGAGCGGGCTTAGCACCCACCCCCCCTTGCGCCGGGGCCAGGCGATCTCTTCGAGCCCCGCGCGCACCGATCCCGGATAACGGCGGCCACTTCGGGCCAGCGACCTCGTACGCTTCGCGTCGGCGGCTGTAATCCCGCCTCTGGCGCTGCTGAAACCTGCCACCGGATCGACGGATCGACGGGCGACGGATCTCGGGCGCCCCCTCGCCCGCCCGTTTCGACCGAAAACGGAAAGGCTAAGGATTCCGCTGGGAACGAGGCTATTTCTAACAAATGGTTTAGCGTTTGCCCCTGGTTTTAAAGGGTCTCGGGCGCCCGCCGGCTACCCGGCGCAATACCCGAACCGGTACTGGAAAGGACGCCTTCCAACGCTCGGATCCGCCTTAATCCGGCCGCGACCGTCACCGGCCGGGCAGCAGCGAGGAACGACTTCGCAGGGAAAAAACCGGGCTTTTTATCGCACGAGCCCCGAAAAATACTTGCTATAAAACGCGGGCTCTGGCATTGAAGGATCGCTGTCGTTCAACGTTAACACATTCTGGCGAGGTAACGCTGTGGCTACAAAGAAGATCTCAACCAAGTACAACAAGACGCAGATCGTGGGCGATATCGCCGAAGGCACTGGTTTGACCCGCAAACAGGTCGGCTCGGTGATCGAGGGGCTCGGTTGCGTGATCGAGCGTCACGTCAAAAAAGGTGCGGTAGGGGAATTCGTTCTGCCTGGTCTTTTGAAGATCAACACGGTTCGCAAGCCCGCCACCAAGGAACGTAAGGGCGTCAATCCGTTCACAGGGGAGGAGACGGTCTTCAAGGCAAGGCCCGCTCGTACCGTGGTGAAGGTACGGGCCCTCAAGAAGCTCAAGGAAATGGTACAGTAAGTCTCGAAGTAAAAAAAAGCGGGCATCTAACCATGCCCGCTTTTTTTTTGCCCGGCCCCGTTCTGGAACCTACCGCCCTCCCCGTTCCCGGGGCTCAGCGGGCCGGTATTGGCGGTTGTCCGGCGGCGCCGTCCGGGGGGTCGAAAGAACCTCGGCACGGTGAAGCGGTAGCGAGTAGGGTGAGCCGAAGCGGTGGGCTTGCCGAGGCTCTCCGATGGCGGTAGCAATGACTCACCGGATCGTTCGTCAAAGGAGAGCACGATGATTTCACCGAAGCAATACCTGGTCCTGGCGCGGGCGCCCTTCCTGACCGCGTCGATTGTACCCGTTCTGCTGGGTACCGCACTGGCCTACCGGCTGGAGAATGCGTTCGAGCCGGTAAGTTTCGCGCTGGTGGTGCTGGGGATGGTTTTCGCCCATTTAGGGGTGAACTTGGCCAACGACTTCTTCGATTTCCAGCAGGGAGCCGATCAGAACAACCAGTTCCGCAACCCCTTCAGCGGCGGATCCCCTTCCCTGGCCGAGGGACAGGAGAGTCCGGCTCGCGTCAAGGTGCTCTTTTGGGTCAGCTTCGTTGTGGCGGCCGTCTGCGGAGCCGTGCTGATGATGCGGGTCGACGGAGGTATCGGTCCGGTCTTCTGGATCGCGCTGGGCGGCTTTATTTCGGGCTATTTCTACACCGCACCGCCACTCAAGTTCGTCTACCGGGGTTTCGGCGAGCTATTCATCCTGCTCGGTTTCGGGGTGCTGCCCGTACTGGGTACCTACTACGTACAAACCGGCACGCTGGCACTGGAACCGGTCATCGCGGGTGCCGCCGTGGGTCTGCTGACTACCAACATCCTGTACATCAATCAGTTCCCGGATTACCGGTCGGACAAGGAGGCGGGCAAGGGCACGCTGGTCGTGCGGCTGGGAACCGCGCGCGCGCGTTTCGTTTACCCGATCATTCTGGCGGGCGCGGCGCTCTTCATAGCGCTCGGCCCGGCGCTGTTCGCATTTCCGCTCTACTACCTCGCGGGCTTGCTCGCGCTGGCTCCGGCTTTTCTAGCGGTTGCCATTCTCATGCGGCACCATGGCGAACCGCCCCTGCTGTTGAAGGGTCAGGCACTGACCATCGTTACCCAGCTGGCCGTCGGGCTGGTGTTGACCGTAGGCGTGCTGCTCTAGCGCTCGAGACGCGACGCGGATCGGGAAGGCTCGGAGGTGCGGACGGCTCCATATCGCGCGTTGCTGGTCGGGGGCGCGTTTCTGCTGGTGAGCTACGCGGCGATCTGGTCGCTGCTGCTGCGCGGTCTGCCTCCGGCCCCTGCCGAGAGCGCGGCCGCGCCGGGCCGGACGGAAGATCCGTTGGTCCACTACCGGGTGATCACCGAGGAGGGCGACACGCAGGTCTTTTCCCACCAAAGAAGCGATCCGGCCGGCGTGCTGGTGGAGGTCCAAAAGCGATTCGGAGGAGTGAGAAGCCTGGAACGAATCGACCGGGAAACGGCCGAGCAGTTACGGTCGGGCCAGGTCTCGGGCCGGTTGCGGCGCGGGTTCGGCGCCCTCTTACTGTTTCCGCTCGCGGTCCTGGTCGCCGGCCTCTGGCTGAGAAGCCGCGAGCACCGCTTCGATAGATTCTGGACGGCCTTGCGCCCGACGCTGAGCGCCGACGCGACGGAGCTGGCGCAGCGCACCGGCCTGAGCGCCGGTGCGCTACGCGCCGCCCTGGAACGGGTCAACGCCCGAAGGCTGGCTCAGCTGGAGTGGGATGCCGAGTTCAATCGGATAGTGGATGCAAGACTATCCTTGTACAACATCACCGTAGACTATTGCGAAAGGTGCAACGCGCCGCTCGGCCAGCGGGTGCTGGCGGATCTCAAGCATGTGCCGCGCTGCCCCTCCTGCGTGTTCCAGCACACCGCCGCATATCTCGACGAGATCAAGAGGCCCATCGTCGAGCAGTTGCTCGAAGAGAGCGCCGACGCGCTCGAGCGCGATCCGGAAGCGAGCGGCTTCTCGCTGGCCACTTTCGCCGTGCTGCTAATGCTCTTTCCGCCGGCGGCTATCGCCTACGCGGTGCGACAGCACTAGAAAGGGGGTGCCGTGCGGCCCGTTCTGCTTGCGGTGCTGGTCTCGCTGACGGTAGCAGCCGCAACCGGTTGCACGAACAACCCTTACCCGCGGCAGGACGACGGCCGCAAGGTGACCTACGGGGACTATTCCGAGGCGCCGCGCACCCTGGATCCGGCCGAGGCCTATACCACCTCGGCGCACCGGATCACCGCCGAGGTCTACGGCACGTTGCTCGAGTACCACTACCTGAAGCGCCCCTACCGCCTTATACCCGGTCTGGCCGAAGGGGTGCCCCGGGCCGAAATGCTGCCCGACGAACGGGTGGCCTACGATTTCCGCCTGCGCAGGGGGCTGCTCTACGGCGACGACCCCTGCTTCCAGCTGGGCGGCGCCGGACGCAAGACGCGCGCCATCACCGCCTCGGACGTCGTCTTCGAGATCATGCGCATCGCCGATCCCGAGGTACAGAGCCCGGTGCCCGAGCCCTTCAGCAACATCGACGGGTTCCGCGAGTTCACCAAGCGTCTGCTCGAATTGCGCAAGTCCAGGCCTGGCTTTGCTCGGCTTCCCGCTCATCGGCAGTACGCGGCGGCGGGGCCCATCAAGGGATTGCAGGTGCGGGGCGACCGGGATCTGCGGGTGGTGCTGAGCGCTCCCTACCCGCAGATCCTCTACTGGTTCGCCATGCCCTTCACCTCCCCGGTACCCTGGGAAGCGGTGCAGTACTACGACGGCAAGGACGGTCGCGATCGCTTCGACGACCACCCGGTCTCCTCCGGGCCCTACCTGCTGGCCGAGTACGACAAGCAGGCGCGCATGGTGCTGGAGAAGAACGCCAACTGGCACGGGGCCAGAGACCCCGGCCCGCCGGGTACGGTCTACCCGGCCCAGGGCGAGCCCGAGGACCGGGCGGCGGGACGGCTGGATCCGGCCTACGCGGGCAAGCCCTTGCCGTTCATCGAGCGCATCGAGATACGCCGCGAGAAAGAGCGGATACCCGCCTTCAGCAAGTTCCTGCAGGGCTACTACGACGTATCGGGCGTACTGCGCGAGAGCTTCGACAAGGTGATACGAGAGGGCGGCCTGTCCGAGGAGATGGAGCGGATGGGCATGCAGCTCGACAAGTCGGTGGTTCCGGCCGTCTTCTACCTGGGCTTTAACATGCAGGACGCGACCGTGGGCGAGCCGGCCGGCGATAGGGGGCGCAAGCTCCGGCAGGCCATGAGCCTGGTCGTCGATGCTCAGGAGTACGCGAGGCTGTTCATGAACGGTCGAGGGGTACCTGCCCAAAGCCCGCTTCCTCCTGGGATCTTCGGCTACCAGGCCGACTACCGGAATCCCTTTCGGACCGTGGACGTCGAAAAGGCGCGACAGATCCTCGGCGCGGCCGGCTACCCGGACGGCATCGATCCGCGAACCGGAAAGCCGTTGCACTTGACCTTCGATCTGGGCAACACTTCCCCGGATTCCCTGTTGCGCACGCGCTTCTTTGTCAACGCCTGGCGCCAGATCGGGCTAGACGTCGAGATAGCGGCTACAAACTACAACCGTTTCCAGGAAAAGATGCGCGAGGGCGCCTACCAGATCTTCACCTGGGGATGGATAGCGGACTATCCGGACCCGGAGAATTTTTTATTCCTGCTCTGGTCGAAGATGGCGCGCTCGGTAAACGGCGGACCCAACTCGGCCAATTTCATGGACCCGCGCTACGACGCACTGTTCCTGCAGATGAAGACCCGGGACAACGACGAGAAGCGGCTCGCCATCATCCGCGAGATGCGGACGCTGCTGGAACAGGAACGCCCCTGGATCGAGCTCTTCCACCCGGAGGACTACGCGCTGCTGCACGGCTGGATGCGCAACGTGAAGGTGGCGGGGATCTCGCTTCCCTCGGTCAAGTACTACGACATCGATCCACTGCGGCGCGCGCGGCTCAGGGCCGAATGGAACCGCCCCATCGTCTGGCCCGCCTACCTGCTGCTGGCTCTGGCCGTGCTGCTGATCGCTCCGGGCGTACGCACTTTCCTGCGGGAGAGGCAGTGATGGGCGCGGTGAGCAGCAAAGGGAGAGCCTGATGTTCGCCTACATCGTGCGTCGCCTGGCCTACGGAGCGCTCACCGTGCTCGGGGTGCTCTTCTTCCTCTTCCTGCTCTTCTTCACCGTCACCGATCCGGAGGACATCGCTCGCAAGGCGCTGGGCGACAAGGCCATGCCCGAGGTCATCGCGCAGTGGAAAAGCCACCACGGCTACGACAAGCAGCTGTGGCCCAGCCCGGACAAGCCGCTGGACAACATGTTGGTCGAGCACTTCCGTCGCATGCTGCTGTTCGATTTCGGACGCAGCGATGCGGACGACGTCCCCATCATCGAGCGCATAGCCGAGGGTGTGGGCCCCAGCCTGGCCTTGACCGTGCCGCTGTTTGCGGTGGGGCTGTTGACCTCCATCGCGCTGTCGCTGCTGGTGGCCTTCTTCCGCGAGACCTATATCGACCGGGCCGGCGTGCTGATCTGCGTGCTAGGCATGAGCATCTCCATCCTTCTTTACATCATCGGCGGGCAGTACCTGCTGGGCAAGCTGCTCAGGTGGTTCCCCATCTCCGGCTTCGATCCGTCGCCGGACGTCGTCCTGCGCTTTCTGGCGCTGCCGGTGTTGGTGGGAGCGCTGAGCTCGCTGGGCGGCAACACCCGCTTTTACCGCACCGTGTTCGTCGAGGAGATCTACCGCGACTACGTGCGTACCGCGCGAGCCAAGGGGTGCGGCGAGGGACGCATCATGATCCGCCACGTGCTGCGCAACGCCATGATCCCCATCCTGACCAACGTGGTGCTCGCCATCCCCTTCCTCTTCATGGGGTCGCTGCTGCTGGAGGCGGCCTTCGGCATCCCCGGGCTGGGCTCCATCACCGTAGACGCCATCTTCGGCAACGACTTCTCCACCCTGCGTACCATGGTCTACGTCGGCTCGCTTTTCTTCATCGGCGGGCAGATCCTGACCGACATCAGCTACACCCTCTTCGACCCCCGGGTCAGGTTGGAGTGAGGGTAAATCGTGTTCGAGCCGCACATCATCTCCAACATCGTCGTATGGTTGATCGCGCTATCCGTATTCCTGACGGCTCGGTCGCTCTGGCGAAGCGACCTTTGGCAGCAGGCCGCGCGCGAGCTCTGGCGCAGGCGCCCGGGCTCCATCCTGGTCCTGCTGCTCTACCTGGCCGTAGCTTTGCTCGACTCGGTGGCCTGGATCGGCGGAGCGGAGACGGGCGCGGACGTGGTAGCAGCTCACAAACCGCTCAGCGTGATCGACAGGCTTTTCGTCGACCGCAACGAGAAGAGCTACTCCGCGCCCCTGGCCAATAACGAATTCTACGACAACAGCCCCCTGCGCCACCCCGCCGGCCATCCGCTGGGCACGGACATCCTGGGCCGAGACGTGCTGCACATGGGGCTCAAGGGCGCACGGGTGGCGCTGCTCATCGGCGGGCTGACCAGCCTGATCGCCATCCCCCTGGCCTTGCTCTTCGGGGTGGCGGCCGGTTACTACGGCAAGCGCATCGACGACGTGGTTTTTTTCATCATGAGCACCCTTTACTCCATGCCGAGCATCTTGCTGCTGATCGCCCTGATCATGGCGCTGGGCCGTTCCACGCTCTCGGTCTGCATCGCCCTGGGGGTCACCAGCTGGGTCGGCTTTTGCCGCCTGGCGCGCGGTGAAACCATGAAGCTCCGGGAGCTCGAGTACGTGCAGGCGGCGCGCGCGCTGGGGGTGTCGGAGATCCGCATCGTCTTCCGCCACGTCCTGCCCAACCTGGCCCACCTGGTGGTCATCACCTTCGTGCTCATGTTCTCCGGGCTGGTGCTCTCCGAGGCCGTGCTCTCCTGGCTGGGCATCGGGGTCGATGGCAGCTGGGGGGAGATGATCGCCCAGGCCAAGGACGAGCTATCGCGTGATCCCATCATCTGGTGGAACATCGCTACCGCGGGCGGGGCCATGTTCGGGCTGTTGCTGGCGCTGAACTTCATCGGCGACGCCATCCGCGACATCCTCGACCCGCGTACCCTGAAGGAGAACCTGTGAACGCCCCGCTCTTGCAGATCGACGGCCTGACCACCACCTTCCCGGGGGAAAACGGCCGCGCGCCGGTGGTGGACGACCTCTCGCTCGAAGTCCTGCGGGGAGAGGTGGTGGCGCTGGTGGGCGAGTCGGGCTGCGGCAAGTCGATGACGGCCATGTCCATCCTGCGCCTGGTACCCCGCCCCGGCCGCATCGAGAAAGGGGCCGTCCGGCTCCTCGGCCGAGACGTCATGGCGCTCTCGGTGCCGGAGATGCGCAAGATCCGCGGTGCCGAGATCTCCATGATCTTCCAGGAGCCCATGACCAGCCTGAATCCGGTGTTCCAGGCCGGGGAACAGGTCATCGAGGCCATCCGCCTGCACGAAAAGGTGAGCCGTTCCGAGGCGCGCGCCCGTACCCTGGAGCTGTTCCGCCGGGTGGGCATCCCCGATCCCGAGGCCAGGCTCTGTGCCTACCCCCACCAGCTCTCGGGCGGTATCCGGCAGCGGGTGATGATCGCCATGGCACTGGCCACACGACCCAAGCTGCTCATAGCCGACGAGCCCACCACCGCGCTGGACGTGACCATTCAGGCGCAGATCCTCGAGCTGCTCTCGGAGTTGCGCGAGGGCCCGGGCATGGCGGTGCTGCTCATCACCCACGACCTGGGCGTGGTCAACGAGCTCGGACACCGGGTAGCGGTCATGTACGCGGGCAAAATCGTGGAGCAGGGCACCCGCGAGCAGGTACTGGGCGCCGCCGCCCACCCCTACACCCGGGGGCTGCTCGGCTCCATGCCCGGGCTGGCCGCGCGCGGCACCCGACTTCACGAGATCCCGGGAGTGGTTCCCTCCCCGGACGAATGGCCACCGGGCTGCCGCTTCAGCACGCGTTGCCCGCTGGCATTTGAACCTTGTAGCGGGCAGGTCCCGGCCGCCTCGACCGTGTCGGAAGCGCACACGGTCTGGTGCCACGCGGTGGCAAAGGAGAGAGGATCGTGAGCAGCCCCGAGAACGGACAGCCGCTGTTGCGCGTGCAGCAGCTCCGGACCTGGTTCCCCATCCAGAAAGGGGTCTTCCGGCGCACCGTGGGTCACGTCCGTGCGGTCGACGGGGTGGACCTACAGGTCGAGGCCGGCCGTACCCTAGCGTTGGTGGGCGAATCGGGTTGCGGCAAGACCACGCTGGGCCGCTCGGTGCTGCGGCTGGTCGAGCCCAGCGGCGGGCGGGTCTTCTTCGAGGGCCGGGACCTGCTCGCCCTGGCACCGGAAGAGCTTCGCGCCGTACGCCGCCGTATACAGATGATATTCCAGGATCCCATGACCTCGCTCGACCCGCGCATGCGCGTGCGCGACATCGTGGCCGAGGGCGTGATCTCCTTCGGCATGGCCCGAAACGCGGGCGAGTGCACCGAGCGGGTAGCCGCCCTGCTGGAACGGGTACAGCTCGACCCGCGCCAGATGATGCGCTACCCGCACGAGTTCTCCGGAGGTCAGCGCCAGCGCATCGGCGTAGCGCGGGCGCTGGCGGTCGAGCCCCGGCTCATCGTCTGCGACGAGGCGGTCTCTGCCTTGGACGTCTCCATCCAGGCCCAGATGCTCAACCTGCTCGGCGACCTGCAAAAGGATTTCCAGCTCGCCTACCTGTTCATCACCCACGACCTGTCGGTGGTCCGCTACCTGGCCGACCGGGTGGCGGTCATGTATCTGGGTCAAATCGTGGAGCAGGGCGATACAGAGCGTATCTTCTCCGCCCCGGCCCACCCCTACACCCGGGGCCTGCTCGACTCCATTCCCTCGGCCGATCCGTCGGCCCGCGCGCTTCGCGCCCGGGTGCTGGGCGACGTCCCCTCCCCCTCCAACCCGCCGCCCGGCTGCCGTTTCCATACCCGCTGCCCGGAGGTGTTCGATCGATGCAAGCGGCAAGCCCCGGAGCTCTATCCCCTGCCCGACGGCGCCTCGCGCTGTTTCAAAAGCGAGGGTGGGGCGAGAGACCGGTAACGCGAACTGCTCCGCCGAGTTGCCCTGCGTCCGACCCGGTAGTAGCCTTTCGGTTATGGCACCTGCTCCGAAGCCTGAGGATCTTCGCGCTTATGCCCACCGTCGCTGGGACCTAGTCGAAAGGGAGAAGCTACGTTTTTTTGCCGATCGCTTCGCCGACGGGGGGCCTGCGGCCGCCCGACTGGCGGCGTTGCGGCTCGTTCAGCGCTGGCGGACGCTCCATCCTGGGAGCGTGACGGAGGAACGACGAACCGCCGATATAGCCGCCCACGTGGCGTTGAAGCGAAAGCTAGACCAGGCAAGCGATGCCCTCCGCGGACATTGAGATCTATGCCGCACTCAAACGCGCCTTCGCCCGATTACAGTTGAGATGGTACGTATTCGGCGCCCAGGCGGCGATACTGCACGGTGCGGTTCGGTTTACCGAAGACGTGGACATCACCGTCGATATCGCGGATCGACCGCGCCGCGATCTGGTCGACGCCCTGAGACTCGAGGGATTCGCGCTACGCGTTAACGACGAAAGCTTCATCGAACAGACCCGTGTCATGCCGATGTTGCACGATCCCACCGGCATCCCGGTGGACGTCGTCCTCTCCGGTCCTGGAATCGAAGAGCTCTTCTTCGAGGGAAGCACGGAAATCGTGATAGAGGATGTAAAAATCCCGATAGCCAGCGCCGAAGATATCGTGGTCATGAAGGTACTGTCGGCGCGACCCAAGGATATCGACGACGTAACCGCAATCCTTGGCGCCCAGGGAGCAGGCTTCGACGACGGGAGGGTACGCAACTTGCTCGGCCTGCTCGAGCGGGCCCTGGGACAGAGCGACCTGTTACCGCTCTTCGAACGCTGCCGCGCGCGGTTTCCCCGCTAACCCTAGATCCATCCCTCGCGCCGCTCAACGTGCTCGACCGCCCAGGCGGCCGCTTCGCGCACCACCTCGGACGGATCGTCGCGCGCCGCCCGCCGGAGCGCCTCCAGCTGCCCGCGTCGACCCGCGTTGCCCAGGGCGATGGCCGCGTTGCGCGCCAGCCCCTCGCGTCCTATCTTGCGCACGGGCAATCCCTCGCCAAAGGCGGCGAAGCGCTCCTCGTCCATCCGCAGCAGCTCCGCAGCGTCCATCCCTCGCCAGCGCTCGTGCAGCAGAAAGGGATCGCCGCTCTCCTCCTCGTCCTCCTCGTCGCCCTCGACGCCTTCCGCTGCCACCTCCTCGTCGCCCTCGATCCGGTAGCGGAAGCGCTTCTCCCAATTCCCCTGGTTATAGGGGCAGGAATCCTGGCAGTCGTCGCACCCGTAGATCCAGTCGCCGATGCCGTGCATCAATGGCTGGTCGATCGGGCCCTGGTGTACGCCGGTCAAATAGGAGACACAGCGCCGTGCGTCGAGCAGCCTCTCTTCCACCAACGCGCCGGTCGGACAACGCTGCAGGCAGAGGGTGCAGCGTCCGCACCCCGTCGCCAACGGCCGGTCGGGCGGCAGTCGGGCGCTGGTCACCAGCAGCGCCAGGAAGACCCGCGAGCCTATCCCGGGCACGATTAGACAGCAATTCTTGCCGATGAATCCCACCCCGGCCAGTCGCGCCCAGGCCCTTTCCATGGTGGGCATGGTGTCCACCGTGCAACGCGCCGCATACCCCTTCTGTTTTAGAAAGCGGACCAGGCGCCTGCCGCGCTTGTACAGGATATTGTGGTAGTCGCGCCCCCGCGCGAACGAAGCCAACCTTCCCGGCCAGGGCCCGAGCAGCGGCTGCGTCCGCCCGTAGGGCATCGCCAGTACCACCACGCTGTGCGCGCTTCTCAGCATCTTCTCGTGTCCGGGGTCGCGCCTGACCTCGAAGGTCTCCTCCATGTATTGCATGGATCCGTTGAATCCAAGGTCCAGCCAGCGCCGCAACCGCTCCGCGTCGTCGACCAGCGGCCGCACCTCGGCCACGCCCATCCGAACGAATCCCATGGCGCGCGCGCGCTGCTCTATCTCTTGCCTGAGTGCGTCCTGCATCCCCTCACTCTCCCCTGGCGCCGGT
Source organism: uncultured Sandaracinaceae bacterium (assembly GCA_964450715.1). Lineage (GTDB taxonomy): Bacteria > Myxococcota_A > Polyangia > Polyangiales > JAFGIB01 > CAYVFC01. The sequence goes on along the minus strand of CAYVFC010000089.1, from coordinate 1,841 downwards.
TCAAAACGAGGATTTTTCCGAGGACGAAAGCCGCGAGGGCGCCCGCCCACGCGGCCGCAACCGGATCGTTTATTTTGCGGTGCCTCCTTAGTATTGTGGTATCTTGTCGGGTGCAAGCGCGGACGTAACGAAAACGATACGAACCGCGGAGTTTGGCTCGTTGAATCTCGCGTTCCGGCGAGTCGAGCCGCAGTGTACCGCGATGGCGAATCGTGTCGGGCCGTGAATCAAAAGCGAAACCGAGGTCGGAAATGGTTTCAGCCCCAACTCTCTCCTCGATACGAGGAGAGAGTTGGGGCTGAAACAACTTCTTGGCATCAACAAGGAGTCGATGGTGCAACGCAACCTCGAGAACCTGGACCGGATGTTCTTTCCCCGCTCGGTGGCCTTCGTCGGGGCCACCGAAAGCCCGAACAAGTGGGGCAACCTGATCTTCGAGAACATGCTGGCGGGGGGTTACGAGGGTCAGATCTATCCGGTGAACCCCGGACGGGAGAGCGTGTTCGGATACAAAGCCTATCCCTCGGTGCGGGATATCCCGGGCGAGGTGGACCTGGCCGTGCTGGCCGTGCCCACGGCAGGCATGGAGGCGGCGGTAGAAGACTGCGCGGCCGAGGGGGTGAAGGCGGCGGTGGCCATCAGCGCCGGGTTCAAGGAGCTGGGCGGGGACAACGCACAGCGGGAGATGGAACTGGTGCGCCGGGCTCGGGCGGGCGGCATGTTGCTGGCCGGGCCCAACGGCCAGGGGATCTGCTGCCCGAAGAACAAGCTCTTCCCCTGGATGCCGCCCTACTTCCCGCCCGACGGCCGGGTGGCGGTGATCTCGCAGAGCGGCAATATCCAGGGATTACTGGTCAGCGAGGTGGTGAACTACGGATTCGGCGTCTCCAAGGGGGTATCGAGCGGAAACGAGGCCGACCTGAAGACGGAGGATTACTTTCGCTATCTCGCGGACGATCCGGATACCGAGGTCATCCTGAGCTACATGGAAGGTGTAAACGGCGAGCACACCTTTCTCGATAGCGCGCGCCAGGCCTCGCTGCGCAAGCCGCTGGTCATCCTCAAGGGCGGCCGCACCGGCTCGGGGGTAGCAGCGGCGCGTTCCCACACCGGAGCCATGGCGGTAAGCGAACGGATCTTCGAATCGGCTTGCCGCCAGCTCGGCATCGCCTGCGCCCATACCATCTCCGAGGCCGGTATTCTGGCCAGCTCCTTCCTCAACCGGCCGCTGCCGCGCGGCCGCCGGGTCGGCATCCTGACCGGCGGAGGGGGGCTGGGGGTACTGGCAGCGGACGGCTGCAGCGAGGCGGGGCTGCAGGTGGCGACCCTGTCGCAGAAGACCCTGGAGGCCATCGGCAAGCACATGCCGCCCTGGTGGGTGGCCGGAAATCCTGTGGACCTGGTGGCCGGGCTCAACTACGAGGCCGTCCTGCACGCCATCGAGATCCTCCTGACCTGTGGCGAGATCGATGCCTTGATGGTGCTCTTTATCATGCAGCAGCAGGATCTCGACCCCTCCCCGATCTACGTCAATGAGAGCCGCGAACGGGTCCGCGAACGCCGCAACCACATGTTCAAGATGATGGGCGCGCTCCCCCGTCTGCTCTTCGACGCCATGCACCGCTTCGGCGTGCCCATCTACTCGGTGTCCAACCTCCGGCGCCGCCCGCCCCGGCAGGGGGAAACGGCGAAGATGGACAAGCGCATGACGGTCTTCCGCACCATCGAGGACGCCTGCGCCACCATCCGGGCCATGGCCGACCGCCACGCGTTCCTGCAGAACGCCGGGTTAGGGTCCGTGACAAAATAACTCGATCAGATTTCGGAGCGCGACGGCCCCG
>CAYVFC010000088.1:0-34300 GCA_964450715.1 uncultured Sandaracinaceae bacterium | reverse complement strand
ACGGTTCTGTGAGAGCCGGGGCGGGTAACCGCCCCGGCTACTCAAGGAACGACGCAGCAGATGCGCCCGCCCCGCAAGCGAGGCGACGGGAGTTGCATTTTGAGCCGGGAACTTATTAACAAATGCCACGCCGAGAGGTTTTAAGCAGAAAGAGCCGCTCGAACGGTACGGTTCGAGCGGCGACGTCTGTAGCCGCAGTTGTTAATAAGTTAAGTCCGACCCCTCTACCCGTGCGATTATTTCTGTTCGGCCTTCAGGCTCTCGTACAGCTCCAGCGCGTACTCGGGCTTGAGGTTGTTGTGCACCACCTGGTGCACGGCCCGGATCATGGCCACGGGCGCGTCGCTCTGGAAGATGTTGCGCCCCATGTCCACGCCGCTCGCGCCCTCCTGCACCGCCCGGTAGGCCATGGTCAGCGCCTCTAGCTCGGGCAGCTTCTTGCCGCCCGCCATCACGATGGGCACCGGGCAGGAGGCAGTGACCGTGTCGAACCCGTCCACGTAATAGGTCTTGATGACGTGCGCCCCGAGCTCGGCGCACATGCGGCAGGCCAGCCGGAAGTACCTGGCGTCGCGCGTCATCTGCTTGCCGACCGCCGTCACGGCCATCACCGGGATGCCATACTTCAGGCCCAGGTCCACCAGGCGCGTCATGTTGGCCACCGAGCGCGACTCGTACTCGCCGCCGATGAAGACCTGGATGGCCATGGCCGAGACGTTCATGCGTACCAGGTCCTCGATGTCGACCGCGATGTGCTCATCGGACAGCTCCCTGAGGACGCTGGGCCCCCCACTGGCGCGCATCACGATGGGCTTGTTGGTGTCGGGCGGGACCATGGTCCGCAGGATGCCCCGGGTCAGCATCAGCGCATCGCACTCGGGTACCAGCGGCAGGATGTTGATGTCCACCCGCTCCAGCCCGGTGGTCGGTCCCTGGAAGTAGCCGTGGTCGATGGCCAGCATCAGCGTACGCCCGCTATCGGGCTGGAAGATCCGGGCCAGTCGGTTCTTCATGCCCCAGTCGAGCGAGCCCGAGCCCTTGAGAAAGAAGCCCGGCGTCTGCTGGGGGATATCGGTATGAAAGTCTTTCGCGTCTTTGATGTTTTCCGCGTCTGGCATGAGATGCTCTCCTTGCCGGCGCTCGGCCGGCTAGAGGGTGTTTACTCCTATTGCTCGGCTGACTCCAGTTCCTCGTTTTCCGAATCCTCGCCCGACACCAGGCTCCTGGTCTTGATCGGTGCCGGCTGCAGCGACGGCAACCGTTTCCTGGCGGTGGAGGGCGCGCGGATCCGCCGCCCGCTGTCATCCGGCTCGGCCGCTTCCGGCCGTGCGCTGACCGTCGAGCTACCCGTTGGGGCGAAGGTCAATGTTGGCGTGCAGCGGCCGTGCCCGGTCGATCCCCAGCACTCGACCGTGTTGTCCGGCTTTACCGCGCACGTGTGTCCGTAGCCGCAGGCGAGGCTCACGAAGGTTCCGGCCGGAGGCGATGACTGGCCGAGGTGCGGGAATACGCCGTTCTTGTCGCTCGGCTTTCCGGCTCCCCAGCAATGCACCGAGCCGTCCCGCTTCAATCCGCAGGTGTGGCTGTACCCTGCGGCGATCGCGACGAAGCTTCCCGTCGGCGCCTGAATCTGCCCCGCGCTGTCGCTTCCCCAGCAGACGACCTGGCCCTCTTCGTAGGCGCCGGGCGCCCGTGCGCCCTGCTCGGCGCTTTTCGTCCCCGTTTCCGCACCCGCCTCCGCACCGTCTGCCGGCTCGGCGCCATCCTCTGCCGCGCTTTCCGCCGAGGCCGGCTCCGGTGCTGCTCCGCTGCTGCTCGCGATGGCGCAGGTGTGCCGCCCGCCGGCGGCTACCTGCTTGAAACGGCCTCCCGGAGGTCTCACCTGACCGCTGTCGTCGGAGCCCCAGCAAACGATCGCTTCTGTCGCCTCGATCCCGCAGGAGTGGCTACCACCGGCTGAAACCTGGCGAAAAACCCCGGCGGGCGCCTGGCACTGCCCCTTGCCGTCGTTTCCCCAGCAGAGCGCGGTTCCGTCGCTGCGGATGGCGCAGTTGTGCTCGCTTCCGGTCGAAAGCAGGCTGAAAGTGCCCAGCGGCGACATGGCACGGCGGTCTTGGTTGAAGCCCCAGCAGCCGATGGTGCCGTCGGTCTTGATCCCGCAGGTATGTAGAGCACCTGCCGCGATGGAGCTGAAGACGTCTCCGGGCGCGGTCGACTGCCCGAAGTCGTTCTTGCCCCAACACTCGACCAATCCATCGGAGTCGAGGCCGCAGGAATGGTAGCGACCCACGGTTACCTGAACTGCCGCCTCGACCCCGGCCGCCTCGCCTCCGCTCCCCGTACCGTCCGCTGTCTCATCCGCTGTCTCGCCGCCCATGGATGCCTGGGACGCACCTCCGCACCCTGCCGACAATGTGAAGAGCGTTAATAAAAGGATGCCGATGAGCCCCACTGCTACCAATCGCGACGATGAGAGCCCGTCCGCCCGTGCCCGTAAAGTCCCGTAAGAAACCATTTCCAGACCCCTTTTTTTGTACTCTACCGTGTATGCAGAATACGGGATCGATATGCAATACCCGTGGTTTCCCTTGGGTTTCCAGGCGAAAAAGGGCGGTTTCCTTTGCCCCGCGCTCTGGTCCGGCAGAAGCGAGCAGACCCGGAAACCGGCCCCACCATTTCGAAATAGAAATGGTGACTCAGATTTGAAATGCCTCGCTTCCGAATTCGGGGAGGAATTGGCTAAAATCCCGTGAACTTTTCGAAATTCCCCGGCTCAGAAGTTGGCACGGTATTGGCATAAGAAAAAGGGCAGATAAAGCGGCAGGCTCCCAGAAGGTCCCCCCCCCGCCTTCGAGCCGCCGCTTTTTTATTTAATTTTTCGCAATCGATCCGAAATCGAGGTGCAACCTACCCCGGTTTTTGAAAATCGCCATCGCCGTCTTGGTTCGTCGTCGCTTTCGTCGTCACCATCGCCATCACGTCGATCTGAAATGACCATCCTAGATCTGAAACGCCGCTCTTTCGTAATTGCGATGATGCTTTCCGAACACAATGGTGCGGTACCGGCAAAACCGCGTATCTGAAGTTGGCACGGTATTGGCATAAGAAAAAGGGTAGATAAAGCGGCAGGCTCCCAGAAGGTCCCCCCCCCCGCCTTCGAGCCGCCGCTTTTTTATTCTTTATAACTTCTTTCCTCTTCCCCTTTCGTACCGACGGACCACCGTTCGAGCGCGGGCGGGAACCCGGCGCCGGTTCGCCCGTTTCCCCACTCGACGCGCCGCAAAGGCTTGACACCGAGACCGTGCCCGTGTTGACCGGAAGGCCAGGGAGGCAAAGTGGAAAAGAGAAACCTGGTCCTGATCGCCGCGGCGGTCGTCATTGCAGCGGCCGCGCTGCTGCTATTGTCGAGAACCGGCGAGCCCGGGGTCGCGGAGACATCGTCCGCGGGTGGTACGCGCGATACGGCGGGGCATTCTCCCGGAGACGGGCAGAGTGGCGGAACGGGCGCAATCGCCAACAGGGGCGCGGCGGGTGCAATCGGCGCGAGCCAGGCCCTCGTCTACCAGTCGCGCGGCGATCAAGCGCCGCTTCCCCAGGGGCAGCTTCCGGATCCGTCCAGCCGGCCGCGCGTCATAGTCCCGCCAAGACCGGACAGTACGGACTACGCGAAAAAGCTCGAGAGCTACAAGAAGCAGACCGAGTATCCGCTCAACTCCCGGCCGCTCGGTCCCGACCAGATGCTATTGCTGGAACCCAACCGATCTCGTCCCGTGCGACGGCCCACGGGAGACCCTGCCCGAAAGAGCCGACAGGAGCGCGAGCAGGCTCCGAGCCATACCTATGCGTTGACCGCCGATCCCCTCGCGGTCGTTGGCGACCGGGAGGCCGTCGTGACGCTGACCGTGTTCGAGGGCAAGGACGGAAGCAAGCCGGTCGAGGCGCGCGTGCTTTCCGCCGCGGTCGTGGCTTCGGCCGTCCCGGGGGGGGACGAAAGAACGGTGGCGAGCCTCGTGCTGAACGACGCCGGACGCGCGGGCGACGCGCGGGCGGGTGACCTCGTGTACGGCGGCTCGTTTTCTCCCGCGAAAAACGCCGCAGTCGATGAGAGTGGACGCTACGGGATAAGGGTCGTTTTCGAGGATCCCGGCGGCGTAAAAACGACGGGTCTGGCGAGCTTACTCTACACCGCCGAGTCGAGCGTCCCCGCCCGCTTTACCGGTAAGTTCCAGGAAAAGGTGGAGCAGGGCTCGCTGCTGGTGCTGCCCGAGCTCGATGTGAAAAAGCCGGGCAGCTACGTGGTCAGGGCCAACCTGTTCGCGCCCGACGGCACGCCTATCGCCCACTCCAGATTCGAGGGAGAGCTTCAGCAGGGTAAGCGGTCTGTCGAACTGCTTTTCTTCGGCAAGGTTTTTCACGACAAGGCAGCTAGCGGTCCCTATTCGCTAAGAGGCTTGTACGGATACCGTTCGGTTCCGGGAAACAGTCCGAATCGGGAGATGATGGTCGAGTACAAGGAAGCCTACGAGACGCGTCGATATGGCATCGCCGCCTTTTCCGCCTCGCCCTGGCAGAGCCCGGAAAAGGCGGCGACCATTCGTCGATACGAGAAGCTAATCGAGGGAGGCCAAGAGTAGCGCTGCGATTCGACCGGTAGGCGCGATAAAGCGCCTTCGAACATAGGTCGGGAACAGTCGCACATCGCTGCCGACACAACCGTTCAGGGGGGGTAGTCGGTATCTGAAACGACGGCGGCCAATGCATCCCGAAAAACCGGCGCCAGAACTGGGGCGATTCTGTGCAATCACCCCAGCGTCCTCGGGCCGGTTCGTCATCTACGTGAGAACAATCCTCACCGGCCTGGCTGGGCGCCGAGCTTTTTTGGGCGTCTTGGCCGCCGCGCCGCCCAAGGCCTGAACGTTTATCTGCTGATGACCGCGAGCGCACGTCGCGATCCCAATCGTCTCTGTACCAATTTTTACCGTTTCAACGGTGACGGAATCACAGAGTCGCCCGGTCGATTTTCGACCATTAAGCGGCTTGCTTGACTCGGTGACGACTAGTAACATTAGGCGGTCTTGTTTTTGCGGATTCCGGACCGTCGACTTGGACTTTCCAACATAGGGAGAGGAAACATGACCAGAAAGGCCACCTGGTTTGCGCTGTCGTTTGCCCTCGCGTCCTTCTTCGGAGGCTCGGTCCTTGCCCAGCCATTGAGAAACGGAGGTTTCGAGACCGGGGACTTCACCGCGTGGGCGTCCCTCGGCAACACAGGGGTCGTTGGCACGTATGTCGATCCCATATACGGTAATCAAGCTCCCAACTCAGGTGACTACCAAGCCGCTCTTACTTCCAATTCAGGGCTTACCGCTACGACTCTGGAGGCTGTCGGGTTTTTCGACATCGTCGGTGTTTTAGAGACGCTCGGCAACGGCACGCCGACCGATGGCTCGGGTATCCTTCAAGAGGCGTTCCATATGGTGGGCAGCGACGCCGACTCGGACGCGGACGAGCTGCGTTTCCATTTCAACTACTTCGACGGGGACTATTTTCCGTATAACGACTTCGCGTTCCTCGTGATCCGTAAACCGGATATGTCCGTCGAGGTGATCGAGCTCGCCGATGCCGAAGACGGACCGGATGGATGGCGAGGGTATACGGAGTTCGTCTATTTCGCCAGGCAGACCGGTGAGTATTCGGTCGGCATAGGCGTGGTAAACGTAGGAGACTGGGGGGTTGAGTCCAGAATCCTGGTGGACGACTTTGTCCGGATCATCAAGAATCCCGAGGATACAGACGCCGATGGCGTCATCGACGGGGTGGACAACTGCCAGTACGACGCCAACAGCGATCAGGCAGACGGCGATGGAGACCTGGTAGGCGACGAGTGCGACAACTGCGCGTCCACCTTCAACCCGGACCAGGCCAATGCCGATGGAGACGCTCTGGGAGACCTCTGCGATACCGATCGCGACGACGATGGTTTCGAGGACGATGGAGACAGTTCCAGTGTTATCGGCGACCATCCCTGCACGGGTGGCGCGACCTCGAATTGCGACGACAACTGCCTGACGGTGCCAAACGGAGAGAACGAACCTCCAGCCATTGCCGATCAGGCAGACGACGACACCGATGGAGTGGGCAACGCCTGCGACAATTGCCCCACGCCTAATCCCGATCAGAGTGACATCGATGGAGATGGCGCCGGCGATCCATGTGACGGGGACATGGACGGCGACGGGATCGTCAACTACAGCATCGAGGACGGGCCGGACAACTGTCTGGTAGTGCACAACCCGGGGCAGGAGGACAACGATAGCGACGGAGCGGGAGACGCTTGCGACGACGACGATGATAACGACGGCATCGAGGACGGTTCGGATAACTGCCAGTACGACGCCAACTCGGATCAGGCCGACTGGGATCTCGACGGCAAGGGCGACCCGTGCGACCCCGACGATGACGACGACGGCATCTGGGACGACGGCGACGGCAGCAGCGTAGAGGGTGACAGCCCCTGCACGGGCGGCAACACCGAGTCCTGCGACGACAACTGCAAGTGGGACGCCAACAGCGACCAGGCAGACGCGGACAGCGACGGGCAGGGCGACGCGTGCGATCCGTGCATCTACGACCCGGACGACGACGCGGACAGCGACAGTATCTGCGCGGACGAGGACAACTGTCCCGACGACGCGAACAGCGACCAAGCGGATGCGGACAGCGACAACATCGGCGACATTTGCGATGCCTGCCCCAACGATCCGGACAACGACGCCGATAGCGATGGCGTATGTGGGGACGTAGACAACTGCCCCGCCGATGCCAATAGCGACCAGACGGATGCGGATTTGGATGGAGTCGGCAACGCCTGCGACAACTGCGTCGACGACGCCAACAGCGACCAGGTCGACTCGGACGGCGACACGGTGGGCGACGCGTGCGACAACTGCGTCAGCGACGCGAACAGCGACCAGGCCGATACGGACGCCGACGGGGTCGGCAATGCTTGCGACAACTGCGTGATCGTGTCGAACGCCGGGCAGGAGAACTCGGACAGCGATCCGTGGGGCGACGCTTGCGACAACTGCGATTACGACGCGAACAGCGATCAGGCGGACGCGGATAGCGATGGCGTGGGCAACGTCTGCGATAACTGCGTGTCGACTTCCAACTCGAACCAGGCGGACGCGGATGACGACGGGGTCGGCAATGTCTGCGACAACTGCGTCGACGACGCCAACAGCGACCAGACGGACACGGATGGCGACGGAGTGGGCAATATCTGCGACAACTGCCCGAGCACCGATAACCTCGGTCAGGAAGACGCGGACAGCGACACGGTGGGCGATGCCTGCGACAACTGCGTGAGCACGGCCAACCCGAACCAGAACGACGCTGACGGCGACACGGTGGGCGACGCGTGCGACAACTGCGTCAGCGACGCGAACAGCGACCAGGCCGATACGGACGCCGACGGGGTCGGCAATGCTTGCGACAACTGCGTGATCGTGTCGAACGCCGGGCAGGAGAACTCGGACAGCGATCCGTGGGGCGACGCTTGCGACAACTGCGATTACGACGCGAACAGCGATCAGGCGGACGCGGATAGCGATGGCGTGGGCAACGTCTGCGATAACTGCGTGTCGACTTCCAACTCGAACCAGGCGGACGCGGATGACGACGGGGTCGGCAATGTCTGCGACAACTGCGTCGACGACGCCAACAGCGACCAGACGGACACGGATGGCGACGGAGTGGGCAATATCTGCGACAACTGCCCGAGCACCGATAACCTCGGTCAGGAAGACGCGGACAGCGACACGGTGGGCGATGCCTGCGACAACTGCGTGAGCACGGCCAACCCGAACCAGAACGACGCTGACGGCGACACGGTGGGCGACGCGTGCGACAACTGCGTCAGCGACGCGAACAGCGACCAGGCCGATACGGACGCCGACGGGGTCGGCAATGCTTGCGACAACTGCGTGATCGTGTCGAACGCCGGGCAGGAGAACTCGGACAGCGATCCGTGGGGCGACGCTTGCGACAACTGCGATTACGACGCGAACAGCGACCAGGCGGACGCGGACAGCGATATGGTGGGCGACGCCTGCGACAACTGTGTCTACCAGTCCAATACCGGCCAGGCGGACACCGACGGCGACGACGTGGGCAACGCCTGCGACAACTGCACCACCATCGCCAACCCGGGCCAGGCGGACGCGGACAGCGATGGCGATGGTGATGCCTGCGACAACTGCGTGTACGTCTGGAACGAAAACCAGCTGGACTCGGACAGCGACTCGGTAGGCAACGTCTGCGACAATTGCGTGGACGTTTACAACGATGGCCAGGAGGACGCGGACAGCGACTCGGTCGGTGACGCCTGCGACAATTGCGTCGACGACGCCAACAGCGACCAGTCCGATTCGGATAGCGACTCGGTGGGCGACGTTTGTGACAACTGCATGAGCGTGTCCAACCCGGGTCAGGAGAATAACGACTCCGACCAGTGGGGAGATGCCTGCGACAACTGCGACTACGACGCGAACAGCGACCAGGCCGACTTCGATGAAGACGCGGACGGAGATGTCTGCGACAACTGCATGTACGACTTCAACCCGGGCCAGGAGGACACGGACAGCGATGGTCCGGGCGACGCCTGCGACAACTGTCCGACCGATGCGAACAGCGACCAGTCCGACACGGACGAAGACCAGATTGGCGACGTCTGTGACAACTGCCCGAGCGTCTACAACTATAGCCAGGAGGATGCGGACTCGGACGGTCTGGGCGACTACTGCGACAACTGTACGGACGCTCCCAACCCCGGGCAGGAGGATGCGGACTCGGACGGGCTGGGCAATGCCTGCGACGCCTGCTCCGACGACCCGCTCAATGACGCGGACGGCGACGACGAGTGCGGAGACACGGACAACTGTCCGAGCACCTACAATCCGACCCAGCAGGACGCGGACTCGGACGGCCTGGGCAACGCCTGCGACGCCTGTTCCGAAGATCCGGACAACGACGCGGACAGCGACGGTTACTGCGCGAACGAGGACCTCTGCCCGGAGGATTACGATCCGGACCAGCTCGACACGGACGGAGATGCCATGGGCAACGCCTGTGACAACTGCCCGTACCACTATCAGGGCCCGCCCTATATGCCGCCTCTGAGCCAGGATAACAACGACGGCGACCAATGGGGCGACATCTGCGACACCGACGACGACAACGACGGTATCCCGGATAACGGCGACAGCAGCACGGAATACACCCCGTGCGCGACAAACGAGTTCGAGCTGTGCGACGACAACTGCCAGTTCACGCCGAACCCCGGTCAGCTCGACACGGACGAGGACGGCATGGGCGACGCCTGCGATCCGGACGACGACAACGACGGTATCCTGGACGACGGCGATGACAGCGGCAGCGAGGACGACAACCCTTGCGTCGGCGGCAATACCGAGCTGTGCGACGACAACTGCCAGAAGGACGCCAACAGCGACCAAGCCGACAACGACAGCGACGGCATCGGCGATGTCTGCGATCCGGACGACGACAACGACGGTATTCCGGACGACGAGGACAACTGTCCGCTGGACGCCAACAGCGACCAGGCCGACTTCGAGGACGACGGTCGCGGCGACGTCTGCGACCCGGATGACGACGACGACTTCATCCTGGACGACGGCGACGGCGACGGAACGGACAACAACAACCCGTGCCCGCCCGACGACTACAGCTGGACCAGTCCCACCGAGCATCCGGACTGCGACGACAACTGCCACTACGGGGCGAACCGCAACCAGGAGGACAACGAGCTGGATGGCCAGGGCGACGTTTGCGATCCGGACGACGACAACGACGGCGTGCCGGATGACGAGGACAATTGCCCGCTGGACGCCAACAGCGACCAGGCCAACAGCGATACCGATCCGTTCGGAGACGCCTGCGACAACGACGACGACAACGACGGCGTGCAGGATCCGGCGGACAACTGCCCGCTGGACGCCAACAGCGACCAGGCCAACACGGACGAGGAGTTCCCGGACGGCGACGCGCTGGGCGACGCCTGCGACGATGACATCGACGCGGACGGCGTGGATAACGTCGATGAGGCCAGCAGTGACATCGATACCGACCCGTACAATCCGGACAGCGATAGCGACGACATCAACGATGGCGACGAGATCGAAGATCCGGAAAACCCGTCCGACACGGACAGCGACGGCGAAATCGACGCTCAGGACCTCGACTCGGATGGCGACGGAATACCCGACGAGGAAGAGGCCGGCGACGACGATATCTGGAGCGATCCGTACGACAGCGACTCGGATGGCGAGCCGGACTTCCAGGATCCGGACTCGGATAACGACGGTATTCCGGACGGCACCCTGACCTGCTTCGGCGGCAACAACGCGGATTGCGACGACAACTGCCGCACCGACGCCAACAGCGACCAGTCCGACATCGATTCCGATGGCGTGGGCGATGCCTGCGACGATGACATCGATGGCGACGGCTTGCTGAACGGCGAGGAAGAGGCCATCGGCACCGATCCGGAGAACGCCGACAGCGACAGCGACAACATCAGCGACGGCGACGAGGTCGGCGACGATCCCGGCAATCCGGACAACACCGATGCGGACAGCGATATCGACGCGCTGGATCCGGACTCTGACAACGACGGCATACCCGACATCGATGAGGCGGGCGACGACCAGATCGGCACGCCGCCGGTGAACCACGACGACGACGATATGCCCGACTTCCAGGATCCGGATTCGGACAACGATACCATCCCGGATGGCACTGACCTGTGCGTGGGCGGCAACAACGTGGATTGCGACGACAACTGCCGCTTCGTGCCCAACACCAACCAGGCTGACACCGACAGCGACGGCGAGGGCGATGCCTGCGCCGACGACCGGGACGGCGACGGTGTTCTGGATGACGAGGACAACTGTCCCGACATCTCGAACCCGGGTCAGGAGGATGCGGACAGCGATGGTCTGGGCGACGTGTGCGACGGCGACCGGGACGGCGACAGCCGGCCCAACCTCTCGGACAACTGCCCGGACACCTACAACCCGTTGCAGGAGAACAACGACGCGGACAGCGACGGCGACGCCTGCGACGACGACGACGACGACGACGGCATCCCGGACAACGGCGACGCCAGCAGCGAGATCGGCGACAACCCGTGCGCTACCGGCGAGAGCGTGGGGTGCGACGACAACTGCCAGTTCGACGCCAACACCGACCAGACCGATACGGACAGCGATGGCGCGGGCAACGAGTGCGACATCGACGACGACGATGACGGCATCCTGGACGGGCGGGACAACTGCCCGGTGGACGCCAACCTGAACCAGGCGGATGCCGATACCGACGGCATCGGCGACGTCTGCGACGACGACCGCGACGGCGACGGGTTCGATAACGGATCGGACAACTGTCCGGACGACGCCAACACCGACCAGGCGGATGCCGACACCGACGGCATCGGCGACGAATGCGATAGCGACGCGGACGGCGACGATGTGGACGACGACGAGGACAACTGTCTGGGGCTGGCCAACCCGGATCAGCTGGACACTGACAGCGACGGTCTGGGCGACCCGTGCGACGAGGACAAGGACGCCGACGGCATCGCCGACGGCTTCGACAACTGCCCGCTGACGCCCAACGATGATCAGCTGGACACCGACTCCGACGGGGCGGGCAATGCCTGCGACGACGATGACGACGCGGACAGCATCCTCGATACCGAGGACAACTGCCCGCTGGTGGCCAACGAGGACCAGGCCGATGCCGACAGCGACGGTGAAGGCGACGCCTGCGACGGCGACCGGGACGGTGACGGCGTGCCGGACGCCGATGACAACTGCCCGGACGTGGTCAGCGATGACCAGACCGATACCGACGACGACGGCGAGGGCGACGTCTGCGACACGGACGACGACAACGACGGCGTGAACGACAACCGCGACAACTGCCCGCTTCAGGCCAACGCGGACCAGGATGACGCGGACGGGGACGACATCGGCGACCTGTGCGACGACGACGACGACGGCGACGGGGTCGACGACGCCGATGACAACTGTCCGGATATCGCCAACGCCGACCAGATCGACACGGACGGCGACGGCGAGGGCGACGCCTGCGACGATACGCCCGGCGAGCCGACGACCGACGAGGACAGCGACGGGGACGGCGTGGTCGACGCGCAGGACAACTGCGTGAACGATCCGAACCCCGAACAGATCGATTCGGACGGCGATGACGACGGTGACGTCTGCGACCTGGACGACGACAACGACGGCGTTGACGATAACGAGGACAACTGTCGGGTCGACGCCAACAACGACCAGCTCGACACGGACGGCGATGACGTCGGCGACGTCTGTGACGACGACGACGACGACGACGGGTTGCCGGACGACGAGGACAACTGCCCGCTGGTCGCCAACGAGGACCAGGCCGACGCCGATAGCGACGGCGTGGGCGACCTCTGCGAGCAGGACACCACCGGAGGCGGTGGCGAGGGCGGCGACTCGGGCGGCTGCGGCTGCCGCGTGGGCTCGTCCGACAGCTCGAGCAACACCGCGCCCACCGCGCTGCTCGGCCTGCTGCTGCTGGGCCTGGTGACGCGGGTCTCGCGCCGGCGCCGCCGAGCGTAGGCGATAGGCACTAACACGTAGCAACGAGCCGCGGCGGCCATCCGGTCACCGCGGCTCGTTCGTTTCGGGCAAACGGTGCAAAGGGTGTTACAGAGCATAGTTCGGATAAGCCTGTCGCTGGCGGCCGCCTACCTGCTGTACGTGGCGCTCTGCTTTTTCCTGCAGCGCCAGATGATCTTTCCCGGCCGTTACCTTTCCGGTCCGGCCGAGCCGGGCAAGGGCGTTCGCGGGCTCGGGCGGCTCTGGCTACCGACCTCCGCCGGCCGGGTGGAAGCCTGGCTGTTGTTGCCGTACGGGCAGGCCGCGGCCGGGGAACGCGCCTCCCGTTTTCCGGCCGTCATCCATACCCACGGCAACGGTGAGCTCATCGACCACTGGCCCGACTTGCTCGATGCGTACCGGCGGATGGGGGTCGCGTTGCTGCTGGTGGAGTACCCGGGCTACGGGCGCTCCGAGGGAAGCCCCTCTCAGCAGAGCATCACCGAGACCGTGCTGAAGGCCTACGATACCCTGGCCTCGCGTCCGGACATCGACCCGGAGCGAATCGTCGTGCACGGCCGCTCGCTAGGGGGTGGGGCGGCCTGCATCCTGCTCGGCCAGCGCAAGGTCGCCGCGGCCATCTTGGAGTCGTCTTTCACGGGCATTCGCGCCTTCGCCGTCGAGAGGCTGCTTCCGCCCTTCCTGGTGCTCGACCCCATGGACAACCTGCGGGCGGTCGGGCAATTCGCCGGCCCGGTGCTGATCATTCACGGCAGGCGCGACGACGTCATCCCCTACCGGCACGGCAAGAAGCTGGCAGCTGCCGCGCGGCGGGGCAGATTGGTCACCTACGACTGCGCGCACAACGACTGCCCTCCGGACCGGGGGAAGTACTGGCGAGAGATATCCTCGTTTTTCGAGGAAAACGGCCTTCTCCCGAAAGGACCGACCTCATCGAGCCCGTAGGGGAGGGGCTTTCCCCCACCGATTAGCGTTCCGCGCAGGGCGTGCGCAAGGCCCGCCGCTCGAATGGATGACACCACCCCCGTAGGGGAGGGGCTTGCCCCTGCCTTCTGACCGGTTGGCGACCCGCGCCGAGGAACGTCTACCGGCCGGCATTTGTAGGGCTGGCACCCACAATTATCAGTCAAACCCGTGCAGAAATTTGGACGTCCGATCCAGGCCATGTATCTGTCAATAGTGGCCGTTAATTTCGAGGGAGCGAGCTGACATGGCCGAAAACCAGCTTATCGCCGGACTGGACCTGGGCACCAGCAAGGTGTGCGCGATCGTGGCCGAACAGAACGAGGATGGTCTGGACGTGGTCGGGATCGGTTCGGTCCCTTCCAAGGGTTTGAAGAAGGGCGTGATCGTCAATATCGAATCCACCGTACAGGCCATCCGTAGCGCGGTCGACCAGGTGGAGACCATGGCCGGGTGCGAGGTGGGCGTGGTCTACGCGGGAATCGCCGGCAGCCACGTGCGGGGGATGAACAAGGAGGGCTTTGTCGCGGTGTCCGACCGCGAGGTGGGCGACACGGATGTGCGGCGGGTGATGGAGCAGTGCAGGGCCATCCCTCTGAAGAACGACGGGCAGGTCATCCACGTGCTGCCGCAGGAGTACGTGGTCGATGAGCAGGACGGCATCAAGCTGCCGGTGGGCATGAGCGGCGTACGACTGGAAGCGCGGGTGCACGTGGTGACCGCGGCCACCGCCGCGGTGCAGAACATCATCAAATGCGCGGAGCGCTGCAACCTGAACGTGGCCGAGGTGGTGCTGGAGCCGCTGGCCAGCGCCGGAGCGGTGCTGTCCGAGGACGAGAAGGAGATCGGGGTGGCGATGATCGACATCGGCGGCGGCACCACCGATATCATCGTCTACGTCGACGGCGCGGTGGTGCACACCAGCGTGATTCCCATCGGCGGCATAAACCTGACCAACGACATCGCCAGCGGGCTCAGGACCCCACTGGCCGAGGCCGAGCGTATCAAGATCAAGTACGGCTGCGCTTCCATCGGCATGATCGATCCGGAGGAGACCATCGAGGTGCCCTCGGTGGGCGGCCGGCCGCCGCGGGTGCTGCCGCGCGAGGTGCTGGTACAGATCATCGAGCCGCGGGTGGAGGAGATCTTTTCCGCTGCCCACCATCTGCTCAACGAGACCGGGTTCGCCGACATGCTCGCCTCGGGCGTGGTGATGTGCGGAGGCGCCACGCTGCTCGACGGGATGCCCGAGCTGGCCGAGCAGATCATGGGGCTTCCCGTGCGCCGCGGTCATCCGACCGGCATCGGAGGGCTGGTCGATGTGGTCAAAAGCCCCGCCTACGCCACGGCTGTAGGCCTGGTCAAGCACGGAGCCGGAGAGCTGCTCAAGGGGTATCCGGAAGAGGAGCACACCGTGCGCGCCCACAGCCGTCCCTGGAGCAGCAAGCTGGGCAACTGGTTCCGGGAGGTGTTCTAGATGCAACTGGACCACCGGCGGTGTTGCTTTCAGCGACGGCGGCGGCCGATCCATCACTCGGGGCCGGCTTACGTCCTCGGGCCGGCTCGTCGGGTACAGGGAGTACCATCCTCGCCGGCCCTGCGGGCGCGCTCGGCCCGGAGCGCGGCTCGACCGCCGGCTGTCGAGACGCGTTTTCAATATTGGTTACAGATGTCAACCGCTGGTGCCAGGCACCGTCGGACGGAGAAAAGGGCCATCGGGTCCGGGCTCAGGGGCCGGATCGTCACAACACGCGGGCGGGGGCCCGGTCCCCGTCTGGGAGGCAGGACATGGGAATCTCGATAGAATTCGCTCAGGAAACCGACCTTCAGGCTCGCATCAAGGTGATCGGCGTCGGCGGCGGAGGCGGCAACGCGATCAACACCATGATCGAGTCCGGGTTGGAGGGCGTCGAGTTCGTGGCGGCCAATACCGACGTGCAAGCGCTGACCCAGAACCGTGCGCCCGATAAGATCCAGCTCGGCACCGGGCTCACCCGCGGGCTCGGCGCCGGGGCCAAGCCCGAGGTCGGCCGCAAGGCCGCGTTGGAGGAGGTGCAGCGTATCAGCGAGGCCCTGCACGGTGCGGACATGGTCTTCATCACCGCGGGCATGGGAGGCGGCACCGGCACCGGAGCCGCTCCCATCATCTCCCAGATCGCGCGTGACAACGGCGCGCTGACCGTGGCGGTGGTGACCCGGCCCTTCGGCTTCGAGGGGCGGCAGCGCGGCCGCAACGCCGAGGAGGGGTTGCAGGAGCTGTCCGAGTCGGTCGACACCATCATCACCATTCCCAACGACAAGTTGATCGAGATAGCCGACGACGACATGACCATGCCCGAGGCCTTCCGTCGGGCAGACGACGTGCTGTTGCAGGCCGTGCGGGGCATCAGCGATCTGATCGTCACCACCGGCATGATCAACGTGGACTTCGCCGACGTGAAGACCATCATGAGCGCCACAGGTCGCGCGCTGATGGGCGCGGGATACGGCAAGGGAGAACGGCGCGCGCTGGACGCCGCCGAGATGGCCGTCCATTCCCCGTTGCTCGACGAGCTCTCCGTGGACGGCGCCACCGGCATCCTGATCAACTTCACCACCGGCACCGATATCAAGGTCAAGGAGATCAACGAGGCCGCTAACCTGATTCGGGGAGCGGCGGACAACGACGCCAATATCATCTTCGGTCTGGTCAACGACCCGGAGATGGGCGAAGCGGTCAAGGTCACGGTGATCGCCACCGGTTTCGACCTGGGTATCAAGGCCAGCGAGGATCGCTCGGCGCGACGCGGCTTCGCCTCCATCCCGGCCGGCAGCCGGGTGGGCGCACTGCCGCAGGCGGCCCAGAGCGGGCGGGTCGACGCCGCCGCTGCGCGCTCGGGCGCGCCTCCCGCCGTCCCGCGCACCAAGCAGGAGCAGCGCGACGTCATCGCGCGTCCCACGCGCCGTCCCGCGGCCGTGCCCGAGCAGGTCAGCATGACCGGGCTCAACGCGGCCCGAGCTTTCGGCGCTTCTGCCCTGAACGACGAGGCCGTGCTCGACATCCCGGCCTACCTGCGCCGGTCCAGTTGCCCGGGACGGCCGACGGAGTAGACCGGGGCTCGAACCGACCTCGCGTTTGCGGTAGCCATTCACGAGCCGGCGGGCAGGGCCCGCCGGCTCTTCTGTTCTCTATACGACCCGTAGGGGAGGGGCTTTCCCCCTCCCGTTGAGGCGCGTTTGACGAATGGGCGTGCGCGAGGCGCGCCCCTACGAATGGATGACACCACCCCCGTAGGGGAGGGGCTTTCCCCCTCCCGTTGGGGCGCGTTTGACGAATGGGCGTGCGCGAGGCCCGCCCCTACGGCGCGCACTGGTTTTCTGTTCCCGGGGTCGGGAGCTCGTTGAAGGCGAAATCGGCCGCGTTGTCGTCGGTGTCCAGGCCGTTCCCGCAGCGTCCGATCGATCCCTGATCGATGTCGGTGGGGGCAGCAGCGCCCTCTGTCACTCCGGGGATCTCTCCGCCGTAGGAGAGCGAGTCGAGCACGCTATCCCCGCGGCGCAGCAGAAGGCCGTCCGGGTCCCCGTTTTGGATGGACGCGGACACGGCGATGCCCGGTACGGTTTCGGGCAGCGCCTCCACTACCGCGGCCGAGCCGACTACCAGGTAGCCGCCCGGGTCGATCGACGGACCTGCCTGTCCGAGGTCGACGCCCGCATAAACCGTCGGCTGCTCGTGGGCGCCGTTGACCAACTCGAGCCGCAGGCCCTCGGTGGAAAGCGGGCAGTCGGAAGCGTTGAACAGCTCGACGAACTCGGCTTCGTCGGCGTCCGGCTGGTCGTAGTCGACCTCGTTGATGAGCAGCAGGGCCTGGCAGCCCGCGATCCCGGCGTCCGCGCCTTCGCTCCACCAGGTGGCGTCCGGCGCCGGTTCGACCTGCATACCCACCACCATCTCCCCGGTCTCAAAGCCGATTTCGCCGGCTCCCAGGACGCGAAAGCGGAGCGCGACCGACGTGGTCTGGCCGGCCGAGATGGAGAGCTCGAGCGGGTTCTGGCTCACCAGCTCGGCTTCGACCTCTTGCGGGGTCTGTCCGGTGCGCTGGCGCTCCATGCGCCACCCATTCAGCAGCTCCAGGGTATAGGCGCCCGGCGCCAGGGCTTGTTGCAGCACGGGCGCATCGCCTACCTCGATGGTCGTCTCCAGCAGTCCGCTCAGGTGCAGGCTGGCGTCTCGCAGGAAGTACAGGGCGCCGTCGGCGGCCTGTTGCTGCATGGCCACCTGTAGCGAGCCCTGCCCGTCGCTCGGTCGGACCGGCCAAGACTCGGCCGTCTCGGCCGCGCAGCCCATGCTCGCCAGCAACAGCAGCCCGGTCAGCGGATGGATCTTCTGGTTCATCTTTCTCTCCTTTTCTTGTCCCCGGCTCGAAATGCCCTGCCGTCGCCCTACGGAAGGAGCGAACGTCACGGTTCGCGATTCGCGGTCCGGTATTTCGAGCCGGGCCCCAGTATCTATCCAGCGCACCATTGCACCGAATGCGGTTGCCACCCGCTTGCAGGCACGGTGCCAGCCATGGCTCCCAGTGTTTTCGCTGAGTTGCGCGCGCAAAGCGGCGAAACCGCCACCAATCCGCCGGCGGCCGCCACCTGATCAGCGGATCGATAGCCCGACCCGTTCAGTCGCCGTTCAGGGCTCGGTCCAGTTGCTGCTCGAGCTCGGTCCAGAGAGGGTTCTTTTCGCCACAGATGAAGAGCGAGGGCGTGCCGGTGGCCCCGGCCGCCACGGCCTGACGCTTGTCCCATTGCACGAAATCCCGGAGCCGGTCCGAGCGCATGGCCTCGGCAAAGGCCTCCATGTCCAGCTCCCGCTCCCCGGCCAGGAACTCATCCACCTGCTCGCGGCTCATCTGCTCCCCCTCGGCCGCCAGCAGGAAGATACGGTCGTGCAGGGCCCAGAAGTGGCTCGGGTCCTGCTCGGCGGCCGCAGCCGCGGCCACGTGGATCTCGGCGGTTCCAAGGTGGCGCGATTCCAGCGGAAAATGGTGGAAATAGAGGCGGACGTACTGGCGAAAATCCTCGCGGTTCCTCCATACGTCCTCCGCCAGAAGCGCGAAGCTCAGGCAGGCAGGGCAGCGGAAGTCGACCGCCAGGTCCACCTGCACCCGGACCTCGTCGTCGCCCCAGCGGAACGGGCTGTTCGAGTTGTTGAAGGCTCCCCGCGCCTCTTGCGGGCAGAGCAAGGCCTGTTCGGAGAGGTCCACCGAAGCGTCGTACGCCCCGGGATCGCCCAGGTAGTCGTCCGGGTCGTCGGTGCAGGCCGCAGCCGCGGCCAGGGCCGAGGCCAGTACGGCGGCAAGGGCGCGGCGGCGTCCCGGGTAGGGATTCAGCATCCGGTCTCCATCGCCTGATGCTTACCCCACCGGGGCCGTCTCGCAAAGCGGCGAGGGGGAACAAACTGACCCGTTCGGGCCATGGCGCCGGAGGGGATTTCGCGCTGCCGGAGGGTCGCGAGGCTCACTTCTATTTGTGGCGTATTTCGCCTGGTGCTAGTTATTTAGTTAGGCGTCGGAGAGCGGGCTCTGCGGACGCGGCCCGGAAAAGACGGCTTGGCTTGCAGGGATGGCCGCTCCATCCCTTTGGTATAGGATGTAGGCGTACGGATGTTATCGCTTACTGAAATCATCGACGGCGCCCGGGAGTACCACCGGGAGATCGATACCGAGCTGGTGGACCGGGCCTATGTCTTCGCCGCGCAGATGCACGAGGGGCAGCGCCGCAAGTCGGGCGAGCCCTACTTCGTACACCCGGTCAGCGTGGCCTCCATCATCGCTCAGCTCCGGTTGGACTGCGCCAGCATCTGTGCCGCGCTGTTGCACGATGTGGTCGAGGATACGCAGGTCAGCGAGGCCGAGATCGCCGAGCGCTTCGGCGAGGAGATCTCCTTCCTGGTCGCCGGGGTGACCAAGCTCAGCAAGCTCGACTTCATCTCCCGGGAGGACCGCAAGGCCGAGAGCTTCCGCAAGATGCTGCTGGCCATGGAGCACGACATCCGGGTTCTGCTCATCAAGCTCTCCGACCGCTTGGACAACATGCGGAGCCTCGAGCACATGGGGGCGGACAAGCAGGACCGCATCGCCCGCGAGACCATCGAGATCTATGCGCCTCTGGCCGCCCGGCTCGGGATACAGTGGATGAAGGACGAGCTGGAAGACCACTGCTTCCAGTATCTCTATCCTGGTCCGCATGCCGACCTGACCGAGAGGCTACAGAGCATGTCCAGGGATAGCGGGAAGTACGTGAACAACCTGGCGCGCGACATTACCGAGGCGCTGGCCGCGAACGGGCTGAGCGCGGAGGTAAGCGGCGGGCTCAAGCGCCCCTTCTCTATCTACCGCAAGATGCGCGAGAGCCAGTGCGAGTTCGAGCAGGTCCACGACCTGCTGCGCTTCCGCGTTCTGGTGGAGCGGCTGGAGGACTGCTACGCGGCGCTGGGCGTGCTGCACTCCTGCTGGATTCCCGTGCCCGGCCGCTTCAAGGATCACATCGCGCTTCCCAAGAGCAACATGTACCGGTCGCTTCACACCACGGTGATCGGCCCCCGGGCGCGCCGCATGGACCTGCAGATCCGCACCGCCGACATGCAGCGCACCTCGGACATGGGCATCACCGCGCACTGGCGCTACGACAAGGGGCGGGCCACGCTGGACCGCTCCACGGTGGCCAAGTTCGGCTGGCTGCGCAACCTGATGCGCTACCAGCAGGAGGTGGCCGATCCGCAGGAGTTCATCGACGGCGTCAAGATCGACCTGTTCAGCGACGAGGTCTACGTCTTTACGCCCAAGGGCGATATCCGCATCTTCCCGCGCGGGGCCACCCCGGTCGATTTCGCTTACTCGATCCATTCCGAGGTGGGCGACCACTGCACCGGGGCGCGAGTGGACGGCAGCCTGGTACCCCTCTCCTACAAGCTGCACAACGGGGACACGGTCGAGATCATCACCAGCCCCAAGCAGCGGCCCGCCAAGGAGTGGCTGGGCTTCGTGGCCACCGCCCGGGCCCGTTCCCGTATTCGCGTCTTCATCCGCGCCGAGGAGCGCAAGCGGGCCATCAAGCTAGGCAAGGGGCTGCTGGACCGGCAGATGCGCAAGCGCGGCCTCTCCTTCTCGCGGGTGGTCAAGTCGGGGGAGATGGAGCGGGCTGGCCGCCAGTTTCGCTGCTCCACCACTGACAACCTCTTCGCCCAGGTAGGCTTCGGCAAGCTGGAGCCGGAGCGGGTAGCCAACGCCGTCTGCTTGATGGACGGCAGCGAGAGCGCGGAGCACATGCGGCCCAGCATGGTGGAGAAGGCGGTCGACAAGGTCATCCGCCGCGGAGGCTCGGACGACGTGGTGGTCGACGACCCGAACGCGGTGCTGGTCCGCTTCGCCCGCTGCTGCAACCCGGTGCACGGCGACTCCATCACCGGTTGGCTGACCCGCGGCCGCGGGGTGACGGTGCACCGGCACGGCTGCGAGCGGGCGCTGGAGCTATCGCCCGAGCGGCGGGTGAACGTCAGTTGGTCGGGAAGCGCCAAGGATCCGCATCGGGTCTCGCTGCGAGTGATCTCCGCCGATCGCCCCGGGATCCTGGCCCACATCTCCAGCGAGTTCACCGATAGCGGCATCAATATCAGCGAGGCGGTCTGCCGCTCCCTACGCGACGGCCGCGCGCTCAACACCTTCCGCTTCGCGGTCAACGACGTGGCGGCGCTCAACTCCTTGATGCGCGCTATTGCCAAGATTGACGGCGTGTTCGACGTGGAGCGCGGGTGAACGCCGGCTCGCATTTCGGCTCATGAGACGTACCGGATTTATCGCGTGCGTAGGTCATTTCGTACGCAGCACCCATGTCATTTCGACCGGAGGGAGAAATCTCGGTAAAAGGAGATCTCTCCCTCCGGTCGAGATGACGACTACAGTCGGCGGTCTAGCGGTGCCCGCCTACCGAAGGGCGGTAGGTGTAGTTTTCCAGCACGTGGTCGGCCCGATCGTATCCCAGCACGCCCTGTAGCGGCATGCGCGGCTCGGCCGGCTCCAGCCTGTCGAAGATCTCGTGGACCTCGGCGGCCGAGATCTCCACCTCGCGGGTCTTGCCCGCCGGCTTGATGCTGAGGCCGACCGGCTGGTAGAGGTTGACGTAGGTGCCCACCTGCTCGTCGTAGATGTCGATGAACACGCCGGTAAAGCTGGCGAAGGAGGCATGGCGGAACTCCTCAGAGCGTACGCTGTCGGTCAGCCGGTTGTGCTCGATGTTGGAGTTGGTGACCGCTGCCTTGAGGGGGTAGGGGGCCACCTTGGAGGAGAGGATATACTTGACGTAGGGCAGGAAGCCCTTAGTCGGCACGCCGCCCACCAGCGTCGCCCCGGAGTCGTAGATGCTGAAGTAATTGGCTGTCAGCTCGTTTCCGATGGGCTGGGGCTCGGGGGTCATGAAGCTCTGCTCGGGCGGCCGGGGATCGATGCCGCCTAAAAACTCGGAGGAGACGTAGAAGAGCGAGCGGCCCGCTACCTTGTGGGTGTACCGGTTGTTGACGTCATAGGGAACCGCGCCGGTGGTGAAGCTCTCGATGTCGATCAGCAGCTTGATGCGGTTGCTGCTCCAGCCGGGCTGCAGGAACTCGTTGGGAATGGAGGCCATCACCCGTCCGCCGTTGGGGCGGAACAGCAGGATGTTCCGGCAGGCGTCGTCGTAGACCGCCTTGAAATGGGAGAGGTTGGCCATCAGATAGCCGCAGTTGGTCGAGGTCTGTCCGCCGTTGAGCGGGCGGGCGATCTGGCCGTGGGTTCCGCCGTTCTCTCCCGGGATGTAGCCCACGTGCGAGCCGCCGAAGTCGATGTTCACCGAGCAGTGGTGCACGGCCGCGCCCAGCGACGCGTCGTTGTACAGCCCGCCGATTCGCCCCTTGTCAAAAGGGTAGTAGCCCGTGTAGGCGTAGAGGGTCAGCACCACGCCGAAGAGCGACTCGTCCGAGCAGGTCCATTTGCAGGGCAGCGCCTTCCTCGGATCCTGATCGAATCCCGCCTTCTTGGCCCGATCGCTCTCCAGAAAGGTGATCGCCTTGCCCACGAAATCCTGGAAGAGGTAGGGGCGCTGGGCGAAGAGGATGACCGTTTCCTGCACATTGGGCAGAAACGATCTGGGGTCGCAGTAGGTCGGCAGCCAGATGCGGTTGGTTTGGTCCATGCAGGTGTCCTCTCGTCTTACGATCCGACGCCCGGATATCCGGGGAGCTCTGGGTCGGGGTCTACCGTGGCCGCGCGGCTTGCTGATGCCGTGTCGGGCATGTCGGTATGCGGCGACGGAGTGTGCGGGTACTTACGTATCGCTTCCGCTCATCGACCGAACCAGAACAACGACGGGTGGTCGAGGAAATCGCCTCTCGAATTCGACCACCACAAAGCCATGGAAGTCAATTTGTCGACGAGCCGGATTTCGATTACTTGAAGTAGTTTAGCAGGGCGTGCAGGTTGGTCAATGGATGTGGGGGGCAACCCGGGATGAACAGGTCGACAGGTAGCAACTCCTCCAGCCCCTCCGTGATCTCCGGGCTTCCCCGGAAAGGCCCGCTGCTGATGGCGCAGCTTCCCACTGCGATCACCACCCTGGGCTCCGGCACCGCCTCGTAGGTCTGTAGCACCGCGGTCTTCATGTTACGGGAGATGGGCCCGGTGACCACGATGCCGTCCGAGTGCCGGGGCGAGGCCACGAAGTTGATGCCGAAGCGGGCCAGGTCGAAGAAGGGGGTGGCCAGCACGTTCAGGTCGGCCTCGCAGGCGTTGCAGCCCGCCGCGGAGACCTGGCGCAGCTGAAGCGATCGCCCGAACAGCTTCTTGAAGTGCTGTTTGCCGTGCTCGGCCAGGGCCGGCAGGCTGCCCGCGGTGCGCAGCGCCTCCCGGCTGGCCGTACCCAGCTCGAAGCTCTGGCTGAAGGAGACGGCCTTGCTCTGGCTGAGCCGCTCGCAGTCGGCGCAGAACACGCAGCGCCCCAGGTCGATGCGGCGGCCGTCGGCATCGATGGCCTGCTGGGGGCACTGCCTGGCGCAGAGGGCGAGCGTCTCCTCGGGTGCGTCCGAGTGAACCGTGGGCAACCCCCGGTAACGCTCCGGCAGCTGGATGTTCGCCTGCGGATAGGGCGAGGTCCGGTAGCCCTGTTCGAATCGGTTGATCAGCGTCTTGAGCATGGGCCGTCTTTACAGGTCGTATCCACAATAAGAGAGGTTGAAGCTCTTGTTGTTGAGCGGAAAGTCGGAGATGCCGGTGTCCCTCAGCGCCATGGCCAGGCCGTTCCAGTTGTGGAAGGAGGGGTCCTTGATCTTGTAGCGCAAGAGCTTGCCCTCGGCGTCGGTGAGCAGGCAGTGCGAGGCTTCCCCGCGCCAGGCCTCGTTGAGCGTGACCACGAAGGAGCAGGGCGCCAGCTCGTGCACCGCGGTCCCGACCGTCTCCGTCTGCACCGGCTCTTTCAGAAGCAGCTGGACGATGTCGAGCGACTGCAGCACCTCGTCCGCCCGCATGCGAGCCCGGGCGTCGACGTCGCCGGTGCTGCGGGCGTGCTCGGGGATATCGAGCCGGGTGTAGTGCTCGGTGGGGAAGCAGCGCCGCACGTCATAGGCGATGCCGCAGGCGCGACCGGCCGGGCCCACCAGGCCCAGGTGCTCGGCGTCGGCGCGGCTTACCGCGCCGCAACCCTCGAAGCGGGAGCGCACGCTGGAGGTGGTCAAGAGCAGATCGATGGTGTGCTCGACTTGCGGCCTGAGCTCGGCCAGGCGCCCCGAGAGCACCTTGCGGTCCTCATCGGTCAGCGGGAAGCGGACCCCGCCCGGCCGGACCAGCCCCTTGCCCATGCGGTTGCCGCAGAGCCAGAGGCTCATGTTCAGGAAGTCGCCCCGCATCCGGCCGCAGTAGTTGGCCGGCGGCAAAAAGGCCACGTCGCCGCTCAGCGCGCCCAGGTCGCCCACGTGATTGGCCAGCCGCTCCAGCTCCAGGCCGACGGTGCGGATGATGCGCGCGCCCTCGTCCGGGGCCGGCGCTCCCAGCGCCTCCAGGGCCTGGGCCATGCACAGGCAGTGCCCCACCGCGGTGTCCCCGGCCACGCCCTCGATGATGACCGGCCAGCGGTGCGGCGCCGCTTGCATGAACAGCGGCTCCACCCCGCGGTGCTGGTAGCCCAGGTGGATCTCCAGGTGCAGCACCCGCTCGCCGATGCAGTTGAAGCGGAAGTGGCCGGGCTCGATCACCCCGGCGTGCACGGGTCCCACCGCCACCTCGTGGATCTCGTCTCCGGCCACGCTGTAGTAGGGGTAGTTACCCGGAATGTCCTGGGCATAGTCGTTGCCGAACAGATCGGGCAGGCTGCGGTAATTGGGATGGTAGCGCACCATCTTGAGC
Source organism: uncultured Sandaracinaceae bacterium (assembly GCA_964450715.1). GTDB lineage: Bacteria > Myxococcota_A > Polyangia > Polyangiales > JAFGIB01 > CAYVFC01. The sequence continues at coordinate 9,249 of CAYVFC010000088.1, read as the reverse complement.
CAGGGGTGGCCTTCCGGGCGCAGGGCGTACTGCTCGGCCATCTCGCGCTCGAACAGGTGAAAGCGCTCGCATTCCGCGGTCAAGGAGGGAAAGCTCTCCGGCGCGTCACAGCCGGCCACCACCAGGTGCTCGCCGCGCAGCACGCAGAGCAGCTTGAGCGCGTCGCCGTCCGGGTAGGCGAAGAAGTGCACCACCTTGGCGCCGTTCTCGGCCAGAGCCAGCGCCTCGCGGCGGAAGTCGTCGAAGCAGAGGTGGGGGATGCGATCGCGAGCCGTGGCCTCGGCATGGCCCACCCGCAGGAAACCGGTCTGCATCAGAAGCCTCCTCCGATGGCGCGCACCGCGTTGAGGATGGTTCGCGACACGGTGTCTGGCATCCAGATGAAGAGCAGCACCGAGGTGGCCAGAAGCGCGTACTGGGGCCAGACCAGGCTGTCCTTTTCCTCGAAACGGACCGGCTTTTCCGTCTCGCCGAAGGAGATGCGCACGATGTGGTTGGCAAAGCCGGCGAAGATGACGCAGATGCTCAGGATGAACAGGGCTACGGCCAAATAGTGCTCGGCGCGGAAGGCGGCTATGACGATGAAGACCTCGCCCAGAAACATGCCGAAGGGCGGAAAGCCGGAGATGCCGGCAAAGCCGCCCAGGAAGGCCACGAAGGTGCGCGGCATCTGTCGGGCCAGCCGCCCGGTCTTCTCGATCAGCGGGCTTTGGTAGCCCAGCAGGATGTTGCCCGTACAGAGGAAGAGCGAGGACTTGATCAGGCTGTGGTGGATGAGGCAGAGCACCGCGCCGTAGGCCCCCAGCCCGCCGATGCCGGTGCCAAAGGCGATGATGCCCATGTTCTCGATGCTGGAGTAGGCCAACAGGCGCTTGTACTCGGTCTGCTTGAGGATGAAGGTGGCCGCGGCCACGATGGAGGCCAGGCCGAAGAGCACCAGCACCGTGCCGGCAAACTCGCCCAGCCCGGCGGCGTGCATGATGGCGTGGGTCTTCAAGATGCCCAGGTAGGCGCAGTTAAGCAACACGCCGGACAGCAGCGCCGAGGCCGGGCTCGGGGCCTCGCTGTGGGCGTCCGGAAGCCAGGTGTGCATGGGCGCCAGCCCCATCTTGGTGCCGTAGCCTACCAAGATGAAGACGAAGCCGGTCTTGAGCCAGAGCGGGTCGAGCCGGGCGGCCGCTCCGGTCAGCGCCGAGAAGGACATGGGCACGTCGACCTGGCCCACGTCCATGGACAGCGCCAGCAGCACCGAACCCAAAAGGGCCAGGGCGATGCCCACCGAGCAGATCAGCACGTACTTCCAGGTGGCCTCGATGGCGGCGGCCGAGCGGTAGGTGTAGATGAGAGGAGCGCTGGCCAGGGTGGTCGCCTCGATGGCGATCCACATCACCATGATGTGGTCGGCCAGGGTGACCATGGTCATGGTGGCCAGGAACAGCAACATGGAGCCGGTGAAGATCGACTCCGAGGGGATGGCTTTCGTGCGCAGGTACTGCCGGGTGTAGATGGCGATGAGCAGGAACAGCAGCGAGATGACCAGCAGGGAGATCAGCCCCTCGTCGGTGACCGCGAAGTAGCCCTGAAGCACGGGCACCGGACGCTTGGCCCACAGGGCCAGCGACAGCGGCAGGTGAAGCGCGCCGGTCAGCACCAGCAGCATCCGCCCGGAGGTGGGCCCGGCGAAGAAGGCCAAAAAGCCGGTCAGCGCCGGCAGGAGAATGACGGTTTCTACCAGGTAGCCCAAGGGTCGCGTTACTCCTTCAGGGTGCGCAGCAGCGCCGTGTCCACGTCGTCGAAGGTTCTCTTGATGTTGCGCAGCACGATGGCCATGATCATCACGCCCGCCAGCACGTCGAGCAGGATGCCGAACTCCACGATGTGATGGGCGCGGACCGAGAAACCGGTGCCCACCAGGTAGATGCCGTTCTCCATCATGATGTAGCCCAGCACCATGGCGATGGCGTTGCGGCGCGCCATCAGCAGGAACATGCCGGCCACGATCAGGGTAATGGCCGTGGGCACCAGCAGGGTGTGGTTCCCGGTGGTCGGCAGGTCGAACTTGCCGGCGGCGAAGATGGCCCCCACGATCAACAGCAATCCGGCCAGCAGAGAAGCGTGGTAGCCGACGATGGGCTCGACCTCGCGCTCGATGGCTACCCGGCGGATGGCCAGATAGACGTACACCGGGATGCCGATGCCGCGGATGAGCAGGGTGGCCAGGGTGAAGGCCACGCTACCGGTGCTCATGGCGTGCCCGAGGAAGAGGGGCACGATGGAGACCACCACGCCCTGGAAGGCCAGCACCTTGATCAGCGCCGGCAGGCGGCTGGAGCCGAAGGAGAAGAGCACCGACAGCAGCACCAGCGTCAATATGGTGTCTACTACGTTGATCATTTCAGGAACTCCAGGGTGATGACCGCGGCGAAGAAGACCAGGGCGAAGGAGGTCAGGACGAACTGGGGTACCTTGTCCATGCGGTAGCGAGCCATGACCGACTCGGTCACCCCCACCGCCACGTAGACCACGGGCATCACGGCGAGGAACAGCACGGCAGTGGCCGCGGGCGTACCCAGGGAGAAGGGGCAGAGCAGGTGGGTGACCAGCGCCGAGTAAAAGAAGAGCTTGAGGAAGGCGCCCAGCTCGATCAGGGCGAAGTCCGGCCCGCTGTGATCGAGCACCATCACCTCGTGGATCATGGTCAGCTCCAGGTGGGTGGCCGGGTCGTCCACCGGCACGCGCGAGCTCTCGGTCAACAGCACGATGAACAGGGCGAATATGACCAGCAGCAAGGGCGCGCCCGCCGCCTGCCACAGGCCCAGCGGCTGCCCGCCCGAGAAGTAAGCGGTCAGCGATAGCTCTCCCGTCAGCACGTACAGCAGGATGAGCGTCATGAACAGTGTGGCCTCGCAGATGATGGGGAAGTAGGCCTCGCGAGCCGCGCCCATGCCCTCGAAGGGCGAGGCGGTGTCCATGGCCGCGGCGATGGTGAAGAAGCGCCCCAGCCCCAGCAGATACAGGACGAAGATCACGTCGCCGTCAAAGGAGAGCAGCGCCGGCTGTCCGGCGATGGGCAGGAACAGCATCGCCGTGAGCGCCGCGGTCAGCGAGACGATGGGGCCCAGCTTGAAGATGGCGGTGGTGCTGGTGCTGTAGACCGACCCCTTTCGCAGCAGCTTGGCCAGGGTGTAGTAGTTGATCAGCAGCGGCTGCCCCTTCTTGCCGCCGAAGAAGGCCTTGACCTTGAAGATCAGCGCCGCGTAGATGGGCGCGAGCAGCAGGGCCAGAAGCAACAGAGCTATCGATTCCATGGGACGCGCGCCTCAGACGAAAAAGAGCAGGACGATGATGGCCAGCAGGATGTAGCCGATGTACAGGTGGATGTCGCCGTGCTGCAGCCACCTGAGCTGGTCGAAGAGAAAGAGCACCGGGCGTACCAACAGACGGCCCACGTTTGTTTCGGCGATGTCGAGCAGTTGGCTCTGGTAGTGGGTTTTCAGGGGGAAGCGGCCCTGGATGGGTGGATGCTCTTCGCTCAGGGGCGCCACCGGCCGGAAGAAGTCGAGGATGGAACCCGCGTAGGAGGAGCCGGTGTACTGCATGCGGACGGTGGGCTGGGTGAAGCCGCAACCCCAGGTGCCGCTGCGGCCGATGCTCTTGCCCCGGTAGGCCAGACCCCGCACGGCCAGCACCAGAACCAGCACGGCCAGGGCCACGGCGGCGGCGCCGGCGATTCCGGAGACGAGCTCGACCACCGTGCCCAGCGAGGCTTCGGTGGGCAGCGCCCTCAGGGTCCCGGCCGCCCGCAGGGCCATGCCGGCAAACAGCGGCGGGAACAGGCCGATCAGCAGGCAGGCCGCCGCCAGCACCACCATGGGTAGGAGCATGGTCGCGCCGTGCTCGCTGGCTTCGGCCGCGGCCGGCGAGCGGGGCTCGCCCTGGAAGACCACGCCGATGACCTTGGTGAAACAGGCCAGCGCCAGCCCGCCGATAACGGCCAGTCCCACGATACCCAGCAGTCCCAGGGCGAAATCGAAGCCACCCAGGGCCACGCCGCGGAAGGCGCCGAAGTAGATGAGGAACTCGCCGATGAAACCGTTGAAAGGGGGTAGCCCGGATACGGCCAGCGAGCCCACCAGAAAGGTGGTGCCGGTCACGGGCATGCGCTTGACCAGCCCGCCCAGGGTGTCGATGGCCCGGGTTCCGGTCCGGTGCAGCACCATGCCCGCCCCCATGAAGAGCAGCGACTTGAACAGCGAGTGGTTGAGCACGTGCAGCAGGCCGCCGGCAAAGCCGAGCGCGGCCATCAACGGCTGCCCTGAGCTCACTCCCGTCATGCCCAGGCCGATGCCGATGAGGATGATGCCGACGTTCTCCACGCTGCTGTAGGCCAGCAGCCGCTTGAGGTCGCGTTGGCCCAGAGCGTAGACGATGCCCAGCACTCCGGAGATGACGCCGGCCACCAGCACGATCTGCCCGAAGATGGCGTGCGGCCAGGCCAGCAGATCGTACAAGCGGATGATCCCGTAGACGCCGGTCTTGATCATCACGCCCGACATGAGGGCCGAGATGTGGCTGGGGGCGGCCGGGTGGGCGTGGGGCAACCAGGCGTGCAGGGGAAAGACGCCGGCCTTGGAGCCGAGACCGACCAGCGCCAGGCAGAAGACCAGCAGCTTGGCGTTTTCGGGAAGCCCGGCCAGGGAGGCGAAGCCGACCCGGCCGGTGTGCGCGTAGGCCAGGCCGAAGGCAGCCAGGAGGAAGAGCGCCCCCACCTGGGAATAGACCGCGTAAAGATACCCCGCCTTGCGGTTCTCCTCGCTCTCGTAGTTGTAGAGCACTAAAAAGAGCGAAGACAGCGACATGATCTCCCAGAAGACCAGAAAGGTGATCAGGTTGTCCGCCGCCACCACCAGGGCCATGCCGATGATCAAGAGCGCGGTGAACAGCTGGCAGCCGGCCGTGCGCCATGCCTTTTCCTGCTCGTCCAGGTAGTGGTAGCTGTAGATGACGGCGAGCAGGGAGACGCCGAAGATGGCCGCCAGGAAAAAGCCGGCCAGCGGGTCCAGGCGGAAGGCGAGGTCAAAGGGATCGAACAGGCGGAACGAGCTCGTCACGGCCGCCGGCTCGAAAACCCTTTCCACGGCGCACCAGAGCCCCAGGGCGCAACCAGCCGCTATCAGTAGCGCTGATTCCACCCGCATCCTCTTGAAGCTGCTCGTCAGGAAAAGGGGGCGAACGCCGCCGACGAAGACGAATAACAGGGAGATGGAGAAGAACGTCATTTGGCCCTTTCCGACATCGATTCTGTCGACAGGGGGAAGGGGTCGAGGGGGGTCGGCCGTCGCCGGGTTTGGTGCGACCAGCGAGCCTTGATAGTCAATAACTGCCAGCGAGTCAAACGCCATTGTCGAAATAAATCCAGTACACGGACCGGTTGCATCTTGCCGCAAGTGTACGTCTCGCTCGTTCTTCTGGTCAGCGATTGCGCTCGGTTGCTTTTATCAATATACTTCACACCGAAGGTGACGATTCATGGATTACGGCGGGAGGGCATTTTTCAGGGACGCCGCTTTTTTACCTGATGTTCGACCATGCGTGCTCTGGCCCCGAATTCGATCCGAGGGCCCGTATCGCTAGTGTACCGGTTCATAAATTCGCTATCGGTTCCCGACGACGAATTTCTGAACCGGGACACCGGGGAGACGAGCGCGGGATAGCGGGGGGAAAGCGCGGATCAGTCAGCTTCGGCCCCGTCCGCTGGGGCACCCGCGAGCAGGCCGCGCAGGGCCGCCGCCGCTACTGCCGTCATCATCAGCAGCAGCGGAAGCGGAACGTGCGACACCCCTTCGTCGAGCGTGTTGAACCCCTCGATGGCCAGCAGGCTTTCGGGCAGCAGCAGCGGCGCCAGGTTGAAGGCGGCGTGCAGCAGGATGGCCGGCAGAAGCGATCGCCAGCGCAGCCAGACCAGGCCCAGGAAGAGCCCGGCCATGGCGGCCGGCAGCACGGCCGCGGGCAGCCTGGCGTGGGCCAGGCCGAAGAGCAGGGCGCTCGACAGCAGCGCCGGCCCGGATCCGTGACGGCGCCGTAGCCCTTGCAGTATCAACCCGCGAAAGAGCGCCTCCTCGCAGCAGGGCACCACCACCACCACCGCGAGCAGGACGGAGAGGGTCTGCCGGACCCCGGTCGGATTCATCAGCTCGTGCAGGAGCCGTTTCTGCTCCGGGTTTACCGGCAGGAACAGCTCGGCCAGATTCTGTACCTCGGTGAGCGGTATCTGAAGCGCCAGCCCGGCCACCATCGCCAGCAGCGCTGTCCGCAGCGGCACCGGACGCAGGCCGATCGCCTCGCCCGGGGTCGCCCCGCTCCCGTACAGGTACAGCCCCGGGATCAGGGCGGCTCCGATCGCCAGCAGCGTGCCCACCGCCAGCAACAGCGGGTCGACGGTGGACGGCCCCTGCGTACCAGGCGGGGGGGGCGCGGAGCTCGCTAGCGAAACCACCAGGGCTACCAGAGCGGGCACAGCCGCCATGGCCACCATGGCCAGCAGCGTCAGCGCCAGCGCGTCGATGAGGTTCATTTCGCGGCGGGGACGCACGGTACTCGGGCTGTTGGACCGCCTCCTGCCTCCGGTGTCAAGCCGGGCTGCCGCCGGTTTCTCGGGCGCCTTGGCCGCCGCATTGACCCAGGCCTTGATTCGTACGGGCTACCGGCCAGGGAGCACAGCTGCTAGACTTCACCCTCCGGCCCGCCATGCGCGAAAAAACCCATCGTTTACTAGAGCCCATCTCAAAAATGCGGACCGAGTATTTCGGAGCGCGGCGGCCCCGGATGCAAGGAGCGACGACGAGCAATAGCGGTGCTATTTCGAGCAGGAGCGACGCCGCAGCCGGGGCCGCCCCCGCCCGAAAGACGACGGGAGCATTTTTGAGATGGGCTCTAGTTTTCGCCTGCCTGATCTGTACTTATGCCTGCGTCGGCGCGGTGCAGCAGAGGGCCGTACAGGCGGAGCCCCCCCTGCGTGCCGCGGTATTGACCCCGGCCACCTTCGACGGTGCGGTCCGGCGCTTTCATACCCTGGATCGTCGCGAACCGCTTCGCGAACCGCTTCGCGAGCGGCTGGCGCAATACCTTCTACAGGGCGCCTACGAGCAGATGGCCCGCGACGGCTACGAAAGCGTGGTGGAAACACTGGGCGCGGTGCTCGACCTATATACGCCCGCCGAGATCGGTCGAGGCGAGATCCCGTCCCAGCTGGAGAAGCTGGCCAGGTTCCTGCTCGAGAAGGGCTCTCCGCAAGGGGACCCGGCCCGGGTGCTCTCCGCGCTGCTGGTCATCCGTCTTCTCCATCCCGACGACGCGGAGGTGGTGAACTACTACCAGCGGCTTAAGGGCTGGAGCCTCGATACCGAGAGCGACGCGCTCGGCGAGCCGCCCGAGCGCTACGACGGCCCGCTACGCACCTGGGAGGAGCACGCGCGACTGGTGCCCGCGCCAGAGGTCATGGAAAGGCTGGCGCGCCTCTACCTGGACCGCTGCCGGGCGCTGGTCGAGTACTACCGCTCCAACGAGCGCCGGTTCCTGGCCGAGATCGGCGCCGCGCGTAGCGTGCAGAAAACCTCGATCATGGTGGCGGCCGTATTCCTGCGCGAGGGGGACATCGCCTCGGCGCTCACCCACGTGGAGTCTATCCGCAGCACGGCCGACGTGGAGGAAGAGCTGGTGCAGATCCTGAAGCTCGCGCTCGAGGGCGGCGAGATGGGCGAAGGGGCGGTGCTCGACCTGGCTGCCGCCTATCTCAATGCCGGGCATCGCGAGGTGGCGCTGGCCCTGTGCCGCGACGGGCTGCGCCGTAACCGGGAGGACGCCCGTTTTCCGCAGTGCCTGGGTCGCATCGCCGCCGGTGAGAACGACTACGCCGCAGCTACGGCCTGGTACGCGAAGGCCATCGAGTTGATGCCGGACAGCCGGCCGCTGTACGACGAGACGTTGAAGGTGCTGAACGATCTGATCGAGCAGGACCGCTTCGATCCCGATCCCACGGTGGTGCGGGGCCTGGCCAAGCGAGCCCGGGAGGTGCTGGCCGAGCGTATCCGGCGTTGGCCCGACTCGCCGCCCTTGGTCAAGCCCGAGGATCTGTACTTGTTGATCGCGGTGGCGGAGATGAATGCCGGCAACGCCGAGGAGGCCGAGAAGCAGCTCGAGCGGAGCGTGGCCGAGCGAGAGAGCATCGACGCTCTGCTGCAGCTCGGACTGCTGCTCGAGCGGACGGGGCGCGGCAAGAAGGCCGAGCAGACCTACCGCCGCGCGCTCGGTCTGGTGAAAGGCGAGAGCGTGGGCGCGGCGGTGCAGCGCGCCGAGACCGTGGAGCGAGTGGGCGATGCACAGCGTATCTCCGGCGATGACCAGAGGGCTGTCGGGAGCTACCGCAAAGCGCTGGAGATCTGGAACCAGGTGCTGCCCGGGCTGGAAGGGGTGCACTTCGGTCTGGCCCAGATCCGGCGGGGGATCCTGCTGGACCGGCTGGACGAAAGGGGCGAGGCGGGCAAGGCCTTCCGGCTCGCCATGGAGTACGCGCCGGGCAGCCGCGAGACCTATGCCTCCATCCTCTCCCACCTGGTGGTAGCCGTCCCGGACCTGGAGCTCGGATACCGGACTTACGAACGGGCCTTCCTGCAGCTGAGCCTGGATCCCGAGTGGAAGGTCTACTTCTCGCTTTGGGTGCGCGCCATCGAGGCGCGGGCGGGCAAGAGCCTGGCGTCGGACATCGACGGCGTTCTCGGCTCGCTGGTGGGGGAGAGCGAGTGGTGGGCGCAACTGGCCCGGTTCGCCCTGGGCGAGCTCGATTACGAGCAGCTGCTGGCGCGCGCCTCGGGCGTGGGCGAGCGCGCCGAGGCGCACTTTTACCAGGCCATGCGCTTGCTGGCCAAGGGTGACACGTCTGGTGCCCGGGGTTTGCTAGGCAGGGTGCTGGAAACGAGGATGGTCAACTTCTACGAGTTCGTGATGGCGCAGGAGCTGTTGCGGGAAGCAGGTAGCGACGCCGTGGCTGCAAAATAAAAACCGTAGGGGAGGGGCTTGCCCCCTCCCGTTCGGGCTTGCCCCTCCCCCGAATCTCCCCCTGCGTTGTCCGGGCGGGCGCAAGGCCCGCCCCTGCAGGCGGTATTTACGGAAATAGGCGCGACGCCGGCCGGGCGCGTGCGGTCCGGGGCCGGCCGGCGGGGGCGTCCCGCGTGCCAACCGCCCCAGTTATCG
>CAYVFC010000087.1:0-34635 GCA_964450715.1 uncultured Sandaracinaceae bacterium | reverse complement strand
AGTAAAATTCCCCGAAAAACGAATCTCATTAAAAATGTGATCAATGGTGAGGCCTCGCGCCCGCCCCCTAGCCTACAGCTTCTCGACCGACTTCAGCATCTCGGGTACGAAGTGCTCTCGCGCCCGGATCAGCGACCCCGAGCGCTGCTTCTTCCTTACCTGCAGTATCTCGCCCTTGGGCTTGAACAGGTCGCCGGGTACCAGCTCATCCTCGAACTCGTAGTCGGTGACGTTCTTTTCCGCATCCTGTCCCGAAACCGAGAGCGGAGCACCTACAAGTAGGATACACAGAGTCAATGTCGCCCATCTCATACCTGGTCTCCTTTCGCTAGACTCCCCGACCATGACGGCGCGGCGAGCGAGGTACAGCCGTTGGTGGCGCCTACGGAGCGGTTTTCGCAGAACATTGCGCCGCGGCGGCCGTTTCAAATAGGGCAGGGTTTATTTGCGCGGCCGTTGAGAAATCCCACTTGTTGCCACCACTAACCAGGGACGGGACACTGCGGTTCCGCTAGAATGAAAGAAGGGCCTGTGAACTAGAGTTTTGCCATGGAAAACCGCAACAAGGCCGGTCAGGACGCGGGCAGCGTCTTTCGCTGGCACTCGGGATACGTTCGGCGAGTGCTTCGCTACTTCGGCGTTGCCGAGAGCGACGTGTCCGACACCTCGCAGGAGGTTTTCGTCGTCGTACACCGCAAGCTCGATGAGTTCGAGGGGCGTGCGAATATCCGGACCTGGCTCTACCGCATCTGCGCCAACGCGGCCTCCGATTACCGCCGCCGCGCCTACCGGCGTCACGAGCGACCCGTCGAGGCTCTGACCGAGCCGGTGTCGAACGACGATCCCCACCGCACCGCCGTCCTCAACCAGCGGGTTTCGCAGCTGGCCGAGGCGCTCGGCAGCCTCAGCGAACCGCAGCGCCGCGTATTCGTCCTGTACGAGATCCAGCAGCGCTCCGCCTCGGACATCGCCGCGCTGGAGCAGTGCCCTCTCAAAACCGTATTCTCCCGCCTCTACGCGGCCCGCCGGCACCTGCTGGAACGCCTCGGTGGCGACGATGACGGCCGCCACTGCTTGCCGCTGCTGCTCGCTCCCGGGCGCTGGCTCGAGACCCCGGGCATCGAGCAGATACTGCTTCCCCTGAAGTTGCAGCCCGCCGGCGGGGCCGGCATCGCGGCCGGCTGGCTCGGCGGCGCTCTTACCAAAATCCCATTGGCGTCGGTCGGCGCAGCGGCGCTGGCGGCCTGCCTGCTGGCGCTGGGCGATCCCACGGGAGAGGTTCAAACCGGCGAGCCGGAAACCGTTGAAGAACCCGCGATTGCACTCGCCACGCTCGTCTCGGTCGACCTGCCGACCGACGAACGGGATAGATCCATCATACCGGCCGAAACGCCATCCGATGCCTTGGAGCCGGCGAGGGCGGCCGCGCTCAACTTCGCCTCGGCCGAGACCGTCCCCGTGCTCGCGGGCAGACGCGACCCGCCTCCCGCTGCGACCCGAAAGCCGATCCGCGGCTCGGTCGAGGAGCCTTCTATACCGGTGGCACTGGTGTTGGAGGGCGAAGGTGAGATCGACGACGGGCTGGTGGTGGTCCGCACCGGGCGGCTCGACCGCTCGCTCTGCGGCCTCGGCGCGATGCCGGAAGAGAGGGACCGAACCCTCTCGGATCCCGTGGACCGCGGTTACCGCGGGCTGGCCGACCGGACCGCGCAGGAGCTGGTATTGCCGCCGGTCACGGGCAACGACGACTCGTAGCGCGAACGCCGATCCGCCCGCGGGCGACAGCTCGGACCACCCCTACCTGACCCCGATGGCGTTCTGTACCCCGATTGCGCTGGATCCCTGAACGCGGCCGTTGCTCACTTCGACGGCGGAGCGGCCAGCACCTCGGCGCAGCGTTCCGGCATCTTCCGCGGTCCGACCACCTTGGAGCGGTATTTCTTCAGAGCCTCTGCGCGATCGGCGCGGGCCTCTTCGCTGAACCACCACTCGAGCTCCTGACAACCGTCGCCAGCCGGGGCCGGCGCCTGCGGCTTGCACTCGGGGCTGCGCTCCGGGCAGAGAAGCCGCACGTGCAGATGATCCGCGTGACCGTGCCAGGGCCGGATCTTGGCCAGCCAGTCGCGCGCCGTCCAGGTCCGACCGCACAGCTCGCGCTTGATGATCGGATGCACGAACACGCGTTGCACGCGCGGGTGCTCGGCGGTCAACCGGAGTAGCTCGGCCACGTGGTTGGACCACCGCTCGCGGATCGCCTGCTTCTTACCGTCTACCACCGTGCGCGCCTTCAGCTGCTCGCGCTCCTCGGTCGACAGCGGCCCCTGGCGCGCTCGCCTCGGATGCCAGTACCAGATGTCCACGTCCAGGCCCGACTGGTGGCTCGCGTGCCCGCCCGAAGCGCGACCGCCGCGGGGCTGGCTCAGGTCGCCGAGCAGGATAACCCCCAGCCCCTTCTCGTGCACCGAACGGCCGAGCTGCTGCAAAAACGCGATGAGGTCTGGGTGGCCGAAATAGCGCACCCGGCCGGGATGCATCACCTGGTACCCCTCGCCGTCCAGCGGCAGGGCCTGCCCGCCCTGCAAACACCCGGCCGAATAGTCGCCGATGGCCAGGGGCTCGCCGGTGGCGGGCGTCCTCACAGTCCGCCAGGTTCTCTTCCCCTCGTCCGCCGCTACCAGCGGCGAATCGGCGACGACCGCGACCAGCACCAACGCGAGCGCTGAAAACAGCGCCTGCACCGCCACCGGCGTCCGTATCCGCTCCAGCGCTTTTCTCGCCGTCCCCATATTAAAAAGGTAGCGCAGAAAACCGTACCGTCCACACCCCATACCTCCGGCGATGTCCCGGCCTAGAGAGGCGATCCGTATACGCTCGCGGCGCCTCTCTAGCGGCCCGCCTTGCGCAGCTCGTCGTCGATGATCTCCTCGAAAACCTCGAAGGGCTGCGCGCCGGTTACCAGGCGCCCGTTGATGAAAAACGAAGGCGCGCCGCTAAGCCCCAGCTTGGCGGCCAGCGTCTTGGCACCCTCCACCACCGGAGCCTTTTCCGACGAGTCCAGACAAGCATCGAAGCGACCCGCATCCAGCCCCAGGTCCGCGGCATATGCCTTTAGATCCATCTCGCGAAGCGCGTACGAGTTCTCGAAGAGCATCTCGTGCATCTCCCAGAACTTCCCCTGGTCGGCCGCGCAGTGCGTCGCCTCGGCCGCCTTGGCAGCGAAACGGTGAAAGGAGAGCGGAAAATCCTTGAAGACCAGGCGTACCTTTCCCGGGTAGCTTTCCATGATCTGCACGACCGTGGCTTGCGCCTGCCCGCAGAAGGGACACTCGTAGTCGGAAAACTCCACCATGGTTACCGGGGCGTCCTTCTCGCCGCGGCACTGGTACTTCTCCTCGGATTCCTTCAGTACCTCCTGCAGGGCGAGCTGCCGCGCTTTCTCGTCCTTCACCCCCACGGTAAACGCCGCATCCGACGCCACCCCGCTCCTGCCCTTCCCCCCCGCGCAGCTGGGTTCTGCACAGGCCGGCGCCCCTCCGCACCCTCCGACGATGATCGAGAGCGAAAACACCAGAAAATACGCTCCAACCGCTAACGAAAGACGGCGCCTATCGAGCTCGGCCGGCATGGACGTCCACGTATTCGCCAGCCGCACAGCTGTCAAGCCGCCTGTGCCGGCGACAAGCGGTCCCTTGTTCCCATCTTCTCGATCAGAAGGTATTTCGGCAGACCCTTTCACCCTCAGAAACGCACCTGGGGCGTACGGCCATCGCCGTTGTCCCGATAGCTGGGTCGCGTATATGCTCGATCACGAAGGCACATGCGGTATTTCTCTTACGGAAATGTAGCGAAGTCCTTCGCAGTGATCGTGACAGCTTTGGTCACAGCGCTCGTCGGCAGCGGTCCCGCTCCCGCTTCGGCTCAGTCGGTGCGGGATGCGGTCAAGCAGCACGTCGAGGAGGAGCTGGACCGGACCAAGCAGAAGAAGAAGGAGCAGCGGAAGAGGGAGGCGAAGCGGGAAGCGAAGCCGAAGGAAGTGAAGCCGCAAGCGAAGAAGCCGAGATCGACGAAGCATACGAAAAAGGAGAGCGACAAGGGCAAAGAGGACAAGCCCGAGGACGACAAGCCCCAGCCGCCCTTTCGCGTCATCGGGGGAGATCTCAAGATCGACCTCAAGGTCGGTGCGGGGTACAGGGGCTGGTTGCCGCAGCAGTACCCCAACGTGGAAGTAGATATGGCGAGCTACTTCACCTGGACGGTCAGCGGGCGGGCCAAGATCTTCAAGTGGCTGGCCATCCACCGCGCCTACTACGAATCGAGCGGGCTTTCGGGGCCGCGCACCGAGGAGGCGGCGGTGGCGTCCGAGGTCGGTTCCTACGCGCCCAAGGCCGCCTGGGTGCTGGGGATGCTGGGCTTCCCTATCTTCAAGGTCTGGGAGCCGATCATCCGCTACGAATCGCGCGCCTTCCGCACCCGGGCGCGCTCCAAGCAGCCCGAGGGGGTCTGCCTGATAACCGAACAGTTCGAGGGCGAGATCGACACCTGCCCGCGGGTAAACGAGCTGCGCATCATCTCCGGCTTCGAAACCCTGATCGCTGGGGTGCGCTATAACCATCACAAGGACCCCACTCCGGTTATTCAAGCCCCCAAGGGCAAGGTGCCGCCCATTTTCTTCGGCATCGGGCTGATGTCCTATACCAAGCCCTACCAGGTGACCATCGAGGGCGCGACGCTGGAGGGGTTGCTGTTTGACGGCCGCTTCCGCGGCATCGGATTGGCCGGGGGAACGGACCTGGGCGGCGGGGTTTATCGGTTCTATGCGGACCTCGATCTGCAAATCGGTCTGGGAGAGGTTTCGCTGACCGAGAATCTGACGCTCAACGAGCTGGCGCCGGAGGGCTGGCTGATCGGATACCTGCAGGGCAGCGCCACCATAGGCTACCGCCTGCCGCTCTGGCGTTTCGCGCCCACGCTGATGTTCGTGCCCACCGTGACCGGCGGCGGCGCGAGCTTCTTCTTTTTCGAGACCAGCCCCGAGGAAGGGGAAGAGGGCACCACCGCCGCGGTCAACTGGGACTTCCTGTGGGCCGTGCGCGGCTCGCTGGTGCTGACGTTGTAATTGTACGAGCGGCAAGTAGGGGCGGGCCTTGCGCCCGCCCGGGAGGGCCGTCGGTGTTCACGGTCGAGAAAGGGGGCAAGCCCCTCCCCTACTTGAAGGTGCCGGACAAGTAACGAAGCAGGGGCGTCTCGAACTCGCGCGCTTGCTTGTACTGCCTGGCGAACAGGGCCCGATCCTCATTGTAGCGGGCCTTCATCTCCTCGCGCGACATGATGGAAGGCGCACCCTTTTCGAACAGGTAGAAGCCCTCTTTCTGATAGGTCAGCCCCCACTCGGGCGAGGAGATCAATTGCTGGATCCTGCGGTTGACCTTGTTCATGCGGCCGTACAGGACAGTCGAGGTGCGCACGAACAGGCCGGAGCGCGGCCCTCCTACGTATCGGATGTGGTAGAGGTGGGTATCGGCGCTAGCACAGCGTATGTCTTTCTGGGCCACGTCGGGACGGTGAGCGAAGTGCGGGCCCAGGTTGTTCTGCACGCACAGCCTCGCGTCCACCGGTATTTTGGCGGATATCTCGGGTATAAGCTCGCTACCCGGTGTGGGCGCGTAATTCTCCCAGTAGGCAAAGACGCCGTAGGGCAAGGGGCTCAGGGCCACCGAGGCCAGCAGGGTAGCCGTGCCCAGGTAGATGAGTTGCCAGGGGCGACGCTTCGATGTGCGATCGGGAGGGCGGTTCTGTCTACGGTTGGCGGTACGGACACGGGTATGGTTGTAAGAGGCAGCGAATACGCAAGCCAGAACCACCGCAGCCTCGGCCGTGATCCAATAATAGGTGCCGGTCACCCGTGTCATCCAGGCGGTTCTGGAGAGCATACCCACCGCCAGCGGCGGGACCGCCAGCAGCAGCAGGGGCCAGGCGCGCAGGCCGGCCACGCCGCCGCAGAGTAAGAGATAGATGAAGATGCGGATATGGTCGCCTCGCATCAGGTGCCGGATCACCCTCCCCGGCTCGGTGACAACCGTCTGCAACATTTCGGGGACGCTATCGCCGAGCCACCTGTACCGGGAAGACGCGCCCGTGAGCAGCGTCATGTCGGGGCTATCGTCGACCAGGGGAACGATGACGAAGAGGGCCAGCAGGAAGTACGCCGCGCTGACACCGATCGCGATCAGGCCATCGCGCCGCTCGCCCGACAGCCAGAGCCATATGCCCATCATGGCGGTGACCAGGGCCACGTCCTCCTTGCAGAGCAGGGCCGCGCCGAACAGGATCCAGGCTGCCAGACGGTTGCCGGCATCAAAGGCGTATACCGTCCAGATGAGCAAGGCGGCGGTGATGGTAATGATATGGAAATCGTACAAGTTTGCATCTTGTACGATCGGGCTGAGCCAATAGGCGACGGCAGGTACCAACGCCCACCAGGTCTCGCCCAAACGACGGCGTGCCAGAAAAAAAAGCCCGAGGCCGGCCGCGCCGCAGGCGACGCTGGTCAGGATCAGCAGCGTGGCCGGGTAGGGAAACACCCGATAGATCGGAGCGATTAGCCAGTAGAACAGGTTGACATGGATAGCCAGTCGGCTTCGCAGTACCCCGGAGTTCTCGTTGGATACGACCATTCTCAGGTCGCCCTGCGACGCCGCCCAGATGGCCTGCATGGCGTTGCCCAGGTCGTCCAGCTGGGTCCGCAGCTCCTGGTGCTGGACCAGGGAGAAGTACGAGAACACGACCGTGTAGAGCGCGCATAGTCCCACCGCGATCCACACCAGCTCGCTGGAGAGCAGGGCCGCTGCCGCGGGGCGGCGCTGCTCTTGCGCTCCCGGCCCCGCGGCCGCGGTCCGGGGGGCCTCCAACTGGATCTCCGGCCGCTCCTGCTCGGGCTTCCGGGCCGCCCGCTTCCCGGGCTTGCCTGACAAAGGCGTCTGGCGGGCTTTTTCCGCCGGGCGGGAACGTCCCTTTTTCTTCTTGCGGGCCATCTATCCAGCGCAACCTGGCGACCGACGGAGGCGGGGCCGAGCGGCCCGGGCCCGAGGCCGGCGGCCAACATATCGAAACACCTCGCGAATGCAAGACGGGCGCCCTTCGCCGTCCGGAACGTCCCGGCAGCCGGGACGAGCGACGCCGCTGAGACGAACGACCCCGCTGGCGCAAGCGGGCCGGACGCTAGGAAGGCACCACGGCGGCAGGGCCGGCCACTTGCGGTGGCCCGCGAAGGATTTCGGAGATACTCTTTGCCGACCAGCCGGCTGCCGGAGGTCGGCAGGCAAGAAGGTAGAAGGGGTGATGAGAGACGAATCGAGGGAAAGCATCGAGCGCTTCATCGGCATCGATATCGGTGCCGAGACCATCAAGCTGGTCGAGCTGCAACAGCAGGGCGGACGGCTCCGCTGGAGCAGACGCGCGATGCTGGAGCATCACAAGGAGCCGCGCGAGCGCCTGCTCGCGGCGCGCGCCGACTGGGACTGGAACGAGATCACCGCGGCGGCGGTTACCGGTCGCATGAGCCGTCAGGTTATGCTGCCGAGGATACCGGCCAAGCAGGCGCTCTGGTGCGGATTCGAGTTCCTGCAGGGAGAAGGAAACGGCGGATACGGCGATGGCGTGGCCGCCGAGAGAGACGGGGCGACCGAGACGGAGAGCGAGCGGAGAAGGGAGCCCGACGCGAGGAAGACAGCCACGTTAGTCGCGGTGGGAAGCCATGGCTTCGCGGTCCTGGAGCTAAGACCCGGCGGGGCAAAGGTGTACCGGGAGAACAGCCGTTGCTCCCAGGGAACCGGTAATTTCCTGCGACAGCTGGTGGAGCGGTTCGACCTGGAGCTCGAGCAGGCAGCGGACCTGGTGACCGGGGTCGAGGATCCGGCGCCGCTGTCGAGCCGCTGCCCGGTCATCCTGAAGACGGACATCACCCACCTGGCCAATAAAGGGGAGTCGCGGGAAAAGATCCTGGCCGGGCTGTTCGACGCGGTATGCGAGAACGTCCAGGTGTTGATCAAGCCGGGGTCGAGCCCGCCGCGGGTGGTTCTGGCAGGAGGGGTGAGCCGGGCGCGGCGAATCCGCGCGCATTTCTCGAGCTTCCTCGGACGCAACGGCATGCAGCTCGCTCCCTACTCGGAGCTGTTCGCCGTATTCGGCGAGGCGGTGGGTTGCGCGGTCGAGGCCGCCCGCATGCTCGATGCGACAGAGGCCGAGCCCGCGATGCGAACGGTTATCCGCACGGCGATCCCCCCGCTGGAAGGGCTCTGGACCCCGCGGGACGAGGACAAGCTGGAGGTCCTGCCCCCGCTGGCCGACTACCGCCCGCTGGTCAAACGCCGCCCGCCCGTGCCCGTCTCCCTCTCCGAGCTTCCCCGAAAGGCGGTGCTCGGGCTGGACATCGGCTCCACCGGCTCCAAGGCCTTTCTGATGGACCTGCAGAGCGGCGATCCGCTCTGGGAGGACTACACCAACACGCGCGGCGATCCGGTCGGCGCGGCTCGCGCACTCTTGTCGGGCCTATGCGAGAGCCCGGCCGCGCGCCACCGCATCACCGCGGTGGGGGTGACGGGCAGCGGGCGGGACATCGTCGGCTCGCTCCTCTCCCTCTGCTACGGTCCGGAAAGCGTCTTCGTCTTCAACGAGATAGCCGCTCACGCGGAGGGCGCGCTGTACTACGACCCCAGGGTGGATACCATCTTCGAGATCGGCGGGCAGGATGCGAAATACATCCGGCTCGAGGGCGGGCGGGTGGTCGATGCCGCCATGAACGAGGCGTGCAGCGCCGGGACCGGCTCCTTCATCGAGGAGCAGGGACAGCGCTTCCAGGGCGTGGAGGACGTGACCCAGCTGGGGAGCGAGGCGCTGGGGGCCTCGGGGTGCGTCTCGCTGGGCCAGCACTGCTCGGTCTTCATGGCGGAGGTGATCGATCAGGCGGTCGCCTCGGGGCTTCCGCAGCGGCAGATCATCGCTGGTATATACGATTCAATTATTCAGAACTACCTGAACCGCGTGAAGGGAAACCGGTCGATCGGGCGGGTCATCTTCTGCCAGGGCATGCCCTTCTCCTCGGACGCCCTGGCCGCCGCGGTCGCCCGGCAGACGCGGGGCGAGGTCATCGTGCCGCCCAATCCAGGCACGGTGGGAGCGCTGGGCATCGCCCTGATGGCCAGACGGGAGGTGGACGTCGAGCGACGGACGCCCATCGATCTCGAGCGTATCCTGCAGGCCCGCGTGCAGAGCCGCGATACCTTCATCTGCCGTTCCGATCAGGGGTGCGGGGGAACGGGAAACCGCTGCCGCATCGAGAGATTGACCACCCTGGTAGAGGGCAAGCGCTTGCGGTTCACCTGGGGCGGCGCTTGCTCGCTGCACGACTCCGGCACCCTGGTCCGCAAGCTGCCCGACCGGGCGCCCGATCCGTTCCGGGAGCATCAGGAGCTGATGGACGACCTGCGCCGGCACCTGCAGGAGCAGCGCGGGGGCGGCAAGCGGGTGGCGTTGACCGACGAGTTTCTCCTCAAGGACCTCTTCCCCTTCTTCGCCACCTTCCTGCACCAGCTGGGCTGCGACGTCGATATCTACACGGGCGCCGACCAGGTCACGCTCAAGCGCGGCACCGAACGCTCCGCGGTCTCGTACTGTGCGCCCATGAAGCTCTACCACGGCCTGGTCTCCAGGATGGCCGAAGACCGGCCCGATTTCCTCTTCCTGCCCATGCTGCGCTCCCTGCCCGGGCTGCAGTACGAGAGCGACTCGGTGGTTTGCCCCATCGTCCAGGCCAGCGCCGATCTGCTGCGCGCCGATCTGGGGACCAACCTGCGTTCGCGGCTGCTCTCGCCGGTGATCGACGCCGGCCCCGGAGGGCTGCGCTCCGAGCGCTTCGCGAATGCCTGTGCGGGGCTGGCCCGCGAGGTAGGCGCAACCGGCGAAAGCTGGCGCCCCGCCTACGAGAGGGCGCTGGCGGTCCAGGAGCGGTTCAAAAGGCGCCGGATGGAGATCGGTCGCCGGGCGCTGGCCTACTGCGCGCGCCACGACCTCTCTCCGGTGGTGGTGCTGGGCAGGCCGTATACTATCTATAACAAAGTACTGAACTCTAACGTCCCGGCCATCCTGCGCCAGCAAGGGGCCGTCGCCATCCCCGTGGACTGCTACCCGCTGGACAGCGATATCCCCGTATTCAACGATATATTCTGGTTCCACGGACAGCGCAACCTGAAAGCGGCCTACCAGATACGCCGTACGGAAAACGTGTACGGCGTCTGGTGCAGCAACTACGCCTGCGGCCCGGACAGCTTCCTGCTGCACTTCTGCTCGCACCTGATGGAGCACAAGCCCTTCACGGTGATCGAGACCGACGGACACTCGGGCGACGCCGGCACCAAGACCCGGATCGAGGCCTTCCTCTATTGCGCCAGACAGGATCGCCTGGCCGGAGGCAACAGGCCGCGCCCCGGCTCTCTGCAGGAGCTGGAAAGGGACCGCCGCACGCTGTTCGAGGTGCGCGATCACGGAGAGCGGCTGCTCATCCCGCGCATGGGCCCGGGAGCCGAGGTGCTCGCTGCCTGCCTGCGCGGGCAGGGGATCGCGGCCGAGGCTTTCCCGGAGACCGACCGGGAAGCGCTGCAGGTGGGGCGCAGGCTGACCTCGGGCAAGGAGTGCCTGCCCGCGGCCATCACGCTGGGCAGCCTTGTGCAACGGTTACAGAGGGACGGAGATACCCAGGAGCGGTTCGCGCTGTTCATGCCGACCAGCGCCGGCCCCTGCCGCTTCGGCCTCTATAACCTACTGCACAAGCTGGTGCTGGATCGGCTGGGCTGGAGGCCGCGGGTCAAGGTGGTGGCCCCTTCGGACGCCTCCTACTTCGAGGGTATACCAGCCGGATTCTCCGTACTGGTCTTCACCGGATTCATGGCCGCGGATCTGCTGGAGAGGGCCTTCCACCAGGTCAGACCGGTAGAGAGGAGAGCCGGAGCCGCCCAGGAGATCTTCCGCCAGGCTCGAAAGGAGCTGCACGCCCGGCTTGAGGAGCGCTCGAGAAGCCTGGGCCTGCGAGGCGCACTGTTGGAGGTTACCAGCGGCAAGCTATTCGGCCTGACCGCCCTGCTGGAACGGGCTTCCCGCGGATTCAACGCGATACGTTCCGACCGCAAGGTTCCGACCGTTCTGATCACCGGGGAGATCTACAACCGGCTCGATCCGTTCGCCAACGACTTCGTCGTGGACAAACTGGCCGAGCGGGGCATCGCGGTGCAGGTCGCTCCCTTCACCGAGTGGATCGAGTACACGGACTGCATGAACATTAGAAACAACGGAATCGCGCTGGGGGATCGATTGAGCGGCGCGGTGCGCAAGCGTATCCAGGACATCCTGCACGGCGCCGCGGGCGCGAGCCTGCTCTGGCCGCCCCGCATTGAAGTGGAGCGCATGCTGCAGGCGGCAGCCCCCTACCTGCGCGTGCAGCTGGAAGGCGAGGCCGTGCTCACGGTCGGCTCCTCGCTCTGCGAGTACGGCGACGGACACATCGAAGGCGCGATCATCACCTCGCCGCTGGAATGCATGCCGGGCAAGATCGCCGAGGCCCAGCTGCTGCACCTGGCAGAGGAAAAGGGATTGCCCTCGCTGACCCTGGCGCTCAACGGCGACCCCCTGGACACGGAGGTCCTCGACGCGTTCGCCTTCGAGATCCTGAGCCGTTTCCGGCAACGCTCGCGCGGCTTAGGCGGTCGTGGGGCCGGACCGAAACAGCGGAAAAAGGTCCGTCCGCTCCCGGTCGGTGCCGGTGTTCGAGTGGGCGTCTTGCAGCGTCACTGAAACCGCGCCTGCGCACCACTGAACAGACGCCCTCGCGGTCCGCTGGCGTGACGCCGAATCCGGCGCGGGGACAATCCGATAGCAAGCGCCTCCGCTTCGGGTATACTATTGTATCGAGCCTGTACTCGGAGATCGTTACCGTCCATGAAGGCGCAAATACTGGTCGTGGATGATGAGCCCGTCATCCACGCGCTTTTAAAAAAGGGCCTGCGGAAATACTCCGACTGCAACGTGACCAGCGTCGAATCCTTCGAGCAGGGTCTCCGGGTTTTCATCGACGGCACCTTCGACCTGCTGCTGGTCGACCGGAACCTGCAGGGCCAGAGCGGGGTGGATCTGGTCCGGCAGATACGGGGAATCGACCCGCACGTGGGCATCGCCATGATCACCGGGCAGGGTTCGGTCGAGAACGCCATCGAGATGCTCCATCTCGACATTGATCGCTACATCGAAAAGCCCTTTGGCGACATGGAGGAGCTGGCCGCCGCCTGCGAGGTAATGGTGGAAAAGGCGCGGATGCGGCGGGGGGCAAGCGACGTCGGGGGCGTCCGTCGCCATTCGATTCCGGCTCCGCGCATGGTCGACCCCAAGGCCGAGCTCCTGGTCTTGGTGGTCTCTCCCCTGAGCAGCGAGCGGGATTGGATCGGATCGCAACTGCAGGACCAGTGCCGGATACGGCACGCCCCCTCGTCGGGCGAGGCCATCGAATCGATCGAGCAATCGCCGCCGGACATCGTGATCGTGGACATGAACGTGCACGAACCGGACGTCTTCGGGTTCATCGAGCACCTGAACGAGACCGTGGTAGGGCTGAACGTGGCGGTCATCTCCCACAAGCTCTCGATGCAAGACGTCAAGCGGTTCATCGAGCTGGAAGTGGCCGCGCTGTTTCGCAAACCTCTGAAGGAAGAGGAGTTCCGCAAGCTGATGGCCCCCCTGCTCTAGACCTAGAACAAGCGAACGCACCTACTGCGAGCGCCCACAGCATGCCATTTCGGGCCGTACTCGCTCGTCGCTCCTCGACGTACGGATGAGTACGCCTGCGTCGCTCCTCGCTCCGTGCGGCCCGAACTGACGCACTGTGAGCGCTCTCGCTACGATGGCGCAACTTGTTTTAGGTCTAGAGCGCCTTCGGTAGTTACCCGCAGACCTGCTCGAACGTCCGCAGGAAGTTTTCCCCCAGCAGCTTGCGTACCCTGTCCGGGCTGTGGCCGCGGTCCAGCAGCCGTCGCGTGAGCACGGGCAAGCGGTGGACCGAGTACAGCTCCCGGGGAGGGGTCACGAAACCGTCCCAGTCGCTGCCCAGCGCGACGTGGTCCTCGCCGGCCACGTGCAGGCAGTGCTCGATGTGCGCCACCAGCGCGTCCAGCTCGCAACGAAAGAGGTGCCCGTTCAGGTAGACCGAGGCGAAGATGATCCCGATCACTCCTCCGGTGCGCGCGACGGCCGCCGCCTGATCGTCATCCAGGTTGCGCCACATGTCGTGTACGCCCTTCATACCGGTATGGCTGACGATCAGGGGTCGGGAGGCCATTTCCACCACCTCCCGGAAGCAGCCGGGCGCCACGTGGGCGAGGTCGATCATCACCCGCTGTCTCTCCAACTCGCGTACCAGCTCCCTGCCGAACGGCTTTAGAGGTCGATCCGCGTTTTCTCTGTCGTTGGAGCTGTACACAGCCTCGTTCTCGCTGAAATGGGCCAGGGTGAGGTAGCGCATGCCCGCGCGTTGCAGCCTCTCGACCGCCTCCAGCTTCCCGGAGAGCATGTGCCCACCCTCCACGCCGATGAAAACGGCGATCCTCCCGCGGCCCACGGCCTCGCGCGCCTGTCGCGCGTCCAGCGCGATCTGAAGCGCTTCCGCGTTGCGCGCCACTTCCTCCTGGATGGTGTCGATCATCCTCAACCCGCGCTCGAAGCAGCGGCTCGCGCGCAGCGGATGGGTCACCACCCCCTGCCCGGTGACGTTCAGCCCGCCCTCTCGCGCCCGCGGGATGTCGATGTGATTGAAAAAAGGATTGCCCGGCAGCCAGGGACGGTGCCTACGGGCCACGTCATACCCGAAGAGCCGCTGCCAAAGAAAGGTATCGGCGTGCAGGTCGGCCACCGTACAGTGACGGTGCAACGCCTCTGCCCGGGGATCGGGGCCCTCGCTCACTGCAGGCGCTCGTCGCGTTCCGGTTGTCCGATCCACTGCGGCGGAGCCGGCTTCGCCCCGCTGCAGTCGACCTTGTAGTCGAAGTCCCGGGTCGAAGAGCCCTGGAAGGTGAGCGCGGTACGGGTTTCGCCGGGCGCGACCTTCTCGATTACCGGCTGCGGATTGCGGTTCGTGGTCACGGAACAGACCACGGCGTGCGAGCAGCGGTTTTCGAAGCGGACCAGGTGGTTGAAGGCGAAGCCGAGCGAACGCACCACCTTCCGGTATTTCAGGCAGGTGTAACCGACGCCCCCGTCCTTGCGCTGCAACTGCGCCTGAACACCGGCATCGGCGCCTCTCCCGGCCCCCTTGCCCTTGCGTCTCTCTCGCCTGGCCTCCCGCCACTGCTCGAGCGGTATCTCCCCGATCTCCCGCTCGTCCGTATCCGAATCCAGCCCCACGACCGTCAGTGCTCCCCGATTCGACTCCGAACCGCCGGGCACCTCTTCGCCGCCCGGGTCGGCGCTCGTGCCGGGCCGCCCCGTATACAGGGCGCCGCCGGCCGGGGCCTCGGTCTCGGTCCTGGAAGCACCGCGGCCCACCTCCTCGATACGGTTGGCGACCCCCGACGCCGGCCTCTTCGCCCGTTTCGCCAGCTCGGAGAGCGCGGTCCGCTCCTGCTCGGCCTCGCCTTGACAAGCTACGCCGGCCAGGAACAACGCGACGATCGCTATCGCGTAGATGCCCACGGTGACAACCGCGACGATTATACCCCGGTCCCTCGTCCGAACGGAACCCCGTCTTGAAGCCGTCGAACGTCTTCCGGAGTATTCACGTTGCTAAAGACGTCGCGCGTTTGCTCGTCGCCCGTCAGATCCATCCAGGCCACGCGGAGCTGCTGCAAGAAGCTTCGGATCGACCTACCCCGCCCCTGCTCGATATGGCTCGCCAACCGGGCGTGCAAGCGGGACGCGTATACCGCGTGCAATGGCTCGATGAGGCCATCGTGCCTGGGAACCAGAACGTCGTACAGGGCCGGATCGAATCCCTCGACCTCCGCTCGGATCAAGCCTTCGCTGATGTAGGGCATATCGCAACCGACGCAGAAGAGCGCCGCGCGCGGGGCCTCAGCCAGCGCCGCGTGTAGCCCCCCCAGCGGCCCCTCGTTCTTCAGGATGTCGGAAAGGATGACGCAACGCTCGCGATAGGCGTCGAACGCCCGCGGGGAGTTGGTGACGATGACGATGTGATCGAAAAGAGGATCCAGCACCTCGAGGACCCGTTCGATCAGGGGAACGCCCCCGATCTCCAGCAGCGCCTTGTTGATGCCTCCCAGGCGCTTACTCTCCCCGCCCGCCAGTATGGCCGCGGTCACCTTCATCATTCACCTGCGGCGGCGAACGCGGCCGGACCGGAGCTTAGGAGGCACCGTAAAAAAAAAGATGCGAGACCGGACGAGTCGGCGGAGCGCAATCGCGAGCGCGCCCGCAGGAAAAAACGCAGGAGATCTCTCCCTGCGGTCGAGAGCGCTATTTCGAGGACTTTGCCGAGGACGAACGCCGCCAGGGCGCCCGCCCACGCGGCCGCAACCGGATCGTTCGTATTGCGGTGCCTCCTTGCGCGATGGGACATTCCCGCGCTTTACCCTTACCGGTCCGGTCGAGCAAGAGAAGCTCGCGCTCACTCGACGCCCGGCGCGCGCGCCGCGCCCGGTTCCCCCTTACTCCTCGTCGCGCGACCGCCGGGGCCGTATCTTCAACAGCAACTCGCCTCTCGCCACCTGCTGGCCGGCCCGCGCCGCCATCTCCTTGACCGTGCCGTCGATGGGGCTGGTGACGCGGGACAGCATCTTCATCGCCTCGATCACCAGCAGAAGATCGCCTCGCGAAGTTAATACGGACTATACGCCGGACTATACGCTACGCTATACGCCAATACGGACTATACGCTAAGCGGTACAAGGTAGAGGCGATCTGCTCGTAGCCGATTCGCCGGCGCTGGAGCACATCGGGGGGGCTTCTTCCGGGTCGGATTCGAAGAAGGCGTGGACGACCGGATAGCCGTATTTCCACATCCCCGAACGCGATGGCCCTCGACCGAACGGGTGTGAGCCTTAACGCGCGCCGGTTTTCGCTCCGATAAAATCGGCCTATGTTGAAAGTGAGGTTCGTGATAGGCCGATTTCGAACCGGGCGCCGGGCCGGGTCGAAGGTCCGGGCAGCTGCCGATTCGGGTCGTTATAGGCCGGTTTTATCGTGAGGTAACAGGCGTGTTCATCGGTAGAAACGAGGAACTGCGGCTGTTGAAGAGGCTCTTCAGCGGCGGCGCGATGCGGGTCGCGGTCGTCTATGGGCGGCGCCGTATCGGTAAGAGCGCACTCATACGAAAGGCGCTCAGAAGCGGTCCATATCGGCCCGGATCGTGTCCATTTACGCCAAACCGGCTCGTCGCCGGCAGCCCGGATAGGACAGGGGAGAGGGACCTTTTCGTCGGCCCGATTCGCGCTATAGTTCTACTCCTTGACGGGTCTTCCGTTGCTTGGCGCCAGGGGACGAAAAAGCGCGCCGGACAGGAGAGAACGATGTTCGACGAGCGGTTTTTGAAGGCCGGGATTGTGGGTATGGCGGCCGTATACGCGCTCGGCTGCTCCGCCATCATCGAAGGCAAGCTGTCCGACAAGGGTAGGGGACCGGACGGCGGGAGCGACACGGGCGACGCGGGCGGCGCAAGCGGCGAGGACGGCAGGGGCGGCGAGGGCGGCGAGGGCGGCAGCGCGGGAATCGGCGCCACCTGCGAGCCCGACACCTGCTCCGGGCACGGCCAATGCGACGACGCCGGCGGCCAGGCGGTGTGCAGCTGCGATTCCGAATATGCCGGGCTGCGCTGCGACGAGTGCGCCGACGGCTATCAGGACAACGACGGCGACGGCGAGTGCATCGAGAGTTGCGCCAGGGCCGAGCTTTCCTGCGGCAGCAACCAGGCGTGCGACGATTCCGGGGGCCGGCCGGGGTGTGTCTGCAACGAGGGCTACCAGGACCGAGACGGCGACGGCGACTGCTCTCCCGACTGCGCGCACGCCAACATCTCCTGTGGAAAGAACCAGTACTGCGACGACGCGAGCGGAACGGCCGAGTGCTTTTGCGACGAGGGCCATCAGGACAACGACGGCGACGGCGACTGCTCTCCCGACTGCGAAAACGCCGGGCTGAGCTGCGGGACAAACGAGCACTGCGAGGATACCGACGGCACCGCGCGATGCCGCTGCGACGAGGGGTACGCGGGGACCGAATGCGGTCAGTGCGACACCGGTTATCAGGACAACGACAATGACGGGACCTGTCTGCCCGACTGCGCCACGGCGGCGCTGGACTGCTCGGGACATGGGACCTGCGACGACTCGGGCGGTACGGCCGGGTGCGATTGCGAGCTGCGCTTCACCGGGACCAACTGCGAACAGTGCGTCGTCGGATATGCCCTGGACGACACCGACGCTTGCCAGTGGCAGGGCGTGGTGCAGGACCCGGGCTTTGACGACGCGGCCGCCTGGGAGATGACCGGAAGCGCGGCCATCGATCCCGCGGGGTGGGCCGAGTTTCCCCAGAACGCCTATTGTTTCGGCGGTACGGTTTCGCAGACGGTTCCGGTGCCCGCCTACGAGACGGCCGATCCGCTCTGGTTGAAGTTCAACGCGAGAATGGGATCGACCGCGGCCGGGCAGCCCGCGCCCGCGGTGACGATCGACGGCGTCATGTACAGGGTACGCATCAAGTCGAGCACCGAATGGGTGACCAACACCTTCTGCCTGGGCGAGTCGGCGTACGGGACCGATGTCGAGATAGTATTGACCCGTTTCGATGTCCCCGCTTCATGTAACTTCGATCCCTTTCATATCGACGACCTGGTGATCGAGCCCGCGCCTTCGGGCGCCTGCCCGGCTCCGGGCGACGGTGTGCTCAACGGGGATTTCTCGCAGGACGGCGTGGGGTGGCCCGATCTGACCGACGGCAACAGCGGCCCCTACGTGACCGTGGCGGGCGGGACCATGACCATGACCTCGACCCGCTGCGGCGCCGATCCCACCACCACCGGGCGGATGTGGGTCCCGGCCGTGGACGACGCGCCCAACCTGGCGCTCGAAATCGTCTACTCCGGCGCCGGACCGGCCGACGATCTGGAGCTGACCGTGAGCCTGAACGGATCCAGGGTCGCGGTGCTGCCCGCAACCGGCGGTTCGGAGGCAAGCCGGCGTTTCTGCCTGCCTCCCTGGCCGCGCGGTTCCACGGCCGACCTGGGCCTGACCGCGTATCTGACCTCCGGAGGACCATGTGCCGATATCCTGTCGGCCACGGTGACATCGATAGCGCTGGTGACCGAGCCCGCCTGCGAGCACGGCCCCGGGCCCATCGGCGGCGGGTTCGAGAACGCCCTGGTGTCGGCGCTGTACTCTTCCTGGAAGCAGACCACCTTTGTCAACGGCTCGCCGCCGCCCTCGCCCACCCTGGAGATGGTCAACGACCCGTCTCTGGCCCATTCCGGCGACGTGGTCTTGCACCTGGGCGTTGAAAGAACCTATTCCTATGCCATGGTGTCGCAGTACATCCAGGTACCGCATCCGGACGCCACAGGCGGGCCCGCGGTGAGTTACTGGTACCGGGCGTCGGCCGCGGACGACAGGGCGGATTTCGGCGTGTGCCCGGGGAGCACGGACAACTGCGACATTCTACCCACCACGGCCAACATCTGGACCCAGGGTACTACCTGCCTGGATCCGGCTCTTGCCGGCCATACCGTGGAGCTTTTCCTCAGGGCCTACGGGACCTCCGGGGCGACCTGGGATTTCAGCCTGGAGGACGTCTGGTTCGACGATGTGGCGGTGACCACCGACGCCGGTTGCCCCTCGAGTTGACCAACCCAAAACGTCAAGGGATGATCCATGAATACCCCGAATCGTTTACTCTCTGTATTGGCTTTCGTCTCCGCGCTTCTGGCGGCGTTCGGCGCCTCGGCGCAGACCGCGCGCGAGCACTTTAGAAGCGGAGAGGCCGCCTACCAGAACGGCGACTACGAGGCCGCCGTCACCGAGTGGAAGCGCGCCTACCAGCTGGAGCAGAAGCCCTTGCTCCAGTACAACCTGGCCCAGGCCTACGAGCGGCTGGGGAGGCTACAGGAGGCGGTCGACGCCTGGGACCTCTATCTGACCACCGCGCCCTCCAAACATGCCGAAAAGAAGGAGGTGGCGCGTTCCCGCCTGAGCGCGCTCAGGGAGCGGCTGAGCCAAACCGGCGTCCGCATCAGGGGCGGCCCCGAGGGCGCGGCGCTCTTCATCGACGGCGAGCAGCAGGGGCTGCTTCCCTTGCCGGGCCCCGTGCGCGTGGAGCCGGGCGCGCACGAGATCCGGGTAACCAAAGAGGGTTACCAGACCTTCGAGGTAAAGGTGGTGGTGCCCGCGGCCCAGACCGTCGACATCGACGTGGAGATAGGGAACGCTTCGAGCGACCAATCGGCTGCCGGGGACGCGCTTGATGTAACCGGGGACGCGCTTGATGTAACCGGGGACGAGCCGGTCGACGAGGGCGGGCCCAACCTGCTTCCATACATATTGATGGGAGGCGGGGGAGCGCTGGCCGTGGGGGGCATGGTGCTCGGGGCGGTCGCGCTGGGAAAGGCCGACGACGCGCCCCATGAAGACTCCTCGGAGGCGGACTCGGCGCGCGGCCTGGCCATCGGCGCCGATATTCTGATCTTTACCGGCGTGGCCGCGGCCGGAGCCGGCCTGGTCCTGCTGCTGCTCGAGCCCGGCGAGGAGGCGCCCCCGGCCCGGGCGCGCCTGAGGATCGCGCCCGCAATCGCTCCCGGATCCCTGGGCGCGTCCGCCGCCGTTAGCTTTTAGCGCGCGGGTATAGGGGACGTTGCTACATTATTTACATTATTTGGGAAAGAGCGGCGGTCAGGCCAGGTCGCGCATTAATGTAAATAATGTAGCAACGTCCCCTATTTCGCCATTTCGGTCGGGGGGCGTTGCCGACGGATCCCTTCGCGTTTCAGAGAGCGAAATACTGTAAATAATGTAGCAACGCCCCTCTATTCCCTCTATTCCTACTCGGTGATCTGGAATTCCGCTTCGTCCAGCACGGTTCCGGTTTCGTCGCTCACCACGCACTTGTATATCCCGGGCTCCCTCGGAGCGGTCCAGGTCCTCGCCACCGTGCGATACCGAAACTTGGCCGGAATACTCAAAGGAAATCCGCGCCAATGCGGACCGTCGGCGAGCTCCCAGCTAACGTGAACCACCGTTTCCTCGCGGGCCGGATTTTCCACGTAAATGAACGCGAACATCATACCGTCGGCGCGGCTGAAAGTCTTGCCCGGTTCAATCGGTTGGCCTTCGTCGATTCCCTTGGCCAGGACTATTTTATTGATGCTTGGACCCTTGGCTTCCGTGTCAACACCGGTAGTTGCTGCAACGGCCGCACTCGTTGCTCCCCCTTTCTCAGCCTGCTTCGAGGCCTGTTTCTCCTTGTCCTCTGCCGTTCTTGTCGCCTGCGTTTTCGACGTTGACCCAACCTCAGACCGCGGTTGCTGGTTGGAAGCCGGTTGCGGCTTGGGCGCAGGTTGTTGCTTGGAAGCCGGTTGCGGCTCGGGCGCTGGTTGTTGCTTGGAAGCTGGCTGCGGCTTGGACGCAGATTTGTCCGTGTCGGCCAAAACGCCAGCGGATACGAACAGTGCAACACCGGTAGTGACGAACAACGCACAACAAATGGTCTGCAAAAGTTGCCTCATGTCTCCTCCTGTCCTTTTCGTCTACTTCATTTTATTTAACTATTCCATCTTTACCCCGAACCACACCAACGGCGCTTCAGGTTATATGGAAACAAGAAAGAAACCAAAATGCAACTGGTCGTCTGCGAACAAAACCGAATCGGCTTAACTTTGGGAGTAAATATTTACGATGTTCCCTCAATTAGAGGTATTGAATTGTCGTACCTTTGTCGTTCTAATTGTGTTGGCCCATGACTTCGATAACCAACAGGTGACGCTCCTTCAATATGGGCCACCGAACCATACACGTGTTGCCGAACAATGTAGCTGTATGCCTGCAATTTAGCGCAGCGTTTCCTCGTTACGTTCTATTCAAGGGGCGATGCATTCGCACGCACCGCGAGATCATGAGGGAAATTTGAGAGGCGTCGAGGAGTAAAGGTCGGAGGAGGGGGCGTCAGCGAGCGGGGGGTGCAGTAGCTACGGCGACCCCTTCGCCGGACCCATCGTACAGCAGAAGTATTCGTATGTTTCGTTGATAGAGTCCGTAACGACGTCGATTTCGTTTTGAATACCGCTATTGCCAGCGTGAGCGTATTTCCGAATACGCTGATAAGCGCCTTGGTCGTCTCCATCAGAGTTCGAAGTCCATAGCCAACGAGTAGTTGGGAAGTCCGTAACATCAGCGCAATCGTTAGCATCGCCGTGGTCGGGCGCGACGGAATCGCAGGTCATCAGCGCGGCGAGCGAGCAGACACGCATTCCCTCGTCCGCGCAGTCTATCGCGGCGTTATTCCAATTCACTGGACCGCGCGCCGCGGTCGTGATGCACTGCCTTGAAAACACTTCACTGACAACTTCACCGCGCTTTTCCAGCCGCCAAAATGGGAGACGGACCGTAGAACCGAAAGAGAGTTGGATCCGAGACGGAGCGGGGCATCAAAGACGATCTTTCTCGGCGAATTTCGATCCGTTGGACCAAGGAGATCGGCCTGTCTACGCTCGGAATAATTGAAGAACAGCCGGATTATCGGGTTTTATCGGCTCGCCGGCTGGGAGTGAGCCGTCCCGCGAGGGAAGGAGCGCGTTGCGAAGCAGAGCACGCGACCGCGACGGCGGTGATCATCGGCAGCAGAGCGGCGAGTACCGGGACCGGTGCAAACAAGGACTGCCTACTACCGTCTGGGTTTCGACAAAGCGCTTCCGGTCGATCGACGACGCATGGCTCGTCGATCGGTTCGTGCAATAGCGATACCGGGCCTTTTCGTGCGGGCCACCGAAAGGAAACGGAAGCGGACGACGCGGGTAGACCGTCGGGAATCCGACTGTTTTCGGTAACTTATGGTTGTCGGTACGAGAAGGTCGACTCGCAGCGTCGACCGCGTTGAGGCCGGCAGCCGCCCGCTCCTTACCCGGAAATCACACCCTGTGTCCCTTCTAATACGGGATTTTCCCGTTCGCGCCTACTCGCCGGCAACCGTCGAGCGATCAAATCGTACTGGAACCATTCCGGGTATCGGAACTGTAGACGAGTGCATGCCCTGAACCGTTTGAGAGAGCTACTTCGAGGAGAGAAGGAATTGTAGCCCGCCACCGCACAACCACCCACACTCGTGTCGAGTGAGTTGTAGGTTGGCAGAAGACGCTCAGCGCAATAGGGATCATCCTCAGGATGAAGATGGTGTAAAATGAGAGAGTTAGTGACCGAGTCGGTTTCGGCGAGAGTAGGGTCGTCTCGGTTGCCTCGACGACACGAGGATCGAAGGACGTTCATGGGAGACGACAGAAAAGCTCACGTCAGTGAGTTTCCACCGGTTTCCTCAGGGGAATCGAGCGGAATCGCGGTGCGACAGCGGAAAGAGTCGGGCGGTGCTCTTCGAACCGCCGACCTGGCGCTCGAAGCCAAGAGGCTCCCTAGCTATAACCTTCAATTACTCGTTGTAAGAGGGGCTGATCTCGGCATCGTCTACAAGAGTACTCTACCGCATCTCACAATCGGTACGTCCAAGTCATGTGATTTCATACTACACGACAAGTCTATCAGTCGCCATCATTGCGTGATCTACGTACGTGATAGCTCGTATATAATTCGAGATCAGGATTCTCGAAACGGGGTCTTTATCAAAGGGCTACGTATCATTGAAGCGGCGATCGATCCCAAGACGGTAATAACCATCGGCAAGACGGCTCTTCTCTTCGAGCCCAAGTGCGATGACATCTTGGTCTTTCCCCACGACGAGGAAGAATTTTGCGGTATGCGAGGCCGCAGCAGGGTGATGAAAGAGGTGTTTGGGATCATCAGTGAAATGGCGCCCACGAATCTTACCTGCTTGCTCGTCGGCGAAACCGGTACCGGCAAGGAGCTGGCAGCCAAAGCGCTTCACGTCAATAGCAAACGAGCGGATAAACCTTTCCTGGTTGTCGATTGCGCGGCGGTGGGGCGCCAGTTTCTCGAGGATAAGCTCTTTGGCCACACGCCGGGTGCCTATACGGGTGCCGACAGAGCACGCCCGGGTATCTTCGAGGAGGCCAATGGGGGAACGGTTTTTCTCGACGAAATCGGCGAGTTGCCCCTCGAGCTACAGCCCAAGCTACTGCGCGTCCTCGAACGCAGAGAGGTCACCCGTATCGGCTCCCACAGGGCGACCAGGTTGGATGTTCGGATTATCGCGGCTACCCACCGAGACCTGTTGGAAATGGTCAGGGAGGGGGCATTCCGAAAGGATCTCTTTTATCGACTGGCCGAGCTGTCCATAATAATTCCGCCGCTCAGAGAACGCGTCGATGATATCGAGCTGATCGTGAACGGCATTCTACAGGAGGAGGGTGAGTCCGGACACAGGCTCTCCCGGGATGGGCTCGACTATCTCAAGAGACTCGACTGGCCGGGTAATGTACGCGAACTACGCAATCTCATTCGGCGCGCCAGCGCTTTTACCAAGACAGGCGTTATCGATGCGAATCTTCTCGACGAGCTGATGGGCAATTACTCTGTGACCATCGTTACGCAAATGCCGAATGCCGACCCTGATGAAACACCGGGAGTTGCGCGTCTGGTCGGATCGGAGCTACCGCTCAACGAAGCCACGGAGTGCTATCGTTCGGAGTATGTCAAATACCTTCGGGAGCGATTCGGTAACGACCTCGGTCGAGCGGCCGACCATGCCGGCCTCCATCCCAAGTCGATTTCTCGCCTTTTCAAACAGTACGGCGTCTACGAGAGCTGAGGCGTGCGTTCTGCCAGAGACCGTTGTCATCGGTCTCTGAACGCGAGCCCCAGACGCGGTCCGATGTCCGTTCCCCGGTAACGGCCAAGGTTACCGGCGGTAACCGGTAGCGTTCGTGGTTACCTGGTTCCGGTTATACAAATACCGTAACGCCCCGTTTTTACGAAGCTATTTCGCCTTCGGGGTGGTGGTACGGCGCTTGCGTAAGTAAGCGCACAGTGGTTATCGCCGGAAACAGTCGAACGAACACGAAAGGGGAGAATTCATGACCCATCGTCTACCCATCGGATTGATCGCGACGGCATTGATCATGTCGATCGGTTGTGCCGACCAACAGTTTTCACTGGAAGGGTCCGAGCCCGAGACTGGAGTCATAAAACAGGCCCTGATCGAAACCATCTTTTCCGATGGTTTCGAGAACGGTCTCGGTCAGTGGACCATCGGTAACGTTTGCGACACATTGGACTACAATCCCTACGAAGGTACCTATGTGGTCTACATAGAAGACACCTCCAGCATCACCACGAGCTTCAGCACCGTTGGCTACACCAACATACAGGTCTCCTTCGCGTACCGGCAGTACGCCGGCAACTACGATTCTGGCGAGTACCTCTACGCCGAATGGTCGGTCGATGGAAGCACCTGGCACCAGCTCATCGAGGCCAATAACGAGAGCTGGATCTTCGATACCTTCACACTGCCGTCGGCGGCGGACGGGGTTTCTTCCCTGTCCCTGCGTTTCCGCTCAAATGCTAATGGATGGTATGAGGTCGGCTACATCGATGCCCTTTCTGTGACCGGCGATAGCAGCGGCGGCGGCTGCACGCCCATCGGCACCGACGATAACTGCGATGGCATCGACGACGACTGCGACGGCAGCGTTGACGAGGACTACGTCTCGCAGTCGACCAGCTGCGGCGTGGGCGCCTGCGGCGCGACGGGCTCGACCTCGTGCGTAGCCGGAACGGTGCAGGATAGCTGCTCGCCGGGCAGCCCGGCCGCCGACGACAGCACCTGCGATGGCATCGACGACGACTGCGACGGCAGCGTTGACGAGGACGGCACCTGCGGCGGCCCGGTATGCGGCGACGCCACCTGTGACACCGGTGAGGACTGCAGCAGCTGCAGCGCCGACTGCGGCATCTGCGGCGGCGGCAGCGCTACCCTCTACTCGAACGACTTCGAGGTCGACGCGAGCAGCTGGAGCGGCGGCTGTGCGCGCAGCACCAGCCAGGCCCAGTCGGGCAGCTACTCGCTGCGCTGCGGTGGCGGTCAGGCCCACACGCTGACCATCGACGCCAGCGGCCACACCAACATCGCCATCGACTACGGGCGCCGCGGCAGCAGCCTCGAGTCCGGCGAGACGTTCACCGTGGAGTGGTCGACCGACGGCGCGAGTTGGACCGTGCTCGAGACGGCCAGCGACGAGTCCTGGGCGGCGCGCAGCTACGGCCTGCCGGGCGGCGCGGACAACAGCGCGGCGCTGCGCATCCGCTTCAGCACCAGCGCCAGCTCGTCGTCCATGGACGCAGCCTACATGGACGATATCGTCGTCAGCGGCGACAGCGGCGGCGGCGGCTCGAGCTGCGGCGACGGTACCTGCGACGCGGGCGAGGACTGCAGTAGCTGCAGCGCCGACTGCGGCAGCTGCAGCAGCGGCACCGATGACCCGAGCCAGCCCGGACCCTACGGCGCCTGCTACTACGAGAGCGGCGTGGACGGCCCGAGGTTCAGCGGCGGCCGGATGTACTACCCGTGCGCGGCCGGTGGCAGCTCCAGCGACCCGATCGCCGCGGGTACCTTTGGCGCCACTACCCTGTCGCCGGGATTCACGAACACCTCGGATGATATCTTCTGGCTCGGCGCGCACGCCGCCACCCACGGCTTCGTGGTGCTGGTGATGCATCCGGACAACACCTGGGGCAATAACGGCGACTGGTGCGACGCCCACGAGGACGCCTATTACGAGATCAAGGCCGAGAACGAGCTCTCCGGCAGCCCGATCGAGGGCGCGGTCGACTACAGCCGGCTGCAGATCATGGGCTACTCCAAGGGCGGTGGCGGCACACTGCTGGCGGCGGTGGACCTATCGAACGCCGGCGAGCCCATTGCGGCGGTCCAGTCCCTGGCGCCCTATTTTGACAGCGCCTACCAGGGGACCGACTTGAGCTCCATCGCCGCGCCGACCGCGTTTCACGCGGGAAGCTCGGACAGCACCGCTCCGCCAAGCAGCCACACCGACCCGATGTTCGCCAACATGAACGCGAACACCACCCGGCTGCGCGCCATCTACGACGGCATGGGCCACCTCTCCTGGGTCGGCAGCGACAACAGCTATCGCCCCAAGGTCAAGCAGTACATCATCGCCTGGATGAAGTACCATATGGACGGTGACACGGCGTACTACTCGTATATCAACGGCGCCGACCACCATCCCGAGTACTTCACCACCTACGAGCTCATCGAGCCGTAGAGCCAACCATCCGACAGCGGCCTCTCCGTCCCCTCCCCCCCCTGCGGAGCCCCTCCGCAGGGGGCTCTTTATTACTGAATTTCTCATCGGGTAGAGGATCGCAGGGATACTTTTCCGTCGAGTCGGTTGGCTGTCACTGTCATCTCGAGCGGAGCCAGAGATCTCTTCGTAAAGGAGATTTCTCGCTTCGCTTCGAAATGACAACAGGCCGGCAGACCGCATTCGGGCGAGGTGTTGTCTCATTACCCAACGAGAAACTCAGTAAGAGCCCCGTCGTTTTCCGGAGACGCCACCCATCGAGGTCTGCGGCCTTCTGGTCGGTGCGCCGACAAAGCCCCCGGGGCAGGTGCTCGATGCGGCCCTCGTCGCGCAGGCGGTAGCGGGAGCGCTTCGACAGCGGTTTCGAGATCTGGTTGCTGCCGCCCGGATAAGGCGGGCCTCACCAACTGGCCAGCAGCGTGTCGACATCACCGGCGCGCTGCAGCGCCTGGCTGACGCCGGACAGTAGCTCGGCCGGTATACTCGCCGCGTGCGCACCCGGACCCAGCGCCACCACTCCGGTCACCATCCGTCCGCTCTCGGTGGGATGGCCGAGCACCACCGGGGTGAAGACCGCACCGCTCGCGTTGCTCCAAGCAAGCTCCCCGGCCTCCGCGTCGCTTTCGTCGGCCGCGATGGTGCAGGTGGCCGTGAGCTCAGCTCCGTCGTTGGAGAGCAGCTGGAGCAGGGTTTCCACCAACGTGTCGAGGTCGGGTGGCGGCTCGACCGCGCCCTGCTGGGCGGCGAGCTGAGCGCCGGCGGCCTGCACCGTGTAGAGGAATCCGCTTTCGGCCGCGGCCTCGTGCAATACCGCCTTGAGCGCCGCCTGCGCGCGCTGACCTCTGTCCGCGAAGTCGCTGAAGAGCAGCGAATGTATCGAGCTGGCCACGCGGCCCTGGGCGTCCTTGACTAGGCCATCGGCCACCTCGAGTTGGACCAGCCGGGCCTGGTTCATCAGCTCAGCGTAACGAGCGATGAGCATCGGATTGTGACCGGCCTGGTAGATGGCGGAGCAGCGCGCGGCAAAAGTATTAAAGCCGCTCTGGTCGCCGGCCAGGAGCGCTACGCGTGCCCGCGTCTCGTAGGCACCGCCCATGACCAGCCCGCCTGCGCCGAAGTCCTCGAGCATGGCGACCACCTCGTCCGCCAGCTCGCGCGCGCGCTCGTGCCCGCCGCTTTCGGCATGGGCAAGAGCGACCGCCTCGATCAGCACGTGCATACAGGGCCCGAGCTCGACCTCCCGCACCGCCGCCAGGTGCGTTTCGCCCGTCTCGATCGCATTTCTTTGCTCGCCGAGCCTACACAGCGTCAAGACCTCGCTGGCGGCCAGCCGTACGTACGTCGGATGCTCGCCGGCCTTGAGACCCACCAGGCCGGCTTCGATCTCTGCGAGCGCTTCGCGGGGCGCGCCGCGCAGCGAGTGATAACAGCCGCGAGCGTGTCGCAGGATGGGTTTCCAATTGGGCATCTGCTCGGCGCGCGCTTCGATGACGGGCAAGAGCTGCTTGAGGCGAGCGAGATCTCCCGCAAAGGCATACATCACGTATTCGTGGAATACGTGACTGCCCTCGAACATCTGCGGGCGATTGTCGCGCAGCCGGATGAGCTCGGCCTTGCGCTTGAGCTCGTCCGCACGAGCGATGTCGCCGTGGCAGAGCGCGTCCAGCATGCGCAGGCGGCAGGCGTTGACGGTAAAGATGGGATCGGCCTCCAGCTCCGCCAGAAAGCCCTCGTCGACCTGACGCCCGAATATGGTCGAGACGAGGGTGTTCGAGAAGCGCAGCGCAAGCCCCATGAAGTGGTGAGCTGCCGGGTCGAGGCCCGCCCGGTCCGGCTGGGCCATGCGCTCCATGATGGCCCGGTTGCGCTCGAACAGGATGTGGTAGTGCCCGGTGGCCAGCGAGCGCGTTCCCTCGATATTCCACTGCACGACCTGAAGCGCGGGGGACAGCGAGACAAAGGGCTCGATCGGGGTCAGGTCGCGAAAGAAGGGGTAGTCGAAGTGCGCCCCCATCACGCCGATGGCCCCGATCACCTCGCGGGCCAGCAGCGGCAGTGCCTGGGCGGGCGGAGCCACACGCTGGTTGGGTGGCGTACGGTCGAAGCGCTCCTGGGCCTGCTTGAGCGCCGTTAGCGCGCGCTCGGTGGGGTCCATGTCCTCGGGCAGCGCCCGATAGAGATCGACACCGCAGTCGTGCTCGAGCTGCTGCAGGAGCAACATCACGTCTTCTTTTGTCGCCTGGGCGCTGAGCGCCCCGTAGCCGACCAGGCTGCTGCGCACGAAATGGCTCTCTTCGCGCGGCCGACCGGTCCGTTCGCCGTAGTCGATCAACGCGCGCATCTGCTTCTCCCAGCCGTGGGGCAGCTCGCTGACCGTGGCGGCGACCTGGGCGGGATTCAGGTTGCTGTGGTCGCGGGCGCCCGGGAGCAACAGCTCGAGCGCGGTCTGGTATTCGCCCGCCAAAATGAGGTGCTGAAGCACCGACCAGCCGCGGGCGGGCCGGCGCCGATAGATGTCGGCCAGCCGCAGGTGAAGCGCGTGTTTCTCCTCCTCGGAAAGCCCCGAGGTGAATAGCCGGCGATAGACCTCGCTCGCCAATAGATGCTGCACTCCCTTGACCAGCAAGATGTTGCGAACGAGCAGCTCGTTCACCGCCTCGATCACCGTGCCCGAGTCGTCGCTATCGAGCAGCAGTTTCAGCTCGTCGTCGGTCAGGCCCTCGTGTTCGATCAGCGAAAGCCCCTGCACCAGCCGCCGGGCGGTGGCCGAAAGCGAGGCGACGCGCGCTTCCAGCATACCGTGTACGGTCTCGGGCAGGTCCGCGGGATCGAGCGAGACCGGCAGAATGAAGGAGCCCGACTGGTAGCGAATGGCGCCCCGGTCGAGCAGGTGCTGGGCCAGCTGCATGAGCGCACGCGGGGAACCGGCCGCGATCCGGTGCAGGCGATCGGCGAGCGCATCGAGGTGCTCGACTTCGCCGAAGATAGACGCCAGCAGCGCCTGGGTTTGCTCGTCGGTCAGCGGCCGCAGCTTGATT
This sequence comes from uncultured Sandaracinaceae bacterium, assembly GCA_964450715.1. Lineage (GTDB taxonomy): Bacteria > Myxococcota_A > Polyangia > Polyangiales > JAFGIB01 > CAYVFC01. The sequence goes on along the minus strand of CAYVFC010000087.1, from coordinate 5,124 downwards.
ACGGTGGCACGGTCCACGAACATCCGCAGCGACGGCTGGATGGTTTCCGCTTGCGTATCCGCGGGGAGGGTGATTACCAGCGTCAAACCCGTGGCGCCCTGCTCGGAGGAGAGCAGCGAGAGAAGCGCTGCGCTGCGCTCGTCGATCAGGTGGGCGTCGTCCACCGCCAGCATCAACGGTCGCTCGGCACATGCCTGCAGCAAAAGGTCGCGCAGCGCGGTTTGAGTCCGAGCCCGTCGGTCGAGCTCGTCGCCGGAGGGTGCCTCGCTCGCCTCCGGAGCCGCGAGCGAGACCAGGGCGCGCTGTTCGCTCCCGAGCCCCTCGGCGAACGAAGGCATGGCCTGCAGCACCTGCTCGACTAGCGCGCGCGCCACACCGAACTGGACGGTGGCGTCCGAGGCGTCGGCCCGGGCCACGGTGGCGCCCTGAACCTGGGCCCCGAGCGCGCAGGCGGTGAGGAAACGGCTGCGGCCCATGCCCGGCTCGGCGACCACGCTCAACGTGCGCGGCCGCTTGCGCCGGTCGCGACCGAGCGCGTGCCGCAGCTCGGCCAGGCTCTGCTTGCGGCCCTGAAGCCGCGGCATGCTCAGGTAGGCCTGCCGCACGACCAGGTCCTCGCGCATCTCGACACCGCCGAGCGTGCACAGCCGTTCCATCACCTCGGCGGCGGTACGCGGTCGCGCATCGCGGTCGAGCGACATCAGCGCCAGGATGAGGGCATCGAGCTCCGGTTCGATCCCGTCCACCAGCCGCGACGGAGGCGTCACCGGTTCTCGCCACAGCGCCCTGAGCGCGCCAAAAGTGCGCGCGGGATACGCCTGCCTCCCGGTCAAAGCGTAATAGGCCGTCGCGCCCAGGGAGAATAGATCGGTGCGTCCGTCGAGCTCCTGCCCGTGCACGGCCTCGGGTGAACAGAAGGCCGGCGTGCCGATCACGTGCGGAACCGAGCCAAAAGCAGTGACGCCGCCAAAGTCGATCAGCTTGGCCAACCCGTCGTCCGTACAGCGTATGTTGCGCGGGGTTACGTCTCGGTGCACCAGCCCGCGCGAGTGCAAGAGCGAGAGCACAGAGCAGACATCGGCCAGCAAGGCACACACGCGCGAAACCGGCAGCGGCGACAGCGTGTTCAGGTCCCCGCCTCCCAGCCACTCCATGGTGTAAAAGGCCGTGCCCCCGTCGTGGCCGAACTCGTAGACCTCCACCACGCGCGGGTGGCTGAGCTGTTTGAGCGCGTGATACTCGCGCTCGAAGTGCTGGACCAGCTCGTCGCGGTTTTTGCCCTCGCGCTCGAATAGTCTCTTTAACGCCAGGCGTCGATTCTCGACCTGGTCGCGGACCGCGTAGGCCACCGCCATGCCGCCGCGCCCGAGCTCGGACTCGATGCGGTAGCGTTGAGCGATCAGCTCGCCGGGTCGGGGGTCGGAACCGTCTTGCCGCGCGGACGAAGTGTCGTTCGCCATTAGCTCCGGACCTCCGATGATAACGGCATTCTTCTAGTATGTTCGGCTCGTAATTTTCCTGTCAAGTAGTGTGAGTAGTGAGTAGAGGTGAGTAGAGGGACGTTGCTACAGTATTTACATTTTTGGGTAACCGCGTGACCGGGTAAACAGAACGCGATCATCGGTCGGTCGCAGTTTGTTGTTTTATGTCAACCATCCGATGATGGCGGAAAATCACACCGGGTCGTTCGAGGGGAACGGTTTCTTGGCGCGTACAGAACAGCGACCGCAGAGATTTCAGCGCCCCAACGACTGCCGCGATTTCAGCGCCGCGGGCTTTACCCGGTTGCCGTAAGTCCCTCGCTCACCTCACGCCGCAGGGTTCCCGCTCGCGGCGCCTTCAGTTGTTGTGCAAACAGAATAGATTGCTATTAATTCGCACAACAGTTGTGCAAACAGAATTCTTGACATTCTCTTTGCACAACCGTAACATTCCCTCATGTTCATCGGTCGAACCCACGAGATCGGTCTCATCCGTCAACGGCTGGCCGATCGCTCCAAAGCCCAGCTCATCGTCATCTACGGAAGGCGCCGCGTCGGCAAATCCACCCTGATCCGAGAGGCGACCAAGAGGGAGAGAAAAGTCCTTCTCTTCGAGGGTATTGAGGGAGAGCAAACGGCCGTTCAGATCGAGCAGTTTCTCGACGACCTCTCCCGGCAAACCGGACGCGTGCGTTTACGTGCTCGTAACTGGCGGGAGGTGTTTCAAGGACTCGGAGAGATCGTGGAGCGCGGACGGTGGGTCCTGGTGTTCGACGAGTTCCCCTGGATGGGTGCCGGTCGGAGTCGAATCGTATCGGAGCTCAAGCTGTACTGGGATCGCTGGTCACGAAACCAGGAGGTCTGCCTGATTCTCTGCGGTTCGGTAGCGAGCTTCATGACCAGGCATGTCGTCCATTCCAGAGCTCTGCACAATCGCAAGACGCTAGAGCTCTGTCTACCTCCCCTTTCGCCGGCCGAAAGCGCTCTCTTCATTCCCCGGCGAAGCGCGCCGGAGAAAGCGCAGATGTACATGTGTCTGGGCGGCGTTCCCAAGTACCTCGAGCAGATCGATCCCCGTCGGTCTCTGGCGCGAAACCTCAACAGCCTCTGTTTTACTTCGAACGGATTCTTCACCGAGGAATATGAAACCCTTTTCAAGGAACAGTTCCGCAGCCTCAAGGTCTATCAATCCATCGTCGAATCGCTTTCCCGGCACCCTGCGAGCCTCAGCGAATTATCTGCCAAGCTGAAGTTACCGAGGGGCGGCGGGCTCAAGGAGCAGCTCCACAACCTGCAGCGCGCGCAGTTCGTCAGGGAGTACGAACCCGTACCCATAACCGGCACCCGGCGAGCCCGCACCCGTGTCTACAAGCTCATCGACCCCTTCCTCCTCTTTTACTTCCGATATATCCAGCCCCACCGCGGTATCATTAGAAGGAACAGGCGCGGCGAGGACCTCTTTCACAGTATCGTCGCGCCCACCGTCCACCAGTACTACGGATACGCGTTCGAACGCCTGAACGAGGACGCGATGGATCGAGTGCTGGACCGGATCGGTCTCGGATTGGCCGACGTGGAAGCGATGGGCCCTTTCTTTCAGCAGCGACGATCCGAATCCCGCGGGCTGCAGATCGACTGGCTGATCATGAGACGAGACGGCGTCTGGACGATGGTTGAGTATAAATACCATACTGCCCCGGTCGGAACCGAGGCCGTCAGCGAGGTCAAACAGAAGCTCGAACGCCTGCCCATACCGGATGGCATATCGGTGGAGCCGGTTCTGATCTCGGCTTCCGGAACCACCGACGCCGTGAAACGCTCCCGTTATTTCGCCCACGTACTCGGCCTACACGACCTTCTGAGATGAATGGGGGCCTCCATACGGGGTTGAACCATAGGCTCACACGACTTTTCCTGGGCGCGCTGGTCTGCTTGGCCGCTTGCGGTGAATCGGGAAAGAGTAGCATTGGCGGCCAGGGCGGTCTCGGCACCGGAAGCGGAGAGGCGCAGCTGCCCGGGATGGGATCGCCCGTCCCGAAGCGCGCCTTTCCAGGCCCATTTCAGGCCCTCGAATAGCGTAAGTAATGAGGGGACCCGGTTAGCTTATTCACTTTTTCCGCTTCCGTGCGATACGCGGAGGATGGCCAAAAGTGAAAAGGCTAACCGCGTCCCCTCTCCGCCGAACTCGAGTCTTGACGACCGACGAGCCCCACCCCTAGGATATCCTCGCTTTCGAATCGCTTTCGATGCGCGAAATGCAACGCTGCCGGGTCTCATCGAAACGGTTTGCCCCGGCGGCCGCAGGGCGACGATCGATGTCCTTTTCTTCCGAACCGCCTCCCCGATCCATGGAAGCTCTGCTGCGCTCCATATCCAGAGCGCTGGGTGGCGTCGAGGTCCGGGAACACGAGAAGAGCGTTCGCCTGCTGCTTTTCGATGGTATGGAGATCATCCTGGAAACCGACTTTGGCCGGCCCCATTTCGACCGTTCGGCGAATTTCGCCATCTCGTACAAGGGAGCCCCGGCAACGGAGCCTGTCTCGGAGCTGTTCCTGCGCGCGGTAGCGCTCATCAAGCGAATGGATCGAAGCCCGCTGTCCGGCCGGCAACGGGCCATCGGCCGCGATGGGCGAATGGTCGACCCGTCGACCGGGGCTCTTCCGTCGCGGCAAGTCCCTACCGGCCTTCCGGACCGGGCGGTCGCCGAGTCGCTCTGGATGGAGTTCTACCGGGAGGCGATGGACCTGGGCCCGTTCGCGTCCATGCACTTCGGATACTGGGCCCGGGGCGAGGGAGAGGCGGGCCCGTCGGCTCCGTCCACCGATCCGTACACGGCCTATACCGACCATCTCCTGCGGTACGTACCCGAAAACGTTCACCGGGTGCTGGACGTGGGCTGCGGCCTCGGCGCGCTCGCCGCGCGCCTCGCGGACCGACGGATGGACGTCACGGCTCTCAGCCCGGAACCGCACCATTGCGAGATGATTCGCGCTGCGCGGGGTGGTGACATCGAGGTGGTGTGTTCCCGCTTTGAAAAGTTTGCTCCGGACGGAAAATACGACCTGCTGGTTTTTTCCGAGTCCTACAACTATTTTTCCGAACAGCCCCTCGAAAGCTTCCTGCGCTATTGCGAGGGGTTTCTGCAGGCGACGGGGTACCTGTTGATCGCCGACAACCTGACGCCTTCATCCGTTTCGGCCATGGAGGAACAGAAGGTCTTCGACGTGGTCGAGAAGGAGGACATCACGCGCAACGTCGCGCCCCAGCAGCAGCTGTTCTCGGCCATGCGACGCCAGTGCGGGGCGTTCTACCGGTTGCTGATCCGGTTGCTGGAGCACAGGGACCCGGGGCTCGCCCGGCAAGCGGAGCGAATCCTGATGAGCTTTCCCAATCCGGATATCAGCAGCCACCTGACGGGCAGCTCGTACCCGGACCAGGAGAATCGTCGCTACCTCATCTACCTGCTGGCGCGCAACCGCGGCTGTTAGACCGGAAACCAGCGACGGTCGCTTGACGATGAGCGCCGGTAGTAGCTCGAGGATGCGCGGCTCCACCCGCCCGGCCCAGAGGGTGTCGGCCAGAGCAATGGGTCCCGGTAGGGACGGCCCTTTCGGGCCGCCCCCCGGACGGATCCCAGCGTGCG
>CAYVFC010000086.1:0-34705 GCA_964450715.1 uncultured Sandaracinaceae bacterium | reverse complement strand
GGCGAGGGCGGCGCCGGCGCGAGCGGTGGCAGCGGCGGCGAGGATCCGGCGGCCGGCGACGGAGCGGTCGCCGACGGGGCGAGCCCGAACGGCGGCGAGTGCGGATCGGCGAGCGAGGTGTGCGACGGGGAGGACAACGACTGCGATGGGGAGACCGACGAGGCGGAAGCGAGCGCATCCTGCGCGCTCGACCACGCGCTTGCCATCTGTGTCGAGGGCGCGTGCGCGATAGACAGCTGCGCAACCCGGTATGGCGACTGCGACGGCGAGGTCGCCAATGGCTGTGAGACCCCGCTCGATACGACGGATCGCTGCGGAGCCTGCGACAACGACTGTGCGGCACTGCAGCGTGCGACAGACGTCTCCTGCGATAGGGGCGCCTGCGTTATCGAGCAATGCGACACTGGATTCGATAACTGCGACCAGGACGCGAGCAACGGCTGCGAGACGGCTCTGAACACGCTGGACGACTGCGGCGCCTGCGGCAGGACCTGTATCGGCGCCACCTGCGAGCAGGGGTTCTGCGTGGCCAGCTGCGACCTGCAGTGGTTTGGAGATTGCGACGGGGACAGCACCAACGGCTGCGAGACGCCGCTCGATACCCTGAGCGACTGCGGCGATTGCGGCATACCGTGCGCCTTTGATAATGCTTGGGCCAGCTGCGCGAGCGGCCTCTGCGAGCTGGTGCAGTGCAAGAGCGGGTACGACGACTGCAACGACAGCGACTCGGACGGCTGCGAGACGGCTCTGAACACGCTGGACGACTGCGGCGCCTGCGGGGTGCCCTGCGGGTCGAGCTCCTGCGCCGGGGGGGTCTGCACCTCGATGACTTGCGGCGCGGGGCTGGCCGACTGCGACGGGGACAACACCACCTGCGAGACGCCGCTGAATACCCTGGATGATTGCGTGATGTGCGGTGTGCCCTGCGCCTTGGACAACGCCACCGCCAGCTGCTGGACGGGCAGCTGCGAGGTGGAGAGCTGTGACGAGGGCTTCGAGGATTGCGACGGGCAGGCCTACAACGGCTGCGAGGCGGAGCTGGCTACCGACACCGACAACTGCCAGGGGTGCGGCAACCGTTGCGGCCCCTACGACCACGCGGACGCGCTCTGCGGAGTCGACGGTTGCGAGCTCTCCTGCCACACCGACTACGATGACTGCAACGGAATCCTGGGCGATGGCTGTGAGAGCCATCTCCAGAGCGACGTGAGCAACTGCAGCGCCTGCGGCGCCGGCTGCGGTCCCTACGACAACGCGGACGCCTTCTGCAACGACGGCAGCTGCGACCTGACCTGCACGGGCGGGTTCGAGGACTGCAACGACGCTCTGAGCGACGGGTGCGAGATCGACCTGCAAACCGACTCTGACCACTGCGGCGCCTGCCCCACCGTCTGCGGCCCCTATGACAGCGCCACGCCGATCTGCGACGGGGGAGCGTGCGCGCTTTCCTGCGACGAGGACAGCGGCAACTGCAACGACGCTCTGAGCGACGGCTGCGAGGTCGACCTGAATACGGATGTTGCCCACTGCGGCAGCTGCCCGAACAGCTGCGGCCCCTACGACTACGCCGATCCGTTTTGCGACGGGGGCAGCTGCGCGCTCACCTGCCACGAGGACCGCGGCAACTGCAACGACGCGTTGAGCGACGGCTGCGAGGCGGATCTGAATGCGGAGGTGGACCACTGCGGCAGCTGTCCGAACAGCTGCGGCCCTTACGACAACGCCACGCCGTGGTGCGACGGGGGCAGCTGCGCGCTCACCTGCGCCTCGAGCCACGACGACTGCGACACCGACCTGGGGAACGGCTGCGAGACGCCGCTCGATACCCTGAGCGACTGCGACGCCTGCGGGGTCGCCTGCGGCCCGCTGCCCAACGCCAGCGCCACCTGCGAGACCAGGAGCTGCCAGATCGAAGATTGCGCGGGAACCCACCAGGATTGCGACGGGCAGGTGGCCAACGGCTGCGAGCACGAACTGACGGCCATGCCGAGCTTCGGGTATACGCCGAGCAACTTCGATCCCGCGGGGCTTTCGGAGAACGGCTGTCCGGTCACCCTGGACTGCGGCACCACGACCTTTGATTCGGCCGCGCTGACCTTTTCCAACTGGTGCGCCGGCCAGGCCCAGCCCACCCCGGTGGTCCGCTCGCAGTCGGGCGGCCCGGACGTGGTGATCCTGCCCCTGCGCGGAGTGACCGTGGCTTCGGGGTCCACGTTACGACTGCGGGGCGATCGTCCGGTGATCCTGGCCGTGTTCGGCGACGCGACCGTGGAAGGCACGATCGACGCCAGCGCCAGCGGCACCGTACCGGGAGCGGGCGGCAACTGGAGCTGCGGCGCGAGCGAGGGCGTCGACGCATCGGGCGGGGACTGCACCGCCGGCGCCGGCGGCGGAGGCGGTGGCGCGTTCGGCACGACCGGGGGCAGGGGCGGCTCGGGCGGCGGCGGTTCCTACGGTACGGGCGGGGTGGTACGCGGAAACGCGGCCATCGTACCGCTCTACGGCGGATGCCCGGGCGGCAACGGCGGAGGAGACGGCGTTGACGCGGTCGGCGGTGCCGGCGGCGGCGCGGTGCAGATATCGGCGACCGGAACCGTCACCGTCTCCGGTGCGGCTCGCGCGAACGGCGCCGCGGGCGCCGCCGGCAGCTGCGGTAACGAATCCGGCGGTGCCGGTGGCGGCAGCGGCGGAGCGATTCTACTGGAGGGCGACGCGATCGCCGTCGGTGGTACGGTCACCGCTAACGGCGGTAACGGCGGTCGCAGCGGCAGCAACGCCGACGGCGGTACCGGTTCCACCAGTCCGGCACAGAACGGAGGCAACGGTGAGACCGACTCGGCCAACGGCGGAGGCGGCGGAGGCGGCGGCTACGGCCGGGTGGCGGTCAATTGACCTTAACGCCAGGTAGCCTGCCAGACCGTGACCGTATCGCTCGTATCGATGTAGGGCTGCGGTGTCACCTGCGGCTCCACGGCACCGGCGAAACGCAACAGGCTTCGAAAATAAGCGGCATTTACCAGCGCTATCTCCGGGCGAAGGCGATGAAAGTCGTGTAGCTCGATGCGAGCGTTTCCGGCGTCGAGTACGGTCACGACAATCTTTCCGGAGTTGCGGTACAGCCTCCAGGCCTGAGCCGAGAAGGTCAGCGCCGTGGCGGGATCCTTGTTTCGAACCAGGCTCGCGTAGGGCCCGCTCAGGTCCCGTTGCGCTCCCGCCTCCCCGATCACGGTCCAGGGGTCTTCGCCCGGAACCATGCTGCGCACGATCTCACCCGCGGCCAGCAGCAGCTGGTCGACGTCACTGTCCGGATACCAGGAGCTGACCAATATGGTGGTGGCTTCGAGATAGTGATGCAGGTCCGACGGCAGCAGCTGCAAGGCGTGATCGCGGTTCTTCTTCATCAACTTGACCAGGTCTAGTACCTGGAGTCCCTTTACCTTGGCTTCGCTATCTTCCACGGGCTCCTCTTAGCGTCCGGTGAACTGCCGGGGTGGGATGCTTACCCTTTGGGCAAGGGGATGATGCGCGTATCGGGCCCCAGCCGGAAACGCCGGCCTCGCCACTCGGTCGTACGGGTGAATGCCGAGTATATCCAGATGGCTAGATGAAGAAAATCCCGTACCGGCGACAGCAGGCAATGCGCGAGCTTCATACCGTGCCCGCGCATGAAGCGGACCGCCCAGGCGTCGACCGCGGTCTTGAAAACCACTACCCCCAGGGGCGGCCCGAGCAGCCGCGGGTCGAATCCACCCGCCGCCCAGGCGGCCAGGGAGAGGATCAACGGGTTGGAGAAGAGCTGAGCCACCAGCGCCGGCTTGGAGACCACCGCCGCCATGATCAGCCAGCGCGTGTGGCGGCTGAAGAAAGCGCCGAGCGAGGTGGTGGCGTTCACGTTGTTGGTGGCCAGCCGCGAGAGCAGCAGCTTCTTGCCCGCCTTGCGGTAGGTCTCGCCGAGCACGAAATCTTCCAGCAGCACGTCCTTAATGATCTCCATGCCGCCGAGCCGCTCGAATTCCGAGCGCCGGTAGATCTCGGTCTTGCCCACGATGGCGGTGGTCTTGCCGATCTCGAGCGCCGCGCACATGGCCGGGGCGATGAAGGCCGAAAGCTGCAGGTTCTCCAGCGCCGCTCCCAGCGACCGCTCGCCCGAGCCCACCACCAGGCAGCCCTGCAACGAGGCCTCTTCCGCCGTGAACTCGCCCAGCAGCTCGCGGAGAAAGCCCGGACGGAACCGGACGTTGGCGTCGCTCTGCACGATGGTGTCGTGCTTCGTCGCCTCGAGCGCCCCCTTCAGATTGCAGACCTTGGGGTTGAGCCCGTAGCCCGGGTCGGCCTGCACGAAGGCCGTATCGGCATCCGGGTAGCCCGCGGCCACCTCGCGGGCCAGCGCCAGGGACGGGTCGTCGGCCTCGGTGCTCGCGAACACGATCTGCACCGGCGCCGGGTATTGTTGCTCGAAGAAGCTCCGCAGGTTTTCTTCCAACTCGTCTTCCCTCCCCTTGAGCGGCTTGAGCAGCGTCACCGGGGGCAGGTTTTCGTCGGGCACGTCCGGGCGCGGACGCGAGACGTGTCGCCAGGCCGACCACATGCCCAGCAGATGAACGACCAGGGCGATGGCGGCGCAGGCCAGTAGAACCATGCTGGCGAGGGGAAACATTGGCGAGGGGGAGTTAAGTGTACCGGATAAAAAATTCAAGTAGACGCCGGTCGGGGAGACAGAGCGCCGCTAATGGGGTACGGATGGAGGGCCATGGTTGGAAAGGCCAAATGGGCGGGAGCGGTGGACGGCTCGGACCGCGGCGGGCCACTTCGTTACGGGCGGTTACGGGTGGCGAGTCGCGGTTCGATCCAGAACCTCTGGTTGCTCTGGAGCCGGGCGGGACTGGCGGCTATTGCCTGGTCCGAGACCGATCTCCGGCAGTACGCCGGGCGGGTGTCTGGAGGCGAGGCCGCGCCCGAAAAGGCCGCCGTACCGGAGCGCTTCGCACGGGAGCTACGCGGCTACTTTGCCGGCGAGCCGGTCGATCTCGTCGGCCTGCCGGTCGACCCGCGGGGCAGCGCGTTTCAGCTCTCGGTCTGGCAGGAGCTGCGCCGGATTCCGCGGGGCAGCGTTCGCTCCTACGGCGAGATCGCGGCCCGGATCGGGCGACCGGGCGCGGCGCGCGCGGTCGGGGGCGCCGCCGGGGCCAATCCCCTGCCCGTGGTCGTGCCCTGCCACCGGCTGCTGGCCGGCGGGATGCGCATCGGGGGTTACTCGGGAGGGCTGGGGCGCAAGCGTGCGCTTCTGTCGCTGGAGGGTGTGCGGGCCATCGATGGCGGGGGCGGGCAGTCGCGCACCAGCTGTCGCTCGGACATGCGGACGAAGCGGGGGAAGTAGATCTCCATGTCGCGCGCCAGAAGCGACAGATCCAGGGTATTGGCCACGTAGGTAGCGGTCAGGTCCGCGCCCTCGAGCTCGGGATGGGCCTTGCCGGCGTAGACGAGCAGAACTTGGCGGTCGGCTTCTGCGGGATGATAGATGGTACAAAGCTCGCTCCACGGTCCGGATAGAGCCCGGGCGTATCGCACGCCGATCTCGCCGCCGGCAAAGGGCCGGCTCTGAACCTGCAGCCAGAGCGACAAACCGTCGAGGTGGTCGACCGAGAACTCGGTCTGTCCCCGGGCCATGACCGCCGCGGGTTCGCCCGCGCCCCATCCCCGTTCCGGTCCCCGCCACCATTCTGGTGAGGTGAGGTCGCCTCTTTTGAACTCGGCAGCGGTCCATCTCAGGATCAGGACCTGGTGGCCGGATCCGTGGCGTACGGCATACGCGTGTACGTATCCCTCGCCGGGTACCACCGCGGCTCCCACCACCAGGCCCGGACCCGGGTCAAAGGCCTCGAGCTCGCGAATCTCCCATTGCAGTGGATCGGCGCCGGGCCGTTCGACCCGCACCGCCTTCCAGCCGCTGAGGTCAAAGCCGAGCGAGCCGGGCGAGCTATCCCGTTCGACCCGGTAGAGGAAGAGCGTCAGCGCGCCATCGAGCATCAGGCCGTCCGCGGGCCAGAACCAGGCTCCCTGCTGTTCCGGGATAAAGGAGGCCGGCGAGCCCCGTTCGTCGCGGCGCCAGTAGAAGACCAGCCGGGCAGAGGAGGGGTTCTTACCGGTCTGTAGAGCGACGCTGTTTCGCACCATGACCGCGGAGGTGCGGCCGGGCGCCTCGCCCGTAGAGATGAAGCTGTCCCCGAAGAGCCAGAGCGTACGCTCCCGGTCGAGAGGGACCGAGTAAGCGGCGTCGCCTCCCAGCCAGCGCGTGTCCGAGCGGAAGAGGGCGTCGGCCTCCGGCCAGGTCGCGGCGCCGCTCGCCATCGGCGGCGTCGCGCGAGTGGGGTTGATTGCACCATCTATCCCAGCCCCGCGCCCCGCGCAGCAGGCCAGGGCGAGCCAGAGGAATGGAAACAGGACGCAATTCAATCGCTGTATTCGCATGCTCGCCCTTGTCATCCCGAGCGCCCCCTCCTTGTCATTTCGAGCGAAGCGAGAAATCTCGTACCCGAAGAGTGCCGAAGCAACACCGAGATTTCTCCCTCCGGTCGAAACGACAGGCCGAGCCGTCTACCCGAGCCTCTGCAAGGCGCCGTTCAGGCTCTCCACGGCCTGGCGCAGCTCCTGTGCGCGCTCGCGTTCTCGCTGCACCACCTCGGCCGGGGCGCGCTTGACGAAGTCCGCGTTGCCCAGCCGCTTCTCCAGCCCGGCGAGCTCCTTGCTGCTCTTCTTCAGGCTGCGCTCCAGCCGCTCGCGCTCCTTGGCCGGGTCCACCAGGCCGGCCAGCGGTACCAGCACCGTGACCTCTCCGGCCACGGCCACCGCCGCGTCGTCCGGCTCTGCCTTTCCGGCGCCCGACTCCAGCTTCAGATCGGCGTTGCAGAGCGTGCGGATGGCGGTCTGCTCGCGTTCCAGCAGCTGCACGGTCTGCGGATTGTCGCTGCGCAGGGTGAGCGGCAAAGGCTGCTTGGGAGGCAGGTCGTGCTCGGAGCGGATGGTGCGCGCGGCCACGATCACCGCCTGCAAGGCGGCCATCTCGGTCTCGGCTTGCGCGTCCCGGCGCCCCTCTCGCTCGCTCTCCGGGTAGGCGGCGATGACGATGCTGGAGGGGGCGTCGGCCGGCCGGGGGGCGCGCTGCCAGATCTCCTCGGTGATGAAGGGCATCATGGGATGAAGCGCTCTCAGCGAGCTCTCCAGCGCGTGCAGGAGCGTGGCGCGCGTCTCCTCTACGACCCCGGCGTCCCCCGACGAGAGCAGGGGCTTGGACAGCTCCAGGTACCAGTCGCAGAGCTCGTGCCAGACGAAGTGATAGAGGGCATTCATGGACTCGTCGAGCCGGTATTCGTCCAGCCCCTTGCGCGCGGTCTCGATGGCCGCCCCCAGGCGCGACAGCACCCAGCGATTGGCAAAGGCCGAGGGAACGGGCGCGGTATTGCCACCCCGCACGCCGTCGCCGCGCTCCTTCTCGCCGCTGGCCGCCGCTGCGGCGGCCGCCTCCTCCTCGATGCTCATCAGCGCGTAGCGCGCGGCGTTCCAGAGCTTGTTGCAGAAGTTGCGGTATCCCTCGATGCGTTTGATGGAAAGCGCGATCTTGGTGGTCTGCGGCGAGTAGCTGAGCAGGGTGCAGCGCAGCGCGTCCGCTCCGCAGACGGCAAAGCCGTCGGGATAGGTCTTGCGCAGATAGTCGATGCCTCCCTTGCGCGCGCCGCCCTGCTCGGCCTTGGCGATGAGCTGGTCGAGGGTGGCGCCCTGGATGACGTCCAGCGGATCGATCACGTTGCCCTTGACCTTGCTCATCTTCTCTCCGCGCTCGTCGGTGACCATGCCGGAGAGCAGAATGCGCTTGAAGGGAACCTCGCCCAGGAAGTGCAGCCCCATCATCATCATCCGGGCTACCCAGAAGAAGAGGATGTCGTACCCGGTCTCCATGTCCGAGGTGGGGTAGAAGCGCCCGAGGTCCACCGTACGTTCGGGCCAGCCCAGGGTGGAGAAGGGCCAGAGCGCCGAGCTGAACCAGGTATCGAGAACGTCGGGATCCCGTTTGAGGTTTGTATCCCCGCACTCGGCGCACTTCTCCGGCGCCTCGCGCGCCACGTTGAGGTGGCCGTTGCCGCAATACCAGGCCGGGATGGGATGGCCCCACCAGAGCTGCCGCGAGATGCACCAGTCCTGGATCTCGCGCAGCCAGTGGTAATAGGTCTTGGTCCAGTGCACCGGGATGATGCGGGTGGTCTCCCGTTCCACCGCCTCGATGGCCGGGGCGGCCAGCGGCGCGGTCTTGACGAACCACTGGGTGGAGATGACGGGCTCCAGGATGCTGTTGCAGCGCTGGCAGCGGGGGATGGTGGTGCGGTACTTCTTCTCGCCGCGGGACAGGCCCTTTTCGGCCAAAGCTTCTTTCACCGCCTTGCGGGCCTGGAAGCGCTCCATGCCCTGGAAGGGGCCGGCGGCCTGGTTCAGCGTTCCGTCCAGGTTGAGGATGTTGATTTCCTCCAGCTGGTGCCGCTTGCCAAAGGCAAAGTCGTTGGGGTCGTGTGCCGGGGTCACCTTCACCGCGCCCGTGCCGAAGGCCATGTCCACCAGCTCGGCGTCGGCGATAATGGGGATGTTGCGGCCCAGAATGGGGTGAACGACCTGCTTGCCTTGCAGGTGCCGGTAGCGCTTGTCGTCCGGATGCACGGCTACTGCCGTGTCCCCCAGCATGGTCTCGGGCCGGGTGGTCGACACCACGATCTCGCCCCCGTCCTGCAGGGGATAGGCGAAGTCATACAGCTCGCCCTCCACGCCCTCCTCGTTCTCCACCTCCAGGTCCGAGAGCGCGGTGCTGCACTGCACGCACCAGGAGATGAGGCGGGTGGCGCGGTAGATGAGCCCCTCCTGGTAGAGCCGGACGAACGATTCGGTCACCGCCCGCGATAGATCCGGGTCGAGCGTGAAGCGCTCGCGCGACCAGTCGCAGGAGGCGCCCAGCACCCGCAACTGCTGCAGGATGCGGCCGCCCGATTCGCCTTTCCATTTCCAGACCCTTTCTACGAATGCCTCCCGACCGATCTGGTGGCGAGTCTTGCCTTCCCGTTTCAGCTGCCGTTCGACCACCACCTGGGTGGCGATGCCGGCGTGGTCGGTGCCCGGCAGCCAGAGCGTGTTGTAGCCGCGCATGCGGTGGTAGCGGATAAGCACGTCCTCGAAGGTGGTGCGGCAAGCGTGGCCCATGTGCAACGAGCCGGTCACATTGGGCGGCGGAATGGAGATGGTGTAGGTCGGCCGCTGGTCGTCCGGCTCGGCGCTCGCCTCGAAGTACCCCTGCTGTTCCCAGTGCCGGTACCAGCGAGGCTCGACCTCGCGCGGATCGTAGGCTTTGGGCATCTCGCTGCTGTCTGGCATCCCGTTCGCTCCTGGTCTGATCGAAGGTGTCCGGCGCTCGAGCATCGAGCCGTGCTGGCCCGTCGTACTACCGCGACGACGCGCGCGCACGCAACCACGGCGAGCCGGCCCTGCATCCGGGGCAAAACGGCCCGGCCGCGTTCCGCGCTGGATGGGTTCTGTGGCGGGGCGCTAGGCGGAAGTCAAGCGCTTGATCTCTTCGCGGATGATGGCTTCCGCCAGGTCGGGTACGACCTCCCACACGACCCTCTCGACGACCTCGCCGGTCAGCGCCAGCACGCCTTCCACCTGCTCGCGGCTCAGGCCCATGGCGCCGAGCCGTCCGGCCAGGTCCCCCGAGGCGGCGGCCATGGCGGGCGCGGTCGCGGGTTCCGGGGAACGCGGCGCTTCCGCCGGCGTCGGCCTGCCGTCACCCAGCGGCCTGGTCTCGGTCATCGGCCGCGGTGCGGGTTTGGTAGCGGGCGCGGGACCGTGTCCGGCAGCGGTGGGCGTTCCTAGCTTGGCCTTGGCCTGGGCCGAGATGGCCGAGTAGGCGAGCGTAGCGGTCTTCTGGGGTTGACGACCGGGTCCGGCGGTCGGAGCTGCCGCTCGAGCGGGCGTTGGCTCGGGTGCGGCGGCCGGACGCGGGGAGGACGCTGCCTGCTTGACCTTGTCGATCAGGGCCTGGGTATCGAAGGGCTTGATCACGAAGTCCTGTACGCCCGCGGCCTTGCCCTTGGCCTCGTTGTACGGGTTTTTCTGGCTGGCCATGGCGATCACGGCCGTCTTGGCCAGCGCGGGCTTGCTGCGGATCTCCTGGGCGATGCCATACCCATCCATTCCATCCATCGACAGGTCCGCGATTACCACGTCCGGCTGGATCTCCTCGGCCTTGGCCACCGCTTCTTCGCCGCTGTTCACGACGGTGACCTTGGCATCCTCGCCGGCAAAGGTCATCTCCAATACCCTGCGCATGGTTGCGCTGTCTTCGGCGACTAAGATCGTGACGGGCACGCTGGGCCTCCTCGGGGATTTCTGGTCGACGTCGAGGGACGGACTGAAAAAACCTCCAACTACAAAATGGATACGCTAGGGGCCGCTTTTCGTCAAGGAATCCGACAATTTCGGCGCGTATGTGACGGCGTTGAGGACCGAGCGCGTTGCGGGCGCGGCGGAGACCGAAGCCGGTCGAGCCGCGGGTGACACCGCGGCGCTCGCGTGCGCGCGGGTCGGACAATTCACGCAAAGGCTAACGGGATGTTTGGGAAACCGCCGGGTAAACGGGGTAGGGTGTCTCCTGCCTCATGAACGATTCTCCGCATCCTCCTCCAACCAGGCCCCAGTACGCCGCGCTGGCACGAAGGCCTCCGGACGGGCCGGTCGACGTGGGCGGGATGGCGGCCACGCGCGGCTGTCGCGAGATCGAGCTGGAGATCGGGTTTGGCAGGGGGTTGTTCCTGCTCGAGCGTGGCCGGCTCTGTCCGCACGCCTTGTTGCTCGGCATCGAGAGCAAGACCAAGTGGGCCGTGGTGGTCGGCGAGCGCTGTCAACGCCAGGGGCTCGACAACGTCGAGGCCTGGGCGGGTGATGCGCGGGATCTGCTGCGACGCATGGTCCCGGACGGGACGCTCCGCAGGGTCTTCCTGCATTTTCCCGATCCGTGGTGGAAGAAGCGGCACGCCAAGCGCAGATTGCTGGATGCCTCGCTGCTCTCCGATCTGGAGCGGTTGCTCCCCTCGGGCGGTGAGCTGTTCGTGCAGACCGATGTGCGCGAGCGAGCCACGTCGATCATCGAGTTACTGAGAGCCCGCGCGGACTTCGACCTGAAGGGCGAGGAGGGCCTGATCGCGGCCAATCCTTTTGGCGCGCAGTCAAACCGCGAGCGGCGGATCGAGGCGGACGGCTTGCCCATCTACCGTATTCTCGCGGTGCGGGGTTGACGCCGTCCGCGTCAGAGCGCTGCCAGCGTATCGCTTACCTTGCGTATCCCGGGGTTTATTGTGGTTTCCAGGCGGACGCTTGCCGCGCGCGACTCCCCGGGGGGCTTGTCGGCGGGGGCGTCCCGAGTGCCAATCCGCGCAGTTACCGAGATCCCGGATTGGCACGAGGGTCGAGCGCGGGTTGCGGCCCGCCGGTCCGAGTGACTCCGTCGGGCGGGCCAATGCTACCCGCGCGTCCCCCGACGGCAAGCCCCCCGGGGAGTCGCGCGCGCCCGGCAAGGTAACGAGCTAGAGCGCTGCCAGCGTATCGCTTACCTTGCGTATCTCGGGAAGCTGCAGGCCGCGCAGCGCGTCGTGGGCCCTGGTGAGCACCTCGCGGGCGTCCTTCTTGTTGCCCTGCTCGACCAGGTGGTAGCCGAACTCGGCGAGCGTCAGCGCTCGTTCCAGCCGCTTTCCACACTCGCCGAAGAGCCGGATAGCTTCCCGGAAGCTCTTCTCCGCGTCGCCGTTCACCTTTCCCCGGTCGTCGAACACCGTCCGCGACCGCATGCGCGCGAAGGCGCGGTGGGCCATGGCGCTGGCCTCCATGGATCCGCAAGCCCGCGCCAGCGACAGGGCGTAGTCGATCAGCTCCTCGGCCTCCTTGTGTCCCGCGTCCAGAGCCAGCAGGCCCAGGTTGCACTCGATCTCGGCCAGCATCTGCTGGTCCTGGACCTTCTTGGCCAGCTCCTCGGCCTCGCGCAGCGCCGTCTCGGCCTCCTCGCGTTTTCCGCTGGCCGACAGCGCCTCTCCCAGCCGGTTGAGCAGCGCGCTCTGCAGGCGGTGGTCCGACATCTCGCGGGCGCGGTCGAGCGACATGCGGTAGATGGCGACCGCGTCGTCGAGCTTGCTCTGGTAATAAGCGAGCCGTCCCAGAGCCATGCGCGTGCGCAACGCGCCCTCGTGATCGCCGATGGCGTCGCGCAGCTCGAGCGCCTCTTTCAGCCGCGCCCGGGCCGATATGAAATCGCCCCGGTCGAGCATGATATCCCCGATGGTGTTGAGCGACAGCGCCTGGCCCCGCTTGTCGTTCTCCTGCATCCTGATCTCCAGCGCCTGTTTGGCCGCCGCCAGCGCCGGCTCCACGTTGCCCTCGGAGCGGTGCACCTGGGCCAGGTCGTCGAAGGTGCTGGCCACCCCGATCATGTCGTGGGCTTCCCGGAAGAGCTTCAGCGCGGCTTCCAGGTAGTCCAGGGTTCGGGGTTTCTCGCCGCGGTCGCGAAAGACCCGGGCGATGCGATTCAGCGCCGCACCCGCCTTGCCGCGCGCTCCCAACGTCCAGGCCAGCCGCAACATATCGCGAAAGGCGGCCTCGGCTTCATCGTGGCGGCCCAGCAAGGACAGCAGCGAGCCGCGTTCGTGCAGCGCGTCCATCCGGTGCGGTACGTCTTCCTCGTCGATCAGCGAGACCGCCTTTTCCACGTAGCGTAACGCCATGGTGGTCCGCAGCCGCGCCCGTTCCTCGGCCGCCGCTTCCAGGTAGGCGCGTCCGGCTCGAGCGATGGCTCCCGCGTGCTCGAAGTGGGGTGCGAGCACCGCCGCGACGCCCTCTGGTCGCAAACGCCGGTTCATGCTCAACCAACGGGCGATCACGGCGTGCCGCCGTACGCGTACCTCCTCGGGAAGGTCGCCGTAGATCACCCGACGCGTGCCGGCGTGTTGAAAGGTGTATTCGCTAAAGCCAGGGATGTCCGAGTGCTCGATACGAACGACAAAACCCCTCTCTTCCAGCAACGAGAGCGAGTAGCCGAGCAGCGTCTCGTCCTGAGCGTCTGACCATATCTCGATGGGGTCTTCGTCCTCCCTGGGCGCCGGGCTCTCCGCGCGTTGCAGCGCCAGCAACACCCCGTCCCAGAAGACCTCGCCCACCACGGCGGCCCGCTCCACCACCTCCCTCTCGTACCGCTCCAGGCTGTCGCGGCGGGCGCGGATGATGTCGTCCATGGTCACGGCCAGCGCGCCCTGTTCTAGCCGGGGAAGATGGACCTCCAGACCGGCGGCGGTCTTGACGAAGAGGCCGCCTTCGAAGAGCGCCAGCAGCAGCTCGCGCAGCGTCTCCGGGTTTCCTCGCGAGCGGTGGGTCAACGCCACGGCCAGCGACTCCGGAACCGAAACCAGGTCGGGTACCAGGGTCTTGATCATGGCAGTCACGTCGTTCCTGGTCAGCGGCTTTAGCTTGGCGGCGAGCACCGAGCGCTTCCGCGACAGATCGCTCACCCGCTCCAGCAGCGGCGGCGCTCCGGCTACCATCACCTCGATGGGGCTCTTGGTGTTGAGCATCTCGTCGAGCACTTCCCAGGCCTCCTGCTCGGCGTTGTCCATATCGTCGAGCAGGATGAGCAGCGGGCGGCTTTCGGCCTCGCCCTCGAAGAAGCGCGTGACCGCCCGCGCGGCGCGCTTGTGCAGCTCAGTGGGCTGTCGCGCCAGGGTGCGCAGGAAAGGGCTGTCGGGGAAGGGCACTCCGGCCACGTGGCCGAGCAGGTGGGTGGTCTCGGATACCAGCGGGGCTTCCGCGCTTCTCAGCACCTCTCCGGTGGCCGTGGCCATCTGGCCGCGGACCGCGCTCGGTGAAGACGAGGGCGTGATGCCGAAGCGGTCGAGCAGCAGCCGCGAGAAGGGCGCGTAAGGGCCGTCCTCCGTGTTACGGCAGAGCGCATACAGAACGTTCACGTTCTCGTATTGCTTGGCTGCAACCTCGCTGGCCCTCACCAACGCTCGGGTCTTTCCCGATCCGCGCTCTCCCTCCACCGCCACCAATACCGGGGCCTTGCTCGTAAAGGCGCTCTTGGTGCCAAGCTGGATGGCCGTGTTTACCTGCTGCTGGCCGACGAAGGCCAACACCGGGCTCTCAGCCGAACTCGGACCGTGCGCGCCAGCGCCGGCGCCCGGATGGGCAGCCTGGGGCTCGCGCGCGAGAGAGAGGCCCGGCAGCACCGGACGGCTCTCGGGGAGCCTGGGTACGGACGCCCTGCGCGTGGTCGCGCTGGTCGCGGCGGTCTGCTTCTGCTCATCGGCGACGTCGGTCGGGCCGAGAAGCTGGTCGCAGCGGGCACACGAAGTCCATACGCGGGGATTTTCAAAGCCGCATTCCCCACATTTCCTTACTAAACCTACCATGAACTACCTAGTAGGACTCCGTTTTGGCGTTCAGTCAAGCGACCCGGGCTACGGCACTCCTAAATTGGGCGCTTTTCAGCAGACGCCGGACGCGTCTGGCCCTAGATGAAAATGCAACGGCCTCGATAGCGAAAAACGTCGAGGTTTCCATCATAGGGCATCGTCGCGCCGGCAGCGACGGGCGGTCTCCGCCTTGAGCCGTTCCTGGCGCGCTCGGAAAAAATCGGGGTCGCGAGCCGCAGGTGGGGCTTCGGTTCCGGGCGCAGCGCCGCCTCTAGGTACGAAGAAGACCGACGGATCGTCCACGATATCGAACAGCTCCTCGCCCCGTTTCAGCAGGCGGCAATTCCGCTCCATGAGGTCGGAGTAGATGAGCTCGAACGCATCGACGCTCCAGGGATAGGTGTCGTGAAGCATGATGATACCGCCGCGATTGCCGCCGTCGCGCTCGATGCGCTTGAGGACTCGGCGCCAGGTCAGGTACACGTCGCTCGCCGTCCGTACCTGGAAATCGCCCGCGCCCAGGTTCCACAGAACCGTGGTATAGGCGCGTTCGGCGAGCAGGCGGTCGATACGGGGTGAGCGAGCGCCTCCCGGCGGACGGATCAGCGCGGGCCGACCGCCGAATACCCTGGTGAATACCTCTTCGCTCTGCACGAGCTCGGCCAGCGCGGTATCGTTGTCGAGCAAGGGCAGCTGCGCGTGGTCGAAGGTATGGCCGGCGACCATGTGCCCGCGGCGCACGATCTCGTGCGCGACCTCCGCCTGTCGGCGTTCGCGAGGGGTTCGCTCCGCGATCCGGTTAGCGATGAGGAAGAAGACCGCCTTGACCCCGGCCGCGTCCAACCTGTCGAGTAACAGCGGTGTGGTACCCAGGTCCGGACCGTCGTCAAAGGTGAATAGAATCATCCGCTGGGTTGTTGCTCCGGTGATCACCATCCCGTCGCTGAGACCGTGACCCAGGCTGCGTTCGACATCTCCGGAGACATCAGCTGGCAACACCCGTAAGCGGCCTGCCTTCCGCGGCGTCGATTCGCGCTCGGGAAAGGGCCCGCGCCAACGCGTATCCGCTTCGGGAGTCGAACGTGCCTCAGCTCGATTCGTCGAAAAAAAGCTAGTGAAGTCGAAGAGATACGCATACGCGCCGCGTCCGAATAGAGCGGCCGAACCCATGGCGATCACGACGATCGGTAGGAGAATTGAGCGAACAAACCACATTTCCCTACATGGTAGCAGCCTCGAACGATTTTCTCGAAAAACCAGTGTTCTGAAGTCGCTCCGGCACTGGACCTCAGGGCGCGCTTTTTCTAATTAGTTCCCGGCTCAAAATACGACTCCCGTCGCCTCGCGGGCGGGGCGCGCGCATCTACTGCGTCGCTCCTCCGCGAAATAGCGCTGCTAGTCCGTCATCGTCGCTCCCTGCAGCTACGCGCGCCCCGCCCGCTAGGCTCGGTCCGGCATTTTGAGCCGGGAAGTAATTACCCACTTCCTGAAACCAATACCGAAACCAGGTGCGACCCTTCGCCGAACCGTTCGGAGGTCAAGTGATACAGGTCGAAAATCTGACCAAGAGATATGCCGACCGCTTTGCCGTTCGCGATGTCAGTTTTGAGGTGCCCAAAGGCGAGGTGGTGGGCTTCCTAGGTCCCAACGGGGCCGGCAAGACTACCACCCTGCGGATGCTCACCGGCTACCTCGCGCCCGATAGAGGACGCATTCGCATCGATGGCATCGACGTGGTATCCGACCCGGTCGAGGCGCGCGGGCGCATCGGGTACATGCCGGAGAGCGTCCCGCTCTACCGCGAGCTACGCGTGGAGGAGTATCTGAGGTACCGGGCGCGCCTCAAGGGAGTGGGCCGCAAGCAAGTGGTTACGCGGGTCAATCGGTCCATGGAGATGGCCCATGTCACCGAGGTCCGCTCCCGGATCGTGGGCCAGCTCTCCCGGGGATATCGCTCGCGCGTGGGCTTGGCCGACGCGCTGGTGGCCGACCCGCCGCTGCTGGTGCTGGACGAGCCGACCGCGGGGCTCGACCCGAACCAGATCCGCCAGGTCCGCCACCTGATCCGCGACCTGGCGAGCGAAAAGACCGTGCTGCTGTCGACGCATATCCTGCCCGAGGTGGAGTTCACCTGCAGCCATGTCCTCATCATCAACGAGGGGCGACTGGTGGGCGAGGGCGCGCCGGGCGACCTGCGAATCAAGGGGCAGGGCGGGCAGGTCATCGCGGTAGAGGGCAGAGCAGACCGCGCGGCCCTGAGCGATGCCATCGCGGCGGTAGCCGGCGTCCGCTCGGTCGTCGAGGTGGTGCAGCTACGCGATGACGGCCCGGAACCGCTGCTGCGCGTCCGGGCCGAGGCCGACCCGAGCCCCGAGGTCTCGGAGGCGGTCTTCGCCGCCCTGGCCGCCGGCGGCTTCAAGGTCCGCGAGCTCAGGCGCGAGCAGACCTCGCTGGAGGACGTCTTCGCCAGCCTCACCACCGAGGAGGCCGAGTTGGGAGAGGTCGAAGCGAGCGAGACCGACTCCACCGGCAGCTCGGCTGAAGGCGGCGGGCAAGAGCAGCGCGAGCAAGGAGAGGAACGATGAGGTCGGTGCTGGTCATCGCCCGGCGGGAGATCTTCTCCTATTTCGTCTCGCCGATAGCTTACGTATTGCTGCTGGTCTGGTTGCTCTTTTCGGGCATGAGCTTCTACTGGCTGGTCGCCATCTTCGCCTCGCAGCCCATGATGACGGGCGGCAGCAACAATCCGCTGACCGCCTTCTTCGGGGGCACGACGCTCTTCTACCTGCCCCTGTTCGTCTTTGCGCCGGTGATCACCATGCGCCTGCTGGCCGAGGAGCGTTCCAGCGGGACGCTGGAGTGCACGCTTACCGCCCCCATCACCGAGATCGAGCTGGTACTGGGCAAGTACCTGGCGGCCCTCTGCTTCTGGTGTGTGCTGTGGCTGCCGACCCTGGTCTACGTTTGGCTGTCGGCCTCCACCGGCGAGGATGCGGTGGATCCCGGCGCGATCGGCGCCACCTATCTCGGCTTGTTCTGCATCGGCCTGTTCTACATGGCGGTCGGGCTGCTGATGAGCGCGCTGTCCCGCAATCAGGTGGTGGCGGCCACGCTGACCTTCCTGGTGCTGGCGGGTCTGTTCCTGGTGGGGCTGGGGCAGTTCGTCTTTCCGGACGACGACGCCCGCGCCGTGTTCGAGTACATCGGCCTCTGGACGCAGATGGACGCTTTCGCCAAGGGAGTGGTGGACACGCGTTACCTGACCTATGACATCTCGCTGGCTGTACTTTGTATATTCCTTTCCGTACGCGCGGTTCAGGCGAACAGGTGGCAGTGATGGCGGCGGAGAACAAGGGAAACCCCGTGCCGGAATCCTCTCGCGACAAGCAGAACGGCGACGCGCGCAGGGCGCGCATCGCGGTACGGACGCTGGGCAGCGTGTCTGCGCTGCTGATGGTGGCCATCGTGGCCATGGCCAACTATCTGGGCTTTCGCCACTACCAGCGCTTCGACTGGACAGGGCAGCAACTGTACACGCTGTCGAACAAGAGCCTCTCGGTCCTGAAAGGGCTGCAACAGGAGGTGGACATCTACCTGTTCATGTCGCGGGCCGAGCCGAACTTCGCCGACACCGAGGAGCTGCTCAAGCGCTACCGGACGGCATCGTCGCGGATCCGGGTCCATCTCGTCGATCCGGATCGCGAGCCGGCCGAGTTCGAGGTGCTGGCCCAGCGCTTCGGCCTGACCGCGGGTATCTTGCTGGGGACGGGAGAGACGCGGGTCGACGTGGCGGCCGTGGTCACCGCCGGAGAGCGCAAGTGGAGCGTTAAGCGCGGCGACCTGATCAGCTGGCAGAGCGATCCGACCGGCGGGGGCGGCGAGCAGTTGGTGAACGTACGGGCGGAGCAGGCGCTGTCGGGTGCCGTGGTGCAGGTCACTTCCGGCAAGCCAACCGGGGTCTGCCTGACCACCGGACACGGGGAGTGGAGCCTTCAGCCGCAAGGGGAGCGTTCACTGCACGCGCTCGAAGAGGCATTGCGGCACGACAACATCGAGTGGCGTACGGTCGAGACGCTGGGCAAGGAAAAGATCGATCCGGGCTGCGACGCGCTCCTGGTGGTGGGCGCAACCGTCGCTTTCAACCAGGACGAGGCCGCGCTGTTGGCCGGTTACTTGCGCGGAGGCGGCAACCTGCTGGTGGCGCTCGACCCGGTCATCGAGCGGGACCGGGTCAAACCCAGCGGCCTGGAAGAGATGGCGCGCGAGCTGGGCGTCATCATCGACCGAACGCTGGTCATCGAGCTGGACCGGGAGCGGCTGCTTTCGCCCAACGTGGTCGAGTTCCTGACCACCGACTTTGGCGAGCATCCTACCACCGAGCCGCTGGCGGGCGTCGGCCGGGTCTACCTGGGGCTGGCGCGCAGCGTACGGCCGGTAGAGGGCGCCGCGGCCGTGAGCCTGGTGCGCTCGAGCGAGCAGTCGTTCGCGGAGACCGACATCTCCCAGATCCAGCCCGGCACGGAGCCCCAGCGTGACGAGCACGACCTGGCCGGCCCGGTATCGCTGGCGGTAGCGGCGCGGGCGGGCGGCGGCGAACAGGGGGCGGAAGAGGAACCCGGGGGGCGTCTGATCGTGGTAGGCGACAGCGACCTTTTCGAGGGCGCGCTTCTGGGCTCTCCCGAGCTGACCAACGCCCACCTGGCCAGCGCCTGGATCGGCTGGCTCACCGAGCGCGAGGCCCTGATCGAGGTGCCCCCCAAGAAGGCGAGCAAGGGCTCGGTCATGTTCACCCAGGGCGACCTCGGTGCGGTCTTCTTCCGCGTGCTGGTGCTGTTGCCACTGCTGGTGCTGATCGTCGGCGTGGCGGT
The DNA here is from genome assembly GCA_964450715.1 of uncultured Sandaracinaceae bacterium. Lineage (GTDB taxonomy): Bacteria > Myxococcota_A > Polyangia > Polyangiales > JAFGIB01 > CAYVFC01. Next base: position 15,351 of record CAYVFC010000086.1, on the reverse strand, counting down.
CTGGCTCAACCGGCGTTCGTGAGGGAGCGGCATGAAAAGGACCACCGTCATTCTCGCAACCATCGCCGTGGCCATGCTGGCCTTCATCCTGATCTACGAGCGCGACACCTTTTCCAGCCGCGAGCTCGAAGAACGCAGCGACCGGGTGCTCGGGCGCTTCGACCGCGAACGGATCTCCGCGCTGGAGATCGAGCGGGGGGGAACCACCACCTTGCTGGTCCGCGAGCCGGACGAAGAGGGGGGGCTGGAGCTCGGGGAGTGGAAGCTCCGGAAGCCGTTCTCGGCTGCCGCTGACCAGGATGCGGTGAGGGATCTGCTGGGCGAGCTGGAATGGCTCGATCCGGAGCGCGAGCTCGGCGGGCTGAAACCGGAGGATGCCGAGCGTTTCGGCTTCACCTCCCCCCGTATTCGCGTCTGGTATACGATCGGTAAACGGCGCGTCCCCATTACCATCGGCAAGCCGGAGCCGAGAGGGGCCGGCGTCTACCTGCAGGTCGACGACCCGCAGAGGGCCTTCGTGGTCGGAGAAGAGATCTTCAACGCCTTTGACCACGATCCCGGTCACTTCCATACCAAGGAGTTGCACGAGGGTGTGAGCATCTTCGCGCTGCAATCGTTGACCCTGCGCGACGAGAACGGCGAGCGGGTGGTCGAGAAGCGCGGGGACGATTTCTGGCTCGTCCGGCCCTTTTCGGCCCTGGCCCTGTACGAGTCGGTGGAAAAGGTCACCGACGCACTGGACCGGCTCAGGTCCAGACGCTTCGTAGCCAGGGTCATCGACGACCCGGCCGCATACGGCCTGGAGGCGCCGGTCTTCGAGGCCGTCTACACCGAGAAGGCTCCGGTCGAGCCCGAGGGGAAGGGCGATTCGGAGCCGGAACCGGTTTCGCTGCGCTTCCGGCTGGGGGCCAGGTGCGAGGGGCACGAGGGGGAGTCCTACCTGGCGATCGGCGAAAAGGGCCCGGTCGTCTGCGTGGCCGACGCGGACCTGGCCGAGGCGCACAGAGACGCGGAGGCGCTGCGCGACAGGCGTTTGCTGGCGGTCAGGGACAGGGAGATCGAGTCGGTAGCGGTGGTTTCCCGGGCGGACGAGCTCGGGTTGCAGAAGCAGAACTCTGAATGGAGCTACCAGGTCTCCCGAGAGGGCAAGAAGATCGCCGAGGGCAAGGCGAGCGCCGAGGCGGTCGAGAAGTGGCTGAAGGATTTGCGGGCGGTGGAGGCGATCCGTTTTCTGCCCGCGGATGACCAGGCGCTGCGGGATAGAAAGATCAATGAATCCACCGTCACCCTCAGGGCCGAGCGCGCCGGCAAGCGCACGGCCTTCGTGACCCGGGTGGGGCGCATCGAGGCGGGCGAGATGGCCGTGCGCCGCGGCGACGAGCCGCTGGTAGCGATCTTTCCCGCCACGGCCGCCGAGTTGCTGCGGGTTTCTTCCGCCCGTTTCCGGCCGCCGGAGCTGCTGGGAGCGTTGGAGGGAGAGCTGGTGCAGCTGGAGATCCGGCGCGGCGACTCCGTGGAGGAGCTGGTTCGGGATCCGGAGAGCGGCTGGTCGGTACAGAAGCCTTCTACGGTGGAGGCCGACACGGTCCGGGTGGGGGAGCTCGCCGGGTTACTCGGTTCGCTGAAAGCAGAGCGGTTCGCGGCGGACGCGCTCGAGCCCGAGCACGGGCTCGACTACCCGGCGCTCGAGGTCAAGGCGCGTTTCCGCGCCGCCGCCGACGGGGCGGACAACGCGAGTGAGATCGGCGAGCAAGCGAGCGCGTCCTCCGATCGGGACCACACCCTGGCCATCGGCAGCGAGACCGAAGGGGGGCGTTACGCCCGGCTCGATTCCTCGGAGGCTGTATTCGTCGTATCCGAGCGCCTGGTGGGTTTGCTCTCCGAGCCGTTGGTCAGCCGTTCGTTGCTGTCCACGCCGCTCGAGCAGATCGATAGCCTCAAGGTCGTCGGGCGGGAGCGAACCGTCGAGGTCACTCGCGACGGTGACCGCTTCGCGTTGACCGGCGGCGGCGGAGACGATAGCGCGGATAACGAGCGCGCCGCCGCGCTGGCGAAAGCCGTCGCCGGTCTGCGAGCCGCCGGCGCCGTCCATGGCGAGCCCGGGACGGAAGGGGGGCTGGACGAGCCCCGGGCGCGCATCGCCGTCATGCGCAAGCAGGGCTCTGCGGATCCTCGTTCTTACGAGTTGCTGATAGGCGCCGAAGCTCCTGCCCGTTCCGATTCGGTTCCGCGGCGATACGTGAAGCGGACGGATATACCGGTTGTCTTTACCGTTGCCGCCGGCGACTTAGACCTGCTGCTTGAGTGAGCGGTTCGCTCTACTCGACCGCCGCTATCTGGCCGGGCTTGACCTTCACGGGCGGCGCATCGGGGGACTCTTCCAGGATGGTGTGCGTGCTGTAGGAGAGCACGCCGTCGCTGTGCTGGAACCCGCGCGCCGCAGCTCCGAATCCGCCGGTGCTGTAGGCGAAGCTGCCCTGGAACTTGACCTTGGCTCCCTTGAACAGATCGACCGGAATGGGCGGCGCGTCCGAGCCTTCCGGCACCTCCAGCGGCTTCCCCTTCATGGCGGCCTCGATGGCCTCGTCGATCTGTCCCTGGTTCTCGGCGTAGCCGGCTACCAGCAACAGCTTGGTCTCGTCCTCTTCGCCCGCCATATCGGCCAGCCACAGGTGAGGGGCGGCCGGTGTCGGGCAACGTTTGTCTTCAGGACATTCGGGCGGCTGATAGACCTTCGCGATATACCCCGTGATGCCGACGGCCGTGTTGATAGTGCTCCGGATCATCTTGCGCACACCGTAGACGCTATAGCTCCCATCTGGGTACTGCGTGGGATGCGGCGGCGGCGGAATCGTGGGCACGGAGGGAAGGTTCGGAGTGAAATCCGAAAGCTTTTCCACGTTGACCTTCGGCTCTGCCGACTGCTCGCAGCCGAGCAGCGCGCAGGTGCCCAGCATGGTGATCGCGGACAACGAAGCCAGGAACGATTTGCTCATAGCGGTTTCCTTTTTACTTGTGGGGTTCACGTCCTGCTCTTGCGGTATCGCGTCGGAAAACAGCTTTTCTATCAGGGTGCGGAACGTCCGTCACGCTCCGCGTGGTGTAACATATATCAGGCTGCGAGAAGTGTGAATAGGTGGTACACGGTTCTGGCGCGTTCAGCGCGAGGAAAGGTACCCACTTGAATGCGCCAACTATGTTGCAGGTGAGCCCGTAGGGGGGCGGGCCTTGCGCCCGCCCGGAAGCGGAGGCGTTCATCGACCGGGGCCGGGTGTGACTCGGATACGCTCCGGCCACCAATTTCCTACATGGGCAGGGTTTCCTTATCAGCAATGGACTTGCCATTTGGTAGCGCTAAGCACTCTTTTTGAGTCGCGATCCGAGCCACACCCGCCCCCGGTCGGCTTCAACGTCCTTGCTCGCCACTCTTTTCTGCGGCGTCTTCCACCCCTACGGAACCGGCTCGCATCGCTCCTTGCCGCGCGCGGCCCGTTTTGCGGTCACCCGCAGCAGCGCGGGGGCGGTGGGCGCGGCGGCGGCCTTCAAGATGGTTCGGGCCTCTGGCCCGCCGATGATCGCCACGGCCTCGATGGCCTGAGCGGCCAGCTCCACATCTTTCTCCCAGGCGTCCGGCTCCAGGCCCCTGTTCACGACCCGACGGAGTGCGGGTAGCGCGTCCGTCAAACACAGAGAGCGCGCGAAACCGATCGCTTCGGCCATCACTATAGGCCACTCGCCCTCGTCCTGCAGTCGCTCGGCCACGCTTTTCCACGTGCCCTTCGCTTTTCGCCCAGCGAGCGAGCGTACGGCGGCCGCCCGTACGATCTTGGCCGGGTCGCCGAGCGCATCGAGCAAAACGTCTCCGGTTCCGGGCTCGTCGATCTCTGCCAGCGCGGTCACCGCCGCGGCGCGTACCATGGGCCAAAGGTCTTTTCGCGCGTGGGTGGCGAGAAGGGCGTGGTTCTTTGCGGCCAAGCCGATGGCTCCCACTGCAGCCGACCGTACGCGCGGGTACTCGTCTCTGATCGCGGCCTCGGCCGTCGATCCCAGCCCGGGAGCATTGCGTTGCTGCAATGCCTCGAGCGCGGCGGCCCTGAGCATCCAGCGCTCGTCGTTTCGCACTATCTGCTCGAGCCATCCGTCCAGCCGCGGATCGACCGGTAGACTTCTGGCGGCCAGCACCAGACGCCAGAGATCCTCGAAACGCTCTGCCGTGTCCGTGGCCTCGAGGGCGAGCGCGAGCGCTGTCGTCGCTGTCTCCGGGGTTGCGGAAAGGGCCAGCGCCGCTGCGGCCAGCGACCTCGGCTCCTTTTGCCGGCTCGCCCAGGTGGTGATCGACTCCTTGCCCGGCTCTGCAGCCTTTCGCGCCGCGAGACCGAGCGCCTCGCGTAGCTTCTTTCGGCCATCGCCTCCCGGGGCAGCGATCGCCTCCAGGAGAGCCGCAACCGCGTCGGCCGGCGACGCGCGCGAAAAGGCCAGCGCTGCCTGGTCACCGATCTCTGTCGGTTCCTTCGCCAGCTCGGCGAGCTGTGCGAACCCTGTCCGCCCGGCGCCTACCAGCCCTTTTATAGCGTCGTGCGCGACCTCCTCGTCGTTATCGACGGCGGCCCGCACCAGGGCCTCTCGCGCTGAAGCTTCCCGCCCGGCCCAGGCGCTGAACACCCTGACCGCCCTGCGCCGGCCCGTCGCGCTCATCCCCGGCCACGCCTCTGCCAGCGGCGACACGACGCCCGGTCCGATCTCGGTCAGCAGCCGCGCGGCTTCCGGGGCGCGTTCGCCATCGCGCACCAGCTCGCTTACGAGCACGACCGCTCCGTCCTCTGTGTCGATCTCGGTGTAAACCTCTACCTCGGCCACGGCCGCACCCGCGCGACGGGAGCCCGCGGCGGGGTAGGAATCGTCGAGCACGATCGACAGGCACTTCCAGTCGAGCGGTCGGGGCGGAGAGATCCAGAAGCGCTCGCCCGGACTCGAGACCGGGTCCTTGTTCACCGAGATTTTCAACAGCGGACCGGTATCGCCCACGATCCAGAAGCTCTTCGGTCGCCGCAGCTTATTCGCCGCGGTCCTCTCCGAGGGGGAGAGAGTCAACGCGATGGCGTTGATAGGCCAGCTCGAGGCGGCCCGGGTCGCGGTCGCGAATTCGCCTCGGCCGCCTCGATCGCCCCCCTCTACCCAGGTCGTGGATGCGTTCCCATCCGTCAAGGGATCTCCGGCGGATTGAAGCGTCTCTTTTGTTCCGCTGGGCTGCCGGCGGCTGGAGTAGGAGAAGAAGCGCAGCGCCTTGAGCAACGGCGGCGAGCGCAATCCGGGGGAATCCTTTGTGGCTGGCAGCGATACCACCGATCCGGAGCCAGAGCGACCGACCGGGTCGAGCTGTACGGGAGCTAGCTTCAGCGAGACCGGATCGAGCGCGCGAGCGTTTCGCAGCGTGCGCGGTTGGCCGCAGATCCGCCAGCGTTCGTCGTACGTTGCCACCACGACATCCGGCGATCCGTCGCCCGTCCGGTCCTCCAGAACTACGGCGTCTGCCCGGCGCTCGCCCGGGTCGCCGTGTGGGTCCAGCCTTCCCGTCCACAGAACCTTGGGGCCGGACCGAGGCGGGCGTCCCAGTAAAGCAGCCGCCGTAACGCCCCGCCCCATAGCGCGAACCAGCGCTACCACGGATCCGCCCTCCAGCTCGACCGGCTCGACCTCGATCCGTTCCGCGGCAGGAACCGGCAGCGAAGACGTATCGTTTTCTAGGCGAATTTTTATTGCTTCTGCTTCCGTTGTCAGTGTAAGACGCGCCGGTCTTGCGGGCCGGCCCAGGTTAACCATCCGCTCATCCGACCGTTCTTGAGCGGAAAGCGTTCCGGCGAACGCCAGGAGCGGTGCGACGATGCAGCCGGCGAAACCGACCATTGCGGAATTGCAACGATTGAGGCTAGGGCCGTTTCTTTTTGAATATGCCACCATTTTCGAGTTCGAAATCCCTACCGTGGAAGAGCCGACCGCTGGAAGATTCTTACAAAAAGGGTAAAAAAATTTCGTATTTGAAAATCGTTTTGTCAGATTTTCCGTTTCTATCACACGAAATCCGCGTTGTTTCCAATACCCTAGAGATTTCTAACATCGGTAACATTCTGGCACGGGAAATGCATTAATATCACGAGTAGAGAAGCTTGCTGCAATAGTAGTACGCGCTTGTTTTACCTGAACCCCAACTTAAGTTGACTTCTTGATTGAAGGTCAAAGGAGAGAACGAACATGCCAAAGCAGGGAGCAAAAGCCTTGCGCAGTCCCGACGAGGTAACTGTGCGCCCTGCCGACAGGGCCGAGGGGCAGGCAGCCACCACGAGCGAGATTCCGGTTTCCATTCCCGACGTCGCGACGGCGAACGCGGCGGAAGAACGGACGTACGAACCGTCTCGCACCGAAGAGATCCTGAGACAACTGGAGCGCGACAACGCGAACGACAGCACGCTCTCCAAATATTTCCGCGAGATGGCGTCTCACCACGTCATGTCCCCCCGGGAAGAGGTCGAGGCCGCGGAGGATGTGCTTTGTTGTGAGGTCGCCTACTGGCAGGCGCTGCTCTCATATCCGTCCGCGTACGAGACGGTGGCCTCGGTGCTGGAACGGTTTCTCGAGGAACCGCTGTCCGAGGTGGCGGTGCTGCGCAAGATCGCCCGCGCCGCCAAGGGTGGAAGGCTCAAGAAGAACTCCGAAAACCGGTGGAACGAGACCGTTGCCGAGCTGTCCGCCAAGCTGCGCGATCTGGATGCCGACCGCATCTTCGTAGAGGAAGCGTATCGAGCGGTTCACCGGCTGGCCGGGATGTACTCCTTCGAGCGCGACATCGAGGGGGATGACATTCGGATCACACCCATGTTCAAACGTTACCTAGCGCGCGTGAGGGAGGCAAAACGCGTACAGATGGAGGCCAAGAACTCCTTCGTTTCCGCCAACCTCAGGCTGGTGGTCTCGATCGCGCGACGGTACAACCGCGGCAGGCTGCCCCTCATCGACCTGATCCAGGAGGGCAATATCGGGCTGATGAAGGCCGTGGAGCGGTTCGACCACCGCCGCGGCTACCGGTTCAGCACCTACGCTTCCTGGTGGATCCGACACGCCATCAGCCGGGCGGTAGCCGATAAGGGCCGTGCGGTGCGGATTCCGGTACACATGCTGGACACCTATAACCGGGTTGCCCGCGCTACCCAGACCATCGCCACTCGTACCGGTCGCGATCCGAGCTCCGAGGAGCTGGAGCTGGAGACCGGGATCTCGGCGGAAAAGGTAGAGAAGATCAAGGGCTATTGGGCTGAGGCTCCTTTCTCCCTGGACCGGCCCGTCAACGACGAGGACGGGCGCAAGTTCATCGATTTCATCGAGGAGGAGACCACCCCCACCCCGTACGAGAGCCTGGTCAACCAGAACTGGAGCGACGAGGTACAGCGGCTTCTGTCCACGCTTACCCCGATGGAAGCCCGCATCCTGCGCTGGCGCTTCGGCCTCAACGACGAGGACGAGCTAACGCTCAAGGAGATCGGCGACAAATACAACCTGTCCCGCGAGCGGATCCGGCAGCTGCAGGAACAGGCGCTCGGTAAGATCCGCCGTCAGATAAAGGAGTAGCGGCGCGAGGGCAGGGGGCAAGCCCTTCCTCTACGGTTACGGGTATCGAACGCCGTAGGGGCGGGCCTTGCGCCCGTTACGGTATACATCGACGGCGCGTAGGGGCGGGCCTTGCGCTCGCCCGGGTACGAGAGGGGGCAACCCCTTCGCTTACGCGTCCTGCAGACAGAACACCGCTTGCTTGTCGGCGGGCACGCAACTGCCTCGCTTGCACATCAGGGTCTCGCACTCGTTGGGCAGGTCGCAAGCCTCGCCGACGGGCTTGCGCACCTTGCAGGTGGCATCCCGGTTATAGGTGAGCGAAGGATTGTCGCAATATAACTCCGATTTGCAGTTTACATCCGTTATACAGTCGCCCCCCGCGTCGCTCAACGGCTTGCATCTCCAGACCAGAGCCGCCACGGGTAAGCAGGCGTGGGTTTCCGGATACTTGCAGGAGGCCAGCCCGGCCGCATTATCCTCGTCCGTGGGAACGAGCGCGTCCGGAGAGCAGTCCTCCTCGGGTTCCTTGCTGCCCTTGATGATCGAACGCATACCGTCGAGGCTGATGGCCCAGTCGGCAACCGAAGTATTGCACTCGGAGGTCATACGTTCGTATTCGGTAAAGGCATCCTCGGCGCGATCCAGATCGTAGTCGACCACCGGATCGAGCGAGACCGCGTCCAGCATCAACTCCCGGGTACACCCCTCGAACATGATCTGCTTGCAGGTGGCCAGATCGCGACCCGGATTGTCGCAACAGTAGGCCTCTCCCGCGCACTGGATGGTGGAGAGCCGTTCGCAGACCCGGCCCGGTTCTACCCGGTTTCGGTCCGCATCGCTCCCCGCGTCGAATACGCGTCCGCCTCCGGTCCCGGCGGTGACTACCGGATCGGAGATGACGCCAATACCGCCCGACCCTGAGTCGCCGGTTCCCGTTCCGGCCAGCGCATCGCCGCTCGCTCCGGTTCCGCCGCTCGGCTCCCCGGTACCCGCTTCCGGTTCGACCGGTGCGCCGGAAGCGCCGGCCAATCCGGCTGTTCCTCCCTGTCCGCCAGCGCTCGAGGGTTCGGTCGTGTCCGGGATCCCCCCCGAACCGGCGTAGCCGCGCGGACCGGGGTTAAACGGCGGGGGCTCGCTCGTCTTTCCGCATCCCGCAAGCCAGCCGAGCACGAGTGTGAGAACGATAATTGGCACGGACACCTCGAACGCCTTCATCTTGACCGGTCTAGGTATGAAATGAACGAACAAACGGTCGGGAATAGGTGAGATAAAGTCAATCATCCCCATTTTCGAAGGCCACCAAAGGGGGACGGTCCAGCCCCTCTCCGTTTCGAGGGGCGGGATCGGTTACCGCTATATTTCTCGTGCTCCCGCCGATAGAAGGGATCATTTCTTGGCCTGTTGTTAAATGTATAGTTAATAAAGCTATCTCGCGTACGAAAACGTATGCGAATATCGAGCCGGCTTTCATTTACTTAATTCAACGCAGCCGTGGATCCGTTACGGGCGAGGGGAATTCGCGGTAGCGGAGGCCCTACACCCCGCGATTCTGCGCTCACGAACCTTCGGACCAGAGGTGCCGGGCGATGGTGGTCGCGATGCCATCGGCTAGCGTCTTCGCGGCCTGCTTCTGTCCTCTAACGTCGTTGGCCAGGATGCTGAACGCGATGACCCGCTCCGGCGACGGACCGAGGACGTACCCCGAAAGCGCGACCACCTCGTTTAATGTTCCGGTCTTGGCGCGTACCACGCCCGGCATGGGCAGCTCCAGCAACCTGCGGGCCAACGTTCCATCGACCCCGCCGATCGCCAGTTGTGCAAGGAAATCGGGGCGGATAGACGCATTGGCGTGCACCGCCGCCAACAGCTGGCAGAAGCTCGCGGCCGAGAAGAGGTTGCCGGTGAATAACCCGGATCCGTTGACCATGCTCACCGTTTCTGTCTTGACGCCCATACGGCCGAGCATATCCAGCGCTACCTTCACGCCGTTCGCGCTGGTCCCCGGCCGCTTCACCCGTTCGGCGCCCAGCACCTTCAGGAGCATCTCGGCGGTGAAGTTGTCGCTACGCTTGCCCAGCTCCGGCAGCATCTCCCCCAGGGGCGGCGAGCAGCGCGAGGCCAGCAGCGGCGCTCCGGTCGGGGTTTCCGCCTCGCGAATACGCCTGGGTACGCTGATACGCAGAGATCGCAGCGCCTCGACCATGGCATACCCCGCGTAGCTCGAGGGGGCGGCCACGCGTCGGCGGTAGCTAAGCCGCCGCGCGCCCAGCGGAACGTTGCCCTTGAGCAGAAGCGCTAGTCTGCCCTTAGCGGGGTTCTGCACGGCGACCACGGACGGCGGTCCTTGTGCGCCGGTGGTCAGCTGGTTGTCCAGCTCGAAATAGCCTGGGACATCCAGATGGACCACCGCGCGGGAACCCGCTGTCGGACCGGGCCGAACTCGCAGGACGTAGGTATTCTGCTCCACGGATACCGCGCCCACCGCCGCGCGATAGGCGGACATGTCCTGCGGTTTTTGCTCGAAAGACGGAGGCAGGATCCGATCGTCGAAGTAGGAGTCATCGACCAGAACCTCGTCCACGCTTCGCACTCCCAGTGAAAGCAGCTCGCGTGCGAGCTCCACCAGATCCGAAAGGCGGAGAGAGGGATCTCCGAACCCTTTCAGGTACAGGCCACCACGGACCGCGTCTCCCTCTACCTGCCCATAAACGCCGGTCTGCATGCAGAAATCCGCGCCCAACTCCAGTAGCGCTGCCGCAGCGGTAACCAGCTTCACGTTGGAGGCCGGATTGAGCGGTTGGCCGGCGTTGTGCCCGAACAGCTGCTCGCCGGTTCCGACATCGACTATCGCGACACCTAGCTTTCCCTTGATCCCGGCCTCTGCGACCAACCGTTCGACTCGCTGCGCCAACGCACCCGCGGCGTCGCTAGCCGGTTTCTTTTGGGCGGCCCCGGGCGCGACCGCCGCGCAGAGGAGCAGCAGTAACGCGAGCGGAATTTTCCTCGCAGCCGGTTTCGCGTTATTCAGCCATCTGTGAATCATGGAATAGGGAAAACCCGCGCGGTGTTCTGCGCCGTCGCTTTCGTGATCACCTTCGGATGCGAGCAGCGCCGGATCGGTACGGAAGGCGATGACGCGCTGGTCGTGCTTTTACCTCGTGACGCCCAGGAGATCGACCCGAGGCTGACCGGAGACGCCTACGGCATGAAGGTCTCGCGCCTCGTCTTCGCCTCGCTGGTCACCATTGATCCGTACACGCTGAAGCCGGTACCCGATCTCGCCGAGAGCGTCGAGGTTATCGATCCTCGGCGCTACCGAGCGAAACTTAGAAAAAACTTGAGGTTTAGCGACGGCTCGGTGTTGGACGCGACTGACGTCGCGGCCACCTTCCGTAGCGTTCTCGATCCCGAGATCGGCAGCCGTTACGCGGGCACCTACCGGAGGATCGAACGCATCGAGACCCCTGACCCCCTCACCGTCGATTTCTATATCGACGGTCCGCACGCGACCTTCCTGACCGACCTCGAGCTTCCCGTGCTGCGCTCCGAGGACGCGCGCACCCCCTTCGGCGCTCCGGGTGGCCCCGAGCCCGTGGGGGCAGGTCCCTACCGCCTGGTGGCGCGCAAGCCGGGTGCCATTGAGCTGCGCGCCAATCCCAGGTGGCACGGCGGGCGTCCCCTGTTTCCGGCCGTCCGGATGCTGGTCGTTCGGGACGATAATACCCGCGCCCTGCGGATGATCGCGGGGGCGGGCGACTTGGCCTTCAACGCGATCCCGCCGCTTCTTGTACCGCTCTTCCTGAAACGCCCCGGGTTCCAGGTCAAGAACGCCCAGGGGATCGGTACGACCTATCTGGGTATCAACACGCGCGCGGGACCGCTGGCCGACGTGCGCGTGCGGCGGGCCATCGCCCACGCCATCGACCGGCGCGCGCTGGTGAAGGCCAAGTTCGGAGGACGCGCTCGGCTCGCCCGCGGCTGGATCCCTCCTGGCCACTGGGCCTACTGGAAGGAGACCCCCTATTACGAACACGATCCGGAACGAGCCCGCGATCTTCTGGACGACGCCGGCCTGCCGGACGACGAAAACGCGCCGCGTCTCGAGCTCACGCTCAGAACCAGCAGCGACCGCTTCAGGCAGTCAATCGCCAAGGCGATAGCCGAGATGCTGCGGCAGGCCGGCATCGCGGTGGAGATCCGGCCGACAGAGGTCGCTATGCTGCTGGCCGACCTGAACCGCGGCCATTTCGAGCTATCCCTGCTGCAGGTACCCGAGGTCATCGAGCCGCACTTGCTCAGCTGGTTCTTCGCTTCCGACCGGATTCCCGGCAAGGACCGGGCCGAAGGGGCGAACCGCTGGCGGTTCAACAGTACGGGGCTCGATGTCGCGCTGGAGAGCGGACGGCGCACTCCGGATTTACCGGACCGGATCCGGGCATACCGCGAGGTGCAGCGCATTCTCGCCGAGCAAGTACCCGTCGTTCCCCTTTGGCACGAGGACAACGTGGCCGTGGTCAGCCGTCGGGCGAGCGCATTTCAGGTTCCTGTAGACGGCCGTTTCACCACGCTCGCACGGGCACGGATCGAAATACCCGGGGATTGAACTCGCGGCACCGTGGTACCCTGCTGGCCATGATCCTGCGCGATCCGGTACACGGGCTGGTGGCCTTCGAGGGCGAGGCCGAGAAGGTGGTCTCCAGGCTGCTCAGCACCCGAGAGGTGCAGCGTCAGAGGCGCATCTGCCAGCTCGGCATGACCTCGCTGGTATTTCCGGGCGCCGAGCACTCCCGCTTCGTGCACGCCATCGGCACCGCGCACGTCATGGTCAAGCTGCTCGACCGGGTGAGGGCCAGGCAGGGGGAGCTGCCCCCGAGCGAGCGGCTCGACGCTCAGACCGAGAGCGATGCCGTGGCTGCCGCCCTCTTGCACGACCTCGGCCACGGCCCCTTCTCGCACCTGTTCGAGGAGGTGCTGCCCGGGGCGCGCAGCCACGAAAGCTGGACGCGTACCATCATCCTGGATCCGAGTAGCGACGTGCATCGCACGCTGAAAGAGATCAGCGCCGGGATGCCCGACCGGGTAGCCTCGTTGCTCGGAGGTGACCACCCGACCGGGTATCTCTCGCGGGCCGTGGCCGGACCCCTGGACGTCGACCGCTGCGATTTCCTGCTTCGCGACAGCCACATGACCGGCGTGAGCTACGGGGTCTTTGACCTCGACTTCCTGATGCGAGCGCTCACCTTCGCGCGAGTGCCGTCGGCCGCTGGCGACGGACAGTGGGTGCTGGCCATCGACGGCACCAAGGGGCTGCCTCCTATTGAGCAATTCTTCCTCTCGCGCCTGTTCATGTACGAGCAGGTCTACCATCACAAGGCCACCCGGACCGCCGAGGCGCTCATCCGCGGCGTGTTCGCGCGGGTGGCCGAGCTGGTGCGAGAGGGCAGGGCGCCGCAGCCGATCCCGCCCGCGATGCGAGAGGCGGCGCTGGGCCGTCCGGTCGCGGCCGGGGACTACCTGGCGCTCGACGATGTGGGCCTGCTGAGCTGCTTCAAGCAGTGGGAGCAGTCGCCCGACCCGGTGCTCTCAGATCTGACCTCCCGCCTGGCTACCCGCGACCTGCCCAAGACTGTGCCCCTGCCCTCGGGAGCCGAGCACGAGCAGTACCGGCGCAACGCCCTGGCCCTAGCCGTGGAGGTGGCGGAGAGGCAGGGCCTGCGGGCCGACCTGAGTGTCTGGCTCGACGTTCCCTTCGACATCCCGTACGAAGAGCAGAAGGGCGATCCGCTCCAGGGCCTCTGGGTGACCTTCCGCGAGCAGCCCGTGCGACGGCTGGGAGAGGTCTCTTTCCTGCTGGGTGAGCTGCGCAATAAGCGGATAGAAAGGCCGCGGCTGATCCTTCCAGACACTATTCGCAAAAAAGTCCAGGAAGCGCTAGAATCACCGATCGCCTCGGGGTAAAAGCCCGGGCGCCGGAAAAACCGGGGAGCGCTACAGGGGCAGGGCCCTCGAAAACGTATCCATGGCCAGAATCCTCGTCGTCGACGACCAGAAGAATATGCGGGCCTCGCTTGCCATGATCCTGCGCGAGGCGGGATACGACGTGGAGGAAGCGGGCGACGGCGAGTCGGCCAACAACCTGCTGGATGAGGACTCCTTCGACCTGCTGCTCACCGATCTCAGGATGGGCTCGACCTCCGGCATCTCGGTGCTGCGCCACGCCAAGGAGGTGGCGCCCTTCACCGAGGTCATCGTGATGACCGCTTACGGGACCATCGAGAGCGCGGTGGAGGCCATGCGGCTGGGCGCCTACGACTATCTGCAGAAGCCCTTTAGCGAGGACGAGCTGCTGGTTCGCGTGCGCAAGGCGCTGGAGAAGCGCTTCCTGGCCGGCGAGGTCAGCGTGCTGGCGGCGGAGTTCCGCGAGCGCTACCACTTCGAGAACATTATCGGCCGCTCGGGCGCCGTCCGCGACGTACTTGGGCGCATCATTCGCATCGCACCCACCGATTCCACCGTGCTCATTACGGGCGAGAGCGGCACCGGCAAGGAGCTGGTAGCCCGGGCCATCCACGTCAACTCGAGGCGCGCCGAGCGTCCTTTCGTCACGGTCAACTGCGCGGCCATCAGCGAAACCCTACTGGAGAGCGAGCTGTTTGGCCACGTGCGCGGGGCCTTCACCGGGGCGGTGGCCGCCCGCAAGGGGCTGTTCGAGGAGGCCAACGGCGGCACCTTCTTCTTCGACGAGATCGTGGAGACCTCGCCGCAGTTCCAGGCCAAGCTGCTGCGTGCAATCCAGGAGGGCGAGATCCGCAAGCTGGGGCACAGCAAGTCTCAGCGCGTGGACGTGCGCGTGATCGCCGCCACCAACAAGAATCCCAAGCAGGCCATCGAGAACGGGACCTTCCGGCAGGATCTCTACTACCGCCTCAACGTCTGCCGCTTCACCATGCCGCCGCTGCGCGAGCGGCGCGAGGATGTCCCACTGCTGGTGGACTTCTTCCTGAAGAGGTACTCGGACAAGATCGGCGCCAGCGTGGCCCTGGGCAACGGGGTGCTCGACTTCCTGGTGAGCTACGAATTTCCGGGCAACGTCCGCGAGTTGGAGAACATGATCGAGCAAGGCGTCGCCCTGGCCGAGAACGGCGTCATTCCCCTGGAGGCCGTGCTGCCGGCCGAGTCGCCGCTCTCCGACCTAAGGGAGCTCAGGGAGGGCAGGGCGCTACAAGAGGTGGTGGACGAGGCCGAGCGGGCCGCCATCGAGAAGGCCCTGCGCGAGGCCAACGGCAACCGTTCGCGCGCCGCCGAGTTGCTGGGTCTGAGCCCGACCACGCTGTGGCGCAAAGCAAAACGTCTAAGGATAGGTTAGCGTTGGCTAGGCTAGAGATAGGAGATAGGGGACGGGGCTAAGTTTTAAGTTATTCGGCATCGCGACTCTTCGGTCGTCGATGAGCGAGTCGAGATAGGGAGATAGGGGACGGGGCTAAGTTTTAAGTTATTCGGCATCGCGACTCTTCGGTCGTCGATGAGCGAGTCGAGATAGGGAGATAGGGGACGGGGCTAAGTTTTAAGTTATTCGGCATCGCGACTCTTCGGTCGTCGATGAGCGAGTCGAGATAGGGAGATAGGGGACGGGGCTAAGTTTTAAGTTATTCGGCATCGCGACTCTTCGGTCGTCGATGAGCGAGTCGAGATAGGGAGATAGGGGACGGGGCTAAGTTTTAAGTTATTCGGCATCGCGACTCTTCGGTC